>NZ_JACYVC010000002.1:0-578430 GCF_014842145.1 Stenotrophomonas sp. CFBP 13718
CACCTAAAGTGCCAGATCTCGAAGAAATAAGAGCCGACTTCAGTCGGCTGGCTTCACCTCGGACGGCAGCCGACTGAAGTCGGCTCTACCAGGCGGCTAGGTTCACCGCGTACGGCAGCCGACTGAAGTCGGCTCTACCAGGCGGCTCTTGCGGGCGGCGACGCGCGTGGCGGGTCGCCGTCATGCGTCGGCAGGGCCCTGCAGCCGGGATTGCCAGGATTCCACTTCGTTACGCTGCAGCCGGTTCAACAACAGTTTCTTCCACGATGCGGTCAGCGGCAGTTGGCTGGCTTCTTCCAGCAGCTCACGTTCCAGCGTGCGATCGAACAAGACGGTCACCAGTCGGCTGAGCGGCCAATCAGCGCACGGCCGTTCCACAACGGTCAGCGTGTCGCCTGGCGACACCGTACCGCCTTCCAGCACGCGGTAGTACCAGCCGGTGCGTCCGCTCGACTGCATCGTCCGTGCCATGTCCGCATACCCGAATCGATCGTTGAGTTTCCAGCATGGCTGGCGACCCTGCGACACCTGCAGCGTGGCCGTTCCGACCCGGATCACATCGGCGATATGGATGTGCGCTTCGGTCCATCCGCTGCTGGAGAAGTTCTCGCCGAAGGCACCAGCGGCGCCCAACAGTGCATGCGGGTGGTCCGCGCGCCAGAACGCGTAATGATCGAAAGGATAGTGATGGATGGCCTTGTCCGGCCCACCGTGTACGCGCAGGTCACCCTGCTCATCGCCTTCAATGCCCTCTGCGTGGATGTGTACCGGATGATCGACCGGCGACTTGGCAATCGCGCTGCGGCTGCCCGGTCGCGTGTACGGCAGCGCGCGTCCGGTGTGGATGCTGCTCAGCAGGACGGGCGCAGGCATGGCACTCATGGCGTAGGCCTCGCGCCCTCGCGCAGGTTGCGGCGCGAATCGGCGATCATTTCCAGCATGGCCTGCCGGGCGTCTTCCGGCTGCTGGTCGGCAATGGCCTGCAGCACACGTGCGTGCCGGGGCAACGAGTACTTGAAGTCCGCGTCGGCCTTCTGCGCAGACAGCAGGAGGTAACTCCCGAGTGCGGTTTCAATCACGCTGAACAACGGGCGCAGCAACGCGTTGGCGGTGGCATCCAGCACGGCATGGTGGAACCGGAGATCTGCGGCCGCCCACGCCTCCATGTCCACGGCCGCTGCCATCGACGCATAGGCCTGCTGGATACGCTCGAGCTGCGCGGGTGTGCGGCGCTGGGCGGCCAGTGCGGCAGCGGCAGGCTCGATCAGTTCGCGCATCTCTGCCAGCTGTTCGACAAACTCCAGGTCCGGCAGGGCCGCGCCGTGCCAGGCCAGCACGTCCGGGTCCAGCAGGTTCCAGTGGGTGGCGTCGCGGACCCGGGTGCCGATTTTCTGCTTTGTTTCGATCAACCCCTTGGAGCCCAGCACGCGCAGCGACTCACGCAGCGCGGTACGGCTGACCTGCAGCTGTTCTGCAAGCAGCTCCTCGCGTGGCAGCACCTCGCCGGGCTTGTACGTACCGGCGATGATCAGCTTGCCCAGTTCGTGCACGATCTGCCCGTGCAGGCTACGGCTCGACGTCGCCATCATGTCCGGTCCTGTGCGGGAAACATCGGGATTTCCATGTAGTCAGTGTAGCGCCGGGACGTGCGCGGCGGATGCCGTTACCGTCTGCGCGAAAAGCCGCCGAGCGTGGCTCGGCGCTACCAGGCGCATCGTTGCGGTCTGCGCGGAAAGCCGCCGAGCGTGGCTCGGCGCTACCAGGCGCATCGTTGCGGTCTGCGCGAGAAGCCGCCGAGCATGGCGCAGCGGTGCCTTCAGCGCAGCCTGCCATCGGCCCAGACCACGACCGGGGTGGTGCCCTTCGCGCTTCCTGCATCCGCTACCAGTTCCAGCACCTGCACGCCGGTGGTGTCGACCTCGATGCGGGCCGGCGCGTCGCCACGCCCCAGCGGTGCGCTGGTGAACAGCGGCTTGCCGTCGCCGTATACATGGAACACGACCTTGCCCTTCCCCGCTGCGGAGCTGTCATCCAGGCCCACCAGCGCGCTGAAACGCGCGTACTCCCGCGCGGTACGCACTTCCAGCCGCGAGTTGGCATGGATGCCGATACCACGCGCCTGCACCTGGCCGCCGATGCGCAGCGGCTGTCCCGCCGGCGTCACGTCGACCCGCGGCGTACCAGACACCTCGGCCGGCTTGGCGCTGTAGCCGTCCAGCCCGTCCACGGCGACGTGGATGCGCCCGGTGATCTCGCCCAGGCTGATGTCGCTGCCCGTGGCCGGCGTGCCGCTGACCTTGAGCAGCACCGACCCGTGCGGTGGCAGGGTGAACCCGAGCCGGCCGTCGGCCGCCGGTATCTCCTGCTGCTGCCACAGGTCACGTGCGCGCAGCGGGCTGTCCGCGTTGAGCAGCATCTGCGCCGCAGTCACGCCGGCCCGGACTTCTTTTTCGCCCCGGTTGACCAGCAGCACGGCCCGATCGCCGCGCGCTGCCAAGGGCTTCACCAGCACCTGCACGGCCCCCTCCGTCGCCACGATACGGCCCTGGTTGCCGGCCGCATCCTGGTTCACCGCGATCACCTCCGGGTTGGACAGCAGGGCAATCTGCGCGGGCGTGGCATGGTTGAGGTCGAACCCCACCAGCAGCGGCGCGGCGAGGATCGTCCACATCGAAAAATGCGTCCGCGCCTCGGTCATGTGCTCGGCAGCGAACTCGCCCAATCCCACGGCGAGCATGTCCGGATCATTCCAGCGGCCGGGGCCGGCATAGAGCTCGCGGCGCGATGCCGTGTCGAAGTTGTGCAGCATGCTTTCCCAGGTCGGCTCGATGTCCGGGCTGGTGCGCCACAGGTTGCCATGCCGCCCGCCCCACGTGCCCACGTTGGCTTCGCCCCACGGGCAGATGGAGAAGACAAAGTCGTTGTCCGGATTGGCCTCGGCCAGCAGGCGTCCGACGCGCGCATACATCGTTTCCACCTTGTCCGCATCACTCTGCTGCGCATCGCGACGCACGATCAGCGGGCGGGCCTCGCGGTACAGCCCACTGGCCTGCGCCCTGCTGCCTTGGCCATAGTCAGCCAGTCCGCAGGCATCGACCTTGATGTAATCGAATCCCCATTCGCCAAACATGGTGGCCAGGTCGCTCGCCTCGAACCCTTCCAAGCCGATCTCGCGCTGCGCGGTGGTCCCCACCGGCAGGTTCGGGCTGTGCGCATCGTGTGCCTGCGAACAGACGTTGCGGCCCACGTCGGTGTACAGCCCCGCCTTGAACCCCATGGCATGCAGGTGGTCCGTCCACGGCTTCAGGCTGGGCGGTCCGCTTTTGCTGGCCGCCATCGGGAACATCGTGGTGCGGATCTGGATGCCGCCGTCTTCGCGCCGCTGCAACCACCAACCGTCATCGATATTGACGTAGCGGTAGCCCGCCTTCTGCATGCCATTGCGCTTGATGGTCTCGGCGACGGACAGGATCTTGTCCTGGGTGACTTCCGTGCGGAATGCATTCCATGGGTTCCAGCCCATCGGCGGCGTGGCCGCGGCACCGTGGCCATATACGCTGAAGCGGCCGGTCGGTTGCAGTTCCTCGCGCGCCTCGGCCGCCGTGCAGAACAGGGGGACAAAGGCCAATGCAGCGGCCAGCAGGGTCTTCGTGATCATGGCTCTCTCCTCACCAGAACAGGGCGTACAGGGCCACCAGGATCGCAACGACCGCGATGGCACCCACGTTGAAGGACGAACTCGTGGCGTAGACCACATCATCGGTGCGGACCACGTCCTTGGCCGGTGCGGCAGGCGTGGCCAGCGAAACGCCCACCGCGAGCGCAAGCGCCAGCAGGAACACCAGGCCGACCCGGTCGATGAAAGGCAGTGCAGGCCAGGCCAGCTTCAGCACCACCGACAGGACGAACGAGCCGATGGCAGCGGCAAGTGCGCCGGCCTCGTTGGCGCGCTTCCAGAACAGGCCCAACAGGAAGATCACCACGATGCCCGGGGTGAAGAAGCCGGTGTATTCCTGGATGTACTGGAACGCCTGGTCGAAGCTGCCGAGCAGCGGCTTGGCCGCCAGGATGCCCAACACCACGGTGACCGCCGCGGCGATGCGTCCCACCCGCACCAACTGCGTCTCGTCGTGCTGGCGCTTGCCCTTGGCGTAGAAATCCAAGGTGAAGATGGTGGCCACCGAATTGATCTTCGACGCCAGCGACGCCACGATCGCGGCGACCAGCGCGGCAAAGACCAGCCCGAGGATGCCGGTCGGCAGCAGGCGCATCATGGTCGGGTAGGCCTGGTCGGGCGTCTCCAGCCCCGGCGCCAGCATCACCGCGGCGATGCCCGGCACCACCACGATCAGCGGCATCAGCAGCTTCAGGAACGCAGCAAACAGCACGCCCTTCTGCGCTTCGCCGATGTTCTTGGCTGCCAGCGCGCGCTGGATGATGTACTGGTTGAATCCCCAGTAGCTGAGATTCATGATCCACAACCCGCCGATCAGCACGCTGATGCCCGGCAGGTCCTTGTAGAACGGGTTGTCCTTGCTCAGGATCATCTCGAAATGACCCGGATGCGCCTGCCACAGGCGGGTGATGCCCGCGACGATGCCCGCCCCTTCGCCCAGCTGGTTGAGTGTCAGCCCGGTCACCAGCAGACCGCCCAGCACCAGCAGCGACACCTGCACGATGTCGGTCAGGGCGACCGCCTTCAGGCCACCGTACAGTTGGTACAGCAAGGCGAACACACCGATCAGCACCACGGCCAGCATCTGGTCCATGCCGGTGACCTGGCTGACCGCGATCGCGCCCAGCCACAGGATGGAGGTGACGTTGACGAACACGTACAGGCCCAGCCAGAACACCGCCATCAGCGTACGGATGCGGCTGCCGTAACGTTGCTCAAGGAACTGCGGCATGGTGTAGATGCCGTTGCGCAGGAACACCGGCAGGAACCATTTGCCCACGATCAGCAGGGTCAGCGCCGCCATCCATTCGTACGAGGCGATGGCCAGGCCGATGGCATAACCGGAGCCGGACATGCCGATGATCTGTTCGGCGGAAATGTTGGCCGCGATCAAGGAGGCACCGACCGCCCACCACGGCAGCGAGCGACTGGCCAGGAAGTAATCCTTGGCGTCCTTCACGTGGCCTGCTTTCTCACGGGATACCCACTGCGCCAGCACGAAAACACCGGCGAGGTAGACCAGTACGATGGTGGTATCAAGCACCGAAAGTTGCATGTCCTGCTTCCTTGTTGCGGGTGCCGGCGGATCACCGGGCGGTGGGAGATGAAACGAGGCGAAGGTGCGCCAGCGCTATATCGGCAGGCCACGTGCATGCGCGAGCAGGTGCATGCCCCGCGCTGCGCTTTCTTCAGCGTGGAGTGCAGCCTGCAAGCCGCGCAGCTTCAGCGCCGTCAGATAGCGCGCAGCCAGGTCGTCGGAGGCGATCACCTGCACCGTGCCGTCCGAAGCGGACAGCGACTGCACTTCATGCCCGATCAGCAGGCCGGACAGATAACTGGTCAACTGCTCGGGTGCGAGCTGATCGAACAATGCGCGCGTTCGCACACTGAACAGGTGATGCAGCAGCGCATCGCCGCGCGACGCCATGGACATCCCGTCGGCGAATGCAGCGTCATCGTGCGGCGCATCGACCATCATCCGGCCCAGCAGACTGTGTTGGCGCAGCACGGCAAACACCTCGCCCGTCATGAAGGTACTGAAGCCTTCGATGCGGCCGTCCACTATCCGCACGTGCTTGCTGTGCGTACCGGGCAGAAGCACGTGATGCGAGCCCGAGCCAAGCGTCGGCAGCAGGCCGCACAGCTGGGCCTCTTCGCCACGCATCACATCAGGCACCTGATGCGCATCGAAACAGCTCACACCCGGCACCAGCCACAGCGCGCGGCCCGGCATGGCGTCGCCGTCAAGTAGCCGCATGCCGGCAGCGATGTCCTGCAGACCCACGGGGGCCTGCACGTAGGGCACTTCCTGCCAGCCCTGCCGGCTGCCGACCATGCCGGCGAGCACCACCAGGGCGTCGTCCCAGCCGTCGATCAGCTGCCCCAGCACGTCAGCGAAGCGGCCACCCACGTGCAGCAGGCCCTGATCGGTCCGGCGCGTTTCACGCACGCGGCCATCGCTCTCCACGCGAAAGGCACGCAGGCTGCTGCTGCCCCAGTCAACGGCGATCATGCGTCCGCGAACCGGCTATCGGGCAGACCGCGCACGCCCTGCAGGCGGCTGGCGAATACGCCGCCACTGCCGGGTTCCGCTTCCAGTTGCGCAGCGTCCAATCCATCGCGTGCCGAGGTGATGAACAAGGTGTCCAGCGCATCACCGGCGAACGCCACGCAGGTCGGCTGCCTGGCGGGCACGTCTACCGTGTGCGCTACGGCGCCGGCAGCGGAGTAACACACCACCTGCCCTGCCCCCCACTGCGCACCCCATACCCGGCCCTGCGCGTCAACCGCCGCACCGTCCGGCTCGGCACCGTCGACCACGGCAAAGAGCTGTGGTGCACCGACGGTGGCGGTATCGGCGTCGTAGCGCACCTGCATGATCCGTCCCTGCAGCGAATCGCAGTAGTACATGCCGTTGCCATCGGGTGTGAAGCCGATGCCGTTGGCGATCGTCACCGGATCCAGCGCCAGCTGACGCAGGCCATGCCGCCGCGAGTACTGATGGAAGTACGCCGTACGTGCCTGCTCCGCGCCCTCGTTGATGCACCCGAACACGAAGTTGCCACTGCGGTCCAGGCGCCCATCGTTGATGCGCATGTCCGCTGCGGGCATCGGCACGTCGCAGATCCACTCGCACGTCAATTCGCTGCCGGCGGCGCACTCGCGCGGGTCAGCCAGGTACAGCGCGTCTTCCATGCCCAGCAACAGGCGTCCGGACCCACACAGCGCCAGGCAACCCACCCGCCCAGGCGTGGACCACCATGTACCGGCAGCCGCATCCGGCCCTTGCCGCCAGATCCGGCGACCTTTGATATCGGTCCACCACAACACCCGCTCGCGCGCGCACCAGACGATGCTCTCTCCCAAGGTGCAGCCGCTGTCGAACGCCAGCACGGCATCCGGGGCCCGCATCGACATGCTTACCATTCGGCAACACTCCCGTCTTCGTGGCGCCACAGCGGGTTGCGCCAGTCACCCGCCGTCCGCGCGCGTTCGATCACCACGTCTTCGTCGATGTCCACGCCCAGTCCCGGCTGGGTAAAGGGCAGGATGGAGCCTTCGTGCATGGTGAAGGCGTCCTTGTTCTTTACATAGTCCAGCAGCTCGCCGTCGGCGTTGTAATGGATGCCGATGCTCTGCTCCTGCAGCACGGCATTCCAGCTGGCGAAGTCCACGTGCAGGCACGCGGCCAGCGCAACCGGACCCAAGGGGCAATGCGGCGCCAGCGCGACATCATGGGCCTCGGCCATGGCGGCGATCTTCATGCACTCGGTGATGCCGCCCGCATGCGACAGATCCGGCTGCACGATGGACAGGCCACCGGCAGCGAAGACGCTCTTGAACTCGGTGCGCGAGAACATGCGTTCACCGGCGGCCAGCGGGATGGCCGTCTGCTCGGCAAGGCGCGGGTAGTACTCCGCCTGCTCCGCCAGTACGGGCTCTTCGATGAACAACGGCCGGTACGGTTCGAGCTCACGGATCAGCGTCTTGGCCACCGGCCAGCCGACGCGGCCATGGAAATCCAGGCCGAACTCGATCGTCTGACCGAATGCTTCGCGGATCTCGGCGACTTTGGCCACGGCGGCATCGATGGTGCGGCTGGGTGCCAGCAGTGGCATCTCCTCGCAGGCATTGAGCTTGAAGGTGTCGTAGCCCAGTGCAACGCGTGCGCGGATCTGCGCGATGATGTCCGCCGGGCGGTCACCGCCCACCCAGCAATAGGTCTTCATGCGGTCGCGCACCAGACCGCCAAGCAACTGGTACACCGGCACGCCAAGCGTCTTGCCCTTGATGTCCCACAAGGCCTGGTCGATGCCGGCCAATGCACTCATGAACACCGCGCCGCCCCGGTAGAAGCCGCCGCGGTACAGCACCTGCCAGTGGTCGTTGATGCGCGCCGGGTCCTTGCCGATCAGATGCTCCCCGAGCTCCTGCACCGCGGCCTCCACCGTGCGCGCGCGGCCCTCGATGACCGGCTCGCCCCAGCCGACCACGCCTTCGTCGGTCTCGATCTTCAGGAACATCCAGCGCGGCGCGACGCGATATGTCGTCAGGCGGGTGATCTTCATGGCGTGGCACTCCGCAGGGCGGCGACGAAGGCGCCCGCATGACGCGCCGTGGTGGCGGCATCCTGGCCGGGGCGATACAGCTCGCCGCCCAGCCCCGCCCCCGCACATCCGGCCTGCAGGAAGGCCGCGAGATTGTCCGGGCCGATGCCCCCGACCGCATAGAGCGGTACGTCAGGTGGCAGCACCGCCTTCAGCGCACGCACATAGCCGGGGCCGAAATGCGCTGCAGGAAACAGCTTCAATCGCTGCGCCCCCGCGTTGATCGCCGCGAACGCCTCGCTGGCGGTGGCGAAACCGGCGGCCACGTCCAGCCCGTGCGCACGGGCATGCGCGATCACCACGGGGTCCGTATTCGGGGTGACCATCAACCGTGCACCCGTGGCGGCCAATCGATCCACGTCTGCGGTCGTCAGTACGGTACCCGCGCCCACCTCGGCGTCGCCGCGCGCCTCTTCCAGTGCCAGCTGCACACTGCTCAGCCAGTCCGGCGAATTGGTGGGGATTTCAATCTGCGCGATGCCTGCATCGATCAACGCGCGCACATGCATGCGGATCTCCGCAGGCGTGATGCCACGCAGGATCGCAATAAGCGGAAGAGAAGGAAGGCTCATGGGGGGCTCAGTAGTAGAGTTGGCTGCGGCCGCCATCGATCAGGATGTCGGCCGCGTTGATGAAACGGGCTTCGTCGCTGGCCAGGAACAACGCGGTCTGCGCGACTTCGGACGGTTCACCGATGCGCTTGGGCGGCAGCAGCGCTTCCTGTTCCTGCCGCGCCTGCGCCGGGTCCGGCTGCGCGTCGAACCAGCGCTCGATGCGATCCACCAGGATCAGGCCAGGCGAAATGGAGTTGAAACGGATGCCCTTGGCCGCGTATTCCAGGCCGAGTGCCTTGGTCATGCCGATCAACGCATGCTTGGCCACGTTGTACGGGAAGGCCCCCTGGATGATGCGATGGCCATGCACCGACGCGATGTTGACCACCGATCCCGCGCCCTGCTGCAGCATGTGCGGCACGACCGCGCGGGCGAAGTTCCAATGTCCACCCAGGTTCACGTCCAGGTTGCGCTGCCAGGTCTGCGCGGACAGTTCCAGCGGCGGTGAGAAGACATCCATGCCGGCATTGCTGACCAGCACGTCGACACGACCCAAGGCCTGCGCCACGTGCTCGACGAACGCGCTGACCGCGTCGGCATCGGTGACATCACCTTGCTGGAACAGCGCGAACGCGGGGTCGCCCTGCGGCGGCGCGCCCAGGTCATAGCCGGCCACCAGCGCGCCGTGCGCATGGAACAGCGTGGCGATGGCGTGGCCGATCCCATTGGCGGCACCGGTGACGATGGCCACCTTGCCGTGCAGCCGCCCCGTTGGTTCAGGTGGTGCGTTCATTGCGTGTCCTTGCTGAAGCGGTAGACGATGCGATTACGGTAGACCTCACCTGGGCGCAGCACGATGGAAGGAAACTCCGGATGGTTCATCGCGTCGGGGAAGCCCTGTGGCTCCAGGCAGATCGCACCGCGTGCGCGGTACGGACGGCCGGAGCGTCCCTGCAGACTGCCATCAAGGAAGTTGCCGGTGTACACCTGCAGGCCGGGTTGATCGCTCCAGACGTGCAGCACGCGGCCAGAAGACGGTTCATGCAGACGCGCGGCCAAGCGCAGGGCGCCCGGCACCTGCGTGTCCAGGATCCAGTAATGATCGAAGCCCGCGGCCCGCTGCAGCTGCGCGTCGTCGCGGTCGGACAGCCCGTCACCGAGCGCACGTTCGTCGCGGAAATCAAACGCACTGCCAGTGACGTCCAGGCGTCTGCCGGTAGGGGTCAGATCCGGCCGCAGCTCCAGGAACGACGACGCCGGCAGCGTGAGCCGATGAGCGTCCACGGTGCCCGCCCCTTCGCCGGCGAGGTTCCAGAACGGGTGAGGGGTGAGGCTGACCGCCGTCGCACGGCCGCAGGTCGCGGTGTACTCCACGTGCAATGCGTCCGTGTCATCCAACGTGTATTCGACGGTGATCCGCAGTTCACCGGGAAAGCCCTGGTCACCATCGGGGCTGATCAGCTGAAGGCGGGCACGGTCGGTCTGCACGTCCAGCCATTGCCACGGCCGCGTATCGAAGCCTGCCGGACCGCCGTGAAGGCACGTGCGGCCATCCACCGATGCCAGCGTGTGCTGCTGGCCGTCCAGATCGAAGCAAGCGCCGCTGATGCGCCCCGCCACCCGGCCTATGCTGCTGCCCAGAAATGACCTGCTCTCGCGGCGGGCGGTCGCATCCAGATGTCCCAGCACCACGTCTGCCAGATGGCCACCGCGGTCGGGCACGCGCATCGCCGCGAGCGCTGCGCCGTGCTGCGCAATCTCTGCCTGCAGGCCATGTACGTTGCTCAACACCACCATGGACAACTACACCTCGCGCTGGGGTCAAGGGCTTGTAGGCCCTGCGCTGAGGATAAAAACAAATAATACTACAATTGAAAAGTTGCACTGCAGCATGGGGCTTCAAGGTGGAGGCTGCAGCCTCGTTCCTCAGCCGTTCTTTGGCGCAGCCGTCGAGCCCCGAACCATCAGACTGAAATCCAGCGTCTGCTGCAGCGGCTCCTCCACCCCATCGATGATGGCGAGCAACAGGCCGACCGCGCGCACACCGATCTCGCGCATGGGTTGCCTGATGGTCGTCAGCGCCGGCGTGAGGTAACGCGACGACGCCAGGTCGTCGAAGCCGACGATGGACACGTCTTCCGGCACACGGATGCCCTTGTCCCGGCAGGCCGCCAGGGCGCCGAGCGCCATCTGGTCGCTGAAGCAGAAGATCGCGGTCGGCACCGAAGCGCGGGCCAACAGCGCCATCGCCGCGGCATGGCCGGACTCCACTGAAAAATCGCCCGGCACCCTGCTCAGGCTGCGCAGGCGTCCGCGTGCCCTGCCGGCCGCCTCCACCCCCTCCAGCCGCTGCCGGTGCAGCGGATTGTCGGGCGGGCCGCCGACCACGGCGATGTGCTCGTGTCCCAGCCCGTACAGGTGTTCCATCACGGCGCGCGCAGCGGCCACGTTGTCGATGTGCACGCTGGGGATGCCCAACGCAGGGTCGAACTCGCATCCATTGACCACCGGCGCGGCGGCGCCCAACTGCTGGACGATCGCCTCCGCTGTCGGCGGAAGGCGATGCCCCAACACGATCAGCCCGTCAGCCTCGTTGCGCCGGAGCATCTGCGCATAGCGCTCTTCGCGGTCGGGCTTATCCTGGGTATCGCCCAGCAGCACGGCGTAGCCGACGGCCTGCGCCGCGTCCTCCGCACCCTGCAGGATCTGGGCGAAGAACGGATTGGCGATGTCCGGCACGGTGACCAGGATCTTGCCGCTGCGCTGCGTCTTCAGCGTGCGGGCCACCGTGTTGGGGACATAGCCCAGCGCGGCGGCGGCCTGCTCGATGCGGGTACGCGTGGCCGGCAGGACTTTTTCCGGCCGGGAAAGCGCGCGCGACACCGTGCCAGCAGACACACCGACGTGCTTTGCGATGTCGTAGATCGTGGCCATTGCGTCAGTTCATGGTTCCGCTGTGCAGCGCACAACAGCTCTTGGAGGAGGCCCTGCTAGGATAATGCAATCGATTGCATCGAGGGCGAATCCGCTTGAAAACGCTCAAGGGTCCCGCGCTGTTCCTGGCGCAATTCATCGGTGAAACACCTCCCTTTGATCGGCTGGATACGCTGGCCAAGTGGGCCGCAGGCTTGGGCTATTCTGGCCTGCAAGTGCCCACCGGCGATCCGCGCCTGTTCGATCTGGCCGAGGCCGCGCGCAGCCAGACGTACTGCGACGACATCGCTGGCACGCTGGCCGCACAGGGCGTGCAGATCACCGAACTGTCCACCCATCTGCAAGGGCAACTGGTCGCCGTCCATCCCGCCTACGACAGCCTGTTCGACGGATTCGCACCGCCCGACAAACGCGGCGATCCCGCCGCCCGCCAGGCCTGGGCAGTCGACCAACTGATGTTGGCCGCCAAGGCCAGCCAGCGGCTGGGTCTGACGGCGCATGCCACGTTCTCCGGCGCACTGGCCTGGCCTTACTTCTATCCCTGGCCGCAGCGTCCGCAAGGGCTGGTGGACGAGGCGTTCGCCGAACTCGGCCGCCGCTGGCGTCCCATCCTGGATACCTTTGATGCCTGCGGCGTGGACCTGTGCTTCGAGATCCATCCGGGCGAGGACCTGCACGATGGCGCCACATTCGAGCGCTTCCTCGACGTGGTGGACCACCATCCCCGCGCAAAGATCCTGTACGACCCCAGCCACCTGCTGCTGCAGCAGATCGACTACCTCGGCTTCATCGATCGCTATCACGCGCGCATCGGCATCTTCCACGTCAAGGACGCGGAGTTCCGTCCCAGTGCGCGCAGTGGGGTGTATGGCGGATACCAGGACTGGATCGATCGACCCGGACGGTTCCGTTCGCTCGGCGACGGCCAGATCGACTTCAAGGCGATCTTCTCGAAGTTCGCCCAATACGATTTCCCGGGCTGGGCGGTGCTGGAGTGGGAGTGCTGCCTGAAGCACCCGGAAGATGGCGCGCGGGAGGGCGCCGCCTTCATCCGCGACCACATCATCCGCGTAACCGAACGTGCTTTTGATGACTTCGCCGACAGCGGCACTGATACGGAATCACTGCACCGCATGCTGGGGATCTGAACCATTACCGCCCTGGGAGGGGTAGCCATGACGCACACCATGTCGCGCTTGGGCGCGATGATGTTCCTGCAGTTCTTCATCTGGGGCGCATGGTTCGTGACCCTGGGCACGTACCTGGTGCAGGGCCCGCTGCAGGCCACTGCAAGCCAGGTGGCGACGGCCTTCCTCAGCCAGTCCATCGGCGCCATCGTGGCCCCCTTCCTGGTCGGCCTGGTCGCCGATCGCTACTTCGCCGCGCAGCGCATCCTCGCGGTGCTGCACCTCGCCGGCGCGGTGCTCATGTGGATGGCATCCACGGCAACGGACTTCGGCACGTTTTCTGCCTGCGTCATGGGCTACATGCTGCTGTTCATGCCCACCTTGGCGCTGGCCAACAGCGTGGCGATGCGGCACATGCAGTCGCCTGAAAAGCAGTTCCCCCTGGTGCGTGTGGCTGGCAGCGTCGGCTGGATCGTAGCGGGCGTGCTGATCGGCTGGCTGGGCTGGGAACAGGCGCATCGGCTTGAGCTGACCTTCCGCATGGCGGCGATGGCCTCGCTGGCGTTGGGGCTGTATGCCTTCACCCTGCCGCACACGCCGCCGCTGGCCCGACAGCGCGACGCCGGGATGGGGCAGATCCTGGGACTGGATTCGCTGCGGCTGCTGAAGTCGCGCTCCTACCTGGTGTTCTTCCTGGCCTCCATCGCCATCTGCATCCCGCTGGCGTTCTACTACAACTTCACCAACCCGTATCTCAACGATCTGGGCGTGCGCGGCGCGGCCGGCCTGCAGTCGCTGGGACAGGTATCCGAAGTCCTGCTGATGCTGGCGATGCCGTTCCTGTTCGTGCGGTTGGGGGTCAAGACGATGCTGGCCGTGGGCATGGCCGCGTGGGTGCTGCGCTATGTCATGTTCGCCTTCGGCGATGCAGGCGGCGGCTTCAGCCTGCTGGTGCTCGGCATCGTATTGCACGGCATCTGCTACGACTTTTTCTTCGTCACCGGCCAGATCTACACCGATGCCCATGCCGGCCCCGCCGCACGCAGCAGCGCGCAGGGATTCATCACCCTCGCCACCTACGGCGTGGGCATGTTGATCGGCACATTCCTGTCCGGCGCGGTGGTCGAGCACTACACCACGGCAGCCGGCCCGGACTGGCAGAAGATCTGGCTGTTCCCGGCAGGCGTCGCACTGATCGTACTGATCGCCTTCCTGCTGCTGTTCCGCGACCGGCCGGTCGGCGCAGCCACACCTTCCACGCCCTGAGGACCCCAGCCGATGCACGCACTCGGAATCGCCATCGTCGGCACCGGCATGATCGGCGCCGTGCACCGTCGCGCGGCCGTGCTGGCCGGGGCCGCGGTCCGCGGTGTCGCCGCCTCTTCCGCGCAGCGCGCGCGTGAGGTGGCGCAGTCGTGGAATGTCCCGCGCGGCTACCGCGATATCGACGAACTGCTCGCCGATCCGCAGGTACAGGTCGTGCACATCTGCACACCCAACCACCTGCACCGCGCCATGGCACAGGCGGCACTGGAAGCCGGCAAGCACGTGATCTGTGAGAAACCGCTGGCCACCACGCTGGAAGACGCCCAGGCCCTGGCGACAATGGCCGCGTCGACCGGGCGGGTCGCGACGGTGCCCTTCGTCTACCGTTATCACCCCGTGGTGCGTGAGGCACGCGAGCGTATCGCGCAGGGCGAACTGGGCCCGCTGCACCTGATCCACGGCAGCTACCTGCAGGACTGGCTGCTGGACCCTGCCAGCAACAACTGGCGCGTGGACCCCGCCCTGGGCGGTGCTTCACGCGTGTTCGCCGACATCGGCTCGCACTGGTGCGACCTGGTGGAATGGGTCGGCGGCGAGCGCTTCGTCGACGTCAGCGCGGCGTTCGCCACCGTGATCGACGAGCGCGGCACGCTCACCGGGCAGAGCTTCAGCACGCCGGCGGCGGGCGGCGCGATGCAGGCGGTCGCGAGCGAGGACGTGGCGGCGGCGATGTTCAGAACCAGCACGGGCACGCTCGCCTCGTTGACGGTCAGCCAGGTCTCGGCGGGACGCCACAACCGCCTCTGGTTCGAGATCGATGGCGCCAGGGCGAGCGTCGCGTTCAACCAGGAGGACGCCGAACGGCTGTGGATCGGCCGGCCTGACCAGCGCGAGGAGCGCTTCGTGCGTGGGCCGGGCGCCGGCAGTGCCGAACAGCGCCGCCTGTCGGTGTTGCCGGCCGGGCATGCGCAGGGCTACGCGACCTGTTTCGAGGCGTTCGTCGCCGACACCTATCGCGCTATCCATGGCGAGCAGCCGCAGGGCCTTCCCACCTTCGAAGACGGCGTGCGCTCGGCACGGATTGTCGACCGCGTCATTGCATCGGCCAGGACACGCGCCTGGACCCCCATCGGTTGAATCCCAAGAGGATGTGTTGATGAACATCGCCGCACGCCGGACTGCCACCCTCGCACTGCTGGTGCTCGCTGCCCTGCCCGCCTTCGCACGCGAAGCGACCGCCCCGCAGAAGCCGATTGCCGTGCAGATGTACACGCTGCGCGACGCGGGCACGCTCGACCAACAGTTGAAGATCGTCCACGACGCGGGCGTGGACGCAGTGGAGACGGTCGGCACGCAGAACGTCAGCGCCGTTGAACTCAAGCAACTGCTGGAAAAATACTCGATAAAGGTCATTTCCTCCCACGTACAGCTGGCCGACCTGCGCAAGGATCTGGACGGCGCGGTCGCCTTCAACCGGTCGGTCGGCAATACCACGCTTGTGGTGCCGTATCTGGACGAGAAGGATCGGCCGACCGATGCGGCCGGCTGGACCGCACTGGGCAAGGAACTTGGCCGCATCTCGACGCGGTTGCGGGCCAAGGGCATGCACTTGGCTTACCACAACCACGACTTCGAACTGGTCGACTTCGATGGCCGCACAGGCCTGGAACTGCTGTTCGCAGCGGCCGGCCCTGATCTGCAGACCGAGCTGGACGTGGCTTGGGTCGCGCGTGCCGGCCATGACCCGGCCGTGATGCTGGCAAAGTTCCAAGGCCGCCTGTTCGCGATACACGCCAAGGACAATGCGCCGAAAGGCCGCGCCGCAGACGAAGGTGGCTTCGCGGCCATGGGCCAGGGCGTGCTGGACTGGCGCGCGATCCTGCCTGCTGCAAAAGCGGCCGGCGTGCAGTGGTACATCGTCGAGCACGACCATCCGCGTGATCCGGCCGCGGTCATCCAGACCGGCGCGGACTACCTGCGCAATCACCTGACCGCCACCCTGCCAGCCAGCGCACCGCGCTAGCACGCCAAGGAGCCCCGTTTGAAAAAGATCCTGAAAATCGCCGTGGTGCTATGGGCGTCGACACTTGCCACCGCGGCGTGGAGCAAGGACGACCCTGCCGCCGGCGCGACGCTCTACGCAACCCACTGCACGGCCTGCCACGGCGCTGACCGCGCGGGCATGCCAGGCGCGTTCCCCGCACTCACCGACGTCGGCAAGCGGCTGCAGCCCGCCGAGATCAAAGAGAAGATCAGCAAAGGCGGCGGCCTGATGCCGCCCTTTTCCCACCTGACACAGCAGGAGATCGACGACATCGCCAGCTATCTGGCGAAGTAGTATCCCGGCGCGGCGCCGCGCTGCGCCGCTACAGTTCGCGCACCCAGATGTTGCGGTAGCTGACCTTGGAATCGTGTTCCTGCAGCGAGATCGGCGCGCAGTCATGCGGCGCGTACGAAGGGGCGCCGATGTATTCGGTCCTGCCCGCCAGCATGGTATCGTCCTGCACCAGCACGCCGTTGTGCAGCACGGTGATGCGCGCAGGTGAGATCAGCCCACCGCCCTGCGAGAAGCGCGGCGCCTTCCAGATGATGTCGTAGGCCTGCCACTCCCCCGGCGCACGCGAGGCGTTCACCAAGGGCATCGCCTGCTTGTAGATCGAGCCGGCCTGGCCGTTGGCATAGGTCGGGTTGTGGTAACTGTCGAGCACCTGCAGTTCGTACAGGTCCTGCAGGAAGATGCCGCTGTTGCCGCGGTTCTGGCCGTCAAAACCTGCGGTCGCGCTGGGCGAGCGCCATTCAACGTGCAGCTGGATATCGCAGAACCGCTGCCGGGTGCGGATGCCCTTGCTGCCCGGCACCACGGTCAGCGCACCGTCGTCGACACGCCACGGCACGCGTCCGCCCTGCTCCGACTCCCACGCGGAAAGGTCCTTGCCATCGAACAGCACGATCGCATCGGAAGGCGCCCTCCCCACGGGCGTGGCCACGGTCGCGGGCACCGGCGTCCACACCTCGGTCCTGGTTGGATCGCGCGCGGGCTCGCCGCCGGCCTGCGCGAACGCAGGCGCCGCCGCGAGCAGCCCGGTAGCCATCAGCAAAGGTCTGATCATCGTAGTTCCCGGAAAGAGACGAGGAAGCGCTTCGTGGCGGGCCATCAGCCGGTTGCCCACGCCGGCGTGCCGGGGAAATAGGGCACGTCGCCGTCGTAGCGACCCGGCACGGCCACATACCGCAGCACCTCGGTCGCGCCGACCTTCGAGGTGAAGAAACCGAAGAGTGTCAATTGCTTGATCATCGTGAAGTAGTGCGGCATTTTTTCGCCCGCTCCGGTCATTCCGGTTTCGTCCACGTCGACAGCGCGTTTCCTGGCCTCCGCATCCAGCGCGCGCAGCAACTCGGTGCGGTCGGGCGCGGTGAGCGCCACGAACTGGCCGCCGGCGCGTTTGTCGATGTCGGCCAGGCCAGCGCGGAACGTCGTCTGCTGCGCGGGGGTGTAGCAGTCGGTGACGAATGTCGCCATGAAGGCACCGGCGCCTGCATCCTTCGCCCCCGGTGTGCGGGTGCGCGGCAGGATGGTTTCAGCGATCTCATCCAGCATGGCGACATCGGCGGCGGAGAAGACGCGCTTCGCTCCGGCGGCAGGCGCCTGCCCATGGACCAGCGCAGGCAGGCCGACCATCGCCGCGCCGGTGGCGGCGACGATCATCTTCAGCAGTTCGCGGCGGTCCATCACAGGTTCCCCGCTTTCAGCTCGCGCACTGCATGGTCAGCTGCCCGTGCGGTCAGCGCCATGTAGGTCAGCGAAGGATTCACGCAGGCACTGGAGGTCATGCAGGCGCCGTCAGTGACATAGACATTGGGCGCATCCCAGACCTGGTTGTGCTGGTTCAGCACGGAGTTGCTGCGGTCACGGCCCATGCGCGCGGTGCCCATTTCGTGGATGCCCTTGCCCGGCGCGTAGTCATGGTCGTGCATCTCCACGTCTTTCACGCCGGCGGCCTCCAGCATCTCGGCAGCATCGGCAGCCATGTCCTTGCGCATGGCCGTTTCGTTCGCGCGCATCGACACGTCCATCGCCAACACGGGCAGCCCCCACTTATCTCGCTTGTCACTGTCCAGGCGGATCGTATTGTCGTGATGGGGCAGCATCTCGCCGAATCCGGTCATGCCGATGCGCCAGTCGCCCGGCTGGGTCAGCGCATCCTTCAGGTCGGCGCCGATGTTCAGCTCGGCGATCTCACGTGACCAGCCGTTGCGGCTGGCGCCGCCCTGGTAACCGAACCCGCGCAGGTAACCGCGCTTGTCCGTGGCCACGTTGCGGAAGCGTGGGATATAGAAGCCGCAAGGACGACGTCCGAAGTAGTACTTGTCATCGTACCCCTCGACGCGGCCGGAAGCCCCGGCACCGAAATGATGGTCCATCACGTTGTGCCCCAGCTCGCCGGACGAAGAGCCCAGCCCGCCTTCCCAGACATCGGTGGCCGAGTTCATCAGCAGCCAGCTGGAGTTGAACGAGGAAGCGTTGAGGAAGATGACGTTGGCCGTGTACTGATAGGTCTGTCCGTTCTCAGCATCGATGATCTCCACGCCACGCGCCCGCTTGCGATCCTTGTCATACAGCACTTCCTTGACGATGGAGAAGGGCCGCAAGGTCAGGTTGCCGGTCTTCATCGCCGCCGGCAACGTCGCCGACTGGGTCGAAAAATAGGCACCGAAGGGGCAGCCCAGGATGCACTTGTTGCGGTACTGGCAGTTGACCCGGCCCTGCTCCACCTTGGGCTGGGTGATGTTGGCGGTGCGCGAGTGGATCATGTGGCGTGTGCCGCCGAATGCCTTTTTGATCCGCGCGGCCACGTCCTTTTCGACGATGTTCAGTGGAATCGGTGGCAGGAACTCGCCATCCGGCAACACGTCCAGCCCTTCGCGCGTGCCGGCGATGCCGGCGAACTTCTCCACGTGGTCGTACCAGGGCGCGATGTCGGCATAGCGGATCGGCCAGTCGGTGGCGATGCCATCCTTGAGGTTCGCCTCGAAATCCAGATCCGACAGGCGATAACTCTGCCGCCCCCACATCAGCGATCGGCCACCCACGTGATAACCACGGAACCAGTCGAATCGCTTGGTCTCGACGTACGGCGAGTCCTTTTCGTCGGCCCACATGCCCTCAAGATTCTCGGCAAGACCGTAGTCGCGCATCAACACCGGAAAGTCGGCCTTCATCGCCTGGGTCGGCCGGTTGCGGTGCGGGAAATCCCACGCCTCCTTCATCGCGTTGACGTAGCCCTTCACGTGCTCGATGTTGCGTCCGCGTTCGAGCATCAGCACCTTGAGTCCTTTCTCGGTCAGTTCCTTTGCTGCCCAACCGCCACTGATTCCGGAGCCGACGACGATCGCGTCGTAATGATTGTCTGCCATGGGGTCTACTTCACCTTGGTGGATATCGTTTCAGACGTCGCAGAGGCGTATTGCCTCGCGCAGCGAACCGACGGGATCGGGCGCTGCAGGCATGAATTCCTGCGCCAGATATCCATCGAAACCGGTGTCGCGGATCGCGCGACAGATGGCGGGATACTGGAGTTCCTGCTGGTCTCCAATCTCGTGCCGGCCAGGCACGCCCGCGGTGTGGTAATGCTTGAAATGCGCGTGGTGCCTGCCGATGGTGGCGATGATGTCGCCCTCCATGATCTGCATGTGGTAGATGTCGTACAGCAGGCCGAAATGCGCCGACCCGATCCGCTGGCACAGTGCCACGCCCCATGCGGAGTGGTCGCACAGATAATCCGGGTGATCGACCTTGGAGTTCAACAACTCCATGACCAGCACGACGCCGCGCTTCTCGGCATGGCCGAGGATGCGTTTGAGTCCGGCCTCGGCATCGGCCATGCCCTGCAGCGGGTCCCTGCCGTTGCGATTGCCGGAAAAACAGATGAGGTTGCGGTAGCCGGCATCGGCGACCAGGTCGATCTGCCGGGTGTAGCGCGCTACAAGTTCATCGTGGAACCGGCGATCTGCGAAGCCTTTTTCCAGGCTGATCTCCGCGCCGTTGCACATCGAGCTGTACACGCCATGGGCCTTCAGCGTGGGCCAGTCCTTCGGGCCGACCAGATCGATTGCGGCAAAGCCTATTTCATTCACCGTCTGGCAGAGCTGGGCGACCGATAAGTGCGGGAAGGTCCAGCGGGCGACGGAGTGCTTGAGATTGCCCTTGAGCGGTGCGGCGGCGGGTGTGGCGCGCGCGGTTAACACGCTGGCAGCACCCAAGGCCGCGCTGCCGGCCAGGGCCATGCGGAGCGCATCCCGTCGCGTGAACCCCGGGGCTTGGACCGGTCCGTTCGAATGGATGGACATCCACCTGCCGGCCTCCCAACCGGTTTCAAACGCTATCGATTTGCTGCAATGCAATCGATTGCACCATAGAGGAGGTCATCGATTTTTTGCAAGACGCAGTGCACGAAAACGCATGCTGCGGGGCACAAGACGGCGCGCGCGGGGCATCGTTGACCGGTCCGTCGGCCACAAAAAAGCCCCGTCAAAACGGGGCTCTTTGAAACGTTTCGAAAGCTGGCAGCAGACTCTCCGTCAGAACGGAATATCGTCGTCAGCGAAGTCGTCCATCGGCGGCGCCTGCTGCGGCTGCTGCTGGGGACGCTGCTGGCCGTAGCCGCCGCCCTGACCACCCTGGCCGCCCTGGCGCTGACCACCGCCACCGCCGCCACCACCACCACCACCGTATTCCTGGCGCGGGGCCTGCTGGCGCTGCGGACGATCGCCGCCGTAGTTGCCACCGGCGCCTGCACCTGCACCGCCGCCACCGCCGCCTTCACCGCGACCGCCGAGCATCTGCATTTCATCGGCAATGATGTCGGTGGAATACTTTTCCACGCCATCCTGACCGGTGTACTTGTCGTAACGCAGGCTGCCTTCGACGTACACCGAGCTGCCCTTGCGCAGGTATTCACCGGCGATTTCGCCGAGCTTGCCGAAGAACACCACGCGGTGCCACTCGGTGCGCTCCTGCTGGTTGCCATCCTTGTCCTTGCGGACGCTGGTGGTGGCCAGGCTGATACGGGTGATGGCCATGCCGCCCTGGGTGTACTTCACGTCCGGGTCGTTGCCGAGGTTGCCGACCAGGATGACTTTATTGATGCCACGCGCCATAGGAGTGTTCTTCCGTTGTCCGGGGACGGTCCGGGCGGGCCTTGGGGGCGCCGGCGCGGGACCACCCCAGTGAATTGGGGGGATTGCAGAACGCCCCATGTTACCACCGGACGGGCGTGGGACTCGGCTGGCGGAAGGGTCCTGAGGGGTCGGAATCTGCTTGTGTACGGCCCCACAGAGCATGGCTCGGCGCCTCGGGGTAGCGGGGCAGCGCTGGTGCTGGCCTGCGTTGGGCCTCCGCCGAGCGTGGCTCGGCGCTACCGGTTTACGGGGTAGTCGAGGGCTGCGGGCGGCCGGGGCTGGGTAGCGCCGAGCCGTGCTCGGCGTCGTGTACCGACAGATTGCAGCTTTGCCCATAGCCGCTCGGGGCGTTCCTGCGCAGGATGACGGGGCTGGTCCATTGGGGCCAGCGGGGATCACAGTCCCCACCTGAGCAGTACCGCCCCGCGCTTTGCCCTTGTTTGCAGTCAGGGCAGAGTATGCATCTCCCGCTGATTTCCATGGCGGGCGGTGCGCGGGGATCTTCGGATCCACCGGGCTATTGGGGGGTTATGCTCAGCCGGTACTGTGACCTCGCACCGTCCGCCACCTTGCGCTCCCGCGCAGGTGGCTACCCGGCGTCGCCCAACACCATCCCGGCACCCGGCCACTCGTATCAGCCCATGGCATCATGACGGCATCATCCCAGTGCCGCATTCATGACCATCAAAGGCAAAGCCACGTCCTTGGACATCGCCCACTTGGCCGGGGTATCCCAGCCCACGGTGTCGCGTGCCCTGCGCGGCAGCCCGATGGTCAATGCCGAAACCCGCGAGCGCATCATCGCCATCGCCCGCGAGCTGAACTACAAGGTGGACAAGAACGCCTCCAGCCTGCGCCTGCGCAATGCCGGCACGCTGGCGCTGCTGTTCTTCGAAGACCCCACCACCGACGATTCGCTGATCAATCCATTCTTCCACGCCATGCTGGGTTCGATCACCCGCGCCTGCGCGCTGCACGGCCGCGACCTGCTGGTGTCGTTCCAGCAGCTGTCCACCGATTGGCATACTGATTACGAAGACAGCAACAAGGCCGACGGCATCATCCTGCTCGGCTACGGCGACTACCACGAGTCCCTGACTCGCCTGCAGCGGCTGGTGGAGCAAGGCACGCATTTCGTGCGCTGGGGCGCCGCCCTGCCCGGCCAGCCCGGCGTGTCGATCGGCAGCGACAACTACCAGGGCGGCTTCGACATCACCGCCCATCTGCTCGACCAGGGCTGCACGCGTATCGCCTTCCTGGGCCACGCGTCCAGCCATTACCCGGAGTTCGAAGAGCGTTATCGCGGGCATGTCGCCGCGCTCGAAGCTCGCGGCCTGCTGGCCGATCCGCAGCTGCAGGTCGATGCGATCACCACTGAAGAGTATGGCCAGACCGCCTGCGAAGTACTGCTGGCGCGTGACGTGCCGTTCGATGCGATCTGCGCGGCCAGTGACCTGATCGCCATCGGCGCACTGCGCGCCCTGCGCGAACACGGCCTGCGCGTGCCGCAGGACGTCATGGTCACCGGCTTCGATGACATCCCGCTGGCCGCTTCCGTATCGCCCCCGCTCACCACCGTAGCGCAGGACACCAAGCAGGCGGGTCAACTGCTGGTGGAAAAACTGTTGGCGCTGGTGGCTGGTGAAACCGCCGAGGGGATGAGCATCCCGGTGAAACTGGTGCTGCGCGAATCATCGCAGCAACGCTGAAAGGACTCGCATGACTGCTGAAGAAACACCGCTGAGGGTGGTGATGATCTACGGGTTCTCCGGCGCGTATTCCGGCACGGCGGAGTTCGATTGGAGAGCGCCGGAAGTCGGCGAACGGCATAACTGCATGCTGTTCCTCAGCCAGCCGCGCGAGGAGGATGCGTTCGACGAGGCACTGGTCGAGTGCGCGCGCTTCGGCATGGGCGATATCCAGGATCTGCGCTGCGGCAGGCTCCGGGTGGAGGTGCTGAACACGGACCTCTACCGCGGCTTTGCCTGCTTCTACGAAGAAGCACTGAATAACGGCAGTTCACTGCTGTGGTACCCGCACAAAAAGCCCGACGCCGGGTAACGCGTCGCCGTCTGTAATTGATCACCACGCCATCGCCGCCCGGTACGCGGCGGCATCAGTGGGGCGCAGGTAGAGCCGACTTCAGTCGGCTTCCTTGCAGAGCAGCCGACTGAAGTCGGCTCTACCGACCGAGGTTCCCGCCCAACGAGACGTGCTTCATTGCCAGGGCGCCGGATCTCGGGACGGCTACCATTACGCGAAGTCTTTGAGTATTTCACCCACGCCCGCCGGCGAGATCTCGAACCCCAGCGTGGTGCCCGGATTGATCACCACGCCATAGCTGTCCGGTACGCGGCGGCATCAATGGGGCGCAGGTAGAGCCGACTTCAGTCGGCTTCCTTGCAGAGCAGCCGACTGAAGTCGGCTCTACCGACCGAGGTTTCCGCCCAACGAGACGTACTTCATTGCCAGCGCGCCGGATCTCGGGACGGCTACCATTACGCGAAGTCTTTGAGTATTTCACCCACGCCCGCCGGCGAGATCTCGAACCCCAGCGTCGTGCCCGGATTGATCACCACGCCATAGCCGCCCGGTACGCGGCGCAGCACGTCGAGCATCAGCCAGCGGATCTGGTGCGGGGCCTGTTCGGAATGGAGGCCGACGCGCGCCGGATCGGTGAACACGGCGACGTGCAGCACGCCCTGCTTGTCGAACAACAGCGGGTCGAAACCACTGCCATCGGGGGTGACCAGGCTACCGGTGAGCAGCACCACGTCGGAGGCGACGAAGGCCTGCATGAAGGCCTTGATCGGTAGTTGGCCGGCCATGGCGGTCTGCAGCAGGGTCTCGATCGGGGTCTGGGGCGGAAGGTCGGTCATGGGGACGCGGTGTTAGGGGGCGGAGCCATTGTACGTGGCGGTGACGGGGGGCGACGGATGGACGATGGTCGGACGACGCGTTGACGACGCGTTGACGACGGGTATAGCCGACTTCAGTCGGCTGCGTTGCAGAGCAGCCGACTGAAGTCGGCTCTACCGGATTGGCACCGCCCGTCGGCTACGGGCGTGCTGGTCGGACATGGCGCGGTCGAGCTCGGCGCGCAGGGCGTCCTGCTGCACCGGCGCGTCGAGGACGAACACCTTGATGCCATGCGCGGGGACATCGGCTTTCAGGGTGCCGGAAACTTCCACGCTGCCGCCGTCCAGTGCGTCACGCCAAGTGCCTGGCTGCACGTAGCGAGTTACCTCCATGCGCGCGTTCGCGTCCCCCTTGTTCAACAGCACCAGAGCCGTCTGCTTGACCCCGTCGTACTGCAGCACGCGGAAGAATACCGCCTCATTGCCCTGCAGGCGTTCGTTGACCTGCAGGCCGCGCTGCAGCGCCGGGGTGGCTTCGCGCAGCGTCGCCACGCGCTGCAGCGGGCCGAAAATCGGACTCTGCGGTGCGGCATCTACGCGCGGCTGGCCGAAGTACGCACGGTTCCCCGCGTGCTCGGCGCGGCCGCGCATGAAGCCGGTTTCCGAACCGTAGTACAGCACCGGAATACCGCGCGCGGTGAACAGCCAGTTGTTCGCATCGATGAAGCCCGCATCGCTGGCATCCAGCCGCGGCATGTCGTGGTTGTCGTAGAAGCTCATCAGCTCGTACGGGTTGGCGTACGGTCCGCCCAGCAGGTGCAGCGGCTCGGCCAGCGTCTCGAATCCCTTCTGCTTCAAGCCGAACGTCTCCTCCATCGCCCCACGCGAGGGGAAATCCAGCACGCTGACGTTCGCGTTCGCCGGCCACGTGTGCTCGGCGATCTTCGCCGCGTCGTAGTCGAATGCTTCGCCGAACATGAACATGCCCGGGTGCTCGGCGCGCACGCGGCGCACGAACTCGTTCCACCACGGGTGCGGCAGCCAGCCGATGGTATCGATGCGCAGTGCATCCACGCCCTGCGCGGTCCACTGCAGGTACGCGCCGACCAGATAATCCATCACCGCCGGATTGTGTTCGTTGAAATCGCCGAGCTCGGCCAAGTTGCCGTCGAAGATCGAGCCCTTGGACGCATCCACCGGCCCGATGTTGTTGTAGAACGCGTGCAGCGGGTTGTGCTCCGGGTCCAGCTGCTGCGGTGCCTGGTTTTCGTGGTCGGCGATCAGCGTGCCGTCCTTGTCGAAGATCTGCCCGAACTGGGGCTGGCGCACCGGCATCGTCCAGGACGGCGAGCCGTGGTTGCCGACGATATCCAGCACTACTTTCAACTTGGACGCGTGCAGCCCCTTGGTGAAGTCGGCGAACTGCAGGCCGGCGCTGGGCAGGTGCTCGTCCACCTTGTAGAAATTGGTGCCCCAATAGCCGTGGTAGCCGGTCTTGCCGCGGTCGGTCAGGGTGCTGGTGCAGCTGATCTCTTTGCTGCCGGTGAAGGCCTGATCCGGATTGTCGACGATGGGGGTGATCCACACCGCGCCGAAGCCCAGGTTGCGGATGTAATCCGCATTGTCCAGCACGCCCTTGAAGTCACCCCCGAGGTAACCGATGTTGCCATCCACCTTGTCCGGGCACGGCACCGGGATATCAAAGGTCGGATGTTTGCCGCCCTGGTCACGGTGGTCGTTGGACGGGTCGCCGTTGACGAAGCGGTCAGTGACCACGAAGTACACCGCATCACTGGCGAACGGCTCGGTGGTGCCCACGTATTCCGGGCCCGGCGCGGCGAGCGCTTGGCCAGCGACCAGGGCGAAACCTACCGCAACAGACAGACGCACACGCATCACACCACCTCCGGACGGGACGGAACACGCAGCACGCACAGGCCGGCCACGAGCAGGCTGCAGCCGCCCAGCACCAGTACCTGCATCGGTTGACCACCCAGCCACGCACGCAGGGCAAAGCCGAGCGCGCTGGCGGCCACCAGCTGCGGGATCACGATGAAGAAATTGAAGATACCCATGTACACGCCCATCTTCGCCGCCGGCACACTGTCCGACAGCAGGGCATACGGCAGGGACAGGATGGAGGCCCAGGCAAAGCCCACGCCCACCATCGACAACAGCAGCCAGTGCGGATCGTCGATGAACATCATCGACACCAGACCGGCACCGCCCAGCCACAGGTTCACCAGGTGGCTCCAGCGCAGGCCGATGGCACGCACCATCAACGGGATCACCAAGGCAGCCAACGCGGCGAATCCGTTGTAGGCACCAAACAGTACGCCCACCCAGTTCGCGCCTTCGTTGTAGGCGGCCGACTGCGGATCGGTGGAGCCGAAGTGGGTACCGGCCACCGCCGCCGTGGTGTAGATCCACATCGCGAACAGCGCGAACCATGAAAAGAACTGCACCCACGCCAGCCGCCGCATGGTGCCCGGCATGTTGCGCAGGTCGTCGACGATGGTCGCCAGCATGTGTGTGCCGGGAAGCAAGCGGGCGATGCCCAGCAGCACGCCGTAAGCCGCACATAGTCCCGCCAGGACGTACAGCATCTTGTCGCCGCCCTGCCAGGCGATCAGTGCCGCCAGAACGCCACCCACCAGCAGCCACAGCACGATCTGCGCCCATGGCGGCACACCGCGCGCGGCCACCGCGTGCGCGTGCGGGGGCTCGGCATCGGCGAAGCCGGCCAGCTCGGTCGGGGAATATTCGCGCGTGCTCAGCACTGTCCAGGTGATCGCCGCCAGCAGCACCACCGCGCCGAAGTAGAACGCATAGCGCACGGTGTCCGGCACTTCACCCGGCGCGGCGGTATTGGCCACGCCGAAGTGGGCCAGAATGAAGGGCAGGAAGCTGGCCACGATGGCGCCCACCCCGATGAAGAAACTCTGCATCGCGAACCCGGTCGGGCGCTGGCGCGGTGCCAGCTGGTCACCGACAAACGCACGGAACGGCTCCATCGACACATTGATGGACGCATCCAGCACCCACAGCGTACCCGCTGCGATCCACAGCGTCGGCGAGTTGGGCATCACCAGCAGGGCCAGCGTGGTCAGCACCGCACCGATCATGAAGAAGGGGCGGCGACGTCCCCAGCGCGTCCAGGTGCGGTCGGACAGATAGCCGACGATCGGCTGCACCAGCAGACCCGTCAGTGGCGCTGCGATCCACAGACCGGGCACGGCCTCCATCGACGCGCCCAAGGTTTCGAAGATGCGGCTGGCGTTGGCGTTCTGCAGCGCGAAGCCGAACTGGATGCCGAGGAACCCGAAGCACATGTTCCAGATCTGCCAGAACGACAGCTGGGGTTTGTCGGGACGGCTGGTAGCGGGACGGCTCATGGGCGATCCTCTGCGAGCGGGGCGACCGGCGAAAGCAACAACGCCTTGACCTCTGCGTCGTTGAGCACGCCCGCGCGGCCGCCCTTGCCACCGGTGTAGTGCGCGAAGTGCTGCAGCGCGCTCATGTTGAAACCGTCCTGCAGCTGGATCGCGCACGTGCCTGCCGGCAGGTCGAACTCGGCGGCGGTGGATTCCTGCACGGCCACGCTGTGCGGCATCACCACCGTGTGGGACTGCGCAGGCTGGCCGGCGCAGGTGACCGCCAACTGCTTCACCGCGGCGGTGACACCGGTATTGATCGGGCCGTTTGGGTTGTTGAACTGCAGGCGCGCGCGGACGCGTCCGGCAGCGGGCTGCGTCCATGTCCACGTCTGCGCCCCAGGCAGGCGCTGCTGCGGACCGATGCAGGTGGTCGGGCTGTGCAGGGATTCCAGCGCGTTCTGGCGGTGGGTCAGACTGAGGCAGTGCTGCAGGCCGTCGTCGGCCATATGCAGCTCCCCATCCTGTACGGCGACCGCGGCACCATCGCGCCACAGCACGTGCTGGGCCGGGACCGCGATGGTCCAGTGGGCGCCGCTCTTTCGCGCGACAGGTGCCGCCGGTGTTGCCGGTGCGTAGGCAGCTGCGGTTGCGGCTGGGCGGTCGGCGGCGATGCGCTGGGTGGGACCCAGCCCGGGGGCCGGTACCAACTGCACGGTGGTGGTGTCACCGCTGCGCTGCACCTTTCCGGCGATCAAAAGCTCACCCTGCAGCGCTTTCGGCTTCAGCAGCACATAGCGCTTGCCATCCATCTGCAGCGTGATCCGGTCACGTGTACTGAACAGCTCCGGCACCAGGGCGACCGGCAGTTTGGGCTGCACCCGGCCATCGGATTCCACGCCGAACACGCCCTGCAGCACCATATCCAGGTACCCCGCGACCGACCATAGCTGGCGCTCGGAGTTGACCACGGGGCCGCTCAGCGCACCCTCGTCGACGTGGACCTTCTGCGTCAGCAGTTCGTAGTTTTCCATGTTCGAACCGGCCAACGCGGCACCGCGCATCAGCGATTCGATCTCGCGCTGTATCCGTGGTGCATCGTCCAGCACCCGCGCGGCACGCAGTGAGTACGCACTGACGAACGGCCAGATCGCGCGGTTGTGATAGACCGGCTGGTTACCTTCCTGCGGCCACACCACCGGGCTCCCCGCGGCACTCGCGGGATACGCCGAAAGTGCGCGGCGCGCGCGTTCGGTTGGCAGCACGCCAGCCAGAACGCCCAGCGACGTGGCCAGCAGGTCGTACTTCGCATAGGGCACTGGATGCGCGGCTTCGCCGATGTAGCTCATGTACTGGCCGGCCTCTTCGCGCCAGAAACGTGCATCGATCTGCGGTGCCAGCGCATCGGCCCAGGCCTTGTACTGCGCCGCGCGGGTGCCATCACCGTGCTGGCCCGCCAGCTGCTCACCCAGCCGCAGGGCCTGGTAATGCAGCACATTGGTGGACAGCGCGAAGGAGTCGCCGATGAAGCGCACATCCTCCCGGGTCCAGTCGGGATAGGTCTGCTCGCGCCAGTCCAGGAATGACGTCTCGCCACGGTACAGGCCGATGCGGGCGTCGAACACCATCGCACGGTCCTGTGCCAGCGTGCCCTGCAGCGCCTGCCAGACCTGTTCGGCAAAGCCTTTGTCATCCAGCAGATGACGCGCGGCCAGGAACCACACTACCCGATCGCTGCTGATCGGCCAGCTGCCACCGGAGCCGGTGTCCTGCGCTACGAACAGCCCGGCAGTATGGCCATCGCGTGCTTCGGACAATTTGAACTGCAGCGACTGTCGAGTGCGCTGCGGATCCAGCCGCGCCAGCGCCAGGTCGGCGGCGAAGCTGACATCGCGGGTCCATACGTAGGGCCAGTTGGCACCGGTCTTGAAGCAGTCGCACGGTACGGGCCGGCCTTCGTCGAAGGACGGATCGCGGATCGCCTCCACGCGGTCCTGGTCCATGTCCTGCTGCGCAAGCGCGAACAGGGCGTCGAACATCGGGCTGGCGGTGTCGCTGCGCATCGGCTGCGCGGCAATGCGCACCTGGCGATCCGGCGTGTGCAGCACGAAGCCGCCACCGGCCACGGATTCGGCATGCGCCTTGCGGCCGTCGAATTCCAGGTCGGCCGCATGCGCGGCCGAACCCAGCGTCGTCGCGATGGCGACGGTCAGGCAGATCATCTTCAGCATCGAAGCGGACGACCGGCTTGCGCCTGTCACCCTCCCTCCCTCTTTGCATGTTGTAGGTCCCTGCCTGCCAAGCGGCCGACGGGGGCGCAACGCCTCCCTCAAGGCATCGTGCGGACATGGTAGACGGCGTTCGCAGGGCACGCCCCGCCTGCATACGTATTCATGGCGCGGGCTGCCAGGCGCCCCTGACGGCTGGGCTATGGTCACCGCAGTTCCTGCATTGCCCTGGGAGGGGAGATGTCACTGTTTTCGTTGTTGCTGCGTGGCCGAACCGCGCCTTGGCTGGGCATGGCCCTGCTGCTCGCCAGCCCGGTGTTGCTGGCTGCCACCCTGCCATCGGCCAGCGTGGAATCGCCCGCAAAGATCCTGAAAGTGACGCTGCAGGTGGATGGCGGCACCGCCCGCTACCAGGTGGAGCGACTCGGCGATGCCGTGGTGGAGGGGTCCAAGCTCGGCTTCGAGCTGCGGGATGGCCGGCTGGACCGCGACTTCGAGATCATCGGCAGCAGTACCCGCGCCTTCGATGAAACCTGGGAGCAGCCGTGGGGCGAGCGCCGCGTCACCCGCAACCACTACAACGAACTCACCGTATCGCTGCGCCAGACCGCCGGTGACAAGCGTCGGCTGGACGTGGTCTTCCGCGTCTATGACGACGGCGTTGGCTTCCGCTACGTGTTCCCGCAGCAGCCGGGAATGGCCGAGGCGATCATCGACGAAGAGCTGACCGAGTTCGCCATCGCCCAGCCGTCCACGGCGTGGTGGACCCCGGCCGGCGAGCCGATCCACTATGAGTACCTGTATGCGCGCACGCCACTGCAGGAAGTGCCTCTGGCACACACGCCGATCACCCTGCGCAGCCACTCCGGGCTGCACGTGGCCATCCACGAGGCAGCGCTGGTGGACTACGCCGGCATGTGGCTGCGGCGCACCGACGGCCAGCGCCTGCGCGCACAGCTTTCTCCATCGGCAGAGGGCTGGAAGGTTCGCCGCACCCTGCCCTTCAGCACGCCGTGGCGCACCCTGCAGATCGCTGACCGCGCCGGCGGGCTGGTGGAATCGGACCTGATCCTCAACCTCAATGAGCCCAATGCGCTGGGTGATGTGAGCTGGGTCAAGCCGTCGAAGTACCTGGGCGTGTGGTGGTCGATGCATCTGGACGAAGAAAGCTGGGCCACTGGGCCGCGCCACGCCGCCACGACTGCGAAGACGAAGAAGGTGATTGATTTCGCCGCCGCCAGCGGTTTCCGCGGCGTGCTGGTGGAGGGCTGGAACCCCGGCTGGGACGGCAACTGGGTGGGCAACGGCTACGACTTCGACTTTACCCGCGCCACCCCGGATTTCGACATTGAAGCGCTGTCCGCCTACGGCGCACCGAAGGGCGTGCACCTGGTCGGCCACCACGAAACCGGCTGCGCCATCGAACACTACGAGGACCAGTTGGGCGCGGCGCTGGACCTCTATGCGCGCTTGGGCGTGGATTCTTTCAAGACCGGGTATGTCTGCGATGACGGCCAGGTGGACCGGCGCAACCCGGCCGGTGGCCCGCTGCTGCGCGAGTGGCATGACGGCCAGTTCATGGCCCGCCACCATCTGAAGGTAGTGCAGGAAGCGGCCGCGCGCCGACTGTCAGTGAACCCGCACGAGCCGATCAAAGACACTGGCCTGCGCCGTACCTATCCGAACTGGATATCCCGCGAAGGCGCGCGCGGCATGGAATACAACGCCTGGGGTCAACCGCCCAATCCCCCGGAGCATGAGGTCAACCTGGTGTTCACCCGCATGCTGGCCGGGCCGATGGACTACACCCCCGGCATCCTGTCGTTGAAGGGACGCAACGGCCAGGCGATTCCCAGCACCCTCGCCCGCCAGTTGGCGCTGTATGTGGTGCTGTACAGCCCGATCCAGATGGCTGCCGATCTGCCGGAGCACTATCTGCAGCACCGCGACGCGTTCCAGTTCATCAAGGACGTCGCGGTGGACTGGGAACAGACCCGCGTGCTGGACGGCGAGGTCGGCGACTTCGTCACCATCGTTCGCCGCGACCGCAACAGCCGTGACTGGTTCCTGGGCAGCATCACCGATGAACACGGCCGCGTGCTGCCGGTGTCGCTGGGCTTCCTGGAGCCGGGTGTGCGCTACCGCGCGGAGATCTATCGCGATGGCGACGGTGCGGATTTCCGCAGCACTCCTTTTGCCTTCGCGCGCGAAACCCGCGAGGTCACCAGCGCCGACCAGCTCACCTTGATCCTCGGCCCCGGCGGCGGCCAGGCAATCCGCTTCATTCCGCTCTGAAGGGCCAGGCGCTGATGGACAGCGGCCGTCACTACCCACACCCCGTCGCCGTCATCACCAACATGTAATCGCTTACACCGCATGCAACTGCATTGAATACGTATGCAGGCTGATTCCACTACCCGGCGCGCTGCATACCATAGCGACGCAGTCAGCGGCCACCGTGCCGCGACCCGTATCGGCCGTGCCGGCGCGGACCACAACTAGATTCGGCAACATTGCCTGGGAGGGGAAATGTCGAACCACAAGCGCAACACGCTGTCATTGGCGCTGGCCGTCGCACTGTCACCGGTACTCGCATTCGCGCAGTCCACCACGTCCACCACCGCCGGCCAGACCGGTGCGTCAGCGACGAACCTGGACGCGGTGCAGGTCACCGGCATCCGCCGCGGCATCGAGAACGCCATCGCCGCAAAGCAGGACGCCACCTCGGTGGTGGAAGTGATCTCCGCCGAAGACATCGGCAAGCTGCCTGATGTCAGCATCGCCGAATCGCTCGCCCGCCTGCCGGGCCTGGCCGCCCAGCGTGTGGCTGGCCGTGCGCAGGTGATCAGCGTGCGCGGCCTGTCGCCCGACTTCGCCACCACCCTGCTCAATGGCCGCGAAGTAGTCAGCACCGGCGACAACCGCAGCGTGGAGTTCGACCAGTATCCGTCCGAGCTGGTCAACGGCGTGACCGTCTACAAGACCCCGGATGCGGCACTCGTCGGCCAGGGCCTGTCGGGCACCATCGACATGCAGACCGCGCGTCCCTTGAGTTTCCCGGACCGCGTGATCGCGGTGAGCGGGCGCTACCAGAAGAGCTCGCTGGGCGATGCCGCTGGCGTGGATGAGTTCGGCAACCGCTTCAGCGCGAGCTACATCGACCAGTTCCTCGACAAGACCCTGGGTATTGCCATCGGCTACGCGCACAGCGATATGCCCATCCAGGAAAACCAGGTCGGCCTGTACGAGCCGTGGACCACCGAGAACACCGACAACGGCAACCGCCCGGGCCTGGCACCCGGCGTGGCCTTCAGCGACGGCATCAAGGCGCTGCGCCGCACCGGCAACAACAAGCGCGACGGGCTGATGGCCACCGTCCAGTTCCGCCCATCCAACAGCTGGACCAGCACCTTCGATGCGTTCCACACCGAAGCCGAGCAGATCGACACGGCCAACCAGTTCGAGGTCAACCTCAGCAACTTCAATGGCGGTTACACCCCGGGCCTGCTGATCAGCAATCCGCAGGTAAATGCCGACGGCACCTTCGCGGGCGGCACGGCCAGTGGTGTCTATCCGCTGGTGCGCGGCATGTACAACAAGCGCGAAGACAAGATCGATGCGTTCGGCTGGAACAACGAGTTCACCTTCGGCAATGGCGTCAAGCTGGTGGCTGATGTGAACTACTCCAAGGCCACCCGCGATGAGCTGAACCTGGAAAACAACCTGCAGCTGACCCCGATGCCACAGCTGGATACCATCGGCCTGGTGGTGAACCCGAACGGCTTCTCGCAGATCACCCCGGGCCTGGACTATTCCAACCCCGATGCGCTGTTCCTGACCAACACCATCTACGGCTCCGGCTACGGCAAGGTGCCCACGGTGGAAGACCGCCTGAAGGGCGCACGCGTCGCCCTGACGCTGCCCGCGCCGGAAGCGCTTTCCCCGGTATTCGCTGACTTCGATATCGGCGTCAACTACGCCGATCGCCAGAAGGACAAGACCCAGGCCGAGGGCAACATCCTGCTGGGGGCACAGGGGGATGCGAACATCGCCGCCGACCTGCAGCGTGACCGGGTCAACCTGGGCTTTGCCGGCATCGGCTATATCCCGGCCTGGAACGTTCCGGCGGCCGTGTCGCGTTACATGGTGTTCAATCCGGTCACCGACCTGGATTATCTGATCCCGAAATCGTGGACGGTGCAGGAGAAAATCACCACCGCGTGGCTGCGCGCCAACATCAATACCGATATCGGCGTGGTGGGCGTGCGTGGCAACATCGGCGTGCAGATGCAGCATGCCGACCAGAGCTCGCAGTCGAACTACTTCGACCGCTCGCGTCCCGCTGGCCAGAACGTGCTCCCGATCGACGCCGGCAAGACCTACAACGATTGGCTGCCGAGCTTGAACCTGGCCTTCATGTTCCCGCACCAGCAGACCCTGCGTTTCGCTGCCGCCAAGCAGGTGGCGCGTCCGCGCGTGGACCAGATGCGCGCCGGCCTGGAGTTCGGCGTGGACACCGCCACCGGCCGTCCGGGTGGCAGCGGCGGCAATCCGCTGCTGGATCCGTGGCGTGCCACCGCGTTCGACCTGTCCTACGAAAAGTACTTCGCCGAGCGCGCCTACGTGGCCGCCGCCGTTTTCTATAAAGACTTGAAGAGCTACGTGTACACGCAGTCGGTGGATGACTATGACTTCTCCGACCTGCTGGCCAGCTATGTGCCGCCGCCGGGCATGGTGTCGCCGGTGCTGCAGACCGGCACGTTCTCCTCGCCGCAGAACGGCAAGGGCGGCACGCTGCGCGGCCTGGAACTGACCGCCTCGCTGCCGCTGGACATGTTCACCGAATCGCTGCGCGGCTTCGGCGTGCAGGCCAGTGCTACCTTCAATGACAGCGACATAGAGATCCTGGATCCGGAAAGCGCCTCCAGCGTCGGCAGCGACCCCATTGCCCTGCCCGGCCTGTCCGACCGCGTGTACAACTTCACCGCATACTTCGAGCGTAATGGATTCGAGGCACGCGTCAGCCAGCGTCGCCGGTCGGACTTCATCGGTGAGATCGGCAACTTCAACGGCAACCGCACGCTGCGCTACGTGGTCGGCGAGAACGTGACCGACGCGCAGGTCAGCTATACCTTCAGCGACAGCAGCACGATGGCCGGCCTGACGCTGCTGCTGCAGGGGACCAACCTCACCAACGAGCCGTACCGCACCTATGCCGGCACGACGGACCGGCCGCTGGAATATGTCGAGTGGGGTCGCACCTACATGCTGGGCGTGAACTACAAGTTCTGATCCGACCAGCGTTGAAACAAGAGGGCCCGCTGCCAGCGCAGCGGGCCCTCTTGGTTGAGTCAACCCGGGCAGCCCGCGACCAGCTTCCCGTCCTTGTTGCACACGCGATACACACTGTCGGCAGAGAAGGACCCGAATGCAGCCACCGAACTGCCGTCATCGCGTCGGCAGCCTGCCCATAGGTGGCACGTGCCGCCACTGCCAGCCCTGTATTCGACCTTGGTGAGCTGACAGGAGGCCGCAGCGGGGGAGCGGCTGAAAGCATCCACGCAGATGGCATCATCGGACGGGTCACGTAAGGGTTGCTCGGAGGCTTGGGCCGTGAACGCGGAGGCAACCAGCAGGACACTGGCTGTGACAAACATGATTCGATGGAACTTCATAGCGCTCTCGCTGTTTGTGAGTGAGAGTGAAGCTTGTCTGCCTTGGCGCAGAATTGCCCTGAGCCAAGGGCTCGTTGGCGGGTCGGAAAACGTCGCGCTGATGGTGAAAAGGACATGGATGGCGTCCACCAAAAAAGGGACGTCGCTTTTTACAGCGACGTCCCTCAAGTACCACCAACGGAGAAATCGTTCAGCCGATGCGTCGGCCGCAGAACACCGAGTGCGCGGGCAGCACCAGCTCGGTGCCATCGGTCATCCCCGCATCCGGCCCAGGGATCGCTACAGCCTGCCACAGGCCAGCGGGCAGCGCATGACGCACCGATACTCCCGAGAGGTTGAAGGCCAGCAGCAGCTGCTCATCGGCGAGGGTGCGCTGGAACAACAGGACCGGCTCGGCCGATTCAAGGAAGCTGATTGCGCCATGCAGCAGCACAGGCTGTGTCTTCCGCCAGGCGAGGAATGCGCGGAAGGCGGAGAGTACCGAGGCCGGGTCTTTCTCCTGGGTCGCCACGGAAACTTCCCGGTGTGCTTCTGGAATTGGCAGCCACGGGGTGCCCGTAGTGAAACCCGCCCGAGGATCGTCGTTCCAGGGCAGGGGCGTGCGGCAGCCATCACGTCCCTTGAAGTTCGGCCAGAACGTGATGCCATACGGGTCCTGCAGCGCCTCGAAGGGCACGTCCGCTTCGCCCAGGCCCAACTCTTCGCCCTGGTACAGGCAGATGGACCCGCGCAGCGAACACAGCATGGCCACCAGCATCCGCGCGAGGCGAGGATCGGCCGGATGGCCACCCCAGCGGGTCACCGCACGCTCGACGTCATGGTTGGAGATCGCCCAGCACGGCCAGCCCTCGGTCATCGCCGCTTCGAGGCGTGACACGGTTTCGCGGATATACGCTGCGCTGTAATCCTGTACCAGCAGTTCGAAGCTGTAGCCCATGTGCAGGCGGGTGTCGGTGGTGTATTCGGCGGTGGTGGCCAGCGAATCCTCCGACGATATCTCACCCAGGCTGACAGCCCCCGGATACTGGTCGAGCAGTGCGCGCAGGTCTTCCAGGAACGGCAGGTTCTCCGGCTGCGTATTGTTGAAATAGTGGTACTGGTAGGCGTACGGATTATCCGGACTGAAGCCACGCCCCACGCGTTTCTCCACCGGCTTGGGCGGGTTGTCACGCAGCTGCGTGTCGTGGAAGCAGAAGTTGATCGCATCCAGGCGGAATCCGTCCACGCCGCGGTCCAGCCAGTAGCGGACATTCTCCAGCGTCGCGTTCTGCACCTGCGGGTTGTGGAAATTGAGGTCCGGCTGCTCGGCGAAGAAATTGTGCAGGTAGTACTGCTGGCGCCGGGGTTCCCACTGCCACGCAACGCCGCCGAACAGCGACATCCAGTTGTTCGGTGGCGTGCCGTCTTCGCGCGGATCCACCCACACATACCAGTCCGCCTTCGGATTGCTGCGGTCCTGGCGGCTCTCCTGGAACCAGTCGTGTTCGCTGGAGGTATGGCTGAGGACCTGGTCGATCATGACCTTCAGCCCCAGCGCATGCGCCTTGGCCAGCAATCGATCGAAGTCGTCCAGCGTGCCGAACAAGGGATCGACGTCGCGGTAGTCGGCGATGTCGTAGCCGAAATCCGCCATCGGTGACTTGAAGAACGGTGACACCCATATCGCATCCACGCCCAGCGCGGCGATGTAGTCCAGGCGCTCGATGATGCCGGGCAGGTCGCCCACGCCGTCACCGTTGGCATCGAAGAAACTCCGCGGGTAGATCTGATAGATCACGGCGCCGCGCCACCATGGCGTATTGGACATCTGGCCCCCCTCCGGGCTCTGTGGGCCAGCGCAGGGACGCGGGCCGGAATGCATCGGTGGAAGCTTAGCGGCGGGGGCCGTGACAGGGAGCTGCCTGCATACGTATTCACGGCAAAGGCGGCCGGCCACTGCGCCGCACTCTCCACTCGCCGCGCCCATCCTGTCCTCATGCGCCCGAATTCACGGCCAGCGCCTATAATTGGCAGCGAGCCTTGAAGCCAGACCGCATGACCATTCTCGAAGACACCCGTGCCGCCCTGGGCCTGCCCCAGATCCAGTCGCTTGCTGCCGCCGACATGGCCGCCGTCGATGCCCTGATCCGGCGCCGGCTTTCTTCCGATGTGGTGCTGATCAACCAGATCGCCGACCACATCATCTCGGCCGGCGGCAAACGCCTGCGGCCGATGCTGGTGATGCTGGCCGGCCACGCGGTGGGCGGTTCGGGCCCGGAGCACCACCAGTTGGCGGCGATCATCGAGTTCATCCATACGTCCACCCTGCTGCACGACGACGTGGTGGACGAATCCAGCCTGCGGCGTGGTCGCAGCACGGCAAACGCCTTGTGGGGCAACGCGCCGAGCGTGCTGGTGGGTGACTTCCTGTATTCGCGCAGCTTCCAGCTGATGGTGGAACTGGACCGGATGCCGGTCATGCAGATCCTGGCCGACACCACCAACCGCATCGCCGAAGGCGAAGTGCTGCAGCTGCTGCACGTACACAACCCCGATACCGACGAAGCCGCCTACCTGCGGGTGATCGAGCGCAAGACGGCGGTGCTGTTCGCCGCGGGCACGCGTCTGGGCGCCCTCGCCAGCGGCGTTGACGCGGCCACCCAGCAGGCGCTGTACGACTACGGCATGAATCTCGGCTATGCCTTCCAGATCGCCGACGACGTGCTGGACTATTCGGCCAATGCGGATGAGCTGGGCAAGAACCTGGGCGACGACCTGGCCGAAGGCAAGGCCACCCTGCCGCTGATCCATGCCATGGCCCATTCCGACGAAAGCACCCGCCAGCGCCTGCGCAGCATCGTGCAGGATGGCGATGCCTCGGCGATGCCGGAGGTGCTGGCCGCCATCCACGCCACCGGCGGACTCGACTACAGCCGCGCCCGTGCCGAGGAATACGCCGCCGCCGCCGAGCGCGCCCTCGACAGCCTGGCCGACAACGACGCCGTCGCCGCCCTGCGCGGCCTGGCCCGCTACGCCGTACAGCGCAGCCACTGACCTAACCGGTTGCGCCGCCCCATGGTTGGCGAGCGCAGCGGAGAACGCGTGGTCGCCAGCATTCCGCCGAGCATGGCTCGGCGCTACCACGGCAGCCCCGTAGCGCCGACCCATGGTTGGCGAGCGCAGCGGAAATCGCTTGGTCGCAAGCATCCCGCCGAGCATGGCTCGGCGCTACCACGGCAGCCCTGTAGCGCCGACCCATGGTCGGCGAGCGCAGCGGCGAACGCGTGGTCGCAAGCATTCCGCCGAGCAGGGCTCGGCGCTACCACGGCAGCCCCGTAGCGCCGACCCATGGTCGGCGAGCGCAGCGGAAATCGCGTGGTCGCAAGCATTCCGCCGAGCATGGCTCGGCGCTACCACGGCAGCCCCCGGTCACCCGTAGCGCCGACCCATGGTCGGCGAGCGCAGCGGAGAACGCGTGGTCGCCAGCATCCCGCCGAGCATGGCTCGGCGCTACCACGGCAGCCCCGGTCATCCGTAGCGCCGACCCATGGTCGGCGAGCGCAGCGGCGAACGCGTGGTCGCCAGCATCCCGCCACCGCGCCCCTTCTTACAGGCCGATGCCGGGAATGGCGCTGATCAGGTCGGGATCGAAGCCGGCCAACTCCGCGAAGTGGCGGCCGCGGGCGACATAGTCGCGGTAGGCGCCGAAGCTGGGGGCACCCGGGGACAGCAGCACGACACCGCCCTCGCTGCCCAGCGCGTTGCGGGCCTGCTCCATTGCGTCCGCCAGATCCTGCGCGGCGTGCAGGCCGAATCGTCCTGCCTCGGACAGGGGCTGCAGCAGTGCATTGATGCGCGGGCCATTGCTGCCCATCGTGACGACCGCCAGCGGCGGCTGGCCTTCCGCCATGTGGTGCACGAAATCACGCCAGTCCAGCCCGCGGTCATGCCCTCCCACCAGCAGGACAATGCGCTGCCCGGCGAAACACTCGAGCGCCGCCAGGCTGGCGTGCGGCGTGGTGCTGATCGAATCGTTGATGTAGACGACGCCATCGCGGGCGCCGATCCGCTGCAGTCGGTTCGGCAGCGGCTGGAACGTCTCCACCGCAGGGGCCAGCGCCACGGCATCCAGACCGAGTGCTTCCAGCGCAGCCAGCACCGCGCACAGGTTGCCGCGGTTATGGCGTCCCGGCAGCGGCGTACGCGCGGTATCAAACACCGCCTGCGGCCCGCGATGGATGACGTCGCCGCGCATGTGCCAACCCGCCGGCTGGTTGAACCAGACCACCTCGCTGCCCGGCAGTGACAATGGCGCAAGATGCGGATCGGCTGCGTTGAGCACGGCAATGCGGGGTGCGCCCTCCGTCACCAGCTTCAACTTGTCGTCGATGTAGCGCTGTTCACTGCCGTGCCAGTCCAGATGCTCCGGGAACAGGTTCAGCACCACCGCGACCTGCGGGTGTGCGCCACTGCGCGCCACCTCACCCGTCTGATAGCTGGACAGCTCAACCGCCCAGTAGTCCGGCGCGGGATGCGGCTCCAGCACTTCCAGCAGGGGCAGGCCGATATTGCCGACCAGCCCGGTGCGATGACCCGCTGCACGCAGCAGGTGCGCCAGCAGGGACGTGGTGGTGCTCTTGCCCTTGGTGCCGGTCACACAGATCGTGTTGTGCACCGTGCCGTCGGCCGCCGCGTGTTCGGCAAACCACAAGGCCGTGCCGCCGATGAACTGCGTGCCCTGCGCGGCTGCGGCCTGCGCCACCGGCAGGTAGGGGCTGATGCCCGGCGACTTGATCACCACCTCGAAGTGGGCCAATGCGCTGGCGGTCGGCTCGCCACGCACGTCCAGCGCATCGCGGGCTTCGGCACGTGCCGCGTCGATCTCGCTTTCAGGGCAGAACAGGGTCAGGGGCAGCGCCGGCAGCCGTGCGCGCAGGACGGCGAACGCCGCGCGCCCCTCGCGCCCCCATCCCCACAACGCGACCCGTTTCCCTTCAAGCTGTGAAATCTGCACGCACGTGCTCCCACAGTGCAGCGGGAATACGGTGCTCGCCCTGCAGCTCCAACAGCGGCTCCAGCGCCAGCTCGCTGGCATCCAGCTGCGGCAGGATCTCGTTGCAGAAGCGCTTCACCAGCGCATCTTCCTTCCAGTCCGCGCGGGTCGCCAGCGTCGCCATGGCGGCGCGCGATTCGGTGCCCTCGCCCACGCACTCGAAGGGCTTGTGGTCCTGGAATTCCAGCAGCGCGTCGAAACCGCCCGCCTGGTCGAGATCGTCCAGGAGATTGCGCCCGAAGATGCGCACCAGCCGCGCCTTGGACATGAACGGTGCAAGCGCCAGGAAGACGAAATGGCATTTCGGGCAGACCCCGCACCAGCGGTTCACCGGCCGCTCGCCGAGTATGTGGAAGTTGCGGTTGCAGCTGGAGAAATGCGCGTCGTAGAAATCGGTCTTGGTGAACTGCCGTGCGACCGCCAGCTCGGACATCGGGCGCAGCAGCGAGTAGTACTGCAGGTCGGCGGCGACGTAGCGCTGCACGTGGTTGCCAAACGCCTGCTCGAACGCCCAGCCCTTCGACCACTGGTGGTTGACCTCGCCCGTGCCCGGAATCTGGCTGCCATAGCTGGCCGACCGCTCGTTGGAGAAGACCACCTGGTCGGCGCCCTGCAACAGGGCCGCCAGCACCATGATCGCCGAGTTCACCGCAGTGACGGGAATATGCCCGTTCCACGCGCCCTGGCGATTGAGTTCGAACAGCTCAGGTGCCAGTGCGCGGCCCAGGTTCAAGGTCGGCAGGCCCGTGCGCTCTGCGCAGGCGCGGATCAGCTGCGAGCCCCCGATCCAGGTCACCGTTTCTTCGATGCCGGCACGGCGCAGCGCTTCGATGCTGACCAGCGAATCCTTGCCGCCTCCGATGGCGACCAGCGCATGGGAACGCAGCCCCAGCGTCGGGGCGGCGACCTGTTCACCCTGCACGGGCAGGCGGAAGCGCCCCCGCAGATCCAGTCCGTTGCGGTAGGCGAACTCGCCCAACCCGTTCAGGTAGACGGTCTCCACCAGCGCCGCCGTGGCGGCGTCGATGCGGTAACCGTCGATGGTCACGGTATCCGGCACCGCCGCCTTGTAGTAGCTGACACCGGCGATCAGGTGCAGCAACTGCAGCGCGCGTTGTACCGCCGCGGCACGCTCGGGCTCCAGCACGAAGGGCGCGCCAGGCACGGTGATGGTCTCCACCATCTCCGGCCCCTGGTCGAAGGCATAGACCAGGCGGGCCACGCCGGTATCGACGGCGAAATCGCAGCGTACGAAACGGAAGCAGGCAACCTGATGTTTATCGAAAGCAGTCATTTTTTATCCGGGTGGGGCACGTGACGCGCAGACGCGCGGACGGTGTCGGCAAGCAGTCGCGCACGATTCATTCCAGTACGTCCTCGTGCGGCAGCTCGCGCTGGTTGTAGGTACTGGCCATGACGTACCCGTAGGCGCCGGTGTCGGCCACCAGCATCACGTCGTCCGGCGCGGTGGACGCGGGCAGCTTGCGGCGCTTGCCGAAGACATCGCTGGACTCGCAGATCGGGCCCACGACATCGAATACCGCCTCGGCGTAGCCCCCCTGGCGGCTCAGGTTTTCAATGTCGTGCCACGCGTCGTACAGCGCAGGGCGGATCAGGGTGTTCATGCCCGCATCGAGTCCTACCCGGCGCACACCGTCCTTGTCCACCACCTGCGTGGTGCGGGTCAGCAACACGCCCGATTCGGCCACCAGGTAACGGCCCGGCTCGATCGCCAGCCGGAATGCGGGATGCACAGCCTTGACCTCGGCCAGGCCGGCGGCCCACGCCTCGAGGTCGAAGGGCTCGTCCTCTTCGCTGTACGGAATCGGCATGCCGCCACCGATATCGATGGTCTGCACCGTGCCGATGCGGCGCGCAAAGCCAGCCAGCTCGTCGCACATCAGGCGCCAGTGCTGGGCCGTCTCCACGCCACTGCCCAGGTGCGCATGCAGGCCGACCACGCTGGTGCCCAGCTCGGTCGCCACGCGGACGAACTCATCCACGCGCGACATCGGCAGGCCGAACTTCGATTCCTTGCCGCCGGTACGTACCTTGGCATGGTGGCCTTCGCCACGGCCCAGGTCGACGCGCAGCCACAGTTCGCGGTTGCGGAACAGGTCGGGCCAGCGCTGCAGAGCCTCCACGTTGTCCACGGTCACGGTGACACCGAGGGCGAAACCAGCTTCGTACTCGCTGCGCGGGCAGAAACTCGGGGTAAACAGCACGCGCTTGGGCGACAGGTCCGGCAGGACGTTGAAGACGTGCCTCAGTTCGCCCTGCGACACGCACTCCAGGCCGAAGCCCTCGGCTTCCAGTGTCTGCAGGATCGCCGGATGGCTGTTGGCCTTGATCGCGTAATAACGCTGGTCGATCGGGGTGATCGCCGCCAGCGCGCGGGCGCGGGCACGCACGGTGGGCAGGTGGTAAACGTAGCGCGGGGTGCCGGCCTCGGCCAGCTGCAGCAGCTGGGCGCGATGTCCCCGCCACCACGGCGTGCCGCGCGGACGCACGGTGCCGGCGATCTCACGCCAGCGCGGTCCGAATACGGCGGTTTCTTCCACCGGCATGGCACCACTGTCGATCAGTTCGGCATGCAGGATCGGCAGCAAGCCGTCCGCGTCGGTCTCATCGATCACGAAGGTCAGGTTGAGGTCGTTGGACGACTGCGAAATCATGTGTACACGCTCGCGCCCGAACGTCGCCCAGACGTCGGACAGCTTGTGCAGCAACGAACGCATGCCGCGGCCCACCAGCGTGATCGCCGCGCACGGCACGATGATCTTGACCTTACAGATCTGCGACAGGTCCGCCGACAGCGCCGACAGCACATCGGTGTTGACCAGGTTCTCGGACGGGTCCAGCGAGACGGTGACGTTGGTTTCCGCCGACCCGATCAGGTCAACGGACAGCCCATGCTTCTTGAACAGCCCGAACACATCCGCCAGGAAGCCGACCTGCTGCCACATGCCGATGCCTTCCATCGACACCAGCACGATGCCGTTGCGGCGGCTGATCGCCTTGACGCCCGGCACCGGTGCGGCATCACCGTCGATGCTGGTACCCGGAAGCTCGGGGCGTTCGGTGTCCAGGATCGCCATCGGCACGCCGGCGTCGCGGCACGGTTTGATCGAGCGCGGGTGCAGCACCTTGGCGCCGGTGGTCGCGATTTCCTGCGCTTCGTAATAGTCCAGACGCGTCAGCAGACGCGCATCCGGCACATCCTTCGGGTTGGCGCTGAACATGCCCGGCACGTCGGTCCAGATCTCCACCCGGCTGGCGCCCAGCAATGCGCCGAAGTAAGCGGCCGAGGTATCCGAGCCACCGCGCCCCAGGATCGCGGTACCGCCGTCGGCATGCCGCGAGATGAAGCCCTGGGTGATCAGCAGGCGCGTCGGCTGCGCGCGGAAGCGCTGCGCCCAGTCCGCATTGGACTTCCACTCGCAGTTGACCGAAAGCCGCTGCGACCATGTGCTCTGGTTGGGCTGCGGCGGCAGTGCATCCAGCCACTCGCGGGCGTCCATCCAGCCCATGTCCAGGCCGTTCTGGCGCAGGTAGGCGGCTCCGATGCTGGAGGAGAGCAATTCGCCCTGCCCCAGCACCTCGGCCTGCCAGTCCAGCGTCCGCTCGCCGGCACGGGCATCGTCCAGCAGTGCCTGCAGGGCACCAAGGCGTTCCGCCAGCACCGCACGTTCCAGGCCCAGCTCGTCCAGGAAGGCCTGGTGGCGTTCGACCAGCGCCGCCACGCGGTCACGGCTGTCGGCCGCGCCATCGGCAATGGCGGTCAGCTCGTTGGTGACCCCGGACAGCGCCGAGACCACCACCAGGACGCGCGCGCCGGTTTCTTCCGCGCGTTTCTTCGCCAGTTTCCCGATCGTGTCCCAGCGATGGCGACGCGACACCGAGGTGCCGCCGAACTTGAGGACGATCCAGCGATCGACAGGAGAAGAAACAGGCATGGAAGTATTCTGGTCTAGGTGGGGAGCCCGCTCGCAGGGAGCGGAACCCCCGATTCTAAGCCCAAGAGACCGCCGATGACCGCTCACCGCTACCTCCAGCTCGATGTCTTCGCCCCGCAGCCCGGCACCGGCAACCCGCTCGGCGTGGTGTTCGACGCCGACCGGCTGACCACCGACGCCATGCAGGCACTGGCCGCGTGGCTGAACCTGTCCGAGACGGTGTTCTTCGTAACGCCGACCGTACCGGGGGCGGACTACCACATCCGCATCTTCACGCCTGGCAGTGAGCTGCCGTTCGCCGGCCACCCCAGCGTGGGCGCGGCATGGGCTGCGGTGACCAGCGGCTTGGCGATCCCCCGCGAGGGGCATCTGCTGCAGCAATGTGCCGCCGGCCTGCTGCCGGTGCGCGTGACCGGCGCGCCCGAAGCGCCTGTGATCCACCTCGCCAGCCCGCCGGCCCGCGCATGTTCGGTCGCGGCGGGAACGCTTCCGCAGACGCTGCAGGCAGTGGCCGCGCCTGACGCTCAGCCCGAACTGTGGGACAACGGACCGCGTTGGTGGCTGCTGGCAGCGCGCGATGCGGCCAGCGTCCGCGCTCTGCGACCGGACATGGCGGCGCTGCGTGACTGGACCAACGAAACCGCCGCGACGGGCGTGGCCGTGTTCGCGCCTGAGGCGTGCGACGGCCACGACCTGGTGGTGCGTGCCTTCTGCCCAGGCGATGCGGTGAACGTGCCTGAAGATCCGGTCACCGGCAGTGCCAACGCCTTGATCGCCAGCGTGCTCGCCCAGCGCGGCCAGCTACCCGGCCAGGACGGGCGTTACATCGCCAGCCAGGGCCGCGAGGTCGGCCGCGACGGTCGTGTCCACCTGCATGTCGACAGCACCGGTGTCGCCTGGATCGGGGGCCACGTGCAGCCGATCATCGACGGCACGGTGCACTGGTAAGCTGCGCGGCCACCCCATGGAGCGTTGCCGATGACCACCCGCCGATTCCTGCAGCTGGATGTCTTCTCCACCGGTGCCGGAACGGGAAACCCGCTGGCCGTGGTCCTCGATGCCGAGGGCCTGGATGACGCGGCCATGCAGGCCATCGCCCGCTGGACCCGGTTGCCGGAAACCACCTTCGTGCTGCCCGCCGTCGATGCGGCCAGCAGCTACCGGCTGCGGATGTTCAGCCCGCAGAAAGAGGTGCCCTTCGCGGGCCATCCCAGCATCGGAACCGCGCATGCCGTGATCGAAGCCGGGCTGGCGTCGCCGCGGGAGGGCCTGCTGATGCAGGACGGCATCGCCGGCCGGTTGCCGCTGCGCGTCGAGGGGGAAGGACATGAACGCCGTATCGCCATCCGCACGCCACGTGCTTCAGTCGCTGAAGTCGTGGACGCCTCCGATCCGCGCTTGGCCGCTGCCATCGCGGGCTGGCCGCTGGGCACTCTGCCGCCGGCGCGCATGCAGGGCGGCCGCAGTTGGTGGGTCGTCGAGGTCGCAGACGAATCTGCGTTGCGCGCCCTGACGCCGGACTGGGACGCCGTGGCGGCGCTGGCGGAGGCAACCGGAAGCATGGGCGTGTTTGCCTACGCCCGGTCTTCCGGCCAGCCGTGGGATGTCGCGGTGCGGGCGTTCGTCGGGAACGGGAGGCGCTTCGAAGATGCCGCGTCGGGCGCGGCGAATGCCGTGTTGGCAGCGTGGCTGGATGAGCGCGACGCCATGCCGCGCGGGCGACGCGAGTACACGGCCAGCCAGGGTCGCGAAGTGGGTCACGATGCGCGCCTGCACCTGGCTGTGGATGATGCGGGCGAGGTCTGGTCCGGTGGCCAGATCCTGACGGTGATCCGCGGCACCATCGACTGGTAGGCGGCATGCTGAAGCGGTGGGGAGTGACAGCCAGCGGCTGTCACTCCCGTTGATCAGTCAGTCGAGCAGCTTGGCGTCCAACGTGACCGGCACGGCGCTCAGTGCTTTCGACACCGGGCAGTTCTGCTTGGCATCTTCGGCGATCGCACGGAACTTCTCCGCTTCGATCCCCGGCACCTTGGCTTCGACCTTCAAGGTGATCTGGGAGAGCTGCGGCCCGCCTTCCATCGACAGGTCGACTTTGGCTTCGGTATCGAGCGAAGTCGGCGGAAAGCCCGCTTCGGTCAGTTTGGCCGACAGGGCCATGGTGAAGCAGCCTGCATGTGCGGCAGCGATCAATTCTTCCGGGTTGGTGCCCTTTTCATCACCGAAGCGGCTGCTGAAGGCATAACGGGTTTTGTCCATCAAGCCACTCTGCGGCGTGCTCAATTGTCCCTTGCCTGTCTTCAGGTCACCTTCCCAGTGCGCGGTAGCGTGGCGCGAAATGCCCATTGCATGACTCCTTCGGTTGGATTCGGGACCACCCTACCCACCGCGCCGTTAGCGCAGCGTCGGCTGCTGCAACGCCACGATGAAGGTCCGCCGACGAACGGCGTGCGCGTGCTGCGCGCCCTGCCGGATTTCCGCGCAGCGTGGTTTTTCCGAGCAAATTCCACGCCTTCCACCGTCCCGCGCATGCGGCGTGCAGCTGAGCGCCCCCCGACCAAGGTCGAGTGATCGCGAAAAAAGCAGGCTTTTCCGCGTATAACCTATTGGCGGCGCCTTGTAGTTGCCCTACATTGCGTTTGCCGACGGGGTCGGCATGACCACACAACCAACCGTTTACGGAACAGGAAACCATGGCAAAGACCGCTAAGAAGGCTGCCCCGAAGAAGGCAGTAAAGAAAGTCGCGACCAAGGCAGCTGCCAAGCCGGCCGCGCCGAAGCCGATCAAGGAAGTGCTGACCAAGTCGGGCCTGGTTGCACACATCGTGGAAGCCTCCGGCGTTGTCGCCAAGGATGTCCGCGCTGTATTGGCCTCGCTGGAAAGCGCCGTCGCCTCGTCGGTCCACAAGAAGGGCGCTGGCAGCTTCACCCTGCCGGGCCTGCTGAAGATCTCCACCGTCAGCGTCGCCGCCAAGCCGAAGCGCAAGGGCATCAACCCTTTCACCAAGGAAGAGCAGTGGTTTGCTGCCAAGCCGGCCACCACCAAGCTGAAGGTGCGTCCGCTGAAGAAGCTCAAGGACGCCGCGCTCTGATCGCGTAGGCATACCGGGTTTCACCGCGAACGGGACGGCTCAGGCTGTCCCGTTCGTCGTTGTGGACCGCGATGCGGCCCCGCGCAACACAGTGTGCCGTCGGCTCACGTTTCGCTGCGCTGCACCTCGTTGGCCTTGCCGTGCAAGGTTGGCACCGCTTCCGCGGATGCCCGCTGGCGGGATGGTGGAACACTGCGTGCAGCGGGCTTGGTCGTCGCCCTGTCCTGACAGCCCTATGGTGGTCGCACCCCCCAACGGATGCCCGCCATGGCCAGCCCCTCCACCCGCTACCGCCTTACTGTCACCCCGATTGAGAAGGACGGCATCCAGTGCAGCGGGCGCTGCACCATCGAGCTGGAGCACCGCGCGCAGCACGACTGGATGCGCCAGTTGGAGCGCGCGCCGCGGTTGGCCGGTTTCAGCGGGGACGAGCGCGCGTCGGTATTGGTCGCCACGCAGATCCTGCGCGATGTGCTGGACCGACATGCCGACGAGTCCGGTCATCCGCTTGTCGCCCATGCCGGGTCCCTGCGCGACGCATTGGACATTCTGGATGCCCTGCACCGCCCTGCCTGAGCTCGACGCTGGCTAGACTGTGCGCTGGCCAACCAGGATCTCGGCAATGACGAAGCGCGCTATCTGGTCTGTACCCGCGATGCTGATCCTGCTGTGCGCGTGCCAGCGGGTTGCCGACCCCACCCCGACGCGCAGCCCCGGTGATAGCAAGAGGCCCGACCAGGCCGCTGACACGCAGCAGGCGACCTCCGCAGTGCCGGTGCGGCCCGTGTCGCTGCCGCTGCTGTCTGCGCTGCCGCCCAGCGCGCAGGACCCGGGCGAGGTGGTGCGCGACTATGCCGTGCAGCTGCTGAAGCGCGATACGACCGCGGCCGATGCGGCGTGGATGGTGCCCCCGCCCCCCGGCCGTGCCGATGATGCCGCCCTGCGTGAGCTGCGCGACGTGCTCACCCTGCGCGTGGACACGCAGTCGCCGCTGGCGCGCGACCAGCAACAGCCCAGCCATCTGATCGAAGTACCGGTGCGGGTACGTGCGGTCACATCGACGGGCACGCTCCGCTATACCGGCTGGTACCGGTTGGTCCCCGATACTGCACGCAACGCGTGGTTGATCCACTCGGCCAGCCTGCAGCCGGTGCTCGACTGAGCGCGTTGTCCACGCGCCGTTCAGTGCAGCGGGCTATCTTTCCCCCTGTCCTTCTCTTTTCTGGCCACGACCATGCGTCTTCGTCCCATGCTTACCCGGTTTGCCACGGCCACCGTGCTGGTTGCCGCCGCCATCGGCGCGCAGGCCGCCCCGTCCATCGACGGGCGTCAGCTGTCTGTCGGCGCCGGCGATGTGCAGGAGTATCTGGAGAGCAGCTTCCCGCGCACCCAGGATGCGCTGGGCGGCTTGATCGCCCTGACCATGAGCCACCCACAGCTGAGCCTGCCCGCCGGTGAGCGCCTCAACCTGGGCATGGACGTTGCACTGGCCACCGCCGGTGGGGCGCCGGCCAAGCTGGGTACGGTCAAGCTGAGCAGTGGGCTGCGCTACGACCAGCAGACCCAGGGGTTCCACCTGCAGCAGCCGAGCATGGATGATTTCGTGCCTGCGCAGCAGGGTGCACGGCTCGACTCACGCACCCGCTCGCTGCTCAATGCGTGGCTGACCGACTACGCGCAGCGCGAGCCGATCTACAAGATCGACCCGGCCGTCGCCGGGTTGTTGGGCACGTTGCAGGTGCAGTCGGCACAAGTGAAGGACGGCCGCCTGCAGGTCACGTTCAACCAGGATCTCGGCACGATGGTGCCGGCGGGCCTGCTGGGGCGCTGAGCCCCGCTGGATGGCAAAACGCCGAGTATGGCTCGGCGCTTCGGTTCAAGAACGCCGAGCGTGGCTCGGCGCTACGTTCTCCGGTCAGCCTTCCAGCGCCTTGGCAACAGCCTCGCTGAAGGCGGGGATGTCATCCGGCTTGCGGCTGGTGATCAGCTGCCCGTCGACCACCACCTCGGCGTCGCGCCACTGCGCGCCTGCATTCTCCAGATCGCGACGCACCGACGGCCACGAGGTCACCTGCTTGCCCTTCGCCAGGCCGCTGTCGATCAGCAGCCACGGGGCATGGCAGATGGCGGCGATCGGCTTGCCCGCTTTCGCGAATGCTTCGATGAACGCCAACGCGTCCTTCTCGATGCGCAATACGTCCGGATTCATCTGCCCGCCGGGCAGCACCAGCGCGTCGAAGTCCCCGGCATCAGCGCCGGACAGCGCCAGATCCACCTTGACCGCGTCGCCCCAGTCTTTTTCTTTCCAGCCCTTGATGCTGTCTTCTTTGGCAGGTGACACGACCGTGGTCTTCGCACCCCAGCCCTCGAGCAGCTTCTTCGGCTCGGTCAGCTCGGACTGCTCGAACCCGTGGGTGGCGAGGATGGCGACCTTCTTGCCTTCGAGACGCTGTGCCATGGGAATGCTCCTGGGAAATGGAGCCCCAGCATCACCGCCGGCGCATTTTCCGGCAGTGATACGGATGTGGACGGCGCGTGCGGATCAGCGCTTGGGCTGCAGCATCGTGCCGGTGCACTTCTTCGACCCGCAGCGGCATTCCCATACCTTCTTCAGGCGTGCAGTGTGCCGCTCGGCCAGGGTGATGCCGTAGTTGTAGACCAGCTCTTCGCCCGGTGCGATGTCACGCAGGGCTTCGATGAACACCTTGTCCTCACGCGAATTGCCTTCCTCGCTTTCTTCGATCAACGCTTCGCAGTTGGGATCGCAACTGTGGTTCATCCAGCGCGCCTCGTTGCCTTTGTAGTTGGCATCGATCACGTAGTCGTCGTTCAGCGTGAACAGGAAGGTATGCCCGCTTTCCACGTCGCCACTGTCGTCTGCGTCCACGTCGGCATGGCTGCGCAGCAGGCCCTTGTACTGGATCACCCGCTCCCCCTGCTTCAGCGGTGCGATGGCGAACACGCCGTTGCCATGGATGGCGGATTTGCGGGCTTTGATCTTCTTCGGCATGGGCGCGGGCGCGTTGTGGACAGTGGGACGTTGATTCTCCCTTAATCTTCGTGATTGCCAAAATCCGGGCCATGTCCCACCATTCGTGCGCCCCGCCGCCGCCACGCGCCCATCGCGGGGTTACGGTCCAACTTGGACGCCGGCGAAGAAAAGCGTACAATTTCGGTCCGCTTTGCAGAACAGCCGCAGACCCCATGCTTCGCGTCACCAAGCTCACCGATTACGCCACCGTCGTGCTGACCGTGCTCGCTGCCCGTCCGAGCGAAGTCCTCAGCGCGACCGAACTGGCCGAGTTCACAGGTCTGGAACCGCCCACCGTCAGCAAGGTCCTCAAGCCGTTGGCCCAGGCCGGGCTGGTCGAAGGCCTGCGCGGCGTGCGCGGCGGCTACCGCCTCACCCGCACCCCGGGCGATATCTCACTGTTCGAGGTCGTGGAAGCAATGGAAGGGCCGCTGGCACTGACCGAATGCAGCCATGACAACCATCAGTGCGGCATGGCCCCCAAATGCGGTGCGCGCAGCAGTTGGCGGCTGATCAACGACGTGGTGTCCGAGGCATTGCGTGCAGTCACGCTCGCCCAGATTCTCTCCCCTCATCCCCTTGTTGACGACTCCCAGCGCCGCGCCATCGCGGCCGCTGTCGTCTCCTGATTTACAGGCAGCCCCCATGGCCACCGACATCATCGACACCGTCGCCACCGGCGACACGCCCAACCGCGAGATCCACGAGCAGCTCGGCCGCAAGTATTCGGCCGGCTTCATCACGGACATCGAATCGGACTCCCTGCCGCCGGGCCTGGACGAGGACACCATCCGCGCCCTGTCGGCAAAGAAGGAAGAGCCCGAATGGATGACCCAGTGGCGGCTTGAAGCCTACCGCCACTTCCTCACCATGCCGATGCCGGACTGGGCGAAGCTGAAGATCGCGCCGATCGACCTGCAGGGCCTGAGCTACTACTCCGCGCCGAAGGGCCCGAAGTATGCCTCGCTGGACGACGTGCCGAAGGAGCTGCTCGACACCTATGACAAGCTGGGCGTGCCGCTGCACGAGCGCGCCAGGCTGGCCGGCGTGGCGGTGGATGCGGTGTTCGACTCGGTCTCTGTCGGCACCACCTTCCGCAAGGAGCTGGCTGAAAAAGGTGTGATCTTCTGCTCGATGTCCGAGGCCATCAAGGAGTACCCGGACCTGGTGCGGCAGTACCTGGGCACGGTGGTGCCGGTAGGTGACAACTACTTCGCCGCACTGAACTCGGCCGTGTTCTCCGATGGCAGCTTCGTGTTCATCCCCAAGGGCGTGCGTTGCCCGATGGAGCTGAGCACCTATTTCCGCATCAATGCGGGCCATACCGGCCAGTTCGAGCGCACCCTGATCATCTGCGAAGACCAGGCCTACGTGTCCTACCTGGAAGGCTGCACCGCGCCGATGCGCGACGAAAACCAGCTGCATGCCGCCGTGGTGGAACTGGTGACGCTGGACGATGCCGAGATCAAATACTCCACGGTGCAGAACTGGTACCCGGGTGATGAGAACGGAGTGGGCGGCATCTACAACTTCGTGACCAAGCGCGCCGAGTGCCGTGGTGCCCGCAGCAAGGTCACCTGGACGCAGGTGGAAACCGGTTCGGCGATCACCTGGAAGTATCCCTCCTGCGTGCTGCTGGGCGACGACTCGGTCGGCGAGTTCCACTCCGTGGCGCTGACCCACCATCGCCAGCAGGCTGACACCGGCACCAAGATGATCCACGTTGGCAAGCGCACCAAGAGCAAGATCATCAGCAAGGGCATCAGCGCCGGCCACGGCCAGAACACCTACCGCGGGCTGGTCAAGATCGAGCGCGGCGCTGACGGTGCACGCAACTACACGCAGTGCGATTCGCTGCTGATCGGCAAGAAGTGCGGTGCCCATACCTTCCCGTACATCGAGGTCAAGAATCCGGGCGCGACGGTCGAGCACGAGGCCACCACCTCGAAAATCTCCGACGATCAGCTGTTCTATTGCCGGGCACGAGGCATCAGCCAGGAAGACGCGGTATCGCTGATCGTCGACGGCTTCTGCAAGCAGGTGTTCCGCGAACTGCCCATGGAGTTCGCCGTCGAAGCCAAGAAGCTGCTGGACGTGTCGCTGGAAGGTTCAGTCGGATGATCCGTGTCCTGATCAGTCTGTGCCTGCTGCTGGGCGCAGCGGCACCTGCGGCCGCGCAACCGGTGGCGTGCGATCCGGGTGGTAGCCAGCTTGAGCTCAATGCCTGCGCCGACCGCGAATTCAAGCAGGCAGACGCCGAATTGAATGCCGTGTATCGGCAGGTCCTGGCCAAGCTGGCCAGCGAACCCGTGGCGCTGGCGAAGATGAAAGCCGCCCAGCGGGTGTGGGTCCAGCTGCGCGATGCCGACCTGGAAGCGCGGTACCCCGTGGGTGCCGACGAAAACCCGCGTTTCCTGTACGGCTCGATGTACCCGATGCTGTACTCCGACGCCAAGGCGGCGCTGACCGGTGCGCGTACCGCCTACCTGCGTAAAGAATTCCTTGAGCGCAGCGAATACGACCTCTGAGTCGCGCCGCCTCCAGCCCCCTATCTGACAAGACGATTATCGACATGCTGAAGATCGACAACCTCCACGCACGCATCGGCGACAAGGAAATCCTCAAGGGCCTGTCGCTGGACGTGAAGCCCGGCCAGGTGCACGCCATCATGGGTCCCAACGGCGCCGGCAAGTCCACCCTGGGCAATGTGCTGTCCGGTCGCGAAGGCTATGACGTCAGCGAAGGCAGCGTGCGCTTCGAAGACGCCGACCTGCTGCAGCTGTCGCCCGAAGAGCGCGCCGCTGCCGGCCTGTTCCTGGCCTTCCAGTACCCGGTGGAAATCCCCGGCGTCAACAACACCTATTTCCTGCGCGCCGCGCTGAATGCCCAGCGCCGTGCGCGCGGGCAGGACGAGCTGGATTCGATGCAGTTCCTTAAGCTGGTGCGGCAGAAGCTCGCCGTGCTGCACCTGAAGGATGAGCTGCTGCATCGCGGCGTCAACGAAGGCTTCTCCGGCGGCGAAAAGAAGCGCAACGAGATCTTCCAGCTGGCCGTGCTGGAGCCGAAGCTGGCGATCCTGGACGAGACCGATTCGGGCCTTGACATCGATGCGCTGAAGAGCGTCGCCGACGGCGTCAATGCGCTGCGCAGCCCGGAGCGCTCGTTCCTGGTCATCACCCATTACCAGCGCCTGCTCGATTACATCAAGCCGGACTTCGTGCATGTGCTGGCGGACGGCCGCATCGTCCAGTCCGGTGGCCCGGAGCTGGCCCTGCAGCTGGAAGAGCACGGGTACGACTTCCTGAAGAATCGCGTGGTGCCGGAGGCGGCGGTCTGATGAGCGCACTGCTGGATTCACTGGCTGCCACCTTCAGCGGCAGCGCTGCGCGCCGCGAGGTGCTGGATGCCGCGCTGCATGACGGGCTGCCCGGCCCGCGCACCGAAGCGTGGAAATACACCTCGTTGCGCCAGTTGGAGCGCCGCAGCTTCAGCGCCGCGCCTGCCGTGCCGCCGGCACTGGACGTGGCACTGCTGGACGATATCCCGGCGCCGCGCCTGGTCTTCGTCAACGGCCGCCTGCATGACGGACTGAGTGACACGCACGGGCTGCCGGCCGGCGTGGTGCTGGAACCGCTGTCGGCTGCCCTGGCCGCTGGCGAAGACAGCGCGCGCTTCCTTGCGCGCCGTTACGAGCGCAGCGATGAAATCTTTGCCCGCCTGAACGGCGCGCTGGCCGATGAAGGCGTCGTGCTGCGCGTGGACGACGGCGTGCAGCTCGATGTCCCGGTGCAGCTGGTGTTCGCCAGCGTGGCCGCAGACACCGACCTGGCCTGGCACCATCGCACGCTGATCGAGCTGCGCGCCGGCGCACAGCTGGGTATCGTTGAACACCATCTGCAGGTCGGCGACAGCGCCCATCTGGACAACAGCGTGGTGCATGTCCACCTGGCCCAGGACGCGGTGCTCAAGCACGCCCGGGTGCAGGCCGGCAGCGCGCGACAGACCAGCTTTCTGCGCACCGATGCCGTACTCGCACGCGATGCGCAGTATCACCGCGTGGACCTGGAACTGGGTGCCGCACTGAGCCGTCATGAGCTCAACGTGCGCCTGGAAGGCAACAACGCGCACCTGACCGCCAACGGCGTGCTGCTGGGAACCGGCCGTCGCCATGTCGACACCCGCCTGGGCATCGAGCACATCGCGCGCGACACCAACTGCGAACTGCTGTGGCGCGGCGTGGCCGCCAACCGCAGCCGTGTGGTGTTCCATGGCGGCATCCACATCCGCGAAGGCGCCGATGGCACCGACGCCAACCTGTCCAACAAGAACCTGCTGCTGTCCGCCGACGCCGAGATCGACAGCCAGCCGACGCTGGTGATCGATGCGGAAGAAGTGAAGGCCGCGCACGGCGCCACCGTCGGCCAGCTCGATGCCAACGCGCTGTTCTACCTGCGCTCGCGCGGCTTGCCTGCAGAGGAAGCCAAGGCCCTGCTCAGCGCCGCGTTCTGCCACGAGCCGTTGAAGGTGCTGCCCGATGCGCTGCGCGAGCAGCTCGGCCGCCGTTTGGACCGCGCACTGGTCGAGGCAGGCGTGGCATGAACCTGACCACCCCGCGTCCGCAGGCTGACACCGCTACCGCGCCGGACTGGGACCGCGTGCGGCAGGACTTCCCGCTGCTGATGCGCGAGGTTCACGGCAAGCCACTGGTCTATTTCGACAACGCCAACACCGGCCAGAAGCCGGTGCAGGTGATCGGCGCGGTGGATGAGTTCTACCGGCGCTACAACGCCAACGTCAGCCGGGCGGTGCATGCCCTGGGCACCGAGGCCACCGATGCCTACGAGGGCGCGCGCGACAAGCTGGCGCGTTTCCTCAATGTGCGCGCAAGCGAACTGGTGCTCTGCAGCGGCACCACCTTCGCGCTGAACCTGGTGGCCTATTCCTGGGCCCTGCCACGGTTGAAGGCCGGTGACGTGATCCTGGTGTCGCGCATGGAGCATCACGCCAACATCGTGCCGTGGCAGCTTGTCGCCGAGCGGACCGGTGCAACGGTCCGCGTGGCCGAGATCACGCCCGCAGGTGCGATCGACCTGGAGGCGCTGCGCAAGGCAATGACCCCCGAGGTCAAGCTGCTCGCGATCGCCCATGTGTCCAATGTGCTGGGCACCGTGAACCCCGTGCGTGAGATCTGCCGCGAGGCCCGCAAGCGCGGCATCGTCACCGTGGTGGATGGCTCGCAGGCCGTACCGCATCGCAAGGTGGACGTGGCGGCGATCGGCTGTGATTTCTACGCCATCACCGGCCACAAGATGTGCGGCCCGACCGGGACCGGCGCTCTCTGGGCGCGTCGCGAGCACCTGGACGCGATGCCTCCGTTCCTCGGCGGCGGCGAGATGATCAAGGAAGTCAGCTTCGAGGGCACCGTGTTCAACGAGGCCCCGCACAAGTTCGAAGCCGGCACCCCGAACATCGCCGGCTTCATCGGCCTGGGCGTGGCGGTGGACTACCTGGAAGCGCTCGGACTTGCCCACGTGGAAGCGCGCGAGGCGGAGCTGCTGGCGCATTTCACCGAGGAGCTGCAGAAGATCGACGGCCTGCGCATCTTCGGCACGACACCGGACAAGGCGGCGGTGGTGTCCTTCCTGATCGAAGGCGCCCATGCACATGACCTGGCCACCCTGCTCGACCTGGAAGGCATGGCGATCCGGTCCGGCCAGCATTGTGCCCATCCGCTGCTGCAGTACTACGGCGTGGCGGCCACCTGCCGCGCATCGCTGGCGTTCTACAACACGCATGACGAAGTCGAACGCTTCGTGGTGGCACTGAACAAGGTCCGCAAGCTGTTGGGCTGAGCTGCATAGCCGTGGTGAGGCAAATGCCGCCGAGCATGGCTCGGCGCTACAATGGCGGCATGAGTACGCTGACCTTCCGCGCCGCCACGCCGGCCGACATTCCCGCCCTTATCGCCCTCGTCACCTCGGCCTACCGGGGCGACGCCAGCCGGGCAGGATGGACCACCGAAGCGGACATCCTGGACGGCGCCCGTATCGATGCAGAGGGTCTGCAGGCAGATATCGCCCGCGCCCGTTCCACCATCCTGCTCGCCGAACGCGATGGCCACCTGCTGGCCTGCGCCCACGTCGCCGATGGCGGCGAGCACGGGTACTTCGGCATGTTCGCCGTTGATCCCACCCAGCAGGGCAGCGGCCTGGGCAAGCAGCTCATTGCCGAGGCAGAGGCGTACGGTGTCCGCACGTGGGGACTGTCCAGCATGCTGATGACCGTGATCGATGTCCGCGAAGAGCTGATCGCCTTCTACGAACGCCGCGGCTACGTCCGTACGGGCATCAAGAAGCCGTTTCCCTACGGCGACGAACGCTTCGGCATCCCCAAGCGCGATGACCTGCAGTTCGAGATCCTGGAAAAACACCTGTCGGGGCTGCCGCGATGAGCGATGCCTGGACCTTCGTGTGTGCCAGCAACGACCTGCTGCCCGGGGAAATGAAGACCGTCTTCGATGAAGTGACCGGTACGCCCATCGTGGTCTTCAACCTGGACGGCGAGCTGTATGCGCTGGAAGACCAGTGCACGCACGAAGAATTCGAGCTGTCTTCCGGCGAGTTCAATGCCGCCGAAGGCAGCATCGAATGCGTGCTGCACGGTGCCCGCTTCGATGTACGCGACGGACGCGCCCTGTGTGCGCCCGCGTACAGCCCTGCACCGAAGTTCCCGGTAAAGCGGGAGCACGACGCTGTCTGGACGCGGGACGACCGGGACTAATCACTGAGCTGCATCGAACAGGCAGCCTCCCCGAGCGCGAGCCGTCCGAGCTCGCGTGCGGTGAGGCGGTCCAACCCGATCGACTCCAGCGTGCGCCCGCGTCCTGCTGTCGGACCACCGGTTGCCAATGACGCGAGTCGCATCAGCGCATCGATGGTAGGAGTCGGAACACCCAGGCGCTGGCCGAGTGCCGCCCAAGGCGCAAGTACGTAGGGGATGTCCTGACTGAGATAGCGATGCTCCAGCGAAGTGGGCGCCGACTTTTCGACGTTATGGACCGTGCTGTGGGCGGCGAATCCGCTGAGGCTGTCATGGCTCAGGCCGTAATACCGGTTCATGATGCCGAGCGCAGAAGGAAGCGCCAATCCGAGTGCGGCAGCGATCGCACAGCGTTCGTCGTCAACCGCGTGCATCACCTTACCGACCGCGCGCGTCATGCCTTCGCGATAGAACAGGAATCCCTCGACAGTGGACTCGATCCTCCCTGCGTTCATCAACATGGGCGCTGGGTGCATGACGCCGGTGACGCAGGATAGATCCACCGCCAACGCGCTCGACATCCACTCCAGCGGCATGCTGAAAACGCGCTGGACGAGGGCTTTCTCCTGGACATCGGGCATTCTCTGTCCCCCTGCCCACATCATGGCCTTCCGTCCCCTGAGGTTGACGACGTTTCCGCGCACGCGGGCCGCGAACGGCGACGTACTCGTCTCTACGACAAGTCCGGCAGAGACCACGCGCGCAGCGCCAAGAACGAAGAAGTTGCCATTTATGCCGATCAGGCAATGCGACCGCAAATCATGACCAGCGAGCGCTGCGATCAGTCCGTCGTGCGCACTTGCCGGTAGAGCCACGACCACCGTCGTCGAGAATTCGAGCGTCTCGACGAGACACGTCGTAAGGCGCGGCAGGAATCGGCCTGTCACGAGGCCGGTTGCCTGCAGGCCGCCCCCCTTACTGATCGCATCCAGCACGCGGCGATGGTGCGGGTGCGCATGCAGCAGCACATCGAAGCCACGCGCCATGAGGTCGGCCGCCATCGCACATCCACAATGACCCGCTCCGAGGATGGAGATCGTGCTGGCAGATGCAACGGGTCGATCGGGAGAAAACGTCGGCATTGGAACACACTCAGATCGAGGGGTGCTGAGCCTATGCCGTAAGGTGCGGGGAGATTGCGTCGATGTTCGCAGTATTCAGTGCTTTGCCGGCCATCATTCCCGTCATCGCCTGGGTCTATCAAAACCTCGGTTCACGAGAGAAATTCTGATGCCTCGACAGGGTTACTCCCACGCTCAGTCGCGGCGACCCCGCATATCCCCACAAAAGTTCTGACACACGCAATCGCGCGTGACGCCTGCCACGCGCAAGCCCTCCTTCGGAATCGCAGTCCGGCGCTGTGATCGCCTTCCGAACACGCAACCGTAATGCATGCGAATGGTTCGCATTACTGCTACGATTCGCGACAGAGTGCCCATGGATCCGTCCTTCGTGAATGGTAGCCCGCCACGTCTCCCCCCTACCGTCGGCCTTCCGGGTCGTGGAACGGTGGCGTGGGCGGTGCTGATGGTGCTGCTGCTCTGGCAGCTTGTCGGTGCCGATGTGGCCCCGGAGCGCATGGGTGGTCATCGCGCTGCCCTACAGTCGGGCGTCCCGGCACCCCATCCAGGCGTGCCGTTCGACCAGGCCATGAGGGCGACCGAAGCCGAACCGGAACCCGGCCGCAGCACGCCGCCGAGCATGAAGCCGGTCGCCCCCACGGCATTGTTTGCACGTGAGGCAGCCAAAACGCAGGCACCGGTCGAGGCGCTGGCGTTCCACGCGCAACGGCCGCGTCGTCCGCTGGGTCAGGCGCCTCCGCGCGCCACCTGACCGCCGTCGCCCGCGGGCTTCGGCGCAATCCCCCATCTGCACGCCGCCGGCCGTTGGCCAGGCGCAGCCCTGTTGTGACCTGGCGGGTAGCTACCCGCCATTACCGAAGCCCTGCCCATGAATCCGATCAAGAGCCGCAAGCATGCCGCCCCGTTCCGTCGCCTGCCGCTGGCCACCGCCAGTCTGGCCGCGGGGCTTGGCCTGGCCGCCCTGCCCTCGCTTGCCTTCGCCGATGACAACGACGGCGCACGCACGCTGGACAAGGTCGATGTGCACGCCACGCGCGGCTACAAGGCCGACAAAGTCGCCTCGCCGAAGTTCACCCAGTCCCTGCAGGACACGCCGCAGACCATCCAGGTGATCACCGCGGACCTGTTCAACCAGCAGGGCGCCACCACCCTGACCGAAGCGCTGCGCAACAGCCCGGGCGTGGGCACCTTCTTCGTCGGCGAGAACGGCAACACCGCCACCGGTGATGCGCTGTACATGCGGGGCTTCGATACCTCCAGCAGCCTGTTCGTCGACGGCGTGCGCGACCTGGGCTCCATCTCCCGCGATGTCTTCAACACCGAACAGGTGGAGATCACCAAGGGTCCGGCCGGCACCGACAACGGGCGTTCGGCACCGACCGGTGCGATCAACATGGTAAGCAAGCAGGCCACCCTGCATGATGAAGTATCCGGCACCGCCAGCCTGGGCAGTGACCAGCAACGCCGCGCCACCGCCGACTGGAACCAGTCGCTGGGGGCGACCAGTGCGCTGCGCCTGAATGCCGTGTGGCAGGACAGCGACCAGCCCGGCCGCGACCACGTGAACACCTCGCGCTGGGGCATTGCGCCGTCGCTGGCATTCGGCCTGGGGACGGACACCCGTTACGTGCTGAACCTGCTCTACGTGGACCAGGACAACGTACCCGACGGCGGCGTGCCCACCGTTGGCCTGCCCGGCTGGAGCCCGCAACCCACGCTGGAGGCCCTGGCCGGCCGCCCGGTGGATCCGCAGAATTTCTACGGCACGCGCGCGGACCATGACGAGGTCACCGCGAAGATGGCCACGTTCCGCATCGAACACGACTTCAACGACGCCGTGCGCCTGACCAACACCGCGCGCTGGGGCCGCACCGAACAGGATTACCTGCTCACCGCGTTCATGGGCACCGGCACGCGCGGCACCAACGGCGCGCCGAGCGGAAACATCCGCTATACCGACCGCAACGACCTGTCCACGTACACCATCGCCCGCAGCCTGCCCACGTTGAAGGACCAGCGCAACACGTTGCTGACCGACCAGCTCAACCTGCGCGCCGACTTCGCCACCGGCGCCATCGCGCACAACCTCAGCACCGGCGTGGAGTTCACCCGCGAAGAAATGGACAGCTTCGGCCAGGCCGTCACCGCCGGCAGCAGTTGGCCGGCGGCGAATCTGTATGACCCGGACTGGAACGTGGGGGGACTGAGCTGGGCACACAACGGTGCCGATGCGCACGGCAAGACCACCACCTCCTCGGTGTATCTGTTCGACACGCTGCACTTCGGCGAAAGCCTGCTGTTGACGGCTGGCGTGCGCGCGGATCACTACGACACGGAGTACGCCAGCGCCGTGGTCTGCGGTGGCCGCGCGGGCCCCGCCTGTGGCAGCAACCCGGCAGGTACGGTGCTGGGCGTGCCCACCCTGAAAGCCTCGGACACGTTGCTGAACTGGAAGCTCGGCGCGTTGTACAAGGTGGGCGATGCGGCAAGCGTGTACGCGAACTACGCGCTGTCGCAGCAGCCGCCGGGCGGCAGCAATTTCGCCCTCAGCAGTTCGGCCAGCAGCCTGGACAATCCGCGCCTGGATCCGCAGGAAGCGAAGACGTTCGAAGTCGGCAGCAAGTGGGCGTTCCTCGACGATGCGCTGGCATTCAACATGGCGATCTTCCAGACCGATGTGGAGAATGAAATCAACACGCAGGTGCTGGACGATGCGGGCAACCCGACCCAGACCGGCAGCAAGCGCGTGCGGGGCGTTGAACTGTCGGCCGTGGGCCGGCTGACCGACAACTGGTCGCTGTCAGCCGGCTACAGCCATCTGGACACCGAAGTGAAGGAGGGGGCGAACGTTGCAGCCGATGGCACAAGCAACCTGACCTACACACCCGATGATGCCTTCACGGCCTGGAGCACGTATCAGCTCCCGTTCGGCCTGACCGTTGGCGGTGGCCTGCGTTACAGCAGCGCGATGCATCGCGGCACGGACGGGGCGGTGGGCACGCCAGCCTTCACCAAGTCCTACACCGTATATGACGCGGTGCTGTCCTACCCGGTCAGCGACTTCCTGGTGCTGCGCTTGAACGCCTACAACGTGTTCGACAAGCAGTACGTGGCTGCGATCAACAAGAGCGGGTACCGTTACACACCGGGTGCACCGCGCACGTTCCTGCTGAGCGCGGACATCCGTTTCTGAGCCGTCAGGCGCGGGCCGTACGCAGCGGCCCGCGCCCTGCCCCACTGGAGCACTTCCATGCTGCTGCACATCCCCGACGTGCTCACTGCTGAAGAACTGGCCGACCTGCAGGGTCGCCTGCGGTCGGCCGACTGGACCGACGGCCGCGAAACCGTGGGACGGCAGGGCGCGCCGGTGAAGCACAACCAGCAGTTGCCCGACAGCTCGCCGTTGAAGGCGGCGCTGGGCACCATCGTACTGGCCGCGCTGCAGCGCAATCCGCTGTTCTTCGCGGCCGCGTTGCCGTTGAAGATCCTGCCACCCCGCTTCAACCGTTACCACGGCGGCGGCCACTACGGGTTCCACGTAGACGGTGCGGTGATGGCCAACGATGCCGGCGGCTATCTGCGTTCCGACGTGTCGTGCACGCTGTTCCTGTCCGACCCGGACGACTACGACGGCGGCGAACTGGTCATCAGCGACACCTACGGCGAGCACGAGGTGAAGCTGCCCGCAGGCGATCTCATCCTCTATCCGTCCAGCAGCCTGCACCAGGTGAATCCGGTCAGCCGTGGCGAACGCACGGCGTCGTTTTTCTGGGTGCAGAGCATGATCCGCGACGATGCGCAGCGGCGTTTGCTGTGGGAGATGGATACCTCCATCGAGCGGCTGCGGCAAAGCCAAGCCGATTCGGTCGCGGTGCTGCAGTTGAGCGGGGTGTATCACAACCTGTTGCGGCGGTGGAGCGAGGTGTAGGCGGCAACCCCTCGGATCCGCCACTTCAATAATCGTTCTCATTTGCAACGGCGAACGACTCTCACTACAATCACGCCCCGTGCACGCCGGCATCCGTCGGCTGCCCTATCGGGGTCTACCTGCTTGCGTCATCCGCACCGCCACCATCAACTCGGTACCGCCATGCGCGGCCAGCGTCCTGCGCTGGCCAGCCTGCTGGCGTGGGTGGCGATGCTGGCGCTGTTGCTGGGGTCGCTGGCGGTGGTGTCGCACGAAAGCGTGGTTGACGTGCCATCGGCCCTGCTGCAGATGCCGGTGGAAGAACGCGGCGGTGGCGAACTGCCGCTGCACGAGTCGGCGCCGGCGAAACTGCGTCGCGCTGCGCTGGCGGCCGAGGCACCCCGCTCCGCGCCGACGCCCGCAACTGAAGCGGGCTGCCTGCGCGACTGGACGGTATTGATTGCGGCGGCCATCGCAGTGCCCGCCGATTCCCGCGACTGGCGCCACGCCAGTGCGCAGCCGCGCCGTGCCGACGCCCCGGGCCGACGCCAGCAACGTGGGCAGGCGCCTCCGCTGGCCTGATCCACCTTCCGCGTCCGCCGCTCAGGCGAACGCGTTGATGCCGTACCTGCGTCCGTTACCCGCCGCCCGCATCGGGCTGTCCCGTCCTGCACCGCATGCCCTGCGCACCGGTGCGGCGCCTTCCTGCATCTTCTCGAGGTTACCGCCATGGCCCAGCGCCATCGTCTGCGTTCGTCCGTTTCCCGTACCGTTCTGTCCAGCGCCCTGCTGTACGCACTTGCTGCGCCGGCCTTGGCCGACGTCGCCGCGCCGCGCACCCTCGACCAGGTGGTCGTCACCGCATCCGGTTTCGAGCAGAAGATCACCGATGCACCGGCCAGCATCTCGGTCATCACCCGCGAAGAACTGGCCAAGCGTCCCTACATGACGCTGCTGGATGCCGTGCGTGACCTGGAAGGTGTGGACGTGGGCGAGACGCGCGACAAGACGGGCCAAGGCAGCGTCTCGATGCGCGGCATGGGCTCGGATTACACCCTGCTGCTGATCAACGGTCGGCGCCAGAACAACCACGGCGACATCTACCCGAACAACTTCGGTGGCAACCAGTTCAACCACATCCCGCCGCTGGATGCGATCGAACGCATCGAAGTGATCCGCGGCCCGGCCTCGACCCTGTACGGTGCCGATGCGATGGGTGGCGTGATCAATGTGATCACCAAGCGCAACCTGGACAGCTGGCACGGCTCGGCCACCGTCGGTCGCACGTTCGAAACCGATGACCAGTTCGGCGATGACACCACGGTCGACGCGTTCCTCACCGGACCGCTGGTGCCCGGCGTGCTCAACCTCAGCGCACGCGCCAGCTGGTACGACCGCAAGGCATCCAATCCGGTGTACTCGCCGTCCACCGATCCGGCCGGCGTCCAGCACACGCGTCCGCTGGGCTTCGGCGCAGGCGGCAAGACGGTGGACAACACCAACAAGGCGGGCGGTGTCAGTCTGGAGTGGAACGTCTCCGACGCGCAGCGCGTCACGCTGGATTTCGACACTTCGCGCCAGGAGTACGACAACTCGGTCAAGATCAACGACGCCGGCGTCGAGGAATACCCGGTCGGCACGGTGGACGGCATCGCCTCCATCTGGCGCGGCAACACCACCACCTGCATCACCCGCCGCAATTGTGTGCGCGCCGATCCGCGAGTGGGCTACAGCGCCAGCCAGGAGTTCACCCGTGATGCGTGGGCGCTTACCCACGAAGGCGACTGGAGTTTCGGCCGCAGCCTGGTGTCACTGGCCCACGTCGCCACCAACAACGATGGCCGCACGATGCCGTTCACCGTCGACGAACGCCGCCAGCTGCTGCAGATGCTCAACGCCACCGGCGCCTACGCCGGGCAGACAGAGGCACAGCGCCGCGCAACGGCCGAAGCCACCTTCCTGCCACGCCCGAAGCGCACGCTGGAGAGCGCGCAATACACCCTGGATGCCAAGCTGGACATCCCGTTCCAGGCCGCGGGCGAGCACATCGCCGTGGTCGGTGCGCAGGTCATCCGCGGTGAGCTCACCGACGGTGTGTTCGGCATGGAAACCGGCAATCCCGGGCAGACCCAGGACCACAACATGTATTCGGTGTTCGCCGAAGACACCTGGAACATCACCGCGCCATTCGCGCTGACCTACGGCCTGCGCTTCGATGACCACGAAGTGTTCGGCAACCACCTCAGCCCGCGCGTGTACGGCGTCTATACGTTCAACGACGCCTGGACCATGAAGGGCGGCGTCAGTACCGGCTTCAAGACGCCCAAGACCACCCAGCTGTATGACGGCGTCACCGGCTTCGGCGGCCAGGGCACCACGCCGCTGTATGGCAATCCGGATCTGCAGCCGGAAACCAGCACCAGCGCCGAACTGGCGGTGTACTGGCAGCATCCCGCAGGCCACAGCGCCAACGCCACGGTGTTCCACAATAAATTCGACGACAAGATCGCCAACCAGCCGTGCGGCCCGGCGCTGACGCTGGCGTGCAGCAGCACCGGTGAGTTCGGCGAGCTCGGCTATGCCAACAGCAACCGCACGGTGAACATCGATGAGGTGGTCATCCAGGGCGTGGAAGTGGCGGGCCGTTGGGCGATCAGCGAGCGCTTCGCGTTGCGCGCCAACTACACCTACACCGACAGCGAACAGAAGAGCGGTGCGGAAAAAGGCCTGCCGCTGGGCCTGAGTGCCAAGCACATGGCCAACGCCACCTTCGACTGGCAGGCTAGCGAGCGTTTCAACGTGTTCCTGACCGGCGAGATGCGCTCCAAGCGGTACCGGGGCGTCAGCACCCTCAGCGGACAGCCGCAGTACTACAAGGACTACACCGTTTTGCATCTGGGCGCCTCGTTCGAGGCAACGCAGTGGCTGACGGTCAACGCCCGCATCAACAATCTGCTGGACCGCGACTTCACTACCTACCAGGCCACCTTCAACGACCTGGACGGCGACGGCGCATTCGCGGACGGCACCAACGAGGTGCTGTTCGAAGACGACTACAACAACAAGGACAAGGCCCGCAGCGTCTGGGTGAGCCTGAACTTCTCGTTCTGACGACCCGGGTGTGACGGCCACTGGCCGTCACTCCCGGCTAATTGCGAACTATTCTCATCAATGCTGTAATGCCCCGTCTCCTTGAGCCCTACCCTTCCGCGTGAGCCGTTCCGTCTCTACCTCCGTGCAACAGCAGCAGAGCCGCGGTTTCTGGCTGCGGACGCTGCATCAATGGCACTGGATCAGCTCGGCGGTCTGCCTGATCGGCATGCTGCTGTTCGCGATCACCGGCATCACGTTGAACCACGCGGCGAAGATCGAGGCGACTCCGGACGTCCAGCATCGTCAGCTGGCTCTGCCTCCCGCGGTGCTGGACCAGCTCGGCGACCGCGAAGAGGGCAACGCACCGGTGCCGCGCGCAGTACGCCAGTGGCTGGATGGCGAGCTGGGCACCTCCATCGGCGGCCGCGCCGCGGAGTGGTCGCCGGAAGAAATCTACCTGTCACTGCCGCGTCCCGGTGGCGATGCGTGGCTGAGCATCGACCGTGAAAGCGGCGCGGTGGAATTCGAATCCACCTCGCGCGGCGCGGTGTCCTACCTCAACGACCTGCACAAGGGCCGCAACGCGGGCCCTGCCTGGGGCTGGTTCCTGGATCTATTCGCCGTTGCCTGCCTGGTGTTCTGCATCACCGGCCTGTTCCTGCTGCACCTGCATGCGCGGCAGCGGCGCATGACCTGGCCGCTGGTGGGCCTGGGCCTGCTGATTCCGTTGCTGATCGCCCTGCTGTTGATCCACTGACCTTTCCGTCCCCTCCCTGCTGGAGCCGCCCATGCGCGTCACCCTCACCATCGCCCTCAGTGGCCTGCTGGCCACCTCGCCGGCCTACGCAACCACCCTGGACATCACCGTCGAGGTGCCCAAGCTCAACGTTGCCGAATACCACCGGCCTTACGTGGCAGTGTGGCTGGAAGGGGCCGACCAGAAGGTCGCCGCCAACCTGTCGGTGTGGTACCAGCAGACCGGCAACAGCGAAGGCCATGGCACCAAGTGGTTGCCGGACCTGCGCCAGTGGTGGCGCAAGAGCGGGCGCACGTTGGAGGTTCCCGTGGACGGTGTGACCGGCCCGACCCGCCCGGTCGGCACGCATGCGCTCTCGTTCAAGGACAGCCAACCGGCGTTGAAGCAGCTGGCACCGGGCAACTACACCCTGGTGGTGGAGGCAGTGCGCGAAGTCGGCGGCCGCGAGCTGGTCAAAGTGCCGTTCACCTGGCCGGCGAAAACCGCGCAGGCCGGCTCGGCCCAGGGCAGCACCGAACTGGGCAAGGTCACGCTGGCCGTGAAGCCCTGATCCCTTACGTCCTGCGGTCGGTCCCGTTCGCGTAGCAACTGGGCCCGACCCCTACCGCACTTTTTCTTCTTCCGGAGTCACACGCCCATGAAGCGCACGCTCGTTCTCGCCGCCGCCCTGGCCGCCGCCCTTCCCTTCTCTGCCCTTGCCCACAAGGCATGGCTGCTGCCGTCGCAGACCGTCATCGCCGGTACCGACCCGTGGATCACCGTGGACGCTGCGGTGTCCAACGATCTGTTCTACTTCAACCATGTGCCGATCCGCGTGGAATCGGTGGTCGTGACCGCGCCGGATGGCAGCACCGCAGCGCCGCAGAATGGCGCCACCGGCAAGTTCCGCAGCGTGTTCGACGTCGAACTGAAGCAGGCCGGCACCTACCGCATCGCCTCGGTCAACGATGGCCTGTTCGCCACCTATGAACTGAACGGCGAACGCAAGCGCTGGCGCGGCAACGCGGCGACGTTCGCCGAGCTGCCGAAGGAGGCGAAGAACCTGCAGGTCTCCCAGTCGGTGGGCCGCGTGGAAACCTTCGTCACCAACGGCGCACCCAATGCCACGGCGCTGAAGCCGACCAACAAGGGCATTGAGCTGATTGCCGCAGGCCATCCCAACGATCTGTTCGCCGGTGAAGAGGCCACGTTCCGCGTGCTGGTTGACGGCAAGCCGAGCGCTGGCCTGGAGTTCGAGATCGTCCGCGGCGCCACGCGTTACCGGAATGCCCAGGATGAGATCAAGGTCACCAGCGACGCCAAGGGCGAGATCAAGGTGACCTGGCCGGAGGCCGGCATGTACTGGCTGGAAACCGGCACCGAAGACAACAAGACCTCGGTGAAGCAGGCACAGAAGCGCCGCCTGAGCTACGTGGCCACGCTGGAAGTGCTGCCCCAGTAACGTCGATACCGGTGGGTGACGGCCACGCACCGTCACTGCAGAATGGGTTGCCGGGCACCGCCCGGCGCTACCGGAAACACGTACACCGATCCCGATGACCGCTTCCCGCCTCGATACAGCCCGCCTCGGCGGCACCACCATGGGCACCACCTGGAGCGCTTCGCTGGTCGTGCCCGGAACCCGTGACCTGCACGCGCTGCATGCCGGCATCCAGTCCCGGCTGGACCGCGTCGTGGCACAGATGAGCACGTGGGAGACCGGTTCCGATGTGAGTCGCTTCAATCGGGCGGCAGCGGACACGTGGCACCGCATGCCCCCGCAGACACGCACGGTCGTGGACTGCGCCTGCGACATCGCCCGGGCCAGCGACGGTGCATTCGACCCCACGATCGGCCCCTTGGTTGCGTTGTGGGGATTCGGTGCGCACGCTGCGCCGCGCGGCCGCCCGGATGATCGCGCACTGGCCGCCACCCGCGCACGCTGCGGCTGGCAGCAGGTGCAGTGGAACGACGACGCGCTGCTGCAACCCGGTGGGCTGGAGCTGGACCTGTCCGCAATCGCGAAAGGTTTCGGCGTGGATGAGGTCGTGCGTTGGCTGCGCACGCAGGACATCGAAGCGGCGCTGGTCGAGGTGGGCGGCGAGCTGCATGGCTACGGCAGCAAGCCGGACCGCACGCCGTGGCGCGTGCTGGTGGAATCCGCACCGGACGAGGACGCGACCACGCCCACGCCGCCCCGCGTGCTGGCGCTGAGGGATCAGGCCGTAGCGACCTCTGGCGATCGCTGGCACCAGTACCAGTACGATGGCGAGCACATCAGCCACAGTGTCGACCCACGCAGCGGCCAGCCCGTACGCCGCGCGACCGCAGCGGTCACCGTGGTCGCCCCGACAGCCATGCTCGCCGACGCGTGGGCCACCGCGCTGACGGTGCTGGGCGTGGATGCCGGACTGGCCCTCGCCACGCGCCTGCACCTGGCCGCGCGTTTCCTTGAACGCAGTGCGGACGGTCCACGCGAAGAGCTGTCCCCGGCATTTGAAGCCTTGCTGCCATGAACCTGCGTCCGTCGCGTGCGCTGCTCGGCAATGTGCTGGTGATCGGCGCGTTGCTGCTGATCGCCGCCCTGCTGCTGCGCCTGCACGTGGACGACAGCGGGTGGCAGGTTGCCCCGCGCCCGCGTGACTGGCTATGGGCCGTCACCAGCCTGCTGGCCTACGTCGGCCTGTGTGGCGTGCTGTGGTGGCGTACGCGCCCGCGCATCGAGCGCGTGGACCCCAGCCAACGGCCCGTGCTGGTCGTGTGGGCCAGCCAGACCGGCTTTGCCCTGCAGTTGGCCGAACGCACGGCCGATGCCCTGCGCAGTGCCGGGCTTGCCGTCCGCCTGCGCAGCATCGAAGCGCTGGATGCCACGTTGCTAGCGCAAAGCGATCGGGTGTTGTTCGTTGCCAGCACTACCGGCGAGGGTGATCCGCCGGATCACGCCGCGCCCTTTCTGCAGCACATGGACCAGCCCATGCCGAGCCTCGCGCACCTGCAGTACGGCGTGCTCGCGCTGGGGGATCGCAGCTATGACCACTACTGCGCGTTCGGCCATCAATTGGATGGCTGGCTGCGCCGGCACGGTGCACGCGCGATGTTCGATACCGTCGAAGTGAACAATGCCGATCCAGCCAGCCTGCGCCATTGGCAACAGCTGCTCGGCCAGCTGGGGGGTGCACCCACCGAACAACCCGACTGGACCGCCATCGACTACCAGCCATGGACGCTGGTGCAACGCGAACGTCTGAATCCCGGCAGCGTGGGCGGGCCGGTGCACTGGCTGCGCCTGCGGCCTCCTGTCGACCAGGCCGACGTCCGCTGGCAGGCCGGGGACATCGCCGAGATCGGGCCACGGCATGCACCTGCAGTGGTTGATGCCTGGCTGCGGTCGCACGCGCTGGACGGGGACGCGCGGCTGGATGACGGCCAGACCCTGCACCAGCACCTGTCCCGCTCGCACCTGCCCGGCGTGACCGCAGGCGGTGATCTGCCGACCCTGCTTTCCCTCCTGCAGCCATTGCCGCACCGCGAGTATTCCATTGCCTCGGCCGCGCACGAGGACGCCGTCGACCTGGTGCTGCGCCGCCAGGTGCGCGACGACGGCACCCCGGGCATCGGCAGCGGCTGGTTGTGCGACATCGCGCAGCTGGGGGACACGATCGACCTGCGGGTACGCCGCAATCCGAATTTCCATGGCGTTGCCGCAGACGTCCCGTTGATCCTGATCGGCAACGGCACGGGTATTGCCGGCCTGCGTGCGCACCTGCGCGAGCGCGACGCCGCAGGTGCCAGCCGCAACTGGCTGCTGTTCGGTGAACGCAGTGCCGCCCACGATTTCCACTTCCGCACAGAGCTGGAGCAGATGCAGCAGCGCGGCATGCTCGAGCGGTTGGACGCGGTATTCAGCCGTGATGGCGCGCCGCACCGGTACGTGCAGCACCGCTTGCAGGCAGAAGCGCCGCTTCTGCGGCGATGGGTGGACGACGGCGCAACGATCCTGGTCTGCGGCAGCCTGCAGGGCATGGCGCCGGCCGTGGACGCGGTGATTGAAGAAGTGGTGGGGGCAGAACGCAAGGACGCCCTGGTGGTCGCCGGGCGTTACCGACGCGACGTGTACTGACGCAGCGCGACGGACTATCCCGATACCCGGATCGCCAGCAGCTCGCCACCGCCGTGCAACGCGTACCGCGTGCGCTCACCTGCCGCCAACCACGCCGTATCGCCCTGCTGCATCGGGGGCAAACCACCATCCGCGTCGAAAGCCGCCTGGCCGGCAAGCAGGTGGATGGCCCACGCGACCGTGGGCTCGGTGAAGAAATACATCGGCCCCACGATGGGACGGTGCAGTACCTCCGCAGCCAGCAGGCCGCGTCGCCACATCAGGTTGAAATCGTGGGTGACGCCGTCGACCAGCTCGCCGTGCAACGCGTCCTCGCCGGCAAACCGCACCCGTCCATGCGGAGGCAGCACCTCCTGCACGCGACCATCGTCGAAGCGCAGGCGGACCCCATTGCCGTGCAGCAGCACCAGCTCGCGCTCCACGCCCGGGAAGGTCGAGAATGCAGCGTCGCGTTCGATCTCCGCGATCGACAGGCGCAGCGCCCAGTCGTCGCCGGTTGCCGGCAAGCGCAGGATTTCCCGCGTCCACCCCAATCCATTGCGCCAGCGTTCGCGACGATAGTCGACGCTGTGGATGACCTGGGTGGGATGCTGCAGCGTGGTGGCGATGTCCATCCCGATAGTGTGCCGTGTCCTAAGCCAGAAGCGGTAGAGCCAACGGTAGAGCCGACTTCAGTCGGCTGCTTGCCCGCGGGATGACAAAGCAGCCCGCCAGGCGCAGGAGCAGCCGACTGAAGTCGGCTCTACCCTCGCCTGCTTTTGCACCAGACGCAGGAGCAAACACGGTAGAGCCGACTTCAGTCGGCTGCTTATGCCTCGGATGCCGGAGCAGCCGACTGAAGTCGGCTCTACCGCTGGGCCAGCGCGCCGCCGCAATCGGCGTCCAGCAGCTGGGAGCGCTTCAGCCAGTCCTGGTCCGGGTAATACGCGAACACCATCGTGCCGCCGCTCAATGCATCGATCAGTGGCTTGGCGACTTTCAGCCGTACTGCCGGACAGCCGAGGCTGCGGCCGAGACGGCCCTGCATCCGCGCCATCGTCGGATTCACATAGGGCGCGCCGTGGATGACGATGGCACGCTCGCGTGCGTGGTCATTGAAGCCCGGCTCCAAGCCGTCCAGCCGCAGCGAGTAGCCGTTGCCGCCGACATACGTTTCCTGTGCGGTGAAGGCCCCGATGCTGGACATGAAACTCCCTTCCCGGTTCGAGAAGTGCTCGGTACGGTCGGCACCGCTGTTGCGTCCATGTGCCACCCATTCCTCGAACAACAGCCGCTGGCGCCGCAGATCGAACACCCACAAGCGTTGCTGGGTGGACGGTCGCGAGTAGTCGATCACGCCCAAGCGGTCCGGCACCACCCCCAGTTCCGGCCGGCGCAGCGCACAGCGCATTGCGCTGGCCGCCAGTTGCAGCACCTTGCGGTCGGCATTGGGCGCTACCCGGGCCAGGATAGCGCCGAGGTCAGCACTGGCGCCCGGCGATGGCCGGGACTGGGCGTAGGCAGGCATGACGCAGGCCGACAACAGGCCGACGGCAGCCAGCCAGTGACGGCGTGGCGGATTCATCAGAGCAGTGGGGCGCTATCGAACACAGACGTTACAGGGTGGACCCGACCGGCTCGGATTCCAACACCGGCTGCATGCCCGGTTCAGCCGCGCTTGGGCGCACCGCCGGCAACGAGGTCACCAGCAACGTGGTGCCCGGAACCAGCGCCGCGTAGAGGTGGCGGGCAAAATCCGCGGGGAGGGCCATCGGCAGCGACGGCGTCGCCAACAGGTCCGGCGAGGCGTCTGCCGCCGCTTGGCCCAGCAACGGATAGGCCGTCCAGCGGTGCAGGCGCTGGTGGTTGTCCAACGGACTGGGGGTATCGGTGAACCCTTCGCCCATCACGAACAACGTGGTGCCGGCAAACGCGGGCAAGGCGGACGCCTCCAGCGGCGATTCACCGATCAGCACACCGTCGCGCAGCACGTAGACGCGCTGATCGTGCAGGCTGACCAATACGCCGACCTGGCCGACCGGCGCCGCGGCGTCGTTCCAGTACGCGCCCGTCGCGTCGGTGGTGGACACTTCGGGCAAGGCCACGCCACGGCTGCTGACCGGGGCCAGCACCGCGGGATAGGCCAGTGTCATCGGCGAGCTCTTGGCATCGGCGACCACCACGGTATCGCCGCGCTGGGTCGCGCTGAACAGCTTCTGCGCGAAGGCCTGAGGCAGCCGGACACAGCCGTGCGACGCCGGATGCCCGGGCAGCGCCCCGCCGTGCAGCGCGATCCCATCCCAGGTCAGCCGCTGCATGTAGGGCATCGGCGCGCTGTTGTACAGATTGGACCGGTGGTCCTTGTCTTTCTGCAGGATGGTGAAGACCCCGGTCGGGGTCTCGTGGCCTGTCTTGCCCGAACTGACCGTGCTGACGCCGATGGCGATGCCATTGCGGTACACATACGCCCGCTGCTCATCCAGGCTGACCACCAGCACGATGGGGCCGGACGGTGAAATCTCGGGGTGCCAGAGATACTCGCCCGGCTTCAGATCGGTGGGCCCGCGGACCGTGGCCTCGACCGGTGCCGGTGCCGGCTTCTGCGCGAAGGTCGTCGCAGGAACGGCCAACGCGACGGCGCTGGCGAACATCAGGGAACAACGCAGCAGTCGCATCGGTAACGTCATCCAGGGCGTGGGGACTCCACGCTATCGTGTCCGGTCGCCGGAAAAAAGATTGCCCGGCGACACACCATGTGTCGTACCGGGCAACTGTCACATCCGTGTCGACCTCCTGCCGCCCCGCGCATCCTGCGATGGGGGCAGCGTGCTCCGTGCACGGAGGTCGCGATCATCCCTGGTTGTCTATCCCAGCCCCTTCCACAGGTCTGTGATGCCACCCTCCTGGTGCAGTTGACGCCTCCCTGCGCCGGTCGCTGCCGTCACGTCCCGTGACCGGCCCTGATCCACGTCCTGTGGATCGCGACAATCCCCTTGTGTCATCGCCTGGGTACGGAGCGCACCGGTACCGCTCCGGGTACCGGATCCACCGATGACGTCCTGTCACCGAGGGTGATCCGCTGTCGATTCCGTTCGACGATTCCTTTCCCTATGCCTTTCACCTGCGTCAGGTCCTCGACGCGATGAAAAGGCCCGTGCTGCTGCCTGTGCTCGACGATCGCGGCGGCCCGGCTGGGCCCCACCATCGTCAATCCCTGCTGCAGTGCAGTGGCATCTGCGAGGTTGATGTCGATCCGCTCGGCCGCGAAGGCCTGACCGATCCACAGTCCCAGCAACAGTGCCCTTGACACGATCCACCAAGGCACGACGTTGTTCTCCTTGTGATCCGGACCCGCTCCGACCGTCTTCCCGTCGGTTCGAAACAGTGTCCGTCACCACATGTGCACAGCCTATCGTCCACTGACATTTCTAACAGCCAGCTAAATACCCGACGTCGTGTAGGAAAACCCCTACCCCCTTGAGCGCCAGCTGACAGGCCAGTCACGACAAAGGCCGGCGCGTGAGGCCCCGTCATGGCGCTACGTGCGCCCGTGGACAGCAGGGTCGGTAACGGCCGCCCTCACCGCGTCCGCTCCACCGGGCCCCGCGGTCGCCCCATCGCGGCCAGCGTAGAATGGGCGGATCAGTCATTTACAACCGGAGTTCCTGATGGACAGCGCCAAGCTCGGCCACTATGTCGACAAGAAGTGGGATGACGAAATCGTCCCGCAATTGGTGGACTACATCCGCATCCCCAACAAGTCGCCGATGTTCGACGCCAACTGGGTGCAGAACGGCTACATGGAGCAGGCCGTTGTCCTGATGGAAACCTGGGCCCGCGCGCAGGACATCCCCGGCCTGAAGGTCGACGTGGTGCGCCTGGAAGGCCGTACGCCCCTGCTGTTCCTGGAGATCCCGGCCAGTGGCAGCGAGACCGGCGATGACACCATCCTGCTTTACGGCCATCTGGACAAGCAGCCGGAAATGACCGGCTGGGATGATGATCTGGGTCCGTGGATCCCGGTACTGCGCGACGACAAGCTATACGGTCGCGGCGGCGCTGACGATGGCTACGCGATCTTCGGCTCGCTGGCCGCCGTGCTGGCGCTGCAGGCCCAAGGCCTGCCGCATGCCCGTTGCGTGATCCTGATCGAAGCCTGCGAAGAGTCGGGCAGCTACGACCTGCCCGCTTACGTGGACCATCTGGCTGACCGCATCGGCAAGCCGTCGCTGGTGGTCTGCCTGGATTCGGGCTGCGCCAACTATGACCAGCTGTGGTGCACCACCTCGCTGCGTGGCCTGACCGGCGGCAACTTCTCGGTGAAGGTGCTCAACGAAGGCGTGCACTCCGGCGATGCCTCCGGCGTTGTGCCGTCCAGCTTCCGCTTGCTGCGCCAGTTGTTGTCGCGCATCGAAGACCAGGACACCGGCCGCATCCTGATCGACGGCATGCAGGTGGAGATCCCCGCCGAGCGCCTGGAGCAGGCCAAGCGCGCTGCCGACGTCGTGGACACCGCCATCTTCGACAAATTCCCGCTGGTCGATGGGCTGAAGCCGATGAACGACGACCTGACCGAACTGGTGCTCAACCGCACCTGGCGTCCGGCGCTGTCGGTGACCGGTATCGGCGGCATGCCGACGCTGGAATCGGCGGGCAACGTCCTGCGCCCGCATACCGCGGTGAAGCTGTCGCTGCGCCTGCCGCCGACCGCCGATGGCAAGCGCTGCGGCGAGCTGTTGCAGGAAGCCTTGCTGAGCGATCCGCCGAACGGCGCGGAAGTGACCCTGGATCTGGAAAAGGCGTCCAGCGGCTGGAATGCGCCGGCGATGTCGTCGTGGCTGACCCAGGCGATCGACGATGCCAGCCAGACCTTCTTCGGCAAGCCGGCGATGTACATGGGTGAAGGCGGCTCGATCCCGTTCATGGGCATGCTGGGCGAGAAGTTCCCGGGTGCGCAGTTCATGATCACCGGCGTGCTCGGCCCGCATTCCAATGCACACGGTCCGAATGAATTCCTGCATATCCCGATGGGCAAGAAGGTCACCGCCTGCGTGTCCAAGGTGATCAGCGAACACCATGCTGCCAGCCTGCGCGGTGAGACCAGCGGTTCGCCGGTGGCCGCCGACAGCGGTACCCGCCACGGCGACCACGGTTGCTGCTGATCGGTTGCTGCTGATCTGACGCGGAGGTGCCCGCCGGTGGCCGGCACCTCCCGTAGACTGGGCTGACCTTTTTCTCGTTGGAGTCCCGCGCATGGACGGTTTGTTCGGCAGCACCAGTTGGCTCTACATCATCCTGGTCGGTTTCGTCGTCGGATTGCTGGGTCGCTTCTTCATGCCGGGCAACAACCGCATGGGCTGTCTGCTGACCATCGTGCTGGGCATTGTCGGCGCGTTGCTGGCAGGCTGGTTCGGCCAGTACATGGGCTGGTACGCCGCCGGTGAACCCGCCGGTTTCCTGGGCGCCGTGCTGGGTGCCGTTGCCGTACTGGCGCTGCTGCGCCTGGTCAGCGGCGGCCGACGCTGAATCCTCTTTCCTTCTCGATGCTGGTGCCTGCGGGTGCCCGGATGTTTCCTGCATGAACGATCCTGCTTCCCATCCCGAGCGCACGGCGCAGCGTCTGCAGTGGGCGCGCCTGCGCCTGGACGATGCGACGGCTGTGCTGGAGCGCGCTTCGGTCGATGCGGGCATGCGCAGTTACTGGCGCGCCACCGGCCGCACCGGCACCCATATCGTCATGGATTCCCCCCCGGGCCTGGAGGATGTACGGCCGTGGCTGCGCATGCGCGGTCTGCTGGCCGCGCAGGGTCTGCGGGTTCCTGCCGTGCTGGCCGAAGACCTCGAGGCCGGCCTGCTGTTGCTGGAAGACCTGGGCGGCCCCACCCTTGCCAAAGTCATCGCGGCGGACACCGCGGATGCGTGGTTCGAGCGCGCGATGGATCAGTTGCTGGCCCTGCAGCAGATGCAGGTGCCGGATGATTTCGGGCGCTTCGGTGAAGCCCTTCTGCAGCGCGATGCGGGCCTGTTCGACACGTGGTTCCTGCAGCGCCATCTCGGCATCACGCTGGAGGTCGATGACGCGCAGCAGCTGCAGCATGTGCAGCAGTTGCTGATGGACAACGCGCTCGGCCAGGCACAGGTGATGACGCACCGCGATTTCATGCCGCGCAACCTGATGCCCGTCGCCGACGGCCCGGCCGTGCTGGATTTCCAGGACCTGGTACGCGGCCCCATCGCGTACGATCCGGTGAGCCTGTTCAAGGATGCGTTCCTGAGCTGGCCGCTGCCGCAGGTGGATCGCTGGCTGGCACGTTATCACCAGCGCGCGCACGAAGCCGGCCTGCCGGTGCCGACGCGGGAGGTCTTCCTGCGCGACGCCGATTGGTTGGGCATCCAGCGCCACCTTAAATGCCTGGGCATCTTCAGCCGGCTGCGCTACCGCGATGGCAAGGGCCATTATCTGGACGATGCACCGCGTTTCATTGCGTACCTGGACGAAGTGCTGCCGCGTTACCCGGAACTGGCCGGACTGCAGCACCTGTTGGACACGCGCATCAAACCCGCGATGTCAGCGCTGTCCGAGCCGGCGATGGCACGATGAAGGCGCTGATCTTCGCGGCGGGTCTGGGCGAGCGCATGCGCCCCCTGACCCTGCACACGCCCAAGCCGCTGCTCAGCGTCGGTGGCAAACCGCTGATCGTGTGGCACCTGGAGCGGCTGGCGGCGCTCGGCATCCGCGACGTCGTGGTCAATATTTCATGGCTCGCCGAGGCCTTCGCGCCGACCCTGGGCGATGGCAGCCAGTGGGGCGTGCAACTGCACTTCGTCAACGAAGGCGACACGCCGTTGGAGACTGGCGGCGGCATCTTCAATGCCCTGCCCATACTGGGTGACACGCCGTTCCTCGTGGTCAACGGTGACATCTGGACGGATTTCGATTTCGCCACGCTGCCACGCGAACCGGCGGGCCAGGCGCACCTGGTGATGGTGGACAACCCGGCGCAGCATCCGAGCGGCGATTACCGCCTTGATGCCACCGGCGTGCTGCACCATGACCGCGCCGGCGAGTGCCTGACCTACGCCGGCATCGGCGTCTACCGCCCATCGATCGTGGACGACTGGCAGCAGGTGATCGGTACCGCACCGGGCAGCGAGCGCACGCCGCCGCGCTTCAGCGTGGTGCCGCTGCAGAAGCATTTCATGGCGCAGGGACGGGTCAGCGGGCAGCACCATCGCGGCCGGTGGACCGACGTGGGCACGGTGGAGCGCCTGCGTGCGCTGGATGCGGAGTTGGGTCGGTCGAACGGGTGAGACCCCCTCGCGGGTGGCTTGGAGCCGCATCTGGGTTTGGGCCGGGCGGTGGGGCTGGGCGGGGGACGCGCACAAGTACGTCCATGTAGCGCTCGTTTCGCGCCATCCATGGCGCTCAACGCCCCCGCCCAGCCCCACCGCCCGGCCCTGACAGGTTCCGGGTGCCGCCAGCCGCGTATGAAAAAAGAAGAAAAGCGGTAGCGCCGACCCATGGTCGGCGAGCGCAGCGGGCTGTTGGCGGAAACATTCCGCCGAGCACGGCTCGGCGCTACCGCGGACCTCGTTGACCCGTCTGGTGGAGGGAGCCCCTGAGTCAGGGGCGGGCGCGAAGCGGCGGGGTGTGGGTGCTGGTGAGACGGGGCCCGTGGTTTGCGAAGCAAAGCGTGGGAGCGGCAGCGCGAATGCGATGACGTGGCCCCCCCGGCCAAAGCCTCAATACCGCGGGCGGCCGTCTTCCAGCACTTGCCGCAGGAACGGCACGGTGATGCGCCGCTTGGCCGCCAGTGATTCCCGGTCCAGCCAGTCCATCAGCGTGATCAGCCCACCCAGCTCACGGCCGGAGTGCGATAGCAGCCAGTCGATGGACGCCTCGTCGATCGACAGCCCGCGGCGCAGCGCGCGGTCCCGCAGCACCGCCGCGCGTCCTTCTTCGTCGAGCGCCTGCAACACCACCCGCACGCACTGGCCCAACCGCGAGCGCAGGTCGGGCAGCACGAGCCCGAGATCGGCCGGTGCCACCTGCGCGGTGTACATCACCGTCGTACCGGCAGCGCGGGCACGGTTGTGGAAATCAAACAACGCCACTTCGTCGTCGCGCGATCCGGCGATCGCATCCAGGCCATCCAGCACGACCAGATCACGCTGCTCCAGGCCTTCCAGTGCAGCGCGCACACGGCCGGTGACGGCTGACAACGGCACATAGGTCGGTGTCCGACCGGCCTGCTCGGCACTGGAACACGTCGCCAGCGCCTGATGGGTCTTGCCGGTGCCGGCCGCCCCTTCCAGATAGACCCAGTCCTGGCTCGCCCCCACCGCGATCGCGCGCAGCTGCGCCAGCGCACCGTCCGGCGCGCCGATGAAGGTTTCCAGCCGTTCGTCCTGCGGGTAATGCAGGGCCAACGGAAGCTGCGGTACCGCGCTCACTTCGTCTCCGGGCCCTTCGGCGTGGTGTCGATGATGATGGTGGGCTTGTCGATGTACGAATCCAGCACGATGGACGGCTTTTCGCCGGCGTACAGCTCACTTTCGCGATAGCGCTGGTGGGCGTAGCGCAGCAGCACGTTGCTCACCGCCGCGACCGGCAGCGCCAGCAACATGCCCAGGAAGCCGAACAGCTGGCCACCGGCCATGACCGCGAAGATCACCGCGACCGGGTGCAGGCCGATCTTGTCGCCGACGATGCGCGGGGTCAGCACGTAGCTTTCCAGCAGCTGGCCTACCGTGAACACCACGCCGACCAGCAGCAGCAGCTTCAGGTCGAAGCCCTGCGACTGCACCAGGGCGGCAACCACCGCCATCAGGATCCCGGTGGTGGCGCCCAGGTAGGGAATGAAACTGATCAGGCCGGCGATGATGCCGATCAACAGACCCAGGTTCAGGCCGACCAGGGTCAGGCCACCGGCATAGATCACGCCGAGCGCGATCATCACCAGGAACTGGCCACGGATGAATGCCCCGAGCACATCGTTGGACTCGCGCGCCAGCTGGGTGATGGTGCCCACATGATTGCGCGGGATGACCGAGCGCACGCGCTCGACCAGCAGGTCCCAGTCACGCAGGAAATAGAACGCCAGGATCGGCAGCAGCAGCAGGTTGACCACCCAGGTCACCATCGCAAAGCCGGAACGCTGCACGTAGCCGAAGAACTGCTTGGCAATCCCACCGGCCTGCTGCCAGTGGCTGCGGATGTAATCCATCACCCGCTCCGAGTCCAGCCACTGCATCACTTCCAGGCCGGTCTTCTGCTCGAACCAGGGAATGCCCTTCTCCATCAGCCAGGCCTGCGCCTGCGGCGCCGAAGCGATCAGCGTGCTGATCTGCCGTTCGATCATCGGCACCAGGATCAACAGCAGCGCGGTGATCACCAGCACCATCGCGACGAACACCAGGATCACGCCGGTATTGCGCGAGCGCCCGGTCGCTTCGATCCGATCCACCAGCGGATCGCCCAGCCAGGCCAACGCCAGGGCCAGTACGAAGGGGGTCAGGATGGGCGCCAGCAGCCACACCACCCAGCCGATCAACAAGGCCACCGCGACGAACTTGACGCGTCGCAGGAAAAGGGCGATTTCCGCCTCGGGGGTGTGGATCATCGCAGGCGGTACTCGGTGCTGGCCGGGGCCGGGTTCTGTTCGTCGCCTTCCAGGGTGATCGCCACCGGCGCGACCGGCACCAGGATGCCGTCTTCGCCCAGCATGCGGTTCAACCCGGCCAGGCCGGTGGTCATTTCAAGATTCAGTTCCAGGCGGCTGCCCACCGCGCGCAGCGGAATGGCATCACGCACCACCGGCACCTGGCGCAGACCGGCTGCCATGCGCATGTAATCGTCCGCACTGTCGATGCCGGTCACCACGATGCGGTAGGTCCCGGCCTGGCCGGTTGCGGCACCGGCCTTGGCATAGCGACGCACCAGTGCGTCGGCGGCACCGTCGGCGCCAGCAGCCATCGCGCGCATCGCGTTCGCATCCTTGGTGGTCCACTTGTTCAGCTCGCGGCCGTTGTCGACGAACACCCAGTCCGCCGTCCAGCCGCCGTCGGCGCGGTACAGCTTGCCGATCAACTGCATGGGCGGGGCGTAGCGTGCCGATGCCCGGGCCACCGCGCCGCTGTCCTGGCGCCAGATCGCACCGACCAGCGCCTGCTCGGCCGTGCTTCCCGCGGGCAGGCCCAGCTTGTAGCCGCGCTCGACCGCACGCGCCAGCACCGGGCGCACCGCATTGGCCTGCGGCACACTGACCAGCCGCGGGCCGCTGCCGTCATCGATGGCCAGCCACAGCACGGGTTTGGGACGCGGCTGCGGCCACACGGGCAAGCCCAGCGCGGCCACCATGGCATCCACATCATCCTCGCGGAAACGGGCCACCAGCAGGGTACGGAAGCTGGGCGCACCGCTCACGCCGGTGCTCTGGTCCTGTTTGTAGTCATAGCTCTGCACGTAATCCTTGGCATTGCGCAGTGCCTGCACCACGCCCGGGCGGGCCGTGATGTTGCGGTCGCCGGACAACTTGCCCAGCACTTCGGCCAAGGCGCGCGACATACCGCCATTGCGGTCCGCGTCGCTTTGGCCACGCACGGGCACCTCGGCCTCGTACGCGCCGCTGGCGGTTGCCACGTCTCCTTCGGTGCGCATGCCGCTCTGCGCCAAGGCAGCAAAGGGCAGGCACGCTGCAAGAAGCAGGGTGAAGAACGTGGTCCTGAGGGGGCTGCGGGGCATCTGGACTTCCATTGGCTCGACGTATCCGGGGAGATTGTTGCCCGAATAGGGTCTTTGCGCCAACGTGGCCTGTTAAAATCGGGATCTCACCCTTGCCAGCGCCGACGCCCGTGACCAACAGCCCGTCCTCCGCCCCTACGCCCCTTACCTACCGCGACGCGGGTGTCGACATCGATGCTGGCAACGAACTGGTCGAGCGCATCAAGCCGCTGGTCAAGCGCAGCTTCCGCCCCGAGGTGATGGGTGGGCTGGGGGGCTTCGGTGCGCTGTTCGACCTGTCCAACAAGTACCGCGAGCCGGTGCTGGTGTCCGGCACGGACGGCGTGGGCACCAAGCTCAAGCTGGCCCAGCAGTTGGGCCGCCACGACACGATCGGCATCGATCTGGTCGCGATGTGCGTGAACGACGTGCTGGTGCAGGGTGCCGAGCCGCTGTTCTTCCTGGATTATTTTGCCACCGGCAAGCTCGACATCGACACCGCCGCAGCGGTGGTGGGCGGCATCGCCAATGGCTGCACCGAGGCCGGTTGCGCCCTGATCGGCGGCGAAACCGCTGAAATGCCCGACATGTATGCCCCGGGCGAGTACGACCTGGCCGGCTTCACCGTGGCGGGCGTGGAAAAGAGCGAGTTGAAAGACGGCGCCAGCGTTGCCGAAGGCGACGTGCTGATCGGCATCGCCTCCTCCGGCCCGCACTCCAACGGCTACTCGCTGGTGCGCCGCATCTATGACCGCGCCGGCCAACCGGCCGATCTGGTGCTGGACGACGGGGTGAAGCTGGTGGATGCGCTGATGGCGCCGACCCGCCTGTACGTGAAGCCGATCCTGGCGCTGCTGAAGACTCACGGCGAAGCGATCCACGGCATGGCCCACGTCACCGGCGGCGGCCTGACCGAGAACATCATCCGCGTGGTGCCCGAAGGCCTTGGCCTGGAGATCGACGCGAAGAGCTGGACCCTGCCGCCGGTGTTCCAGTGGCTGCAGCGCGAAGGCGCGGTGGCCGATGCCGAGATGTGGCGCACCTTCAACTGCGGCATCGGCTTCGTGCTGATCGTGGCGGCGGATCAGGTCGCTGCCGTGGCCGACGCCGCCGCCGCGCAGGGCCTGCAGCACTGGACCATCGGCACGGTCGTGCCGGCCGTGGAAGGCGCCGAGCGCGTGCATATCGGCTGATAGCGGATCCTCAACGGGTAGCGCCGAGCCATGCTCGGCGGACTGCCTGAAACGCCCGCTGCGCTCGCCGAGCATGGCTCGGCGCTACCGGCGCCGGGGCCCCTGCCCCATACGGCCACCAAGGAGACCGCCATGTCCACCATGCCCCTGAGTGCGCAGGACGCTGACCATCTGCGCCTGCTGTCGATCTTTCATTACATCGTGGCCGGAATCACCGCGCTGTGTTCGCTCATCCCGGTGATCCACCTGGTCATGGGCCTGGCCATCGTCACCGGCAAGCTGCCGATGGAAAGCCAGCAAGGCAACGAACCGTTCGACCCGCGCCTGTTTGGCTGGTTCTTCGTTGCGTTCGCCGGTGCGTTCATCGTCGGTGGTCTCACCCTGGCCGGCTTCATCGCCTATGCCGAGCGTTGCCTGGCACAGCGCCGCCGCCACCTGCTGTGCATGGTCGTGGCCGGCATCGCCTGCTGCTTCATGCCCTTCGGGACGGTGCTGGGGGTGTTCACCCTGATCGTCCTGCTGCGCCCGTCGGTCAAGGCCGCGTTCGGCGTTGCTCCCGTTACCCAAGCCTGAGGCCCGGATGTCCGCCACACCTCCCCCGTTGAACGTCCCGCGCGGCTGGACGTCGATGCAGGTCGCCTCGCACCTGCACACCCTGAAAATACTGTTCTATGTGCTGGGCGGACTGGAGCTGATCCTTGCCGCGTTCCTGCTGCTGGCGACGGTGGCCGGCTATGTCAGCGAGCCCCCCGGCAGCGGCCCGGACGCCGCCCCCCTGCTGCTGTTCGTGCTGCTCGGAGCAGGCACGGCCACGTTCGCCGCGCTGGGCGGGTTGAGCATCAAGGCCGCAGGCTGCATGGGCGCACGTCGCCAGCATCGGCTGTGCCTGATCGTCGCCGGCCTGGCCTGCCTGACCGGAGCGCTGGGCATCGCGCTTGCGGCCTATGCGCTATGGGCGCTGTTGCGCCCGGAAGTGGTGGCCAGCTTCGACGGCACCGGCCGCGCGGTCGCCGCATGACCCGGCCTGCCCGCATCGCCGTCCTGGCATCCGGCCGGGGCAGCAACCTGCAGGCCATCCTCGATGCGATCGCACAGGGCGTCCTGCAGGCCGAGGTCGTGGGGGTGTTCTCCGACAAGCCGGACGCCGCCGCCCTTCTGCGCGTTCCTGCGGCACAGCGATGGGCGGCGGCACCCCGTGGGTTCGCAGATCGTGCCGCGTACGAGACCGCCTTGGCCGATGCCGTTGCACGCAGCGCACCGGACTGGATCGTCTGCGCGGGCTACATGCGCATCCTGGGGCCGGCCTTCGTGGCGCGCTTCGATGGGCGACTGGTCAACATCCACCCCTCGTTGCTGCCGTTGTACAAAGGCCTGCAGACCCATGCGCGCGCGCTGGAGGCCGGCGACACGGAGCATGGTGCCAGCGTGCACTTCGTCGTGCCGGAGCTGGATGCAGGCACGGTGCTGGCACAGGCGCGCGTTCCCGTCCACGCCGGCGATACCGCCGAAACGTTGGCCGCGCGGGTGCTGGAGGTCGAGCATCCCCTGCTGATCGCCAGCCTGGTGCTGCTGGCCAGCGGACGCGTAGCTGAACAGGGAGGTCAGCTGCAGCTGGACGGTCACCCCCTTTTCAGCCCGCTGGTCCTAGATTCGTCGGGTGTGCTGCGCTCGCCCCTCTGAGCTGAACACGCGCCACTGACCGTGGCGCTGGCATGCTGCCCCCTTCCCTTTGCCTCTGCCCGGTATGAAGAAGACGACGCTGCACCGACCCGCGCTGTTGCTGTCCGCCCTGTTCTGCATGGCGGCGCTGCCTTCGGCTGCGCAGCAGGCCGCGCCTGCCGTCCCGGCCGAAGCGCCGCCGGTGCCCGGCCTGGCGGCGATGGCGTGGGAGCCCCCGGTACTGGAGCCGTTCACCGCCACCTACCAGGCTCTCTACAAGGGCAAGGAAGCAGGCGATGCCACCATGCGCGTCACCCATGCCAGCGGCACTCAATGGCGGGTGGACATGCAGGTGGTCGGCCGGCGCGGCTTTGCCAGCGTGCTCGGCTTGAATCTGGAACAGAGCACGGTGTTCGAGAACCGCAACGGCCAATACGTGCCGCTGAGCCAGAGCACCGTGCGCAAGGGATTGTTCCTCGGCAAGAAAGTGACCGGCACCTACGACTGGCAGGCCGGGACGGCGCGCTGGCTGGGCGACCTGAAGAAAGAACGCACCCAGCCCATTCCGCTGCAACCCGGCGACCAGAGCGCGCTGCTGCTGAACCTGGCGATCATGCGTGACGCCCGCCCGGGCAGCAGCCTGCACTACCGCTACGTCGATGTCGGCCGCGTGCGCCAGCATGACTACCAGGCCGCCCCTGCCACCGAAAGCGTGCAGGTCGGCGAACTGTCCTACGACGCGCTGCGCGTGTACCGCACCAACGGCGGCAATGACGAAACCATCCTGTGGATCGCAAACGGCGTCCCCACGCCGGTGCGGATCCTGCAACGCAAAGACGGCGAGGACAACATCGACCTGCGCCTGATCGAATACCAAGGAGTCTGAGCATGACCACGTTTCAACGCCCGCTGACCTGGATCGCCGCTGCCGCCCTGTCGGTAGCCAGCCTGCCCGCCATGGCCCTGCAGCCGTTCAAGGCCGATTACCTGGCCAGCTACATGGGCATGCAGGCCAACGGCACCATGACACTGGCCAGTGAAGGCACCGGCAAATGGCGCTACAGCCTCAAGGTGAAGAACCAGCTGGCCGACCTGAGCCAGAGCACCGTGTTCGAGGAAGCCAACGGGCGCCTGCGTCCGCTGAGCAGCCAGGACAGCTCGGTGCTGCTGGTGAAGAAGCGCAACGTGCAGGCCAACTACAACTGGACCAGCAACCAGGCCACGTGGACCGGCGACATCAAGCCCGACCGCGCAGGTCCGGTCGCCTTGAAGGCCGGGGACATGGATGCGCTGCTGATCAACCTGGCGATCGCGCGCGACCTCGCCGCCGGCAAGCCGCTGAACTACCGCATGGTCGACGAAGGCCGCATCAAGCCGATGACCTACCGCGTGGTGGGCAAGGAAGCCGTCACCGTGGCCGGCAAGAGCTACGAAGCGACGAAGGTGTCGCGCGTGGACGGCAACAAGGAACTGATCGCCTGGATCGTGCCGGAGTTCCCGGTGCCGGCGCGGTTGCTGCAGCGTGAGAGCGGCAAGGACGCGCTGGACCTGACCATCAAGGGCATCAACTGAGGCATGGGGAGTGACGGCCGCTGGCCGTCAGTCCCTGTGTGGACGGCCAGCGGCCGTCACTACCCTCATTCCGCCTGGAACACCGTGCGGCAGTCCACGCGGATCTGCTCGCCGGTCTTGCGCCACAGGAAGGTGCGGCACTCGCGGTTGCCTTCCTTGGTTTCTGAAACGCCCACGGCGTAGAACGCCTGCAGGATCTCGTCACGGGTCACCGTGCCGTCGGCGTTCCAGTCCATGTCCTTCTGCTCCACCCCCTTGGTGATGGCGAGGCCGGCAAACCAGGCATACGCCAGGTAGGCCAGCATCAGCAGCACCAAGGCCAGCAGCGCCTTGCGGCGGCGCGTGAACTTGCCGCGCAGGATCATTGCACGCGCCGGATGGTGGCACCGAGCGAAGAAAGCTTCTCTTCGATGTTCTCGTAGCCGCGGTCCAGGTGGTAGATGCGGTCGATGGTCGTATCACCATCGGCCATCAGGCCCGCCAGGATCAGCGAGGCCGACGCGCGCAGGTCGGTCGCCATCACCGGTGCACCGCTCAGCCGCTCGGCACCGCGCACGATCGCCGTGTGGCCTTCGACCTGGATGTCCGCGCCCACACGCAGCAGTTCGTTGACGTGCATGAAGCGGTTTTCGAAGATGGTTTCGTTGATCACGCCCACGCCATCGGCCACGCAGTTGAGCGCCATGAACTGCGCCTGCATGTCGGTCGGGAACGCGGGATACGGCGCGGTCGTCAGGTTCACCGACTTCGGCCGCTGCCCGTGCATGTCCAGGGTGATGGTGTCGGCGGTGGTGCTGATGGTGGCGCCAGCCTCGATCAACTTGGACAGCACCGCTTCCATCGTGTCCGGGCGCGCACGGGTGACCGTCACGCTGCCGCCGGTCATCGCGGCGGCCACCAGGAAGGTGCCGGTTTCGATGCGGTCGGGCAGCACTTCATGGCGCCCGCCATGGAGGCGCTTCACGCCTTCGATGACCAGCCGGGCGGTGCCCAGTCCTTCGATCTTCGCGCCCAGCGCGATCAGGCACTGCGCCAGATCGGTGACTTCCGGCTCCATCGCGCAGTTGTCCAGGACGGTGGTGCCTTCGGCCAGGGTCGCGGCCATCAGCACGTTCTCGGTGCCGGTCACGCTGACCATGTCGAAGGTGAAGTGGCCACCCTTCAGCCGCTTGGCGCTGGCCTTGATGAAGCCGTTTTCGACCACGATTTCCGCACCCAGAGCCTGCAGGCCCTTGATGTGCTGGTCGACGGGACGCGAGCCGATCGCGCAGCCGCCCGGCAGCGACACTTCGGCTTCGCCGAAGCGGGCCAGCAGCGGGCCCAGCACCAGGATCGAGGCGCGCATGGTGCGCACCAGCTCATACGGCGCCACGTGCTGGTTGACCGGACGCGGGTCGACCACGATGGCGCTGCCACGCGACAGCGTGCCCTGGTCGATGGTGACCTTGGCGCCCAATTCGCCCAGCAGCTTCACCGTGGTCACCACGTCGTGCAGGTGCGGCACGTTGGTGATCTCGACCGGTTCGTCGGCCAGCAGGGTCGCGCACAGGATGGGGAGGACGGCGTTTTTGGCGCCGGAGATGCTTACTTCACCGTGCAGCGCTTTGCCGCCGGTCACAACGATCTTGGCCATGTATCAGGGTCTTTTTCGGGTTCAGCCGGCTTCGGCCGGGGTCACGGTCTTCAGTGCCAGCGCATGGATCGCGCCGCCCATCAGATCGCCGAGGGTGGCGTACACCATGCGGTGGCGAGCCAGCGGCATCTTGCCCGCAAAGGCATCGCAGACCACGGTCGCCTCGAAGTGCACGCCATCATCGCCCTGCACGTCGGCACGGGCGCCGGGCAGGCCGGTTTCGATCAGATTGCGGATGGTGTCAGCGTCCAACGGGCTTTCCTAATAAAATGTCGGTTCATTCTACTCTGCTGCGTGGCATCCGAATGGCTGACACCAACCTGCCCCTCCCTCCTGCCGGCCTGCCGGGCAAGGCCCCGGCCGACCCGGCCGCGCTGGTCGCCAGCGGCAAGCGCGTGTTCCAGATAGAACAGGAAGCGCTGCAGGCCGTGGCCGCCGGCCTGGGCGATGCCTTCCAGCAGGCCTGCCAGCACATCCTGACCGGCCGGGGCCGCGTGGTGGCCACCGGCATGGGCAAGTCCGGGCACATCGCGCGCAAGATCGCCGCCACCCTGGCGTCGACCGGCACGCCGGCGTTCTACGTGCACCCCGGCGAAGCCGGCCACGGCGACCTGGGCATGATCACCGAAGCCGACGTGGTGCTGGCGCTGTCTTATTCCGGCGAGTCGGATGAGCTGCTGATGCTGCTGCCCGTACTGAAAAGGCAGGGCAACGTGCTGATTTCCATGACCGGCAAGCCGCAGTCCAGCCTGGCGCGCGCCGCGGACGTGCATCTGGATGTGAGCGTACCGGCAGAAGCCTGCCCGCTGGCGCTGGCACCGACCTCGAGCACCACCGCCTCGTTGGCGATGGGCGATGCGCTGGCGGTTGCGCTGCTGGATGCGCGCGGCTTCACCGCCGATGACTTCGCCCGCTCGCACCCGGCCGGCAGCCTGGGCCGCCGCCTGCTGCTGCACATCACCGATGTCATGCACAGCGGTGACGATCTGCCACGCGTGGACATCGGCGCCAGCCTGAGCGAGGCGCTGGTGGAAATGAGCCGCAAACGGCTCGGCATGACGGCCGTGGTCGATGCGGATGGGGTACTGATCGGCCTGTTCACCGACGGTGACCTGCGCCGCGCGCTGGACAGCGAGTTGGACGTGCGAAGCGCACGGATTGCCGATGTGATGACCCGCAACCCCCGCACCATCAATGCCGATCAGTTGGCGGTAGAGGCCGCACGACTGATGGAAACGCATAAAATCAACGGCTTGATGGTGGTGGATGGCGGCGGGCACGCGGTGGGTGCACTCAACATTCATGACCTGTTGCGGGCCCGGGTGGTTTAACCGAACACGTCCCGCCCCCATTCATTGATTACCGCACGACGAATCCGGATACCCCCCTGACGATGCCCTGGTCCCCCCTGCCCGCTTTCCCCGCCCACCTGCATGCCGTTGCCGGGCGTATCCGGCTGGCCTGCTTTGACGTGGACGGCACGCTCACCGATGGTCAGCTTTACTACGACCGTGAAGGGAATGAGAGCAAGGCATATTTCGTGCAGGACGGGCTGGGACTGAAACTATTGCAGAAGCACGGCATCCATCCGGTGCTGATCACCGCGCGCAACAGCCAGTCGGCGTTGAAGCGTGGGGCGGACCTGGGCATCGACACGCAGATCGCGGTCGGCGACAAGCTGGCCAGCGTGCAGGCGCTGTGCGAACAGCACGGCATCGGGCTGGACCAGGTGGCCTTCATGGGCGATGACCTGCCCGACTTGGCCCCGCTGTGCCACGTCGGCCTGGCGGTCGCGCCGGCCAATGCGCACCCGTGGATCGCCGAGCGCGTGCACTGGCAGACCCGCGCCGAGGGTGGCCGCGGTGCCGCGCGCGAACTGTGCGATGTGCTGCTCGCTGCTCAGGGCCGCGTCGACGCCGTGCTTGCTGGGTTCGGCGCATGAACTGGCGCACCGTGATCGGCGGCGTACTGCTGGTGGTGGCCGTGCTCAGCGGCTGGTCGCTGTTGCGCAACCGCGACAAGGGCCCGCAGGTCACCGTGGACGACGGCACCGTGGACTACGTCCTGCACGACTTCCAGATCGTGGTGCTGGACGACGAGGGCAAGGAATCGACCACGCTGCGCGCGCCGCGGCTTGAGCGCCTGCGCGCCGACCAGACCATGACCATCGCCACCCCGGTGTTCGAAATGCCGGCCAGCGATGGCAACCACTGGACCCTGCGCAGCCAGACCGGCTGGGTCAGCGCCAAGGGCGAAGAGATGCGCCTGCGCGGCGATGTGAGTGGCGACAGTCCCAGCGAGGGGGCGACCCCGCCGACCACGTTCCGCACCACGCACCTCAACGTCTTCCCGAAAGACAACCGCGCCGCCACCGATGCGCTGGTGACCATGACCCGGCCGGGCATGGAACAGAGCGGCGTCGGCTTCGAGCTGGATTCCAAGAACAACACGTATCATTTCCTCAGCCAGTCCAAGGGCCGCTACACGCCCCGGCGCTGATCCCTCTTTTCCTGCCCGGCTGGCCCGGGCACCCCATCCGGCAGAACGGACACGATGAAAATCCACTTTGCAGTTCTTTGCGCGCTCAGCTTGTTGTTCCCGGTGGCCGCCCATGCGAAATCCACCGACCGCAACGAGCCGATGAACATCGACGCCGGCGCCCAGGCCGGCACCCTGACCGGTGACGGCAAGACCATGCTGTCCGGTGGGGTGGTCATCACCCAGGGCTCGCTGGACCTGCGCGCCGCCAATGCGGAAATCCAGATCAGGGGCGGCGAAGCGGTGCGTGCGATCTTCACCGGCAAGCAGGCCACCATGCGCCAGCAGATGGACGACGGCAGCTGGATGGACGCCACCGCCGACCGCATCGACTACGACATCACCGGTGAAATCATCACCCTGACCGGCAACTACAAGGTCACCAGCGCGCGCGGCACCAATGCGGGCCAGCGCATGGTCTACAACACGCGCAGCGGTGAAATGAACAGCGGTGGCGACGGTACCCGCGTGCGCACGGTCATCCAGCCGAAGAACAAGGCACCGGCCGCAGGGAGCAGCAAGTAATGCTCGTTGCCAAAGGCCTGCGCAAAAGCTACAAGCAGCGCGAAGTCGTCAAGGACTTCGGACTTACCCTGGAAGCGGGCGAAGTGGTGGGCCTGCTCGGTCCCAACGGCGCCGGCAAGACCACCTGCTTCTACATGATCGTCGGCCTGGTGGCCGCCGATGCCGGCAGCATCGTGCTGGATGGCAAAGACATCACCAGCGATCCCATGTACACCCGCGCCAAGCAGGGCGTGGGCTACCTGCCGCAGGAACCGTCGGTGTTCCGCAAGCTCACCGTGGCCGACAACATCCGCCTGGTGCTGGAGCTGCGCGATGACCTGGACCGGGCCGGCCGCGAACGCGAACTGGCCAGCCTGCTGGACGAACTGCAGCTCGGCCACGTCGCCGAACAGTTGGGTGCCAGCCTGTCCGGCGGTGAGCGACGTCGTTGCGAAATCGCCCGCGCACTGGCCGCACGGCCCCGCCTGATCCTGCTCGACGAGCCCTTCGCTGGCGTCGATCCGATTTCGGTCGGCGAAATCCAGCGCATCGTGACCCACCTCAAGCAGCGCGGCATCGGCGTACTCATCACCGATCACAATGTCCGCGAAACCTTGGGAATCTGCGACCGCGCGTATATCCTCGCTGAAGGTACGGTGCTCGCCCAAGGTGCGCCTGCGGATCTGCTGGACAACGCGGATGTCCGCCGCGTCTATCTGGGAGACTCCTTCAAGCTCTGAAGGTGGCCGCCGGACCCTCCTCTTTCCGTTGGGCGGTGGCATGAAAACGCGGTTGCAGACATCGGTGGGGCAGCATCTGGTCATGACGCCGCAGTTGCGCCAGGCCATCCGGCTGCTGCAGATGTCGACGACCGAGCTGGATGTCGAAATCGCCGAAGCCGTGGAAACCAACCCGCTGCTGGACTGGGACGACAGCCCGGAGCCGACGCCCGGCAGCGAAGTAGGCAGCAGTGAAGCACCCGCCGGTCAGGACACACCGGCAGACAGTGACGCGCCGCCCGCGGACGCCGGTGGCGATGATGACTGGACGCCCGCAGAAGTGGACTGGAGCGGATCGGGCAGCAGCAGCGGCTCGTTCGATGAAGATGACCTGGGCAGCGCCGCCGAGCGGGTTGCCGATACCGAAACCCTCGCGGATCACCTGCTGTGGCAGCTGCATCTTTCGCCGCTGTCCAGCCGCGACCGCAACATCGGTGCCGCACTGATCGATGCGATCGAAGACGACGGCTACCTGCGGGAAGCATTTTCCGGCATCGCCGAAACGCTGCTGCCCGACATCCATGCGGGCGACGACGAAATCCTGACCGTCCTGCATCAGATCCAGCGCTTTGATCCGGTCGGCGTGGGAGCGCGCACGCTGGGCGAATGCCTGCAGTTGCAGCTGGATGTACTGCCCTCGGACACACCGGCGCTTGCCTTGGCCCGGCGCATCGCCGGCGGCCCGCTGGAGCGCCTGCCGCGCAGCGGCGTAGCCGGCATCGCACAGGAGCTGAAACAACCCGTGGCCGACGTGGACGCGGCGGTGACGCTGCTGCGTTCGCTGGATCCGCGCCCAGGCACTCAGATCGCCGCCGTGGCACAGGACACCTATGTCGTGCCGGATGTCGTCATCTGGCGACAGGCCGGCGTATGGCGCGCCGCGCTGGCCGGTCACGCCGGGCCCAAGGTGGTCATCCACCGGGGCTACGAGAGCCTGATCCGCCGCTGTGGCGAAGCAGATGCCGGGTACCTGAAAGCCCACCTGCAAGAGGCACGCTGGCTGCTGAAGGGGCTGGAGGCGCGCGGCGAGACCCTGCTGCGGGTAGTCGGCAGCCTGCTGCAGCACCAGGCCGGGTTCCTGGAGTTCGGCGCGCAGGCACTGCGCCCGCTCACCCTGCGCGAGATCGCCGGAGAGCTCGGCCTGCACGAATCCACCATCTCGCGCGCCATCGCCCGCAAGCACGTGCGCACGCCACGCGGCACCGTGCCGCTGCGTGCCTTCTTCGCCTCCGGCATCGATACCGACGGCGGCGGGGAGGCGTCCAGTACGGCCATCCAGTCGATGATCCGGAAACTGATCGACGATGAGAACCCGCGCAAGCCGCTTTCTGACGCCAAGCTGGCTGACCTGCTGAAAACCTCGGGTATCCCGGTAGCGCGCAGGACCGTGGCGAAGTATCGTGAAGCCATGAACATTTCCGCCTCGCACGAAAGAGTCAGAATCGCTTGACGCATACCGCGCCCGGCGGAAAGGTTCATTGGCAAATCCAAAAGGAGATACCCGATGCGCATTGAAACGTTTGGCAAAGACGTCGAAGTCACCCCGGCCCTGAAGGAATATGTAGAGACCAAGTTCAAGCGGCCAGGCAACCACTTCGTCGGCGAGCACTGCGAAACTCGGGTCACGTTGAAGCTGCAGAAGAACGAACACCACGTGGATGCGACCGTGAACATTCCGGGGCAGACGCTGCACGCTGAAGCCAATGGCCAGACCATGTATGCGGCCATCGACATCCTGGCCGACAAGGTCGACCGACTGCTGACGTCGGAGAAGGAAAAGAAGCAGCAGAAGAAACAAGCGCACGTCCCCCTGCCGTTGGGCGACAATGACGGCTGATGCCTTCACTTCATCCCGCTCATGCCCCTGACTGATCTGATGGCAGCCGTGCAGACCCAGGTCTGCGCGGCTACCGACCGCGACGGCGTCCTGCTGGCTGCAGCGCACCTGCTGGCCTGCCGACAGGCCAACACCGAACAGATCCACCGCAACCTGCGCGAGCGCGAGGCGCTGGGCAGTACGGCCATCGGCCACGGCATCGCCATTCCACATGGCCGCGCACCCGCACTGGAACGCCCGCGCGGCGCGCTGCTGAAGCTGCTGACGCCCGTGGATTTCGGTGCGGAAGAGCCGGTAGACCTGGTGTTCGCGATCGCGGTGCCGTCTCATTACACCCACCAGCACCTGATGCTGCTGTCCGAGCTGGCCGAACTGTTTTCCGAATCCAGCATCCGCGACGCGTTGCGCAACGCCAAGGACGCAGACGCACTGCGCGCCATCATCGACTTCCCGCCACCGGCGAGCGCCGCATGAATACGAGTATCACCGCACGCGAATTGTTCGACCAGCAACGCGACAGGCTGGCCTTGCGCTGGGTCGCCGGACAGAAAGGCGACAAGCGCGAACTGGAGGCCGGCAACACGGTCTCCCGCCGCCCGTCGCTGGCCGGCTACCTCAATGCGATCTACCCCAACAAAGTGCAGATCCTCGGCACCGAAGAACTGACCTGGCTGGACTCGCTCGATTCCCGGCTGCGGTGGGAGACCATCGAAAAGATCATGCAGTCGCACCCGCTGGCACTGGTGATCACCCGCAACCAGCCCTGCCCGGAAGACCTGCGCGCTGCAGCCGATGAATCCAATACGCCGCTATGGCTTTCGCCCAAGCGCGGGCACGAGCTGCTGAACCACCTGTCGTACCACCTGGCCCGTACGCTGGCACCGCGGGTGATCCTGCATGGCGTTTTCATGGAGATCTATTCCATCGGCGTGCTGATCACCGGTGAAGCCGGGTCCGGCAAGAGCGAGCTGGCGCTTGAACTGCTGAGCCGTGGCCACCGCCTGGTCGCCGACGATGCCCCCGAATTCACCCAGATCGCCCCTGATGTGCTGGACGGCACCTGCCCGGAGCTGCTGCAGGACCTGCTGGAAGTGCGCGGCCTGGGCGTGTTGAACGTGCGCGAGATGTTCGGTGACACGGCGGTAAAGAAGAACAAGTACCTTCGGCTGATCGTCCACCTGACCAAGCCGATGACCGAACCCAGCGCTTACGGATACGAACGCCTGACCGGCGATTCCGGCACCCGCCACGTGCTGGACCTGGATGTGCCGCTGATCACCCTGCCCGTGATGCCCGGACGCAATCTGTCGGTGCTGACCGAGGCCGCCACGCGCCTGCACATCCTGCGCACCAAGGGCATCGACCCCGCCGCGATGTTCATCGCCCGCCATAGCAATCTGCTCGAACGCCGCAGCCCCTGAACCCGGTAGTGACGGCCGCTGGCCGTCAACCCACGGATCACCGCCACCCCGCCAGCCGCCAACACCCCGCCCGCCACCAGTGAGCCCGCCATGAACCGCCCTGCCCCGCCCGCCCCGACCCTGATCATCGTCAGTGGCCTGTCCGGTTCTGGAAAGTCCGTGGCCCTGAAAACCTTCGAAGACCAGGATTACTACTGCTCCGACAACCTGCCCATCGACCTGCTGCCCGGGTTCGTGCGCAGCGTGCTGGCGGTGAAGGGCACCGCGCCGCGGCGCCTGGCGGTAGGCATCGATGTGCGCGGCCAGAGCGACCTCAGCCAGCTCGCGCAGTGGCGCAGCCAGGCCGAAGAAGCCGGGGTGCGTGCACAGCTGCTGTTCTTTGAAGCCAACGACGAAGCGCTGCTGAAACGCTACGCCGACACCCGCCGTCGGCACCCGCTGAGCCAGCTGGGTCTGTCGCTGCCGGAGGCCATCGAGCGCGAACGCGAGCTGACGTCCCCGCTCCGCGACGCCGCCGACGCCATCATCGACACGACCGCGCTCAACGTGCACCAGCTGCGCCGGCGCATCGTGACCGAGTATGCCCTCGGCCATGCCACGCCGTTGTCGCTGCTGTTCGAGTCGTTCGCCTACAAGCGCGGCGTGCCGGCCGAGGCCGACTTCGTGTTCGATGCGCGCGTGCTGCCCAACCCGCACTGGGACCCCGAGCTGCGTCCACTGAGCGGCCGCGAAGGCGGCGTGCGCGATTACCTGGAGGCGCAGCCCGAAGTACAACGCTACGTCGGCCAGCTGACCGACTTCCTCGACACTTGGCTGCCCAAGCTGGGCAACGACACCCGCAGCTACGTCACCGTGGCCTTCGGCTGCACCGGCGGCAAGCACCGCTCGGTGTTCCTCGCCGAACGCCTCGCCCGCCATGCCCGCGAACAAGGCTGGCAGGACGTAGCCACCTACCACCGCGAACTCGACTGAAAAAAGGGGACGGAGGGGATTAAGTCGTTATCGGCGTGCAGTAGCCAATAACGACTTAATCCCCTCCGTCCCCTTTTTTATGAATACGGAACACTGAAGGGCTCTACGACTGCTATCGCAGCTTCATGCCGACCTGTTAACGTTCAGGCATGACCTGTGGCATTCTCCTCGTAACCCACCCTGGCGTCGGATCTGCCCTGCTTGATGTGGCGACCCGGCTGCTGCGGCATCTTCCGTTGAAGACTGAAGCCTTCGACGTGCCGTTCGATGCAGATCTGGACACCTTGCTGCCCCACGCATCGGCTGCCATGCGCCGTGTGGATGGCGGCGATGGGGTGCTGATCCTGACCGACCTGTACGGCGCGAGTCCCAGCAACCTGGCCGCGAAACTGGCCCGGCTGGGGACGCCGGCGCGGCGGGTCGCGGCCTTGAGCCTGCCGATGTTGTTACGAGTGATGAACTATCCGGAACAGGATCTGGATCAATTGCCCGCCACTGCGGCGGCGGGCGCGCGCAATGGAGCGATAGTCGACGATGCTTGAGAAAGAACTCACCGTAACCAACCGCTTGGGCCTGCATGCCCGCGCCACTGCGAAGCTGGTGCAGGAGCTGGCGCCTTTCCGCTGCAACGTGACCATGGCCGCCAAGGGCCGCGAGATCAATGCCAAGAGCATCATGGGCGTGATGCTGCTGGCCGCCGCTCAGGGCACACCGGTGACCATCCGCATCAATGGTGAAGACGAGCAGGCCGCGATGGACGCGGTGGTCTCGCTGTTCGAGCGTCGCTTCGACGAGGACAGCTGAGCATGCCGCGCGCCCGCGCTGGATTGTCCCCCACCGGCCTGCCGCCGGTGCAACGGCTGTCCGGCCATGGCGCGTCCCGTGGTACCGCCCTGGGGCGGGCGCGGGTGCGTCTGGCGCACTCGCTGGACGTTGCCGAAAAGCGCATCGCCCCCCAGCAGGTGGAGAAGGAGCTCAAGCGCCTGCACGCCGCACTGGACGCCGCACGTGCGGAAATGCACGACCTGCGGCAGCGGCTGCAGGGGGCGTTGAACCAGGAAGCCGGCGAGTTCCTCGACCTGCACGCACTGTTGCTGGACGATCCCGAGCTGTTGTTCGGGCTGGACGAACTGATCCGCAGTGGGCCCTACAGCGCCGGGTATGCGCTGCGCCTGCAACGCGACCGGTTGGCCAAGGTCTTCGATGGCATGGACGATGCCTACCTGAAGAGCCGCATGGACGATCTGGACCATGTGATCGGACGCATCCACGCCTTCCTGCAGCCGGTGCTGCCCCCCGCGGTAAAGGGCCTGGCCGGCGAGATCCTGGTCTGCGACAACATCGCACCGTCGGAGATGGCGCAGTTGCAGTCGCAGGGCGTGGTGGCGATCGTCACCGTGGCCGGCAGCGCGCTGTCGCACAGCGCGATCCTGGCACGCAGCCTGCACCTGCCGTTGATCGTCAACGTGCCGGGCCTGCTCAACAAGGTCAGCGACGGCGACGTGCTGATCGTGGACGCCAGCGATGGCACCATCACCGTCAACCCTCGCGCCGAAGACCTGCGCGACTACCGCGTGCGTTTGAAAGAACACGCACGCGAACAGCGCGACCTGGGTCGCCTGCGCAGCAAGCCCAGCCGCACGCTCGACCACGTGGACATCGCGTTGCTGGCCAACGCCGAATCGCTGGAAGACGTGACCCAGGCGCATGCGCTGGGCGCGCAGGGGCTGGGCCTGTACCGCACCGAATTCCTGTTCCTGCAGCGCAACGAACTGCCGGATGAAGAAGAACAGTTCCGCACCTACCGTGATGCGGCGCTGGGCATGGCCGGCCGACTGGTCACCATCCGCACACTGGATCTCGGTGCCGACAAAGCCGACCGCACCGGCCTGACCCTGAGCAACGAGGAAAATCCCGCGCTGGGCCTGCGTGGCGTGCGGCTGTCGCTGGCCCGTCCGCTGGTGGCAGACACCCAGCTGCGCGCGATCCTGCGAGCCAGCGCCTACGGCAAAGTGCGCGTGCTGGTGCCGATGGTGAGCACGCGCGAGGAGCTGCTTGCCGTGCGCCGGCGCATGGCCAAGCTGACCGTGCAGCTTCGCGCCGAAGGCCATGCGATCAGCGAACGGGTGCCGCTGGGCGCGATGATTGAAGTGCCCGCCGCCGCGTTCGCGCTGGAAAGTTTCATCGACCTGGTCGATTTCCTGTCGATCGGCACCAATGATCTGGTGCAGTACCTGCTCGCCGCCGACCGCAACAATGAAGCACTGGGTGAGCTGTATTCGCCGCTGCACCCTGCGGTACTGCGTCTGCTGAAGCTGGTGATCGAGACCGGTCAGCGTTACCGCATCCCGGTGGCGGTCTGTGGTGAGATCGCCGGCGACGCGCGGTTGGCCCCGTTGCTGCTGGCCTTGGGACTTACGGAATTCAGCCTGCACCCCGGCACGCTGCTGGAAGTGCGCCGCGCGATCCGCGAAAGCAACCTCGGCGAACTACGCGAGCGTGCGCCGAAGCTGCTCGCCGCCCGCGACCGCCGCAGCATCGAACGCTGGCTGGAAGCCTGCTGACCGGTGGCGACGGCCGCTGGCCGTCACTCTTTCCTGGCTTCTGCTTTTCACATAGCAGGACCATAATGACGCCCTGACCACCCCTGATGCGGCATCCTCCCCGGGATCGCAGCCTTTCTCTTTCCTGCGGGAGTTCCGATGGCCGAGGCCGTACGCCACGACAAGACCGCGCGCCAACTGCGCCTGCTTTCCGATGCACTGGACAGTGGTCGGCTCGGCCCGGTGCGCCGCCTGGTCAACACGCTGGCGCCGGCCGAGATCGGCAACCTGCTCGAATCGTTGCCGCCCGGCAAGCGCGAGATCGTGTGGGGGCTGGTCGATCCGGAAGACGACGGCGAGGTGCTGGTCCACGTCGGCGACGAAGTGCGCGAGAGCCTGCTCGCCGACATGGACCCGGACGAGATCATCGCTGCGGTCGAAGACCTGGACATCGATGACCTTGCCGACCTGGTCGAAGACCTGCCGGACACCGTCATCGACGAAGTGCTCAAGTCGATGGACCGCGAGAACCGCGAACGCCTCGAACAGGTGCTGTCGTATCCGGAGGACAGCGCCGGCCGCTTGATGAATCCCGACGTGGTCACCGTGCGCGCGGACGTCAACGTCGACGTCGTGCTGCGTTATCTGCGCCTGCGCGGTGAGCTGCCCGATCACACCGATCACCTGTTCGTGGTCAGCCGTCGCCATCAGTACCTGGGACGCCTGTCGCTTGCGGCATTGGTCACCCACGAGGACAACACGCCGATCAACCGGCTGATCGACGACGAACAGCCCGCCATCGACGTCGGCGAAAGCGCGGACGAAGTCGCCCGGCAGTTCTCCGATCATGACTGGGTATCGGCCCCGGTAGTGGACGACAACAACATCCTGCTCGGCCGCATCACCATCGATGACGTGGTCGATATCATCCGCTCGCAGGCCGAACACCAGGCGCTCGGCGCCGCCGGCCTGGACGAAGAAGAAGATCTGTTCTCGCCGATCAAGCGCGCCGTGCGCGGTCGCGTGGTCTGGCTGGGCATCAACCTGTGCACCGCCTTCCTCGCCGCCAGTGTGATCGGCCAGTTCGAACTGACACTGCAGAAAGTGGTCGCGCTGGCCGTGCTGATGCCCATCGTCGCCGGCGTCGGCGGCAATGCGGCGGTGCAGGTGCTCACCCTGATGGTGCGCGGCATCGCGCTCGGCCAGGTCGGCCCCAGCAATGCGAAGATCCTGCTGTGGAAAGAACTGCGGGTCGCCATGATCAACGGCACCCTGATCGGCCTGCTGGTCGGCCTGATCGCCTTCGTCTGGTTCCACAGCTGGCTGCTGTCGATCGTCATCACCCTGGCCCTGATGATCAACTTCTGTGCCGCTGCACTGGCCGGCGTGCTGTTGCCGCTGATGCTCAAGCGCATGAACGTCGACCCGGCCGTGGCCGGTACCGTGGTGGTCACCGCGGTGACCGACGTCATGGGCTTCTTCAGTTTCCTGGGCCTGGCCACCCTCATTCTGCTGCACTGACCGATACCGATATGGCCACTACCGTAAACAATTACTTCCAGGCCGGCTGGCGCGACCAGCAGCACACCTGCGCCTCGTGCGAGTGGAAGGGCAGCTCGCGCACGATGGTGATGGAGCTGGCCGAGGACGTGACCGAGTATGACTGCCCGGTCTGCGAAAACCCGTTGCTGATCGTGGTCCATCCGGATATCGAACAGGTACAGGCCGCTGCGGCGGCAGGCAACGAAGAAGCCCGCGAGCAGCTGGACATCATCGCGAGTTTCCCCCGCCCCGACTGATGCAGCGCACGATGCCCCGGCGGCAGAACAGGATTACGATGGAAGCGATTACATCACTGCCTCCTGGACTCCCATGCGCCGTCTGCTGCTGCGTTGCTCCGCACTTGCCGTCTTCATGATGACCTTCGCCGGTTGCGCCACGGCGCCGGACCCCACCGCCGGGCATTTTGAATCGCGCACGATCACCGTTGACGGTCAGGCGTCGCGCTATCAGGTGTTCGTTCCCTCCGACGCCATCCGCGCGGCCGGCCCCCTGCCGGTAGTGCTGTTCCTGCACGGGTCCGGCGAGCGCGGCCGCGATGGCAGGAAGCAGACCAAGGCAGGCATCGGGCCGTACCTGCGCGAGCATGCGAAGACGTTCCCGGCCTTGGTCGTCCTGCCGCAGGTGCCCAACCGCGAGGAATGGAGTGGCCTCAACAACCGCATCGCCTTGGCTGCGCTGGACGCCAGCGTTGCCGAGTTCGCTGCAGATCCCGCCCGTCAGTACCTGACCGGCATGTCGATGGGCGGCTACGGAAGCTGGAACATCGCACTGGCCGAGCCGACGCGGTTCGCCGCCATCGTGCCGGTATGCGGCGCGGTGCTGGCCCCGCGCGAAGAGCGGGAGAGCCTGTTCGTCGAGGCGGTCGCCCACGAAGCAGACCCCTACACGGCGCTTGCGGCGCGGTTGAAGAACGTGCCGATCTGGATGTTCCATGGCGCCGAGGACGACGTCGTGCCGCCAAGCGACGACCGCAAGCTGCACGCTGCCTTCAAGGCCGTCGGCGCACGCGATGCCCGTTACACCGAATACCCGGACGGCAACCACAACGCGTGGGATGCCACGTACGCCGATGCGGCCATGTGGACCTGGCTGTTCGCGCAGAAGCGCTGAATCCAGGCAAGGACGGCCGCTGGCCGTCAGCCCTCCCCCACCCCACGCCCAACCTTGCACCGACTGCGCCCCGCCCTGGCACCCCGCACGATGGGCCATGAGCAGCGAAAAATTGAACGCAGGCCAACGATCCCTCTGCGGGCACCGTGACGTCCTGACGACCAGCGGCGGGCACTCACTACACGCGCTGTTTTTGATAGCCCACGACCGCTTTGCCACGCAGGGTGAAGGAAGAAGCCGCAGGGGTCTGACATGAAACTCGACACTGTCTGTTGGTGGGCGCCATCCGCGAGGCTGACCCTGCTCCTTGCAGGGCTCATCCTATCTGCACTGGCTAGCGCTGCGCCCACTGAGACGCTTCTTGTCGCCTTCAAACGTGATGTAACGGTTATCTCGTCGAGCGATTCAGAAGACCGTGCCGATCAAATACGACGTGCGTTCCTTCACCACTTCGGTGCCACGCCCGCTGATGCCCAGTCCTCCACCGAACTCCTGAAAGCACGGCTTTACGGGCTGGCGACGGTCGCACATCACGCGCCGGATGAGGGCTCGGCTAAAGAAGCTGCCGCGCTGGCCTCGATACTGCACGGCCGGCAGGCAGCAGATCATCGCGAGATCAGCTACGTCCATCGCATGCTGCTGGCCCAGCGTGATTTCGACGGCGCTTCATACTGGTCCAAGCGCTTCCCCGAGGTTCAACTGACCACCGTGCCGAAGGTGGAGCGGATGTCCGCCCCACAGCGACATAACGCCTACGCGGTCTCTGCAGATGGGTCGCGGCTGCTGGAGCTCCATCTGGACATGCACGCATATAGCGGCGTGTTGATCCTGGGGCATCCTGCCTGCGGTTTCTCACGCAAGGCGGCAGCCTGGATGCGCACGATCGCGCCAGAGCGGCGCCCATCTACCGTGAGGTGGCTGACGCCAGTGGACGGCGACCTGCAATTACCGTTGATAGCGGAGTGGAACGCGTCGCATCAGGATCAGGCTCTCCTTATCGCCCGCCACGAACGGGACTGGCCGTTCGTGCAGGTGTGGGATACACCGCAGTTCTTCATATTCTCAAACGGTACGCTGCAGTTGCATCTCGACGGATGGAACGAGCGGACCGAGCAAGCACTGGTGAGGTGGCTCGACCTGCAGGGCCAGGCCACGCCCGATGAACATATCCGCGAACAGGGGAAACAATCGGGGCAACACGGGGCAACGGACCGAGCCGTTGCCCCGCAGGGTCAACCCAGCAGCGTTTCCAACACCGCCATGCGCACGGCGACGCCGTTGGCGACCTGGCGCAGCACCCACGACTGCGGGCCGTCGGCCACCTCGTCGGTGACCTCCACGCCGCGGTTGATCGGGCCGGGATGCAGCACGGCGGCATCCTTGCCGGCGCGGGCCAGGCGGGCGGCATGCAGACCGTACTGCGCGTGGTACTGCTCCAGTGACGGCACCAGGCCTTCTTCCATGCGCTCGCGCTGCAGGCGCAGCATCATCAGCGCGTCCACGCCCTCCAGCATGGCATCGAAGTCGTCGCCGACCACGCAGCCGTGCAGGGTGTCATCGTCCGGCAGCAGCGACTGCGGACCGCATACCCGGATCTCGCCCACACCCAGCGTGCGCAGCGCATGCAGGTCGGTGCGGGCCACGCGTGAGTGCTTCACGTCGCCCACGATCACTACCTTCATCTTCGCGAAATCACTACCCTTGGCCATGCGCAGGGTCAGCATGTCCAGCAGCCCCTGGGTGGGGTGCGAGCTGCGGCCGTCGCCGGCATTGATCAGCGCGGTGCCTTCGCCCGCCGAGGCAGCCAGTTCGGCCACGGCCCCATCATCGGGGTGGCGCACGACGAAGCCGCGCACGCCCATCGCTTCCAGGTTGCGCAGCGTGTCGGTGGCGGTCTCGCCCTTGCGGGTGGACGACGTGGACGCATCGAAGTTCAGCACATCGGCGCCGAGCCGCTGCGCGGCCAGCTGGAATGAGCTGCGGGTGCGCGTGGACGGCTCGAAGAACAGCGTGCAGACCGCAGACCCGGCCAGCACGGCGCGCTTGTTGCCGACCCGGCCAACGGCGGCGTCGCGGATCTGCCCCGCACGATCCAGCAGCTGCAACAGGGTGTCGCGCGGCAGGCCTTCAAGGGTGAGCAGGTGACGCAGGCGTCCGGAAGAATCGAATTGCGAGGCAGTCATGGGCAGGGGTCGGCAGGTCAGGAAACAGGAATGGCGTCATCCGGGCTGGACAACCAACGGTCGATGATCACGGCAGCGGCCACCGCGTCCAGCGCGGCGGCATCACGGCGACGCTTGCGCCCTTCGCTGCGCTCAACCGCGAAGCGGCGCGCGGCTTCGACCGAACTGGAGCGCTCGTCGATCATCACCACCGGCAGTTTGAAACGTTCCCGCAACTGGCGGGCAAAGCCCTGCGCACGCTTGCGGTTGGGTTGGTCCTTGCCGTCCAGAGTGAGCGGGTCGCCCACCACCAGGCCGTTGGGCGACCATTCTTTGATCAATCGTTCCACCGCCGCCCAGTCCGGTCCGCTGCCGTGTACATCCACCACGGCCACCGCGCGCGCATGCGCAGCGAACGCACTGCCGATGGCTACGCCGATGCGGCGCGAGCCGACGTCAAAGCCCAGCACCGTGCCATCGCGGGGGATGGCGGCCGGCTCAGACATGGCCGCTGTAATCGGTCATCCGGAACATGTCCACGCCGATGCGCGAAGCCGCGCCCTGCCAGCGCTCGTCCAGCGGCGTGCGGAACAGCAGGTCGGCGTCGGCCGGCACGGTGAGCCAGCTGTTGTCCGCCAGCTCGCCTTCCAGCTGCCCTTCGCCCCACCCGGCACAGCCGAGGGTGACCAGGGCATTGGCCGGGCCATCGCCGCGTGCCATCGCTTCCAGGATGTCACGCGAGGTGGTCAGGAACAGGCCATCGCCCACGGGCAGGCTGGACTCCCACGCACGTGCGTCGTCATGGATGACGAAGCCGCGTTCGGGGTGTACCGGGCCGCCGTTGAGCACCACGCGCACGCGCAGCGCCTCATCGTCGGTGGTGATGTCCATCTGGGCCAGCACCTCACCGATGGTGTAGTCCGTGGGCTGGTTCACCAGCACGCCCATGGTGCCGTTTTCATCGTGCTGGCAGATCAGCGCAACGCTACGGGCGAAGGGCGCCTCTGCCAGCGAGGGCAGCGCGACGAGCAGATGATGGGCGAGGGATGTGGAGATCTCAGGCATGGGCCACATTCTACCTGCTGGGCCGTGTGTGGGTGCGTGAGACGGTAGGATGGCGGCCACGCCGCAGCTTGTGAGACCGCGATGCCCACCAGCCCCCCACTGCCCCCGTCCACCCGCAGTGCCATCGTGCTCATTGCGCTGTTGCAGGGGCTGATGCTGTATGTGGCGCAGGAACTGGCCGGGAGTTGGCCGCTGCAGGATATCGGCTCGCGCTACCGCTGGTATGCGTGGGTGCTGACCGTGCCCACCGCCATCGCGCTGACCGCCGTGGACCTGCGTGAGCGCCGACTGTGGCTGCACGCCGCAGTGGCGTCGGTGGTGGTGCTGGGGCTGTCGAGCTGGATCGGCTGGAACCTGCAGGGCGAGACCGGGCTGCGCAGCGAACCCTTGCGCCTGCCGTTCTCGCTGGCGATGGCCATTGCCACGTTCATCAGCCTGCCGTGGTGGCAGTATCGGTTGCAGCATGGGCACTGGCGCGCCAGCTATGACGCGCTGTTCGAACGCGCGTGGCAGAACGGTCTGACGCTGGCCTTGGCCGCGTTGTTCACCCTGCTCACCTGGTTGCTGCTGTGGTTGTGGGCAGCGCTGTTCGGTCTGTTGAACATCACCTTCTTCAAGGAGCTGTTTGGCCAGGATGCCTTCATCGCCTTGGCCACCGGCACGCTGGCCGGCTTCGGCGTACTGATCGGCCGCACCCAGCAGCGCGCAATCCAGATCACCCGTCAGGTGCTGTTCGCCGTATGCCGCGGGTTGCTGCCACTGCTGTCCTTCATCACGGTGATCTTCACCGTCAGCCTGCCCTTCACCGGCCTGGACGCGCTGTGGAATACCCGCTCGGCTGCCTTCCTGTTGATCACCCTGACACTGCTGCTGGTGACCTTCGTCAACGCGGTGTACCAGCATGACAGCGACGCACCGCCCTACCCTGCATGGCTGCGGCGCCTGGTGGAAGCCAGCCTGCTTGCGCTGCCGGTGCTCGCCGCGCTGGCGCTGTATGCAACATCGCTGCGCATCACCCAGTACGGCTGGACGCTGGACCGCTTCTGGGCCGTGTTGATCGCTGTGGTGGTGATCGGTTACGCGCTGGGTTATGGCTGGGCGGCGGTGCATCGGCGCGGGCGCTGGCTGCAGGGGCTGGAGCCGGTCAACCGGGTCATGTGCTGGGTGGTACTCGGCGCAGCCCTGCTGTCGAGCTCGCCCCTGCTGGACCCGGCGCGCATCACCGTCGCCAGCCAGCGCGCGCGTCTGCTGGCCAACCCCGATGGCATCAGCATCGCCGATGCGATGATGCTGCGCTTCGAGGTCGGCCGCCGCGGCGTGCAGGCCCTGCGTGACCTGCAGCAGGAGCCTGCATTTGTTGCCGACGCACGTGCGAGCAGCGTGGTCACCCAGGTGCTGGCCCGCACCGGGCAGTGGGGCACAGGCGAGCCAGCCATCGACGCGGGCATTCGGGATGTCACCGTGCTGCGCAAGCGCCTGCCGCTTGCCAGCGGATCAGCATCCCCGCCGGACAGCTGGTGGCAGGCGCTGCTGGCACGAAAGCTGGAAGCCGGTGACTGCCTGGACGGTGAAAAGCCCTGCGTGATCGTGAGCGCTGACTTCGACAACGACGGCCGACAGGACGTGCTGCTGTGTGCCTTGCCGCATCAGCTGGGCGCGTATTGCCAGTTGCACGCACTGGGCCGCCAGGGCTGGTGGACCGCAGGCAGCTACGCATTTGGTTCCGGTGATACACGCGACGGCAGTGCACAGCTGCATGCCGCCGTGCGCGAGGGCAAGCTGGTTCCACAGGCGCCGCGCTGGCCCGGTCTGGCGGTCGATGGCCGGCCGCCGGTCAGCATCGATAATCTTTCCGAAGAACCGGAGCAGACGCCATGAGCGGCTATTGCCTCATCGCCCCAGGCCATCCCGTGCATGGCCATTACCATGACCACGAGTATGGCTTTCCGCAGCGCGAAGAACGCGAACTGTTCGAACGGCTGGTGCTGGAAATCAACCAAGCTGGGCTGAGCTGGGAAACCATCCTGAAGAAACGCGAAGGATTCCGCCGCGCCTACGACGGGTTCGATGTGGATGTGGTGGCGGCCTACGAACAGCCAGACATCGACCGCCTGCTCGGTGATGCGGGCATCATCCGAAACCGCTTGAAGGTGGCCGCGGCGATCCACAATGCGCAGGTGATCCAAGGGCTGCGTGAGCGCCACGGCAGCTTCGTCGGGTGGCTGGATGCGCATCACCCGCTGGACAAAGCCGAGTGGGTGAAGCTGTTCAAGAAGACGTTCCGCTTCACCGGCGGCGAGATCACCGGCGAGTTCCTGATGAGCCTGGGCTACCTGAAAGGCGCCCACGCCGATGACTGCCCGGTGCAGGCGCGGATACTCGAATTGAAACCCGCGTGGGCGTCCCGGTAACGCCTGCGCCCGGTAGCGCCGAGCCATGCTCGGCGAGCGCAGCGGCCCATCAGACGCCCATCTACCGGCCCCGGCGGTAACGCCTGCGCCCGGTAGCGCCGAGCCACGCTCGGCGAGCGCAGCGGCCGATCAGACGCCCATGTACCTACCGGGGCGATGGTTGAACATCAGCACCAGGCTGAGCACTACCGCGCCGATCGCCGAATACATGACCTGGATCGGCGCCAGCACCGAGAACGACACCAGCATCAGCATGGCATCGAAGCTCATCTGCACCTTGCCAGCACTCCAGCCACGGGTGCGCTGCAGGTAGACCGCCAGAATGCCGATGCCGCCCAGGCTGGCCCGGTGACGGATGAAGAACAGAATGCCCAGCCCCGCCAGCGCGCCGCCTACCAACGCCGAATACAGCGGCGCGATATGCGCGAAATCGGCCCAGCGCGGCAGCAGGTCGGTCAGGATGCCGCAGGCGGTGACGGCCGCGAAGGTCTTCAGGGTGAACTCCCAGCCCATGCGGCGCACGCCCACCCAGTAAAACGGCAGATTGACCAGCACGAACACCAGGCCGAAGTTCCAGCCGGCGGCGTAGTGGATCAGGAAGGCGAGCCCGGCCATGCCACCGATCATCAGCCCGCCCTTGGCAAAGATGGCCAGGCCCAACGACGCCACCAGCGTGGCCAGCACCATGCCCTGCACGTCCTCGGCATACGAATGACGCAGTGATTTGGCATCCAGCGCAGTGCCGGCAACGTCCGGCGGCGGGGTCAGCGGACCGGCAGTGACGAGGTGGCCGTCAGCGTCGTCGCACGGCGCGGGGCCATGGGATTGGAGGGACATGTGCGTGGGGTGTCGCGGTGGGGAGACGTATTAGACACGATCCCGATGACAGTTGCAGTTGAAATCATTCACCGTCGTGATGACCGAGGCGATTCCGACCAGAGACCGGTGATGAAGGCCGCTGGTCGTCAGATCCAGGAATGACGGCCAGTGGCCGTCAGCACCCTCAGTCCTTCGTCACGCGGTTGATCTCAGCCAGGCTGGTCACGCCCTTGCCAGCCTTGATCAACGCGGACTGGCGCAGGTCATTCACGCCGATCGCCTGGGCGGCATCGGCAATCTGCAGCGCGTTGCCGCCAGCCAGGATGATCGTCGAGATCTCGTCGGTCATCGGCATCACCTGATACAGGCCGGTACGGCCCTTGTAGCCTTCCGTGCACTCATCACAGCCGACCGCTTCATACAGCTCGATGCCCGCATCCAACTGTGCCTGGGTGAAACCCTCGGCCAGCAAGGCATGCGCCGGCAGGTCGGTGCGGCGCTTGCAGTTGTTGCACAGGCGACGCGCCAGGCGCTGGGCGATCACCAGCGTGACTGAACTGGTGATGTTGTACGGCGCGATGCCCATGTTCATCAGGCGTGCGATGGTCTGCGGCGCGTCATTGGTATGCAGCGTGGACAGCACCATGTGACCGGTCTGCGCCGCCTTGATCGCAATCTCGGCGGTTTCCAGATCGCGGATTTCGCCGACCATGATGATGTCCGGATCCTGGCGCAGGAACGAACGCAGCGCGGCGGCAAACGTCATGCCGCGCTTGTTGTTCTGCTGCACCTGGTTCACGCCGGGCAGACGGATTTCCACCGGATCTTCGGCCGTGGAGATATTGCGCGTTTCATCGTTCAGGATGCCCAGCGCGGTGTACAGCGACACCGTCTTGCCCGAACCGGTCGGGCCCGTCACCAGCACCATGCCGTACGGCTTGTGGATGGCGTCCAGGAACAGTTTCTGCTGATCGGCCTCATAGCCCAGCTTGTCGATGCCCAGCTTGGCCGCGCTGCCGTCCAGGATACGCAGCACCACCTTTTCACCGAACAGCGTGGGCAGGGTGCTGACGCGGAAGTCGATCTGCTTGGTTTTGCTCAGGTTGAGCTTGATGCGCCCATCCTGCGGCACGCGCTTTTCGGCGATATCCAGCTGCGCCATGACCTTCAGGCGCGCCGCGATGCGCTGGTTCAACTTGACGGGCGCACGGGCCACCATCTTCAGCAGGCCATCGATGCGCAGCCGCACGCGATAGTCATCTTCGTAGGGCTCGAAATGGATATCCGATGCGCCCTTGCGGATCGCATCCACCAGCACCTTGTTGACGAACTTCACCACCGGGGTGTCGTCGCCCTTGGCGTCGATGCCCGAATCGGTCGCTGCCATGTCGTCGTCGGTGCCGATCTCGAGGTTCGCCATGCCCTCGTCGTCGTCGCCCATGGACGAGGTCATCGAATCGTGGCTGGTCTGCCACTGCTCCAGCGCCCGGCGGATCTGGTCGTCGTCCACCAGGATCGACTCCACCACCAGGTTGGTGTGGAACTTGATTTCGTCCAGCGAATGGGTGGGGTTGCTGGTGCCCACGTACAGCTTGCCGCCCCGCTTGAACAGCGGCAGCACGTGATGCTTGCGCAGCAGTTCCTCGCTGACCAGGCTGATCGCGCTTTGGTTGGCGTCGAACACGCTGACATCGAACAGCGGCATGCCGAACTCGAGCGCGTTGGCCGCGGCGAGCTGCGAGGCGGTGACGACCTTGTTCTGGGCGAACCATTGCGGCAGCGGCAACCGCGCAGCGGTCGCCTTGGCCATCGCATCGCGGGCGCCGGCTTCATCCAACGCACCGTCCTGCACCAGACGGCGCGCGATGCCGGTGATACCAACGAGGTTAGCGGTGGCAACTGCGTTCATGCGGCTCCTCACTCCAGACCACCCGGCGCATCCCGCCCCGCATGGCCCTGCATTGTTGGTCCGCTGCCGGCTCCCCCTGCAGCCCTTACATCTTACCTGAGTCGGCCATGTTCCCCTGCACTGCCCCCAGCGGATCACCGCCTCGACCTGTCGGTGGCGCCGACCCACGGTCGGCGAGCGCGATGCGCGGCCTGCGTCACGCACCGCATTCCCGGACAGAACCCGCCGAGCACGGCTCGGCGCTACCCGATTGCCGATCACCCGGTAGCGCCGACCCATGGTCGGCGAGCGCGATGCGCGGCCTGCGTCAGGCACCACACTCCCGGACAGAATCCGCCGAGCACGGCTCGGCGCTACCGGTCCTGTTTCCCCAGCGCAGCCATGTAGGTCAGCAACCGCAGCCGGCCGCTGGCTCGTGCATCCGGCCCCAGCGCATCCCAGTAGCGGTCCGACAGCGCCCGCGCCAATCGCGTGTCACCACTCGCCCACGCAGCGTGCTGCAGCGCGCCGAACAGGTAATACCCCGACCGCGCATCCGCCAACAGCCCCGCGCTATGTGGCCCTTCCAACAACCGCTGCCCGGTCGCCAGCACCTGTGCGTGGTCGTCAGACGCGGCAGCGGACACCAGGGCCAGCGAATCAATCACCGTCGGATCGCGCAGCGGGCAAGGCCGCCACGTCGGCCTCACCCAGAGCGCTTCGCGTTCTTCGGGTGAAAGAAACGGCACGGTCTCCCCCGCCAGGAAGAACACCAGCCCGGCGGTCTCCAGCGGCGTAATCTCCAGCTCGCACCGAGCGCCCAACGTCCGCAGCGCGTCCGCCAGCGCATGGTCGCCACCGCCAGGCAGGTCCGCGCCATGCTGCAGCCGCTGGGACAACAGCTGCGCGGTGGTGCGACGCTGCAGCACCTGCAGATTCAACTGGCTGCCATCCGCGCGTGGAAGTCGCGGCTCCGGCCCACCCCAGTCGCGGGTCAGCGGCCAGGGCGCGGTCATGATGGATTCCACGTCGCCGACATACCCCTGCTGGAAGCGGGCCACTGGGGCGCGCAAGGTCAAAATCGGGTGGTAATCCGAATGGCGCGGCGACGGATACAAAGCCGGGTACGCACGCAGCGCGGCATCTCCCATGGCAAAGGTGTCGCGCAGGTCATCCAGCCCATGTACGCCCACGCGCGCCAGCTCCGCACGCAGCGCCGGCTGGTCGAAGATTCCCGCGTTGAGCTCCGGCAGACGGCCTTTCGGCGTCGCGACGATGATCAGGTCTGAATCATTGGCCAGATACGCGCGCACATCGCTGAAATGATCCACCAGCCCATCCAGTACGGACGACAGCAGCTCCGGCGTGATCTCGTACAACTGCAGCCACTGCACGAACAGCCCACCCTCGTTGAGCTGCCTTGGCACAAACGCATAGAACTCATCGCTGAACAACGACGCCGTGCCGCCCACCCACGGATTGGACGGCTCGGAAATGATCAGGTCGTACCGCTGCCCACTGCCCGCGAAGTGCGCCTTGGCATCATCGATGACGATATGCGAGCGGGGATCGGTATAGGCGCGCGACACACGATCACCGAACAGGCGCGCGCCCTCCACCATCGCCGGCTCGATCTCCACCGTGTCCACACGCCCCACCCGCGGATCGCCGAGCAGCGTGTGCGTGGTAAGGCCGGATCCAAAGCCGATCACCCCCACCCGATCAACGCCATGGCCCAGCGCCAAAGGCAATGCCCCCAGCAACACCATCGTGGACTCATCGCCACTGGGCTCCTGGTCCAGGGTGACCGTCATGCCGGCATCCACCTTGCCGTTGGTGGCAATGGAACGCACCGGACCAGCGCCGCGATCGGTCTCGAATACAGACACGGTGGCGGTCTGGCCATCCTTGAAGAACAGCATCTTCGCGCTGTCATGCAGCCGGGCGCCCCCGTGGCGATACACCGACGAACTGAGGACCAGCGGGTCGAAGCGCACCAGACTGACAGCAGCGACGACGCCGGCAAGACCCAACGCGACCGCAGTGAACGCGCCCGTCCGGGAGCCTGTGCGACGGGTCGCCTTTTCGCGGCTCGCGATGGGCCATAACAGCCACACCCCCAAACCTATATCTGCCACCGCCGCGACCAGCAGTGCGTACTTCAACCCCAACATCGGCATCAGGACATGCACGGCGGCCAGCACACCGACGATCGCACCCAGCGTATTGAACGCATACACCTGCCCGATCACCTTTTCACCGCGCCCCTCGCGCAGCAGCGCCAGCGTCAGCAGTGGCAATGTCATTCCTGCGAAGAACGCCGCCGGGAACATCACCGCCACCGCGATTACCGCACTGGCCACGCTGTACAGACCGTAGCCTTCCGCACTGCGCACGATCACCCGCATCAGCCAGCCGACCCACTCGAAGGCCTGCGCATAGACGAACATCGACGCCAACGCGGCAAGGCCCATCAGCACCTGCACCCAGCCCGCCACGCGTAGGGGAGAGGCCATGCGGTCGGCCCGGTGGCGCAACCACAGCCCACCGAAGGCGATGCCGGCGATAAACGCGGCCAGCATCAGTTCGAACGAATGCAACGTGGTGCCCAAAGCGAGCGACAGCATGCGCACCCAGGTGATTTCGTAGACGAACGAGGTTGCTCCGGTCAGCAGCGCGATGCTGAGCACGGCCAGCACCGGCGCGCTCCGGGTGGTAGCGCGCCCGCTCTCTTCGCCGGATCGCGGGGGTGTTGCTGGATCCTCGGCCTTCGCATTGACTGCGTAACCTGTTCCGCCCCGCGCCAGTGGATAGATCAGCGCGGCCACCAGGATATTCAGCGCCCCGGCCACCATCACCGCACCCGGCAGGCCCAACGCAGGCAGCAGGAGATACGTGGATGCCAGTGCGCCACACGCCGCCCCGATGCTGTTGGCGAAATAAAGCCCCGCCAGCACTTCGCCCTGCGCCTGTGGCTGTGTACGCAGGTAGCCCGCGCTCATCAAAGGAAACGTTGCGCCGAGCAGGATGCATTGGGGCAACACCAGTATCGTCGCCAGCAGCCAGCGCAAGGCAGTGGCGCCCTGCCCTTGCAGTCCCGGCAACAGGTACGTGTATGCCAGGCCGGTGATGCCCTGGAACGTCCAATCGAATACGAGGCCGAGGATGCCGATCAGCAGCTCGATGGCGGCGTAAGCCATCAGGGGGTAACGCCACCCGGTGCTGCGCCGGCTGGCCCACCACGCACCCAGGGCCATGCCGCCCATGAAAAGCATCAGGACGAGCGACTGGGCGTGGGAGGAGTGGCCGAGGAACAGGCCGAGGTACTGACTCCAGATGGACTGGTAGATCAGTCCGGCGAAGCCGGAGAGGATGAAGATGGGGAGGAGATAGATGCTCAGCTGGCGTACAGCGACGGGCATTCGGCTCATGCTCCACATAGAGAGAGGTAGAAGTCTACCAAGCCATTAAAATGACTCCGCCTCGACTCTCAGCGGGGTCCGTCGCGCCTGTTGGAGCAAGCAACATAAAGAGAACGGACCTCACCCGCGACACTCAGACGGTACGTAGCGCTCCAAGCCCTCCTCAAGGCGACACTTCCAACGGATGAGATTATCTGCGGTGACCTCGGGCGTCAGCGAGAGCGTCACTGAACCAGCAACTTTGGACGTCTTTACTGTGAGAACTCCGTCGCTATTGCACTCGATGGATGTCACATTGACTGTTGCACTACCAGAGGAACCAACATTGTTGCAGGCACGCGGGTCAAGTGCAGCACTTGTACCAATGTTCTCAGCAACTGTGACTTTGTGCGCACCAATGCTCGTTAATGCCTCTATTACACGAGCCCTCACAAGGTAGTTCTGGTATGCCGGAACAGCGATGCCTGCGAGTATGGCGATGATCGCCACCACGACCATCATCTCGATCAACGAAAAACCCTTGCTCATGACCTCTCCCCCTATCAGGTCAGATCCGCCGATATCAGCGTTAAAAAAAAACCCCTCTCGATAACGAAAGGGGTTTCGGTCAGTAGCAGGCTTGAGAACTGAGGTTCGCGCCTCCTACATCCCCAACTGCATTAGGTCGCAGCAGCAGTACGGCACTCAGCCGGGACATACTTGTCGCTAGTTGCAGCAGAGACCTTGCATTCCCACGTGATCACGTCGCCCGGAACGGTGCCAGCAGCAAGCGCTGCACCGGCGCTCTTCGGGGTCAGGGTCAGGACAACGTCCTTAGCCTTCGGGTTCATCGTGATGGTGATCGCACCAGTCGCCTTGGCAACGGCGATCGACTTCACATTCGTCGTTGCGTTGGCGAACGAGTAACCCTGACCCAAGTCAGAGGAACCGTTGCTAGCGTTCTCAGCAACAACGGTCTTGGCAGCAGATGCGAGCGTCAGACCTTCCGACACACGAGCACGGACGGTGTAATCCTGATACGCCGGCAGCGCAATTGCAGCCAGGATTGCAATGATTGCTACGACGATCATCAGTTCGATGAGCGTAAAACCTTTCTGGTTCTTCATTTTATACATCCCCAAGAGTTGAGTAATTGAACAACAGGCACCGCAGCCGGAGCCAGTGGTTCCACCGATTCAGTGGACCGCGGCACCTCGCAGAGAGATCTAAGCAGGTTGCGTGCCAACTTCCCCAGCACGCCGCCGCCGATCCCGTAGCAATGATGGCAGCATTTCGCCATCTGCGGAAACTGGGTTCCCTTCAGTGCTACATCGTCATCAATGTGACGTATTGCGTCACATTTGGACCATCCGAGATATCCCGGACGTATGGGGGCCCCGGTACACTGCCCAGACGGCTGTGAATCCGCTAGCATCGCGGGATAGATGCCTACTGGGGATGGTAGGCCGGGGAGCCCAAGATGTCAGCAAGTCGCAGTGCGATGAAGAAAGAACCCGTGGCGCGCAGCACCATGGAAATGGCGCCGTTTGTCTGGGAGGGGACCGACAAGCGTGGCGTGAAGATGAAGGGCGAACAGTTGGCGAAAAACGCCAATCTGTTGAAGGCCGAGCTGCGGCGCCAGGGAATTACGCCTAAGGTTGTCAAGCCCAAGTCCAAACCACTGTTCGGGCAAGCGGGTAAGCCGGTTACTCCGAAGGACATCGCGTTCTTCAGTCGGCAGATGGCGACGATGATGAAGTCGGGCGTGCCGATCGTGTCTTCATTGGAGATCATTGGCGGGGGACACAAGAACCCCCGCATGAAGAAGATGGTTGACACCATCCGTACGGATATCGAAGGCGGGTCTTCGCTCCACGAGGCAATCAGCAGACATCCCGTCCAGTTCGATGAGCTTTATCGCAACTTGGTCCGTGCCGGCGAAGGCGCGGGCGTTCTCGAGACCGTTCTGGACACGATTGCGAACTACAAGGAAAACATTGAAGCACTTAAAGGCAAGATTAAGAAAGCGCTCTTTTATCCAGCCATGGTGATCGCCGTTGCGTTGATCGTCTCGGCGATTCTGCTCATCTTCGTGGTCCCGCAGTTTGAAGATGTTTTTGCAGGCTTTGGCGCCGAGCTACCTGCGTTTACGCAGATGATCGTGAATCTCTCACGTTTCATGGTGTCGTGGTGGTGGTTGATCGCAATCGCACTTGGCGGTTCGATCGTAGGGTTCGTGATGGCCTATAAGCGCTCGCCCAAGATGCAGCATGCGATGGATCGATTCATTCTGCGTGTACCGGTGGTTGGCCAGATCATGCACAACAGCTCGATCGCCCGCTTCGCCCGCACCACCGCCGTCACCTTCAAGGCCGGTGTCCCGCTGGTCGAAGCCCTCGGCATCGTCGCAGGCGCTACCGGCAACAAGGTGTACGAGGAAGGCGTCCTGCGCATGCGTGACGACGTGTCGGTCGGCTACCCGGTCAACATGGCGATGAAGCAGATCAATCTCTTCCCGCACATGGTGGTGCAGATGACCGCCATCGGCGAAGAGGCCGGCGCCCTAGACACCATGCTGTTCAAGGTGGCGGAGTACTTCGAACAAGAGGTCAACAACGCCGTCGATGCGCTGAGCAGCCTGCTGGAACCGATGATCATGGTCTTCATTGGCGTGGTCGTTGGCGGTATGGTGATCGGCATGTACTTGCCCATCTTCAAACTCGGCGCGGTGGTTGGATAACACATGGCATTTCTAGACCAGCATCCCGGCCTCGGCTTTCCCGCCGCGGCCGGCCTGGGGTTGTTGCTTGGCAGCTTCCTCAACGTCGTCATCCTGCGCCTGCCCAAGCGGCTGGAGTGGCAGTGGAAGCGTGACGCGCACGAGGTGCTGGAGCAGGAGGACATCTACGAGCCGCCGCCGCCTGGCATCGTGGTGGAGCCGTCGCACTGCCCGCATTGCAAGCACAAGCTGGCGTGGTACGAGAACATCCCGCTGTTCAGCTGGCTGATCCAGCGCGGGAAGTGTCGTCATTGCCACGCCCCGATCTCCATCCAGTATCCGCTGGTCGAGCTGCTGACCGCCGTGCTGGTGCTGGCCAGCGTGTGGCAGTTCGGCTTCGGCTGGCAGGGCTTCGGTGCCATCGTGCTGTCGTGCTTCCTGGTCGCGCTGTCCGGCATCGACGTGCGAACGCAGCTGCTGCCGGACCAGCTCACCCTGCCTCTGATGTGGCTGGGGCTGATTGGGGCTGTCGATAACCTGTACATGCCGGCCAAGCCTGCCCTGCTGGGTGCGTTGGTAGGCTATCTGTCACTGTGGTCGGTCTGGTGGATCTTCAAACAGCTGACCGGCAAGGAAGGCATGGGCCACGGCGACTTCAAGCTGCTGGCCGCACTGGGCGCCTGGGTGGGCCTGAAAGGGATTCTGCCGATCATCCTGCTGTCGTCGGTGGTGGGCGCGATCATCGGCTCCATCCTGCTGTACAGCCAAGGCCGCGACCGCGCGACGCCGATCCCGTTCGGGCCCTACCTGGCCATCGCCGGCTGGCTGGTCTTCATGTGGGGCGAGCCGCTGATCAATGCCTACCTGAGTTACGCGAACCTGCGATGAGCCGGTTCGTGGTTGGCCTGACCGGGGGCATCGCCTCCGGTAAAAGTGAAGTGACCCGCCGCTTCGAAGCGCTTGGCGTTACCGTGGCCGACGCCGATGTGGCTGCCCGCACCGTGGTGTCCCAAGGCAGCCCGGCGCTGGCGATGATTGCCGAACGCTTCGGGCCGGACATGCTCCAAGCCGATGGCACGCTGGACCGCGGCCGCCTGCGTGCTCATGTGTTTGCCGCTGTGGCCGAGCGTAAAGCGCTGGAAGCGATCACCCACCCGGCCATTCGGCAGTTGCTGCACGACCAGTGCGTCCAGGCGGAAAGCCCCTACGCCATTGCCGCCATCCCGCTGCTCACCGAGGCCGGTGGCCGCGATGCTTATGCGTGGCTGGATCGGATACTGGTGGTGGACGCGCCGGAAGCGCTGCAACTTGCGCGCCTGATGCAACGCGACGGCAGCGACGTGGTGCTGGCGCAGCAGATGATCGACGCGCAGGCCAGCCGCGCGCAGCGGCTCGCCCTGGCCGACGATGTAGTGCCCAACGATGGCCACCCGGATGCATTGCAGGCACAGGTTGAGCGGTTGCACGCGATCTACCTGCAACTTGCGATTACCGCGGCCTGATTCCTGGTAGCGCCGAGCCACGCTCGGCGAGCGCAGCGGTGCCGGGTACCTAAGCAGCCCGAACCTTCGTGTCGAACTCCACATGCACTCCGTCATAGGGGAAGTGCAATGCGCCCGCAGCCGTTTTGTCGATCAACCCACATGCAACCAGGGCGGCACTATCGGTATGTACACCTTTTACATCTCGATCAACGCGTCTGGCCAGCTCACGCACCCCAAGAGGGCCCGCTCCAGCGAGCGCTTGAAGCAGGCTCCAGCGATTCGGATTCAACGTGCGCAGCAGATCCTCACCACTCGTGAAAGTGAATCGAGGTGAGCTGTCACGCTGAGCAGGAATCAGGGCCTTCAGGCGTGATTTGACGTCGGATATGCTGGCAACGCCAATAGTCAAAATGTTCATTGGGGCCTCTCTCACAGTTGAGCCACGTCGTCCCAGAAGTCATCAATCAGTGCTTCAAGCGAGGTGAATATGTATGGCAACTCTTGGCCCCCCACGTGCTTGTGATCGCCCTTGCCCGCCTCATTCACTATTGTTGTCTAGATTACATCACCCACACACAGCAGCGGATCCCGCAAGCGCAAGTGACCACGGGCGGCAGCCGGTTTAGAAGACGAATGCAGCTTTCCTGATGTACGCGCGTGGCAGTTCTGCCCACGATGTCCGGGCTGGAACGAGCAGTTCCAGCCGGGATTGGAGTCCCGTTGCTCTCAACTGGATAACTCTGTTGTCGCCCGTTCCGGGCACGGCGGAGAATGCACTGCCCTGCCGTCCTGCGGCGGGCGGTGCGTGGGGATTCCCATATCCGCCGGTTATTCCAGTTGAAGCCCGGTACTCCAACCCGCACCGTCCGCCACCTCGCCGCTGGGCAGGTGGCTTTACGACTCTGCGAGGGCTTTCATGGCGGCATTCTCTCCCCCTGGTGCACGGCTGCACGCCCTGATCGGCGATGCGGTGTTGGACATCCCCTTCCATCTGGTTGAACGGCTGGACGCGGCATTAGCTGACGGCGGGATGCCCGAACCAAAGCCTGCGCTCATCGACTTCCTTGATTCAATGCAGCGCGGTGATGCCGGCGATGGCGAGCCGTGGGGAGAAGTCGGAATGCCGGTCGATCGCTGCGCCGACCTTGCGCGCGTGAGCAGGAACCTGACTGCACTGAGTGCAGTGATGCGCCTGCTGCATGCCGTGCACCGGACACGGCAGCAGGATGATGGACGGTCGTCGCTGGATGCGCGCGTCGAACAGGGCCTGCTATTGGCAGGTAGGGAGTTGGCGGACTCGGCGGTGGCTGTACTGGACGCTGGGCGATGAAGCGCGTTGCGGGCCGAGCAGTGGGCACCATCCCGGTAGCACCGAGCCATGCTCGGCGAGCGCAGCGGCAAGGGCGGACGGCCAGCGGCCGTCACTACCCTGATTGCCGTCAGCCCAGCAGCTTGGGGGCGAAGGTCAACGTGGCCACGACACCACGGTCGCCGCCGGGGCGGACACTGACCTGCCAGCCATAGAGGTCGCACAGGCGGCTGACGATCGACAGGCCGATGCCGCCGCCCTGCGAGTGACCGGCGTGGGTGCCGCGGTAACCGCGCTGGAACAGCTTGGCGGCGTCTTCTTCGCTCAGGCCGGGACCACTGTCGGCCACCGATACGGCGTTGTTGCCCACGTTGACCCGCACTTCGCCGTCCTGCGAGTACTTCACCGCGTTGCCGATCAGGTTACCCAACGCCACCGACAATGCCGATTCCGGTGCATCCACGATCAGGTCGCGGTCACCTTCCAAGGTCAGGGTGATGGGCTTGCCGCCCAGCTGTGCGCGGTGCGATTCGAGCAACTGTTCGGCGACCCGCGCCACGTTGCTGGTGCCCTGCCCGCGCTCATTGCGCGATAGCAGCAGCAACGCGCCGATCAGATCGCTGCACTGTTGTTCGGCACGCTGGATACGCTGCAGGCGCTGCAGCACTTTTTCATCCAGCCCCGGCCGGGTCAGCAGCAGCTCGGTGGCACCGCGGATCACCGCCAGCGGCGTGCGCAGCTCATGGCTGACGTCGGCATTGAATTCGCGGTCGCGCTGCACCACCTCGGTCAGCCGCGATGAGTAGTCATCCAGCGCCTGCGCCAGCTGCCCCACTTCGTCGTCAGGAAAACGCGGTGCCAGCGGTTCGGGATCACTCGTGCCGCCGCGATACGCACGCAGCCGTTTCGCCAGGTCTGAGACGGGCTTCATCACCTTGGAAGCAGACCACCAGCCGAGCACCAAGGACAGCAGGCTGAACACCAGCACGGAGATCCACAGCGCGCGTTTCAGCTGCGCCTCACCCCGCGTGGCCTCGGTCATGTCGTAGGCAAGGAAGAACCAGGCGTCATCGGCTTTGCGCACAGCCAGCTTGTAGGCGTACGGCCTGCCATCCTCGTCCAGACCACTGACGTTGTGGTTGCCATTGGGCAAGCCGGCCCACTCGGGCCGCTCTTCGCGGACGCGGTCGAACTTGTCGCGTGGGTACAAGAACGCCCGGATCTGCTGCACGGGCAAGTCCGGGTTGCGGCTGCGATCGGAGTAGTAGCGCTTGGCGTACTCGTCGATGTTCCGGTTCATCACGTCTTCGACGAGCTGGTTTTCCACGCGCGCGCGCGCCCAGTTCGTGGCGAACGCAAACAGCGTGGTCAGGCAGAAGCCCAACAGCACGAAGGAGACGATGATGCGGCTGCGCAGCCGACGACGGTAAGGCCCGCGCCGGCGACGCCCCCTGCGTACGGGGTCTTCAGGCATCCGGTGCAGCGATCCGGTAGCCGATGCCATGACGGGTCTGGATCATCGGAACTTCAAAAGGCTTGTCCACCACGGCGCGCAGGCCATGGATGTGCACGCGCAGGGAGTCCGAATCCGGAAGTTCTTCTCCCCAGACGCGGGTCTCCAGCTCCTGGCGGGTGACCACGGCCGGCGAGGCTTCCATCAGCGCCTGCAGGATCTTCAGCGCGGTCGGGTTGAGCTGCAGCAGCTTGCTTTGGCGACGTACTTCCAAGGTGTCGAGGTTGTATTCCAGATCGCCCGTTTCCAGCACGCGGGTCTGCACACCCTTGCCGCGGCGGGACAGCGCGTTCAACCGCACTTCCACTTCCTGCAGCGCGAACGGCTTGATCAGGTAATCGTCCGCACCGGAATCAAAGCCGGCCAGCTTGTTGTCCAGCGAATCACGGGCGGTCAGCATCAGCACTGGAGTCTGCTTGCGGGCTTCGTTGCGCAGCTTGCGGCAGACTTCAATGCCGTCCATGCCGGGAAGGTTCAGATCCAGCACGATGGCGTCGAACTCGTGTACGACGGCCAGGTGCAGGCCCGTCACACCGTCGGCGGCGAAGTCGACCGTGTGCCCGCGGTCCTCGAGGTAGTCGCCGAGGTTGGCGGCAATATCACTGTTGTCTTCGATGACGAGAATTCGCACTGGGACCTCTGGTTCGTGGTGGGATGCCTGCCTTGGCGCGGTCGCAACCTGGAAGGTTACGACCCGGGCCTGTTGGCGGCTGACGCCAACCATACAGCCCCGGGCATTAACATTTCACACGAAGGGGCGCGCAGGGCGCGTCAACGTCAGAGGTTCACGTCTTTCGGGCTGGGACGCGTCAGGGTGCTCATGTCCTTGCGGGCACGCTCGGTCGCCTCGCGCCGCTGCGCAACCGTCAGGCAAAGGCGTTCGGGGCGGTTGGTGCCGGTGGCGCGCTCGCGGCGGCAGACCATGCGGCTGTCGGCATGGGCGCGGCCGAGGATGGTGTTGACCACCGCTTCGTCATTGAGCACTTCCGTGCGTGCCTGCGGATTGAGCTGCTCCACGGTGTCGTTGTCGCCAAGGCGGACGCGGATGCGGTTGATGGCGGCGCTGACCTTGCTCTTTTCATCCAAGGTGATTTCGCTGTACCGCTCGCTGTGGAGCGCGCGTTCGACCGCGCTGAGCTGCTCCTTGGCCGGCACGTTCAGGTCCAGCTGGACGGGGGCGGCGTCGTTCTGCTTCGGGGATTCCGCGTAAGCAGTGGTGCTGCAGGCCATGCCCAGCGCAGCCATCAAGACCGCCTTCTGCCACGATTTCATACCCGTCACCTCCATGAATGAAAAGAGACTGTACGAGGCATGTGACGACGGAATCAAGGGCGCACTGGCCCTTACTGCACGTCAGATAAAAAAAAGCCCGGGCGAACACGCCCGGGCCTTAAAATTTCATATCCCGATACCGATCCTGCTGATGAGGCAGAGCTGCGGTAGGAAGGAGATTACGACACGCGCAATTAAAGGGTCGTTAAACGGGACCCTAGGCTTTCGGAATCACAGGAAGTCTTTTTATTTCAAAGGGTTATATAAGCAACCTGCAGGCGGGCGCTTGTGGGGGCTTTCCGCCGAGCGTGGCTCGGCGCTACCGGACTGACGGCATCGACGGCGCTAGCGGCTGACGATCTTTTCGACGTGGGCGATGATGCGACCTGCGATGTCGACGTTGCAGGCGCCTTCCACGCCCTCCAGGCCGGGGGTGGAGTTCACTTCCAGCACCAGCGGCCCGCGTGCGGAGCGGATCAGATCCACGCCGGCCACGCTCAGGCCCAGCGCCTTGGCCGATCGCACCGCCATCTGCGCCTCGGCCCGGCTGGCCTTGGCCGGATGCGCGCTGCCGCCGGCATGCAGGTTGGAGCGGAAATCACCCTCTGGTGCCTGCCGCTGCATGGCGGCCACGACGTGATCGCCCACCACCAGGCAGCGCAGGTCGGCCCCTTGGGCCTCGCCGATGAACTCCTGCATCAGGAAGTTGGCATACAGGCCGCGCAAGGCCTCGACGATGCCGCGCGAGGCGCTGGCCTTTTCGGTCAGGATCACCCCCCGCCCCTGGGTGCCCTCGTTGAGCTTCACCACATGCGGCGGCGGGCCGAGCATGGACAGCAGGTCCACGGTGTCATCCGGGTTGTCGCCGAACACCGTCACCGGCATGTCGATGCCCTTGGCAGCCAGCAGCTGGTGCGCACGCAGCTTGTCGCGCGAGCGCAGGATCGCATCGGACGGATTAGGGGTGCGGGCGCCCATCAGCTCGAACTGGCGCAGCACGGCCGTACCGTAGCGGGTGACCGAGGCACCGATCCGCGGGATGACCGCATCCACCCCGGTCATCGGCTTCCCCTTGTAATGCATGGTGAAGCCGTCGGCGGCGATCCGCATGTAGCAGCGCAGCGGATCAAGCACGCGTACGGTGTGGCCGCGGCTGCGACCGGCCTCTACCAGGCGCCGGGTGGAATACAGCTTGCTGTTGCGCGAAAGGATGGCGAGTTTCATCGGAGCCGGGCCGTGCAGAAGCGCGCAGCATAGCGTGTGCGCGGTGACGATGCCCGGCGGTCGAGCACGGGCGACCGGACGCTGATCCAGCTCTCGCCCTCGCTCCGATCTCAGCGTCCTCAGGGCCATAAATGGGCCTCGCTGCCATGCATTATGCGGATCACTCCACTGCCCTTGCCGGGTCCACCTTCACAGCACACACCAATGAGGTGGCGGCACTGCCCATCATCCATCGACACGCCATTTTCTCATTGTCTTCATTAAGCTGAGTTGGTTGTACGACCTGAGGGAGGATGATGCGTCTTGGCATGGTGTTCGGATGGCTGCTGGCAACGTGTTGCGCTGCCAGCAGCACGCTGTCCCATGCTCAGGCACCTGAGCTGCCGCTGACGCCGGAACAACGTGCGTGGCTGCATGCCCATCCGGTCATCCGGGTCGGTGTTTATGACAACGATTGGTTGCCCTTTGAGAAAGTCGAAAACGCTCGGCTTTCCGGCTTCGCTCCAGAGACATTGCAGGCCGCAGCGACCGCACTTGGCGTGAGCCTGGAGCCCAGGACCTATCCTGGCTGGGAGGCGGTGCTTCAGGCTGCCTGCGCAGGCGACATCGACGTGGTCATGGACGTGCAGCTCACGTCCGCGCGCACCCGCTGCATGGTGTTCACGCAGAAATTTGCCACGGCTCCCCTGGGCATAACGGCGCGCTCCAGTGATCGCCGGTCCATCACCAGCCTCGACCTGGTTGGTCTACGGATAGCGGTTGAAGATGATCAGGTCACAGCCGTCGGCGTCCGGGATCGCTATCCCCGCGCTCAGATCGTGCCTGCCAGCGGAACGCTGGCCGCCTTGAAGAGCGTGGTGCTTGAGGACGCCGACCTCTATATCGGCAACGCGTACGTCATACAGCACTTGACCAAGCAGGAACCACTGCGCGGACTGACCCTGCTGCAGCGTCCCGACGTTCCCCCCATGAATCTCTACTTCGGCGTTCCAAATGATGCTCAGCCGTTTGCTGAAGCCTTGGACGTGGCACTCAATTCGCTGCCAGAAGCGACGCGTGTTGCGCTGCGCGTGAAGTGGCTCACGCCCTTGGAATGGGCCGTCAACACGGGCATACGGTTTTCTCCTGAAGAGACAAAGGTCCTCTCTCAGCCCATAAGGTTGGGCGTTCCGCTGAATTGGGAACCCATCGCTTTTCGCGACAAGCAGGGCAAACCGTCAGGGATTGCCGGAGATTACTTGCAGCGATTCGTGGAAGCCGGCGCCAGGAATCTGCAGATCGTGGAATTCGAGGAGGGCGAGGCGCTGCAGCGGGCAATGCGGGACAGGACGATAGATGCGGCACTGGCCGTCCCCATGACCAACGCGGCGGCAAACGCGGGCTGGCGTTTCAGCGAGCCGTTCATCACCATTCCAAATGTCATCCTTACCCACGTTGGCGCACCCAGAGTCATTGACCTGCGCGATCTCAACCACCGGCGGGTCGTGCTGTCCGAGCCAGACAGGCTTGGACCGCTAATCAAGGCGCAAGCGCCCGACGTTCGACTCATCACTGCAGCCGATGCGGCGACAGCCCTCAAGCTCCTGGACGGAGACGGTGCAGACGCCTATGTCGGAAATCTTGCTGTGGTGGATCCGTATCTCCGCGATGCGTACGCGGGGCGGCTGCAGATTGCTGCACCAGCGGGAATTGAGGACCGTTTGACGCTTGCGGCCTTTGGGAACAGCGCCGCCCTGGCCTCCGCGTTTGATCAGGTTGTCGGCAATGTGGCTGCGGGAGAACGGGAACGCATTCGAAACGATTGGCTGGGCGTTGGCGACCAACCGGCGATCAATTGGCGGCGGGTCATGCTCTGGGCGTTGCCTGCCTTGTTGATTCTCCTCACTGGCGGCCTCGTCCACACCGTTGGCCACATGAGGCTTCGACGCGAGGTGTCCCAGCGTCGCATTGCAGAAAATCGGCTGTCCCGGGTCACCCGCAAGTTACCTGCCATCGTTTACCAGGTCCACCGCGCCCCGGATGGCACCTTCACTTTCCCCTATGTAGCTGGCGATGTCTTTTCACTTTTCGGCGTTGAGCTGTCAGACGTGCTCGAGGACGAGCGCGCACTATTCGCTCGGGTCCATCCTGATGATCAGAAGATACTGGTCGATGCAACAGAAGGTGCCGCCGCCACAGGCACAGGGTTGTCATTCCAGTTCCGGGCCCTGTCCCCGGAAGGATGGCGCTGGATTTACTCCAAGGGCGAGCTTACGGAAAACACGGAAGCCGGTACGGAGTGGAGTGGCTACTGGGTGGACGTGACCGAGTCGCACGAAGCATCGATTGCCCTGGAAGACGCTATTGCAGTCGCTGAGAAAGCCGGCAAAGCGAAGGGCGAGTTCCTGGCCACCATGAGCCACGAAATCTGCACGCCGATGAGTAGCGTAGCCGGCATGCTCGAAGTTCTTGGCCACACCGGCCTCGACCAGGAACAGAGTGCGATCCTCGCCAAGATCAATCGATCCGCGGCGGTGTTGCGCCAGTTGCTCAATGACACCTTGGACATGTCGAAGATCGAGGCAGGTGCGCTGACACTGGAATGGACCGCCGTTGATCTTGCCAATTCAGTGGACACGGTGCACGCGATGCTGGCCCCACAAGCCGCCGCCAAGGGGCTTGTCCTGTCGGCAACGCTCGCCCCTGCCGTCGCCAGCCGCGTACTGGCCGATGAACTTCGACTTCAACAGATATTGATGAATCTCACCAGCAATGCCATCAAGTTCACCGCGCACGGTGAAGTGTCCATACGTGTCGACGTCGTGGCCGATGCGGTGGGTGAGCAACGCCTGGCCTTTTCTGTCACCGACTCTGGCATCGGCATCCCTGCCGACCAGCTGGAGCGCATCTTCGAGCCTTTCACCCAGGCAGACCTTTCAACCGCACGAAAGTATGGCGGCACGGGCCTGGGCCTCAGCATCAGTCGCCGCTTGGCCGACCTGATGGGAGGCGAGCTGGAGCTTAAGAGCACGCCAGGCCAGGGAACCTGCGCCGTTCTTTCCTTGCGCCTCGCCGTGTTGACGCCAGAACCGGCCACTGCTCGGGAGGTCGCACCGTCGAACACCAGGCCAATTTCCTTGTTGCCTGCCCCGCCACCGGGACGCAGATGGCGCGTTCTGGTAGCAGAAGACGATGCCACCAGCAGGGAGATCATCCAGTGGCGGATGGGGCAACTGGGCGTGGAATGCGTCGCCGTGGAAGACGGCGCACAGGCGCTCGCGGCGTTGCGGGACGGGCGGTTCGATCTCTTGGTGACGGATTGCCAGATGCCCGTGATGGACGGCTACACGCTGGCCCGGGAAATCCGAGCGTCGGAAGGATCAGCACGCGATCTGCCCATCATCGCGCTGACCGCGAGTATCTTCCCTGACGAGATCGCGCTGAGCGCGTCTGCTGGCATTGAAGAACTGTTGCCCAAATCCGCGTCGCTCAACGAACTGGGAGAGGCCATCGCGCGCGCCCTGCGCAGTCGAACCGACGTAATACACCCGTTGCAGGGCGAACCGTAGCCGGGCGTCTGCAAGGATCTGAGCCTTGTAGACAGCGCCCTGCGTTCGCTGGACCAGTACGACACCGAACATTGCGGCGAACCTGCCAAGGCAGGCCGCTGCCCCCTGAGCCGCAATGCAGCAGGCAGTTGGATCGCGTGCACACCAGCACAGCGGATCGGCCGGCTTGGGGCGACTTTCCACACGTTCTTCTGATGCAGGCGCGCCCGCATCGGCCAGCGTATCGATCTGCGGGCGGGTGATGCGCGCTTTTCCGCATGGCATCGAATGCTGGGCATGGCCCAATCAATCACTTGCGGACTGATTTGCAACAGTGGAGCGGGTGAAGGGAATCGAACCCTCGTCAGTAGCTTGGGAAGCTACAGCTCTACCATTGAGCTACACCCGCATCGCGGAGCACAGTTTAGGCGGCGGGGTGGCATGAGCGCAATGCGCGCATGCGGTCATCTGACTGGTAGAGCCGACTTCAGTCGGCTGCACCAGCGCGTCAGAAATCCGGGCGGTGAGAGAAGCCGACTGAAGTCGGCTCTACCCATGCCCATAGCGACCCGGAATGACGGCCAGCGGCCGTCATTCCGGATCAGGGTCAGAACGCGCCGCTGACGCTGGCGAAGATGGACGTGTCCATCGCCTTCTTCTGCATCGTGGTCGCGCTCAGGCCGATGTTGCTCTGCAGGCCGAACAGTTCCATGCGCGCGCCCAGGATGGCGGTGGCGTAGTCCTTGTCGAACTTCAGGCCCGGCACGCGGTAGCTGCCCACGCCCGGCAGGCTCTGCAGGAAGGCGCTGCCGTCCTGGCGGTCTTCGAACTCGTGGTCATAGGTGATCTGCACGTACGGCTTGATGCTGCCGCCGTCCAGGCGCGCCTGCCAACCGAGGCGGCCCACGGTGGAATCAGCATCCTGGTTGTTGTAACCCAACGCGGTGCTGCTGGCGTTGCTTTCCAGATAGCCGTCCAGCTTGATCTTCTGCCAGATCACCGCGGCCACCGGGCCGTGGCGGAAGCTGCCCTCTTCACCGAACTCGTAGCCTGCGTTCAGCGCGGCGGTCAGGTTGCTGCCTTCCGGCGATCCCTTGTGCTCGCGGGTTGCCGGCCCGAGGTGCACCTTGCGGGTGACGTCGTAGTCCAGCCAGCTGTAGCTGACCTGGCCATTGACCCATGCACGCTCGCCGTACCAGCCGGCGAACAGGCCGGCCGTGGTGTCGGACTGGGTGAAATCGCCCTGGCTGTTGCCGAAGTCGGCATCCATGCGGCCGTAGCCGGCGAAGCCACCGACGACCATGCCATCACGTGCCCAGTCGATACCGAACAGGCCGGCGGGGGCCATGCCGTCGTACAGGTCGGCGTGGTCGTAGCGCTGCATGTCGCCGCGCAGGCCGCCCCACCAGGACAGGCCATCGGCCGGTGCGCCGCCCAGGTGCAGGCTGACCTGGTCAGCGCGCGAACGGCCGACGGTCTGCGCCGAATGGGTCAGCACCTGCTGCAGGCGCGGAGCTTCCAGCACGGAAATCGCGTACTGGCCAAGCATTTCGTGGGTGGCTGCAGACGGGTGGATGCCATCGGCGAATACATAGGCGGTCGCCGCGTCCGGCGCGACCAGGCTGGTCGGATTGCAGGTGACCGACGAGGCCACGGTGCAGGCCGCGTTGGTCACGTTGCGGAAGCCATAGGTGCTCGGATCCGCGACGATTTCACGCAGGATGGTGAACGTATCCAGCGGGATGAACTCAATGCCCGCCTGGGTCAGGCCGCCGTACAGGGCGTTGTTGTAGGCCGAGGCGACCGCGGTGTACTGCGCCATCGCCGCCGGGCCACCGGCACGGGCCATCGGGGTCAGGCCGATGTCCGGCAGGTTCGGCACCACCACGTACTTGGCACCGGCCGCCTGCAGGGTGCCGACAATGCCGATCTGGCTGGTCACGGCCGCGCCGATCACCGCAGGAGCCTGCGCCGGGCTGGTGATGCCCAGCAGATTGTTCGCACCGCCCCACACCGTGTACAGCGCGTTCGGATCGGCCTTGCCGCCGTTGGCCGCCAGATAGCGGCTGGCCTGGGTGGCCAGCGACGGGGTCGGGCCCAGCGGACCCACCACGTCGGTCGCCACGGTGGCGCCGCCGGCGGCGTAGTTGTCACCGGTCTGGCCGTTGCCGTTCGGGGTGGCGTTGGTACCGTAATAATCGGCCACGTGTTCGGCCCACACCCATGCCGGGTTGGTGGTGAACTTGCCGGTCACCGGTTGTACCGAAGCGGGCAGCAGCGGGCGGAAGTATCCGCTGTCGGTCAAGCTGTCGCCGATGAACACCGTGCGGTTGAAGGCCGGTTCGACCGCCATGGCCGGCAGCGCAGCGAGGGCGACTGCGGCGGCAATCAGGGTGCGGACGGGACGTTTGCTGAACAACATGTGGAACTCCTGTGGTATCAATCGCCGGCAGTACGCCAGCGCACGGTGCAATGGTTTCACTCGCGCAGCCAAAGTCACGCTGCGCCGCGACATGCATTGTCGCTTTGGGGGACCTTCAGCGACATCCCTGTCCGATGACGGGCACCACCCGCGTGCCATTGCCGGGCGCATCGGGGACAATGCCGACATGAACATCCAGCTCAATGGCGAAGCCCGCACCCTGCCCTCCGGCACCACCTTGCACGAGTTGCTGCAGCGCGAGCAGTTGCTGGAACGTCGCGTGGCGGTAGAGGTCAACAACGAGATCGTGACCCGCAGCCTGCATGCCACGCATGTGCTGGCGGACGGCGATGTGGTGGAGATCGTGCACGCGTTGGGCGGTGGGTGACGCTGACCGCTGCGCTCGCCGAGCATGGCCCGGCGCTGCCAACTAGGGGATAATCCGCGACATGATCGAACATGCCCCCTCTGATTCGCTGGTGATTGCCGGCAAGACGTACGCCTCGCGCCTGCTCACCGGCACCGGCAAGTTCAAGGATCTGGAAGAAACCCGCTTGGCCACCGAGGCCGCGGGCGCGCAGATCGTCACCGTGGCCATCCGCCGCACGAACATCGGCCAGAATCCGGGCGAACCGAACCTGCTGGACGTGCTGCCGCCGGATCGTTTCACGATCCTGCCCAACACTGCCGGCTGCTACACCGCTGAAGACGCCGTGCGCACCTGCCGGCTGGCACGCGAACTGCTGGACGGGCACAACCTGACCAAGCTGGAAGTGCTGGGTGACCAGAAGTCGCTGTACCCGGACGTGGTGGCCACGCTGAAGGCGGCCGAGATCCTGGTGAAGGACGGCTTCGAGGTGATGGTCTATACCTCCGACGACCCGATCCTGGCCAAGCGGCTGGAAGAGATCGGCTGCGCCGCGGTGATGCCGCTGGCTGCGCCCATCGGCTCGGGCCTGGGCATCCAGAACAAGTACAACCTGCTGCAGATCATCGAAGATGCCAAGGTGCCGATCATCGTGGATGCCGGGGTAGGTACCGCGTCCGATGCGGCCATTGCCATGGAGTTGGGCTGCGATGGCGTGCTGATGAACACCGCCATTGCCGGTGCCCGCCATCCGGTGCTGATGGCCAGCGCGATGCGCAAGGCCGTGGAAGCCGGCCGCGAGGCCTTCCTGGCTGGCCGCATTCCGCGCAAGCGCTACGCCAGCGCCTCTTCCCCCCTTGATGGATTGATCGGCTGATGACCGACCCGTTTTCCAGTACCGGCTCCAAGGCGCCCGCCAAGCCGTTCACCGTGCACGAAGGCCGCCGCGAGATCCGCAGTTTCGTGCTACGCCAAGGTCGTTTCACCCCGGCCCAGCAGCGCGCGTTCGATGACCGCTGGCCGCGTTTCGGCCTGGACTTCACTGGTGAAGTCCGCGACCTGGCCACCACCTTCGGACGCGATGCGCACAAGGTGCTCGAGATCGGTTTCGGCAATGGCGTTGCCCTGCGTTTCGCTGCGCAGCAGGACGCCAGCCGCGATTACATCGGCATCGAAGTGCATGCGCCGGGTGTCGGCCGCCTGCTCAACGCGCTGGCTGACGACGATGTGGACAACGTCCGCCTGTACCACCACGACGCCGTGGAAGTGCTGGAGAAGGAAATCGCCGATGGCGCGCTCGATGAGGTGCGCATCTATTTCCCGGATCCGTGGCACAAGAAGCGCCATAACAAGCGTCGCCTGGTGCAGCCGGCCTTCGCCGACCTGCTGGTGCGCAAGCTGCGTCCAGGTGGCCGCCTGCATTGCGCGACCGATTGGGAAGACTACGCCGAGCAGATGTGGGACGTGCTTGACGCGACCGATGGGCTGGTCAACCGTGCCGGTGCGCGCGGCCATGTACCGCGCCCGGAATGGCGGCCGCAGACCCATTTCGAAACCCGTGGCCAGAAGCTGGGGCACGGCGTTTGGGATCTGTTGTACGACCGCACGTAAAGATCCACCCTTCCCCACGCTGACCGGAACGCGTCCCCCATGGAAACCGCGCTGACGCTGACAACCGACATGAAGCTCGTCCTCGGGCTGGTCGGTTTCACGATGGCGATGTTCCTGTTCGACCGCATCCGCGCCGATGTGGTGGCGCTGGTGGTGCTGGTCGTGCTGGGCGTCACCGGCCTGATCGCCCCGGAAGAAATCTTCGCCGGCTTCTCCGGTAACGCGGTGATGAGCATCATCGCCACGACCATCCTCGGCGCGGGCTTGGACCGCACCGGCGCATTGAACCGACTGGCGGCGTGGCTGCTGCGGCGCGGCCATGGGGTGGAGCAGCGCCTGCTGTTGATGACCACGGCCATTTCCGGCTTGAACTCGTCCTTCATGCAGAACCCGTCGGTGATGGCGCTGTACCTGCCGGTGGCCTCGCGCCTGGCCGCACGCACCGGGTTGACCCTGCAGCGGCTGCTGCTGCCGATCGCCGCGGCCATCGTGATGGGCGGCGCGCTGACCATGGTGGGCAACTCGCCGCTGATCCTGCTCAACGATCTGCTGGCATCGGCCAACAACAACCTGCCCTCCGGCCTGGCCACCATCGAGCCGCTGCGGATGTTCGCGCCGCTGCCGATCGGTGTCGCGCTGCTGATCGCCTCGCTGCTGTACTTCCACTTCTACGGCAACCGCAAGCTGGTGGAAGAAGAAACGCTGGCCAATGACGGGGTCACGCCGGCGCGCACGGAGAGCTACTTCGCCAAGACCTACGGCATCGAAGGCGATGTCTTCGAGCTGGTCGTCAGCGCCGAAAGTCCGATGGTCGGCATGACCCTGGGCGAAGCCGAAACCCTGCACGATGCCCCGCTGCTGCTGGCGTTGAAGACCGGCAACGACACCCGCTTGGCACCGCCGGCCGAGATGCGCATCTGGGTGGGCAGCGTGATCGGGGTGATGGGCTCGCGGCGGCTGGTCAGTGACTTCGCGCAGAACCAGTTCCTGCGCATGTCCTCCCGATTGAAGCACCTTGGCGATCTGTTCAATCCCAGCCGCGCCGGCATTTCCGAAGCGGTGGTACCGCCGACCTCCGATGTGATCGGCAAGAGCGCGGCCGAGCTGCGCCTGCGCAAGGAGCGCGGCCTGAGCCTGCTGGCGATCAACCGCGACAAGCAGGTGATCCGCGAGGACGTACGCAAGGTGCAGCTGCGCGCCGGCGACATGCTGGTCTTCCACAGCATCTGGACCGATCTGGCGCAGGCCGCCCGCGGACGCGATTTCGTCATTGTCACCGACTATCCCAAGGGCGAGCAGCGGCCACACAAGTTCAAGCTGGCGATGACCATCTTCGCGCTGACCATCCTGATCGCGCTGACATCCAACCTGCCGGTGGCGCTGACCCTGATGACCGGCGTGGCCGGCATGTTGCTGACCGGCGTGCTGCGGATGGACGAAGCCTACGCATCGATCAACTGGAAGACGGTATTCATGATGGCCGGGCTGATTCCGCTCGGCTGGGCGATGGATTCCAGCGGCGCAGCGGCCTGGGTGGCCGGGCATACGATCGACAAACTGCCCGAGGGCATCCCGGTGTGGGTGCTGGAAGTGGCGCTGGCGTTGCTGACGACCGCGTTCTCGCTGGTGATCAGCCACGTGGGCGCGACCATCGTGATGGTGCCCATCGCGGTCAATCTTGCATTGGCGGCAGGGGGCAACCCGACCGCGTTTGCGCTGATCGTGGCGTTGTCTGCGTCTAACAACCTGATGACCGCGTCGAACCCGGTGATCTCGATGGTCATGGGACCGGCCAATTACACCCCGCGCGAGCTGTGGCGCGTGGGAGGGCCGCTGTCGTTGATCTATACGATGGTGGTGGTGGCGATGATCAACATCATGTTCTGAGCCGGATTGGGGTTGCGGGCTTGGGGTCGGCTGTTGGCTGGGGGAGGGCTGGCTGCTGGCTGCTGGCTGCTGGGGGCTTTGGCTGGGGGGAGCTGGTGGTAGAGCCGACTTCAGTCGGCTGCCGTTGTGGAAGCCGACTGAAGTCGGCTCTACCTCGGTTGCTGTTGGGAGCCGACTGAAGTCGGCTCTACCCCTGCTGTTGGAAGCCGACTGAAGTCGGCTCTACCGTGCGGGCGGGCGCGCCGGGCGGTTCATGCCAGGAAGACATGTCCGTCGCGCACCTGCACGGCAACCGCGCGCAATCGATCACCCTTGCACGGCCCTGCTACGCATTGCCCGCTGTCCAGCGCGAACGAGGCCCCATGCGCCGCGCAGACCAGGTGTCCTTCCCGGCTTTTCAGGAATTGGCCGGGGGCCCAGTCCAGCCGCCGCCCTGCATGCGGGCAGATATTGAGGAACCCCCGCACGCTGTCGCCTTCGCGATACAGCACCAGCGACTCGGCATCCCCGTCGATCACCACCTCGGCCTCGGCGAAGCCACCCTCGGTGATCTTGTCGACTGCGATGAGCGCTTGGTCGGTCATTTCTGACTCTGCATCGGGGAAAGCATTGATTGTCGCACGCCTGTCCACTTGGCTGGCTGTTACATGAATGCAAGTCATTGATCTGTAATGAACGCGCGGCGTACTTAACGATTTTTTCACTCATGCGCCGAAGCATCACCCTGATACTGGTTGTTCGCTGATTTCAGCCAAGTGAGTTACCCATGAGCAACCGCACCTTCCAATTCGGCCAGTTCCGCACTCTGTTTGCACCGCGCAAGCCGCGTCACCCGCTGGTGCGCGTTGCGGTGGGTCTGCTTGGGGTCGCCATTCTGGGTGTGATGGTGTTCGTGGGTGTCTTCGTCGGTGCAGCAATGATCCTTGCCGGTTTGGCTTGGAAGCTGCTGGCCCAGCGCAAGGCGCCCACCCGCGTGGCCGATGCCACCGTGGTGGAAGGCGAGTACCGCGTGGTCCGCAAGCCTGCGCTGCCGACCCACTGACAGGCCACTCCGCTCGATAAGGCATGGCGTAGCGCTGCCGCTCCCAGCAGGCGCCACGTTCGCCGGGCGCGGCGCTACACTGCGACGACCTGATCGTTAGGACGCGCGCATGACTGATGTAATTCCCGCCCATCCTGTTCCCCGTATCCCGGTTGTCGGTGGCGGCACGTTCCCCGTACACCGCATCTATTGCGTAGGGCGCAACTTCGCCGACCACGCAAAGGAAATGGGCGCCGCCGTTCCCGATGCCGCGGCGCGGGGTCGGCCGATGTTCTTCAGCAAGCCTGCCGACGCCATCGTGGTCGGCCACGATGATGTCATCCCCTACCCGCCTGCCACGTCCGACCTTCACCACGAAGTAGAGCTGGTCGTTGCCATCGGCAGCGATGCGCCGGAAGGCGTGCTGCCCATCGAGCAGGCGCAGGCATTGGTGTACGGCTATGCCGTGGGCCTGGACCTGACCCGTCGTGACCTGCAGGCCGCGGCCAAGCAGAAAGGTCACCCGTGGGACACCGCGAAAGGCTTCGATGCCTCGGCGCCGATCAGCGAGATCGTGCATGCCGGTGAAGTCGGTGACCTCGCCGCGCTGAACCTGTCGCTGGAAATCAACGGCGAGGTACGCCAGCAATCGCTGCTGGACCAGATGATCTGGAGCGTCCCGGAAATTCTGCATGAGCTGTCGCAGCTGTGGCGGCTGCGCGCAGGCGACCTGGTATTCATGGGGACGCCGTCCGGCGTGGCCGCATTGAAACCCGGTGATCGTTTCAGTGCACGATTGGAAAATGTCGGCGAACGCCATGGCGTCATCGCCGGCTGACATTGCCTGCGATAGGATTTTTCGCATTCAGCCCCCCTATCAGGAGATCTCCATGGGATTCATCAGTGAGTTCAAGGAATTCGCAACGCGTGGCAACGTCATCGATCTCGCCGTCGGTGTTGTCATCGGTGCGGCCTTCGGCAAGATCGTTACCGCATTGGTCGAGAAGATCATCATGCCGCCACTGGGCTGGGTGATCGGCCAGGTTGATTTCTCCGACCTGGCGTGGACCTTGGCGCCGGCTCGCTTGGCGGCTGACGGGACGGAGATCCCGGCCGTGGTGATCGGCTACGGTGATTTCATCAATACCCTGATCCAGTTCGTGATCGTGGCGTTTGCCATCTTCCTGGTCGTGAAGTTCATCAACCGTATGTCGAAGAAGAAGGAAGCCGCGCCCAAGGGCCCGTCCGAAGAAGTGCTGCTGCTGCGCGAAATCCGCGACAACCTGAAGCACTGATCGCGGCACACGGCCAGGCCCGTCCTCCCGCCGGAGCGGACCTGGCCCTTTTCCTCATCTGGCCATTTCCCATGGCCATGACCTAGGGCCCATGCGCGGGGCGGCGGCACTGCTAAGCTCGGACGCTTATGCCCCTGCTGGAGTCGTCCATGCGTCGCCGCGTCCTTGCCCTCGCCTCTTCCCTTGCCCTGCTCGCGTCACCGGCCTTCGCCGCGCCGCATACCACCACGCTGGCCCCCACCTCGCTGGGTACCGCTGCTGAACTGCGGGAGCAGGCCCTGGCCGACGACACCGGCTGGAAAGTGGTGGAATCGCTGACGACCGAGATCGGTCCGCGCATTGCCGGCAGTGAGGCAGACGCGCGCGCCGTCGCCTGGGCCGAAGCCAAATTCAAGGCACTCGGCTTTGACAAGGTGTGGAAGGAACCGGTGACGTTCCCGAAATGGGAGCGCCGCAGTGAGCACGCAGCGGTGGTGGGCGCGCACGCACAGCCTTTGACGATTACCGCCCTCGGCGGCAGCCCGGGCGGCAAGGTGCAGGCCGAGGTGGTGCGCTTCGCTGATCTGGCCGCGCTGCAGGCCGCGCCCGCAGGATCGCTGCAGGGCAAGATCGCCTTCGTCGATTACCAGATGCTGCCGTTCCGCGACGGCCGCGATTACGGTCGTGGCGGCGCCATCCGCAGCAAGGGGCCGTCCGAGGCCATTCGCAAGGGCGCGGTCGGCTTCCTGATGCGCTCCGCCGGTACCGATTCGCACCGTGTGCCGCATACCGGCATCACCCGCTATGACGATGGCCTGCAGCCGGTCCCTTCGGCGGCATTGTCGGTGCCTGACGCCGACCAGTTGGCACGTCTGGTTGCACGGGGCAGCACCACGGTCAGCCTGGCGCTGGACTGCGGCTGGGATGGAACGGCGACCTCGTACAACGTCATCGGCGAAATAACCGGGCGCTCGCTGCCGAAGGAAGTGGTCGTCATCGGGGGCCATCTGGATTCCTGGGATCTGGGCACCGGCGCGGTGGACGACGGCGCTGGCGTCGGCATCACCATGGCCGCCGGGCACTTGATCGGCCAGTTGAAGCAGGCACCGAAGCGCAGCATCCGCGTCGTCGCGTTTGCCAATGAAGAACAGGGTCTTTACGGCGGCAAGGCGTATGCCGAGGCGCACGCGAAGGATGTCGTGCGGCACCAGTTGGCTGCCGAGAGTGACTTCGGCGCTGGCCGCATCTACGCCTTCAACACCGGTTCGCCGAACCCGGACGCCTCGCGCGATGCCACGCGGCAGATTGCCGAGGTGCTGAAGCCGCTGGGTATCGAGTACGCCGCCGACAAGGGCGGCCCGGGTCCAGACATCGGCCCGCTTGCGGCCAAGGGCGGCGCATGGGCTTGGCTGGCGCAGGACGGGACGGACTATTTCGACCTGCACCACACGGCCGACGATACGTTGGACAAGATCGACCCCAAGGCATTGGCGCAGAACGTCGCGGCGTACACGGTGATGGCCTATCTTGCCGCCGATGCCGACGGCACATTCGGCAGCGAAGCCAAGGCCACCGTTCCGCCGAACGAGTGATCCACCGGACCACGCAGCCCCCCGGTAGCGCCGACCCATGGTCGGCGAGCGCAGCGGCCACGCGGTGCCGGACCGCGCCCCGGTAGCGCCGACCCACGGTCGGCGAGCGCAGCGGCCACGCGGTGCAGGATCGCGCCCTGGTAGCGCCGACCCATGGTCGGCGAGCGAAGCGGCCGCGCGGTGCCGGACCGCGCCAACGGCAACCGGCTGAAGCCGGCTCTACCTGACTACGGATGCTCCCACAACGGTGCGTTTTTCAACCCTATCGCACGCGGGTTGAACACCGGGTCGATGCCTGCGTTGCGGCTTTTCTCGTAATCGCGCAACGCGGCCAACGCGGGCTTCTGCAGCAGCAGGATGGCGATGATGTTCAACCAGCTCATCACCCCCACGCCGATGTCGCCCAGGGTCCACGCCACGGTCGCGCTGTGCAGCGAGGAATACGCCACCATGCCCAGGAACGTCAGCCGGAAGGCGTTGACCACCCAGGCCGCCGGCTTGTTCCGGCAGAGATAACTGATGTTGGTGTCGCCCATGTAATAGAGCGCCAGGATCGTAGTGAACGCGAACGGCAGGATCGCCAGCGCGACGAACGATTTGCCGAAGCCCGGCAACGCCGATTCCACCGCATGCTGCACGAATCGTGGCCCTGCCTCCATCCCCGGCAGGTTGGCGACCAGCATGCGCGCTTCGTCAGGCACGCCGTTCACCGCGGGATCGTACACGTTGTACAGACCGGTGGAGAGGATCAGGAAGGCCGTCGCGCTGCAGACCACCATGGTGTCGATGTAGACCGAAAAAGCCTGTACCAGCCCCTGTTTGACCGGGTGGGAGACCTCGGCGGCCGCAGCAGGATGTGCACCGCTGCCCATGCCGGCTTCGTTGGACAACACACCACGGCGTACGCCCCACTGGATGGCCACCCCCACCATCGCGCCGAAGGCAGCGTCAACGCCGAAGGCACTGCGGACGATAAGGCCGATCACGTCCGGAATGCGCTCGTAGCTCATCACCATCACCACCAGTGCAACCAACAGATAGGCGATGGCCATCACCGGCACGACCCACTGGGTAACCACCGCGATGCGGCGCACGCCGCCAAAGATGATGAGCCCCAGCAGTGACACCACCGCCACCGCCGTCGCGGCCACCGGCACGTCCCAGGCTTCGTTGAGCGCACCGGCGATCGCGTTGGACTGGGTGCCGGCCAGCATCGCGGCTGCCGCGACGGTGCATAGCGCAAAGATCAGCGCATACCAGCGTTGTCCCAGTCCCTTTTCCATGTAGTAGGCCGGCCCGCCGCGGTAGTGGCCCTGGCTGTCCCGTTCCTTGTAGATCTGGGCCAGGGTGGACTCGATGAAGGCGCTGGATGCGCCGAAGAACGCCACCACCCACATCCACAGAATCGCGCCCGGCCCGCCAAACGCGATGGCCATCGCGACGCCCGCGATGTTGCCGACGCCGACGCGGCTGGACAGGGAAATGTTCAGCGCCTGGAACGGCGACAAGCCCGCCGCGGAACCACGGTGCTGGAACATCAGCGCCAGCATCTGCGGCAGCGCACGCAACTGGATGAAACGTGTCCGGATACTGAAGTACAGACCGGCCGCGAGGCACAGGCCGACCAGGTAGGGACTCCATATCAGGGCAACGATCGTGCTTGTTGCCGACTCGATACTCATTGCGTGTTTCCTTGCTGCCGGTGGGTGGCCCCACGTTGCCCAGCGTGATCGGACACAGCAATGAGAAAAAAACGAAATGACGCATTGCCCGCCATCCCGCTCGACCCGGCCCGCCATTCGAATGCAGATTTCTGCTCCCCCGACAGAAGTGTTTTTCTGACCCAAGCAGCTCTTTCGCCGTCGATCAGGAACGGTTGCGACGCAAGCCGCTGTCTGTCGTCGCGCACATTGGCAAACCGCGCCTGAAGCTGCCAGGCCGGAGTGTCCCTGCGACACGACGACGAACGCAGCATCGTCGGTGCCAGGTATACCCCGCTGCCTGCCTGGCCCCGCCGACGTCCAATGACCCCACGTCAGCGACGTACCGCGGATGCAGGCAGCCACTCGATATCTTCAGGAGCGCACCAATGAATGCACGTCCTTTGCCCCTCTGCAGCTCACCGATCGCAGACGTCGCCGGGCTGGAAAACGAGATTCCGGTTGCCGTGGCCAACAACGCGGCAAGCGAGCTGATCACCGCGATGAAGCTGGACCATGAGCAGATCTGCCTGGACACGCAGGGGCTGCACCTGGAGAGAGTCCGTCTGCAGACGCGTGCCCGTATCGGACATGACATCGAAGTGTGCGGATCCGGCATGGATCACGCGCAAGCCCTGCGCAGCGCCCTCTTCCCGGCCATCGCCCAGCTGCTTCATGCGGATTACGCCAACACATCACGCATGGTGACGTGCAAGGCGAGCGACTATCTGACGCTGCCAGGCGTAGAGCAAGCATTCTCCGAACTGATGCCGGTGATCGCCGAGCAGCCGCGTGCGAGCATCGCGACCACCCTGTTCCATGAAGTGAATGCAAGCCGCTCGCTGCCGGTGCCCACCGCATTGGTGAATGCCAAGTACCTGCACGACGTGACGCGCGGATCCTCGCCGACGAAGGTCCATGACGACTTCGATTACACGCTGCTGGGACGGTATAGCAGCAACCGTAGCGTGGCGGCGGGGGCGACCCAGGACGAAGCCCTGCTGCAGGGCATGTTGTCGGCCCAGGAAGAGGTGGCGCTGGGACGCTTCGCGGTGCAGGGCATCGGCCTGCGCCAGCGGCGGTACCTGCGTCGCGTGGATACCGACACCCTGCCAGCGCAGATCCGCGCGCTGTGGGAAATCACGACGAAGCGCCAAGGCAGCCCGGTGCATCTGTTCGACATCGCCGGCCAGGGCTCGGTGCCGACCTATCTGGCATGCGCTGAAGGACCGACGGCCGATGCCTGGTGCGTGGCCGCCGGCGCAGGCATCAGCCCGGAACACGCCGCGACGCGCGCATTGCGGCACCTGCTGCAGCAGCACGAGGGCAGTGCCTGGGCGCCCAGTCGCCATGATGGGGATGCCGTGTCCGCTCAGCGCCGGCAGGGGTCCGTGCCGCTCCTGCAGGGTGAACATCGCCAGTTCGCGCTGCAGAACCTGCAGGAGGTGATCTCCTGTGCCAGCGTCGACCGCGTGCCCTTCGGCCAGATGCGCGAAGGTACGGTGGGTACGACGTTGGCCAGTCGCATCCTGTTCCTGCAGGAGAACTTCAAGCGCAGCGGACTCACGGTCTGGCAGACGCAGTACTTGCCGGCCTGGGAGGCAGCAGAGCAGTCGATTGCATGCGTGCAGGTACTGATCGCGCCGTTCGACGCGAACTATCTGCTGCTGCAGGGCATACCGGTGGCGGTCTCGCTGGCGGCATTGGACGAGGCGTCCAACCAAGGCTGACCGATCGGCTCCTGCCGACACTGACACGTGCCACAGGCGTTGAAAAAGTACCCGGCCGCATCGCGGCCGGGTCGCCGCATCACCCCACCCCACACGGTGGGGTGCATCCCTGCGGATGTACCGGCCAACGCCATCGTCCTGCAGACTGCCAACACGATGGTGCTGCTACACGTTGCTCCTATGTCCCGACCCGGGGCATAGGGAAAGCACCGGTCGGTGGATCAGGAATTACGTGCGCCTGCCCACTGTGCGAGCAGGACGGCCGTGGCAGACGCCACATTGAGACTCTCAACGGCACCGGTGCCGGGAATGGACACCTGCTGTTCGCAGTCGGCGGCAAGCTGGCGGTCCATGCCCTCGCTTTCCGCGCCCATCACATAGACCAGGCGGTCCGGCAGCGAGGCGGCGAACACGTTGGTGCCTCCGTCCACCACCGTGGCGGCCAAGCCGAAGCCGGCGTGCCGCAGCATCTGCATCGCCTCGGCGGTAGCCGGCAGGCGGACCAGCGAAACCGATTCCGCCCCACCTTCGGCAACGCGGGCGGCCGCGCCGGAGATCCCCAACGTGCTGGTTTCCGGCAACAGCAGCCCGGCCACACCGAAGTGCGCCGCAGAACGCAGGATCGCGCCGAGGTTGTGCGGATTGCCTACCCCGTCAAGCCACAGCGCCACCGCAGGTCCCGCGGGCAGATCCTGCAGCCACTCTTCAAGGGTCAGCACCGGCGAGCGCTGCACGTCAGCGACGATGCCTTCGTGATGGGTCGTTCCGGAGAGCTTGTTGAGGTCACCGTCTTCCACCACGCGGTAGCCGACGCGATTGGCCACACACCACTTGAGCAGCGGCTGCATGCGCGGGATCAGCGCCTCCAGCAGGTACACCTTGCGCACCGCCTGTGGCCGCTTGTTGAATGCGGCCAGCACCGCGTTGACGCCGAACAGCCGCAGCTCATCGGTGTTGCCGCGCCCACCGCCCGGCGGCGCCGGTGCTTCGGTACGCGGCAGCGGCGTTGCACGCGGCGGACGCGCGGACGGACGGCGGTTGTTCCAAGGATTGTTCACTTACGCAGCTTCCTGTTTCTTCTGCCAGAAATCGGCATTTTTGATACCCAATGCGACCGGATCGAAGGTCGGATCCAGGCCCAGTTTTTTCTGTCGCTCATAGTCGCGCAACGCGATCATCGCCGGCTTCTGCACGATCAGGATGGCAACGATGTTCAGCCATGCCATCAGGCCCACGCCGATGTCACCCAGCGCCCAGGCCAGCTGCGCGTTGTGGAACGCACCGAAGATGACCATGCCGATGATGCCCAGGCGCAGGGCCAGCACCGTCAGCGGACGCTTGGCGTTGTTGTTGAGGTAGGTGAGGTTGGTCTCGGCCATGTAGTAATAGGCCATGATCGTGGTGAACGCGAAGAAGAAGATCGCGATGGCCACGAACGCGCCGCCCCACCCCGGGATCACGCTTTCCACGGCAGCCTGCGCGTAACCGGCACCCTCGGCGATGCCGGCCAGCCCCATGAATACGGGTTCGGCACCGGCCACCGGCGAATACACGTTGTAGGTACCGGCGGCGAGGATCAGGAAAGCGGTGGACGTACACACCATCATGGTGTCGAAGTAGACCGCGAAGGCCTGCACGTAGCCCTGCTTGGCCGGGTGGGAGACTTCCGATGCCGCCGCGGCGTGCGGGCCGGTGCCCTGGCCGGCCTCGTTGGCATAGATGCCGCGCTTGACGCCCCACTCCACGGCCAGACCCATCATCGCGCCGAAGGCGGCATGGGTACCGAACGCGCTGTCGAAGATGATGCCGAACATTTCCGGCACGCGATCCGCGTTGAGGATCATGATCGTGACCGCCATCAGGATGAAGCCGGCGGCCATGAACGGCACCACGATTTCGGCGAAGCTGGCGATGCGCTTGACGCCGCCGAAGATCACCACGCCCAGCAGCAGGGCGACGAAGATGCCGATGCCCAGCTTCAGCGCCTGCACCTGGTCCATGCCGAAGGCCTGGCCATCGAGCGGGCCGCACAGCGAGGTCCCGCGGCAGGAATTGATGATGCTGTCCGCGATGGCATTGGCCTGCACGCCAGGCATCAGGAAGCCGGCCGCGACAATGGTGGCGAGGGCGAAGGCCATCGCATACCACTTCAGGCCCATGGCCTTTTCAATGTAGTACGCCGGGCCGCCGCGATAGCGGCCTTCGGCATCCTTGGTCTTGTAGATCTGCGCCAGCGTGCATTCGATGTAGGACGTCGATGCGCCGAGGAAGCCCATCACCCACATCCAGAAGATCGCGCCCGGCCCGCCGAAGGCGATCGCCGTGGCCACACCGGCGATGTTGCCGATGCCCATGCGGCCGGCCATCGACATGGCCAGCGCCTGGAACGAGGACACGCCGGCATCGGATTTCTCACCGGCCACGGTCAGGCGGCACATCTCGAAGAAGCCACGGATCTGCATGAAGCGGGTACGGACGCTGAAATACAGGCCCGCAGCCAGGCACATGAAAATCAGCGCCTTGCTCCAGATGATGCTGTTGATGAAATGTACGGCTGCTTCCACGCGCTCTCTCCAGTCGGCGGAACAAAGGACGTCCCGTCGGCTGAAGGGAACCGCGTTGATTCTAGCTGGCGAACGGCCGCTAGTGACGGCCACTGACCGTCAATGTCCGGAAAACCTGACGGCCAGCGGCCTAAAGCCTGACGGCCAGCGGCCGTCACTACCGGGTCTTTCAGGCGTGGCCGCCGACCGAGGGGGTGTCCTTTTCCTGCTTTTCCAGCTCGCGGGCCACCGCTTCCGGCGAGCGCGTGAACGGGGCAAGCCGGGCGTAGAACGCCGGCACCACGAACAGCGACAGGAAGGTGGACAGGGTGACGCCGAAAATGATCACCACGCCGATCGTGCCACGGCTGGCCGAGCCAGGGCCGCCGGCCACGACCAGCGGAATCGCCCCCACCACGGTCGCGATGGATGTCATCAGGATCGGCCGCAGGCGCACCCGCGCGGATTCGATGATCGCCTCGCGCACCGTCCGCCCTTCGTCGCGCAGCTGGTTGGCGAACTCGACGATAAGAATGCCGTTCTTCGCGGCCAGGCCGACCAGCATCACGATGCCGATCTGGCTGAACAGGTTCACCGTTCCCCCGCTCACCCACAACCCGACCAGGGCCCCGAGCACGCCCAGCGGCACGGTCAACATGATGGTCAGTGGATGGATGAAGCTTTCGAACTGCGCCGCCAGCACCAGGTACACCACCAGTAGCGCCATGGCGAAGGTCAGCAGCACGGCGCCACCGGAGCTCAGGTATTCGCGCGACTCCCCCTTCCAGCTCACCTGCGCGTGCTGCGGCAGCTCTTCGCGGGTGACGCCCTGCGCCCAGGTGATGGCCTCGCCCAGCGGGTAGCCCGGCGCCAGGCCGGCACTGATGGTGATCGAGCGCAGCCGGTTGAACCGGTTCAACGAGCCGGCTTCCGCCACTTCGCTCAGCGTGACCAGGTTGGAGAGCGGCACCAGTTCGCCGCCGCTGGAACGCACGCGGATCGCGGCCAGGTCGGCCGGCGTCGCCCGCCCGTCTCGGCCAGCCTGCACCAGCACGTCGTACTCTTCGCCGTTGTCCACGAAGGTGGTGACGCGGCGCGAGCCCATCATCGTTTCCAGCGCTGAACCGATCGCCGTCACCGACACGCCGAGGTCGGCCGCGCGCTGGCGGTCGATGTTCACGCGCATCTGCGGCCGGGTCTCTTTGTAATCCGAATCCACGCCGACCAGGCCGGGGTTGTCGGCCATGCGCAGCAGCACCCGATCACGCCATTGCGCGATCTCCGCGTACTCCGGACCGCCGAGGACGATCTGGAACGGCTGTCCACCACCACGTACCAGTCCCCCACCGACCTGGGTGCGCACGCGTACGCCACGCACGGTATCCAGCTCTTTCTGCAGTTCGTCGGCTACTTCCGGGGTGGACGTCGTGCGCTCGCGCCACGGCTGCAGGAACACGCTGATGCGGCCGGTATGCATTTCTTCGCTGGAGCCCCAACCGCCGGGCACGCGCGGGTTGGCGCGGGCGATGGGCTGTTCGTCGCCTACATGGCGCGCCACGATCGCTTCCACCTGTTGCACCTGGCCGACGGTGTAGTCGAAGCCCGCCCCTTCCGGACCGTCGATCATGATCTGGAACGAGCCGCGGTCTTCGGCCGGGGCCAGCTCGGAAGGCAGCGACTTGATCAGCACCCAGCTTGCCGCCAGCGCGGCGACCATCACCAGCAGATAGATCCACGTGCGGTCGACGTGGCGATCCAGCACGTTGCCATAGCCGCTGGCGAGCTTGTCCAGGTTGCGGTTGATCACGCCGTAAAGCCCGCGCGGCGCCTTGCCGGAATGCGGCTTGAGCAGCTTGGAGGCCATCATCGGCGTCAGCGTCAGCGCAACGAAGGCGGACAACGCGACCGCGGCCGCCAACGCCACCGCCAGTTCGCGGAACAGGCGTCCGGTATTGCCCTCCAGGAAGCCAACCGGCAGGAATACCGCCACCAGCACGGCCGTAGTGGCGATGACCGCGAAGGCCACCTGCGCGGTGCCGCGCTTGGAGGCCACCAAGGGGGGCTCACCCAGGTCGATGCGACGCTGTACGTTCTCCACCACCACGATCGCGTCATCCACCACCAGGCCGATGCACAGCACCAGCGCCAGCAGGGTGAGCAGGTTGATCGAGAAATCGAACGCGTACAGCGCGATGAAGGCCGCTACCAGGCACACCGGCACGGTCACCGCCGGAATCAACGCGGCACGGAAACTGCCGAGGAACAACCAGATCACCACCAGCACCAGCAGCATCGCCTCCACCAGCGTGGCGTAGACACGATCAACCGCGGCCTCGATGAAGGTCGTGTTGTCGAAGGTGACACCGATCTGCGTACCCTGCGGCAGCGTCTCGGCGATGCGATCGGCCTGCTCACGCGCTGAGCGGGTCACGTCCAGCGCGTTGGCGGTGGAGGTCTTGACGATACCCAGGCCCACGCCGGGCTCGCCGTTGCTGCGGTAATAGGCGCGCCGTTCCGCCGAGGCCAGCTCGATCTTGGCCACATCGCCCATCCGCACCACGTAGCCGTCGCTGCCCTTGCCCAGCGGAATGGTGGCGAAGTCCGCAGGCTTCACGTAGTTGCGCTCCACGCGCAGGGTGAAGTCCCGATCGGCCGATTCGATGCGGCCCGCGGGCAGCTCCACGTTTTCGTTGCGCAGGGCGGTTTCGACGTCGCCGGTGGTCAGCCCACGCGCTGCCAACTGGTCGCGGTCCAGCCAGATCCGCATCGCATAACGCTGGCGGCCACCGATGCGCACCTGCGATACACCGTCCAGGCTGGCGAACCGGTCCACGACGTAACGCTCGGCATAATCGCTCAGTGCCAGCGTGTCCATGTTCGACGAAGACAAGTTGAACCAGATGATGGCCTCGTCGTCGCTGTTGGCTTTTTCGATCTCCGGCGCGCGTGCCTCGTCGGGCATGCGGTCGGCCACGCCACTGACCGCGTCACGCACGTCGTTGGCGGCGGCTTCAATGTCGCGGTTACTGGTGAACTCCAGGCTGATCTGCGCACGGCCATTGGTGCTGCGCGCGTTGATCATGTCGATGCCTTCGATACCCGACAGGGAATCTTCCAGCACCTGGGTGACCCGGCTTTCAATCACCGCCGCCGACGCGCCGGGGTAATCCACCGATACCGACACGACCGGCGGGTCGATGGCCGGCAACTCGCGCAGGGTCAGCCGGGTGAACGACATGATGCCCAGCACGATGAGCAGCAGGCTCATCACCACCGCGAACACCGGCCGCTGGATGGAGATGTTGGAGAGTTTCATCCGCCGTTACCCGCCGGTGCGACCGGGGTGACCGGTGCCGTCGGGGCGTCGGCTGCTGGCGCTGGCGTCGCCGGCGGTGGCGGCATTTTTTCCGGTTCCGGCGCCGCGACGGGCGCGACCTCGCGCGCCTCCACCTTCAAGCCGGGCCGCAGTTTGCCGGTGCCATCGATGATGATCCGCTCGCCGGGGCGGATGCCCTGCTTCAACTCGACCACGCCGGCACGGCGCGCACCGGTCATCACGTCGGCCCGTTCGACGGTGCTGTCGGCCTTCAGGCGATAGACGAAGGACTCGCGTCCGACCTGCACCACCGCGATCTCCGGCACGATCAGCGCCTGGCGTTCCGGGCGATAGATGTTCACGTCCAGCAGCATGCCGGGGCGCAGCGCGTGGTCGCCGTTGGCGAAGTCGGCGCGCACGGTCACCGCCCGCGTGGACGGATCGACGCGGGCATCGATGGTGGTCACTTCACCTTCGAACGTACGGCCCGGCCAGGCCACGCTGGTGGCTTCCACTTTGTTGCCGTTGGCCAGCGAGGACAGCTCGGACTCGGGCACCTGGAAATCCACGTGCATGCGCTCGATGTCGTCCAGCGTGGCGATGGCGGTGGTCGGGGTGACCAGCGAGCCGGGGCTTACCTGGCGGATGCCGAGCACGCCAGCGAAGGGCGCGCGCACGTTGCGGTCACCGATCTCGGACTGCATCTCCGCCACGCGGGCCTCGGCCGAATCGCGGATGGCTTTCTGCGTATCCAGCGTGGAACTGGCGACCAGCCGCTGCTGTGCCAGTTCGCGCTGCCGACGGTACAGCTGATCCGCTTCAGCGAACGTCGCTTGGGCCTGGGTCAGTGCAGCCTGCTGTGCCTGCCCGCGCAGGGTCACCAGCGGTGCACCGGCGCGCACTTGTTGGCCGCTGTCGAAGTGCACCTGTTCAATGATCTCGCTGACCTTGGCGGTGATGGTCACCGACTCGCGTGCTTTTGCCGTGCCCAATGCCTGCAACGTATCGCTCCACGCGGCCATCTCCACGACCTGCGCGGTGACCGGCACATCGGCAGCCTGGCGGCGTGCCGCCTCCGGTTCGCCCTTGCACCCGACCACCATCAGCAGGGCAAGACCGGCAGCCGTGCCCATTGCGAAACGTCCCAACATGAAAGATCCCGCCTTCTGCATGACCGCCGAGTGTAGGGGCCAGCATGCGAAGACCGTATGTGCCAAGCGTTTACCGTCATGTGCACGGCCTGCGGTGGCAGCCGGAACCCTTTCCGTGCAAGGGCTTGGCGCGGCGTATCGCGATGTGTCGGGATGTGTCGGGCCTTGCCTCGTCAGCTCAACGGCGCATGTGCCTCTGGCCGGCGCGCCGGGCACCGTCCATGTTGAAGGTGTCCTGCCACCTGGAAGGCCTTCACCATGGCACCCATCAATCGTCGACAGTTCCTGGCCGCCGCAGCCACCCTTACCGCGAGAGGGGCGGCGACGTCACGAAGCCCGGCGCGCGCGCCATGGCAGCTGACAGCGCGCCAGGCCGCGACAGGCCTGCGGGCGGGCACGCTGACGTCCACGGCGCTGGTGCGCAGTTGCCTGCGTCGGATAGACGAGGTCAATCCACACGTCAATGCCCTGAACTTCGTCGATGCGGAGGGCGCGCTGCGCGCTGCCGCTGAAGCCGACAAGGCATTGACCGAAGGGCGCAGCAGCGGCCCGCTGCACGGAATTCCCGTCGCCATCAAGGACAACACCGATGTGCGCGGCCAACCGATGACCAACGGCGTGGTTGCACTGCGTGACAACATCGCCATCGCCGATGCGCCGCAGATCACCCGCCTGCGCCAGGCCGGGGCGGTCCTGCTGGGCCGCAGCAACACGCCGTGTTTTTCTTTCAGCTGGGATGCCCGAAACGATCTGCATGGCACCACGTGGAATCCCTGGAGCCCCTTGCATACCCCAGGGGGATCCAGCGGCGGCGCGGCCTGCGCGGTGGCGACCGGCATGGTGCCGCTGGCACAGGGCAACGACATCGGCGGATCCATCCGCTACCCCGCCTACTGCTGCGGGGTTCCGGGCCTGCGCCCCACCCCTGGCCGGATCCCTGGCCTGTTCAGTCCTGCCCGTGGCGAGGACGCGCTGGGGCTGCAACTGATGTTGGTCGAGGGCCCTATCGCACGGTGCGTCGACGATCTTCGCCTGATGCTGGACGGGTTCAGCGGTTTCGATCCGCGCGTCGCCGGATCGATCCCACTGCCCTTCCCGGGCAGTACCGGCAGCCAGCCTCCGGTGATCGGGGTGTTGCGCGAGGATGCCATCTGTCCCCGCTCGGCCACGGTGAGCGCGGCACTGGAACGGGCCGTGATTGCCTTGCAGGCCGCCGGCTACCGGGTGCAGGAACTGCGCGTGCCGGAACTGGAAGAGGCGTGGCGGTTGTGGTGGTTGCTGGTGATGGAGGAAACGCGTGCCTTGTTGCCGGACATCGAGCGCGATGGTGACGCACCGATCAAGGCGTGGATTCGCTACAACTACGCCGTCGCCGCCGAAATGTGGGGGCCGCATCCCACCCTGTCCGGCTACATCCATGGCTACACACGCAGGGCCGCGTTGATCGGCCGCGTGCAACAGACGCTGCAGTCCTATCCGATCCTTCTGCTGCCCGTCGCCAACGACGAACCGATGCTGCACGGTCAGCATTACGCCTCGCTGCCGGCGGCACGTACGGCCATCGCATCCGGCTGGCCGTTGATGGCGTTACCTGTGCTGGGCTTCCCGTCGCTGGTCGTGCCAACTGGACTGGCCGAGGGCCTGCCCACCGGCGTGCAGCTGATGGGCAGGCGGTTCCATGAGCAGGACGTCCTGCGCATCGGCGAGGTAATCGAAGCCGCGATGCCCCGATTGACGCCGATGGAGCCTGTCGGCGGCTGACGGGTGGGCCGGGGATGCGACCCCGGGCTTCTTCAGGAGGTGATGGTCTGGGTCAGCGATTCCCAGGTCGGCGGCAGCGGCCACGCGGGCGCCTGGTTGCCGTCCAGCACGCGGCGCAGGTCGCGGGGATCGATCTGCGGTGCCAGTACGTGCACCAGTTCCAGCGCGTAATCACGCAGCACACGGTCGCGCGGCAGCACGGCCCAGGCAATGCACTCGGCGATCGGTGCAGGGGCAACCCAGGCACGCAGATCGTGATCGGCGGCGCTCACGGCCATTTCAGCCAGCAATCCCACGCCCAAACCGCTGCGCACATAGGTCTTGATCAGGTCTGCATCCAGCGCCGTCAGCGCGATGTCCGGCGTGAGCCCGGAGCCGGCGAATGCACGCTGCAGGGACGAGGCCGTGCGCGTGGAGGATTCATAGCTGACCAGCGGGTGCGCCGCCAGGTCCGCCAGGTCCGGCGCGCGTCCGGTCCGGTCCAGCGGGTGGCCCTTCGGCACCAGCACCAGCCGGCGCCAGCGGTACAGCGGCACGGCGATGCCTGCACTGGGCTCACCACCGGCCGTGCTGATGATCGCAATGTCTGCGTCCCCTTGGCTGAGCAGGTCCAGCGCATCGCTTTCGGCGGCCTGCTGCAGGTGTACGCTGACCTGCGGATAGGCCTGCTTGATCCGCGCCACCGCCGGCGGCAGCACGAAGCGCGCCTGCGTGTGGGTGGTGGTCAACACCAGTTGCCCCTGGCTTTCGCGACGCTGGTTGGCCGCATAGGTGCGGATGTTGTTGGCCTCGCCCAGCACCGCGCGGGCGCGGCTGATCACTTCAACCCCGGCCGGTGTCACCGATTCCAGGCTGCGGCCCCGGCGCACGAACAACAGGAAGCCCAGCTCGTCTTCCAGCTGCTTGAGCTGCTTGGACAAACCGGGCTGGGTGGCATGCACGCGTGACGCGGCGAGCGTGATGTTCAACTCGGCGTCGGCAATGGCCACCAGATAGCGAAGCTGGGTGAGCGTCATGACGGTGCGGGCAGGTGGGAAAGGGAGGAGAGATCCACTGTAGGGCAGATGTCATCACCAGCTTATAACCAAATGTTGTTTAAGACAGGTATCTGGTCATTTCCTGCTGTCATATGGCAGCGCTACGGTCAACCGGCCAGGGCGGATGGCCGCATCCACCGCCTTTCCTTTCCCTCCGCGCATGGCGCGGCACGTCCCCGGAGCGCCCCATGGCCCTGTACGATTCCATCCTCGACACCATCGGCAACACCCCCATCGTCAGGCTGCAGCGCCTGGCACCGGACCACGTCACCCTGTACGCAAAGGTGGAGTCGTTCAATCCGGGCGGCTCGGTGAAGGACCGGTTGGCGCTGGCGATCATTCTCGACGCCGAGCAGCGCGGCGTACTGAAGCCCGGTGACACGATCGTGGAAGCCACGTCGGGCAACACCGGCGTCGCACTGGCCATGGTGGCCGCCGCACGCGGCTACAAGTTCGTCGCCACCATGGTCGAGACGTTCTCCATCGAGCGCCGCAAGCTGATGCGCGCCTACGGCGCCAAGGTCATCCTGACGCCGGCGGCCGAACGTGGCAGCGGCATGGTGCGTCGGGCCGCAGAACTGGCCAAGGAACACGGCTGGTTCCTGGCCAGCCAGTTCGCGAATCCGGCCAATCCGGCCTACCACCGCAATACGACCGCACCGGAGATCCTGCGCGACTTCGCCGGCAAGCGGCTGGACTATTTCGTCAGTGGCTGGGGCACGGGCGGCACGCTGACCGGCGTGGGCGAGGTGCTGAAAGTGGCCCGTCCGCAGACCCGCATCGTGGCGACCGAGCCGACCGGCGCGGCGCTGTTGAAGGGCGATGACTGGAAACCGCACAAGATCCAGGGCTGGACCCCGGACTTCGTGCCCGAGGTACTGAACCGCGATGTGGTGGACGAGCTACTGACGGTGGACGACGACCGCGCCATCGCCACCGCCCGTCGGCTGGCCGCCGAAGAAGGCATCTTCGTCGGCATTTCGGCCGGTGCGACCCTGGCCAGTGCGCTGGACGTGGCCGACCGCGCCGAACCGGGCGCGGTCATCCTGGCCATGCTGCCGGACACCGGGGAGCGCTACTTCTCCACGCCGTTGTTCGCCGACGTCAATGAAGGCTCCGACGACGAGTGGCTGGCCGGTCTGCCATGAGGACCTGATCGCCTGTTCTTTTCCTGTTCGCACCGTGTGAGACGGTCATGACGCAGCCTGCATGCAGCCCCCGGTACGGTGGCGCATGCAACGCGGGCCGTTGCGCCGTTTCAACGACATCCAGGAGAAGTACGCATGAAGATCGAAGTGTGGCAGGGGGACATCACCACCCTGGCGGTGGATGCGATCGTCAATGCGGCCAATGAGTCCCTGCTGGGTGGCGGTGGCGTGGACGGTGCGATCCACCTGGCAGCGGGCCCTGGCCTGCTGGAAGACTGCGAGCGACTGCCGCAGGTCCGCCCCGGTGTCCGCTGTCCAACCGGTGAGGTCGTGGCGACAGACGCGCACGCCCTGCCCGCCCGCTTCGTGCTGCATACCGTCGGTCCGGTGTGGCATGACGGCCAGCGCGACGAGCGCGCCCTGCTGGCCAACTGCTATTGGAAGTCGCTGCAACTGGCTGAGAAGCTGGGAGCGCGTTCGATTGCCTTTCCGGCCATCAGCTGCGGCGTGTACGGCTATCCGCTGTACCGTGCCGCCGAAGTAGCGGCTACCGAAACCCTGGCCTGGCAGCGCAGCCATCGTGAGCCGCGCCGCATCATCCTGGTGGCCTACAACACCGCCACCTTCAAGGCGTACCAGCAGGCACTGGCAGCTGCCGGGCAACCGCTTGGCGACGCGGAGTCGAGCAGCTGGGCGGAGCGGATGCATGCTCCGCTCGCCGCGATGGCGTGACGACCGGCGGTCGCCACGCCTTCTGAGAGCCCTACCGCGAGCGCGGTCGTACCTTCGCGATCAGGGAGTGTCCACGTCCACTGCCTCGGCGACCGGCACGGCGACATCCGCATTGGCGGCATCCCGCAACGACAGTGATTCGCCGCCTTCATTGCTCACGCGCACCTGCACCACGGCCTGGCGTTCTTCCAGGCTCGCAACCACCAACTGGTAGCGGCCGGCCGGCAGGTTGGCCTGCAGGCGTGCGTTGGTGCCGCTGCCGCCATCGTCGTCACTGAGATCGATGGTCGGTCCGTTGAGCTGCAGCGTGGTGTCCACCTGGTCAGACAACGCATCGATCCGCACGGGGCCGGCCTGCGGCACGTTCAACATGAAACGGCGCTCGCCATCTTCCCGGCTCAGCAGCGCCTGCACGGTGATGCCCGGCGAGATCGTGGTGCCGTCGGTGGACACGATGTCAGCCGACAGCGCGGTGTTCTTGACGTCCAGACGGAACTGCCCGCTGCTGCTGTCGTCGATCGACTTGACGGCCAGCGTGTAGGTGCCCGGCTCCAGCATCAGGTTCATGCGTGAATTGGTGGAGCTGCCGCCGTCGTCGTCTTCTTCATCCACGTTGGGGCCATGCAGCTCCAGTACCGTATCGAACGCGCCGGAGGCCAGGTCGATCTGATACAGGCCGGCCTTTTCGACCTGCAGGGTGTACTCCTGACGGTCCGACGCCAGCAGGTCGACGATCTGCCCGCTGCCGACCAGCGGCTTGCCATCGTAGGGCACTACTTCGGCTGCCTGCAGGCGATAGGGGCCGTACGCGGATGCGCCGTCACCGTTGACTGCCACGCGATAGCGACCTGCGCCGTCGGCACGGAAGGTCACTTCCACCGGACCCTCTTCCGAGGCTTCACCGCGCGTCACCAGCGTGCCGTCTTCGCGGAACACCGACAATGCACCGGACAGGGCGCCGCTCAGCTTCAGCGAGACCGCCTGCTTGTCCTTCAGTTCAATCGCGTAGAGCTGGTAGCGGCTGCCATCGCTGAAACTCAGCGGGCTGGCCGAGGTGATCTCACCGACGGCGGTCTTGCCGAATCCGAGTGACGCCGCCTTGGCACCGTCGGCGCCTGCCTGCTTCAGTCCACAACCGCTCAGTGCCAATGCGAGCCCAGCGGCCAGCAGCGTCGTTGCAATACGCATGAATGTTCTCCCTGGCCTGTAAGGGAAGTACCGCGGGTCGGCCAGGCCCCGGGATGGCGACACCATACCCGGAAAAAACAAACGCCGGCACATGGCCGGCGTCTGCAGTGCATCAGGGGACGGCAGGACTCAGCCGTTCCACTTGCCCAGGGCGGCCTGGCCGTTTTCCTTGGCACGCTCGTACACGGTCTTCTGTGCGGCGGCGTAGTTGGCCTTGGTGTCCTTGCCCCACAGCGCCAGCGCGGCCTGCTGCATGGCACGGCCATAGGAGAACGTCAGCGGCCACGGCAGGTTGCCCATCTGGTTCATCAGATTGAGGTGCTCGGTGGACTGCTCGTCGCTCTGCCCACCGGACAGGAACACCACGCCCGGCAGGATCGCCGGCACGGTGCTCTTCAGGCACATCACGGTCGACTCGGCGACTTCCTCGGCGTCGGCCTGCTCTTCGCAGTCCTTGCCGGAGATGACCATCGAGGCCTTCAGGATGGTGCCTTCCAGCAACACGTTCTGCTGGTACAGCGCGTCGAACAGCGAACGCAGGGTCGCCTCGGTCACTTCGTAGCAGGTCTCGATGTCGTGGTCGCCATCCATGATGACTTCCGGCTCGACCATCGGCACCAGGCCACATTCCTGGCACAGGGCAGCATAACGGGCCAGCGCATGGGCGTTGGACTCGATGCAGGTGCCCGACGGGATGCTTTCGCCGATGTTGATGACCGCACGCCACTTGGCGAAGCGCGCACCCAGCTTGTAGTACTCCTGCAGACGCTCACGCAGACCGTCCAGGCCTTCGGTGACCAGCTCGCCCGGGCAGCCCGCCAGCGGGTGTGCGCCCTTGTCGACCTTGATGCCCGGAATCATGCCGTTGTCGGACATGTACTTGGCGAACGGCACGCCGTCCTTGGTGGACTGACGGATGGTCTCGTCGAACAGGATCGCGCCGGAGATGTGCTCGTTGAGCTTCGGCGTGGTCAGCAGCAGTTCGCGGTAGGCGCGACGGTTCTCTTCGGTGTTCTCGATGCCGACGCTGGCGAAGCGCTTGGCAATGGTGCCGGTGGATTCGTCGATCGCGATGATGCCCTTGCCCGGGGCGACCATGGCCTGGGCGGTTTCAGCCAGCTGTTCGATGCTCATGTACTTCCTGTGGCGGGTGCGGGAAAAACGTGATTATAGCCCGCGCACGCCGTGACCTCGACGTGGAGGTCGGATGGAAACGATTCCAGACCATCAGCACGATCAGGCCGGCTCCCCTCTGCGGACAGAAGGGAGCCGGCCCGTGCGGGGTCAGAGCTCGCCCAGCCCCTTGGCCGTGCCATCCACGCCGACTTCCAGCAGGCGCAGCGTGTTGGTGGCGCCATGGGTTTCCATGTGCTCGCCACTGGTGAACACGACGCGGTCACCGGCTTCCAGCAGGCCGGCGTCGGCCAGCAGGCGGATGCTGCCACGCGCCGCTTCACGCGGGGTCAGGCCGCGGCTGTCAAAGTTGATCGGGAACACATCGCGCATCAGCGCCATCTGCCGGCGCGCGCCGTCATGGCGGGTCACCGCGAACACCGGCGCGGAGGCACGGAAGCGCGACAGGTAACGCGCGGTGCCGCCGGACTCGGTCATTGCCACGATGGCCCGCACGCCCACGTGCTGCGACAGGAACATGGTAGCCATGGCGATGGCCTGGTCGGCCCGTTCCAGGTTGCGCGGCGAGGCACTGAAATCGGTCTCGGTCTGGAACTGGCGTTCGGCACCCAGGCAGATACGTGCCATCGCTTCGACCGCCTTGACCGGGTACATGCCCGCGGCGGTTTCGGCCGACAGCATCACCGCGTCGGTACCGTCGATGACCGAGTTGGCCACGTCCAGCACTTCGGCGCGGGTCGGGATGGGGCTTTCCACCATCGACTGCAGCATCTGCGTGGCGGTGATCACCACCTTGTTCTGCGCCAGCGACGCCTTGATGATCTTCTTCTGCAGGCCCGGCAGCTCGGCATCGCCGATCTCCACGCCCAGGTCACCCCGTGCCACCATCACCACGTCACTGGCGTCGACGATCTCTTCCAGGTTCTCGATGGCTTCGGTGCGCTCGATCTTCGACACCAGCGCGGCGTAGCAGCCGTGCGATTCGGCGATCTCGCGGGCATCGTTCATGTCCTGCGCGTTGCGGCAGAACGAGACGGCGATGAAGTCCACGCCGATCTTCGCCACGATGCCGATCAGTTCTTTGTCGCGCTCGGTCAGCGCGCCCAGCGACAGGCCACCGCCCTGCTTGTTCAGGCCCTTGCGATCAGACAGCACGCCGTCGTTGAGCACCGTGTTGATGATGCGCTCGCCCTGCACTTCCACGACCTGCAACTGCATCAGGCCGTCATCCAGCAGCAGCACATCGCCCGGACGCACGTCCTGCGGCAGGCCGAGGTAGCTCACGCCGACCTGGGTGGTGTCACCGGCCGGTACGTTGGTAGCCGCCACCAGGTCGAAGCGGTCGCCGGCCTTCAGATGGATCTTGCCTTCGGCAAAGCGCTCGATACGGATCTTCGGGCCCGGCAGGTCGGCCAGGATGCCCACTTCCACGCCCACGCGGGCAGCGGCGGCGCGTACTTCGGCGGCACGCTTGGCCTGACCGGACGGATCACCATGGCTGAAGTTCAAGCGAACCACGTTGACGCCAGCGCGGAAAAGCTCCTCGAGAATGCCCGGCGGATCAGTGGCTGGGCCGAGGGTGGCTAGGATCTTGGTGCGACGCTGACGCTCGAACATGGTGGATGGGCTCCCGTTAAAGCAGAGAAATTAGCACATCCTTCACACGCCATGTATGCGGTTACATCGTTGCAGCGCCTCGGTCTGCCCGATGTCTGCAAGACAATACGGGTCAGCATTGTGGAAGCAGGTTTTTCCGCAGCGCATGTGAGCGCTGCCTCGGTGGCGCCGCCCCGTGGTCGGCGAGCGCGCAGCGCGGCCTGCGTCCGGCATCGCGATGCCGGATAGATTTCGCCGAGCGTGGCTCGGCGCTACGGGACCGCCGGTCGCGCGGGACGCCGGTCACCCGGTAGCCCCGACCCATGGTCGGCGAGCGCGCAGCGCGGCCTGCGTCCGGCATCGCGATGCCAGATGCATTCCGCCGAGCGTGGCTCGGCGCTACGGGACCGCCGGTCGCGCGGGACGCCGGTCACCCGGTAGCCCCGACCCGTGGTCGGCGAGCGCGAAGCGCGGCCTGCGTCAGCGACCGCGGATGCCGGATACATTCCGCCGAGCGTGGCTCGGCGCTACGGGAGCAGGGTCAACAGCGCCGCGGGCGTTTCTGCCAGCGCGCCGGCGCCGGCGGCCTCCAGCTCATCGGCACCACCAAACCCCCACAGCACGCCGATGCTGCGCAGTCCGTGATGACGCGCCCCTTCGATGTCCATGCGGCGGTCACCGATCATCCAGCACTGCGCCGGCTGCACTGACAGCCGCGACAGCGCCTCGGCCACCAGTTGCGGCTTGCTGCTGCGTAACCCATCCGCCGTGGCGCCGATCACATCCTCGAAGCAGTCACCGAACGGCAGGTGCTCGACGATGCGCCGCGCATGCGGCTCGTTCTTCGCCGTCACCACCGCCAGCCGATGACCGCGCGCCTTCAGCGCACGCACCACGTCTTCGATGCCGTCAAACACCGCATGCTCATTCCAGCCGTGGGTCTCGAAACGTTCGCAGTACAACGCGACGGCCTGCTCGACCTTCGCCGCATCGTTGAATACCGGACTGAAGCTGGTCCGCAGTGACGGGCCGATCCAGCTGCGCAGCGTCTCCGCCGGCGGCGCCGGATGCTGCATCTGCTCGAAGGCATGGGTGATGCAGCGGGTGATGCCCACCTGCGAATCAATCAGCGTGCCGTCGAGGTCGAAGAACAGCATCTCATGGCCCGCACCGGCCAAGCGGGTCTCGACGCTGGCCGCGGTCAGGTCGTCCAACACTTACGCACCCCGCGCTTCGAGCGCGGCCACCGCCGGCAGGGTCTTGCCTTCCAGGAACTCCAGGAACGCACCACCACCGGTGGAGATGTAGCTGACGTCGTCGGCGATGTGGAACTTGTCCACGGCGGCCAACGTGTCACCGCCACCGGCGATCGAGAACGCCTTGGAGGTCGCGATCGCGCGCGCCATTGCCTCGGTACCCTTGCTGAAGGCGTCGAATTCAAACACGCCGACCGGCCCGTTCCAGACCACGGTCCCCGCCTGCTGGATCAACTGCGCGTACTGCGCCGCCGTCTGCGGACCGATATCCAGGATCAGGTCGTCTTCGGCCACCGCGTCGACCGCCTTCACCGTCGCTTCGGCATCCGGCAGGAACTGCTTGGCCACGACCACGTCGGTCGGCAGCGGGATCTCAGCGCCCCTCGCCTTGGCATCGGCCACGATCTTCTTCGCGGTGTCCAGCAGGTCAGGCTCATACAGCGACTTGCCGACCGGGTATCCGGCCGCAGCGATGAAGGTGTTGGCGATGCCACCGCCCACGATCAACTGGTCCACCTTGCCGACCAGGCTGGCCAGCAGCTCCAGCTTGGTGCTGACCTTGCTGCCGGCGACGATGGCGAGCAGCGGCTTGGCCGGCTCTTTCAGGGCCTTGGCCAGTGCATCCAGCTCGGCCATCAGCAGCGGCCCACCTGCCGCCACCGGGGCGAAGCGGATCACGCCATGGGTGGAGGCCTGGGCACGGTGCGCCGTACCGAAGGCATCCATCACGAACACGTCGCACAGCGCGGCGTACTTCTTCGCCAGCGCCTCGTCATCCTTGCCCTCGCCCGCGTTCATGCGGCAGTTTTCCAGCAGCGCGATCTGGCCCGGCTGCACGTCCACGCCGTCTACCCAATCGCGAATCAGCGGCACGTCACGGCCCAGCAGCTCCGACAGGCGGGTGGCGACCGGCTGCAACGAGTTCTCTTCGCTCCACTGCCCTTCCTGCGGGCGGCCGAGGTGGGACGTCACCATCACCGCCGCGCCCTGTTCCAGCGCACGCTTGAGCGTCGGCAGCGAGGCCGTGATGCGCTGCTCGGAGGTGATCTGGCCGTTCTCGATCGGAACGTTCAAGTCCTGTCGGATCAGCACGCGCTTGCCGGCAAGGTCGAGATCGGTCATGCGGACGATGGACATGGGCAACTCCTGGTCGATGGTAGGGGCGCCGCGAAGGGCGCAGCCCACTATTGTCCGGGGTGTCACGGCGCATCGCAAACCGGGATACGTGATTGACGGCCGCACGCCCCTGCGCCGCCGCGCAGGGTTGACGGCCAGCGGCCGTCGCCACCCTCGGTCAGGCGTCGGCAGGCTTCTGCCGCAGCACGCTCAAGGCCAGCCCACCGACCACCAGCACGCCCAGGATCAGCAGGGACCACAGCAGCCACCGCTTCCAGTCGCGCGGTGCCTGCAATGCCGCTTCACCCGCCAGCACTTCCGGCGGCCCTTCCAGGCGCGCCAGGCTGGGCTGCCACTCCGGTCCATTGCGTGAACGCAGGTCAGCAATCACCACGCCCACCGGTGCGTCCTGCCGCGATGCGGTCGCACTGCCCACGGCCAAGGCATAAGGCGCGGCCCCTTGGCTCAGGAACATCAGAACTTCGGGACGGTACCCCAGGCGCAGCAGCGGAACGGTGGAACTGTTCGCCGGATCAGCCACCAGCTTCCAGTAGCGATCCCGCGTTGTCTCGCCGAGCTCGCGCGGAGGCGACTGCTGCTGCCCGGCCGCGTCCGCCTGCACCTGATACGCCACCCACGGCGCCGTGCGGCGTTGCCAATCCGCGCCTGGATCATCGCGACTGAAGGCCGTCCATTGCACCAGGCTGTTGCCGGTGGTTGCCACGTCCAGCCGACCGATCGGGAAGCGACCGTCCAGCTCGAACTCGAACGCGCCATCGGCCTGTTGCTTCGGCTGCAGCGTCAGCCACTCCCAGGGAATCGTCGCCGGTGCCGGCGGCACTTCGGCCAGCACGCCGCGCAACGCCGGCAGTGCCTGCGCATCGTTGCCCAGCACGCGCACGTAGCGCGCGCCATGGCCGATCTCGATCCGCCGTTGCAGCAGACGCTTGCCGGCCCGCTGCAGATCCACCAGCGGCACCTGCGCATCGACCTGCTGCCAGTTGCGCAGGTCATCGCTGACATCCACCTGCACGTTGACCTGCAGCGGCTGCTCGCGCTCGGCCCAGTCCAGTACCAGTGCCGCCAGCGGTTGCTGGCCCAGCACGCTGGCGTCGATCAGCCAGCCCGCCGAGGGACCTGCACCCGTGCTGGCGCCCACGCGGGCTTCCACACGGCGGACGCGGCCATCGGCATCGCGTTCGGTGAGCAGCTGCAGATCGTTGCGGCTGCGCGCATCCAGTGCCGGCAGGGCGAACCACGGCAGCTCACGCTGCACCGGCGGCTGCGCAAGGGGCTGGTCCGGCGCCAGCAGGGCGGACGGCAGCGCCTGCCCGGTCGCGTTGTAGACCTGCACATCGGCCAGCTGCGGCGACCACGCACGCCGGTAGATTTCCGGCTCCAGTACGACCCGATACGCACCGGACTGCTCGCTGGACAAGCGCAGCGGCCATTGCTCGACATACTGCTGCCGGTGCTCCTGGGCCAGCGCGGCAGGGGTCACGCACAGCGCCATTATCAGCGCCATCCAGGTCTTCATGCGGTTTCCTCCACGGTCTGCGACGGGCGCGGGGGCGCCGGCGCGAAGTAGCCCACGACCGTGCACAGCAGGCCATAGGCGATGAACGATGCAATGCCCAGCAGGTTACCCAGGTGGTTGCGATCGATCAGGATCAACTTGGCCAGCACCACGGCCATCAGTACCGCGCCGACGGTCCACAACACCCGCTGGCCGCGGCGCGAGCCCCACACCCAGGCAATAACGCCCAGCACGCTCCACACCACGGTGAGGCTGGTCTGCGCGAGGCTGGACGACCACAGCGCGTCATTCCAATGCACATCGCCCCAGTGGTGCACGGCGTGCAGGGTCACGCTGGTGATGGCGATGAAACCGGCGATGGCCAGTACCGGCACGCGGATCCGCTGCAGCACGGCCGGTGCCTGCGTCGAATACAACCAGCGCGCGGCCAGCAGCAGCATGACCCACTGTGCAAGTTCGGACGGATTGACCACCGGCAACCACGGCAACGGATCCGGCCAGCCCGGCACGAAGTGCAGGAACAACCAGGCGATACCCAGCACGCCGAACAGCACCATCTGCAGCAACGGACGTGCCGGATCGAATGCCGCCCCCAGTGGCTGGCTGATCCAGCGCCAACGGTGCATGGTCAGCGCCACCAGCACGATCCAGGGCAGCAGCACCATCACGATCTCCCAGCCCTGCGCGATGTTGAGGCGGCTGGCCACCTGCTGCAGCGCAAGTGACAACACGCACGGCCACAGCAGCCACCACAGGAACTGCGCCACCCGCGCCAGCTTGCCCGCGCCCTGGCGCAGCGCATGCAGCGAACGGGTACCGAGCACCGCGACCAGTGCCCATGCCAGGCCGCCATACCCCGCGAACGGCTGGCGGTGCATCGCCACCTGGGCCAGCAGCAACGGGAAGGCCAAGGCGAGCATCGCCAACGTGGTCAATCCGAGCGCACGCGCCGGCTGCCGGCGATGCACTTCCGCTGCCAGCCAGCCGGTCAGCGCCGTCAGGATCAGCAGCGCAGCCGGTTCATGACGGCTGGGCAGGAAGCGCAGGCTTTCGGCCGACAGCCCCACCAGCCACCACGACAGCGCCCACAGGTAATACACCAGCGCGATGCTGTCGCGACCGTGGCGACGATAGCTCCACGCTGCGGCAAAACCGGCCACGGCAATCAGCAGCACGCCCATCGCAGTGGGATTGAGCAGGAAGCGTGCGTCGCCGTCCCAGTAATCGGCACCGGCCACGAACGCAAACGCGGCGGCAATCTGCAGCAGCGCACCACTGATCTGCGGCAGGCGGCGCTGCTGGCGCAGGCCGAGCCAGACAAGCCCAGCGCCTTCCAGCGCGAAGATGGCACCGGTAACCCGCGCGGACAGGGCCAGCGGCACCGCCAGCGTGGCAAAGCCCACCGCCAGTACCGCGTGCGACTGCGCCAGCACCGCGAACGAGCGGCGATGGATCAAGGCGCGGGCCAGCACGGCATACAGCGCTGCCACGCCGACCGCGATGCAGGCCAGCAGCATGGGTTGGTCATGCAGCATCGCGGCCTGCAGCGAGAACGCGACCAGCGGCGTGCCGAACACCAGGCTGCCGTCGACCAGGTCGCGCTTCTCCGCTGGCTGGCGACGCGCGTACAGCAATGGGATCAGCAGATAGAAGACGAAGAACAGCACAAGGAACGGCTGCGTGCTTGGCAGGTCCTGCGGCCGGTACTGCAGCACGCCCCACGCGATGCCGATGCCGAAGGTGAACACGAAGCCGAGCAGGTTCAGCACGCGCCACGGACGGAACCAGGCGATGGCGAAGATGCCCGCGTTGAGCACGGCGTAGTAACTGAAAAGGCCAACGTGGTTGCCGCTGCCGGTGGACAGCCAGAGCGGCGCCATGAAACCGGCCAGGATGCCCAGCACCGCCAAGGTGCGCGAATCCTGCACCACGGCCAGCACACACAGGCCCGCCACCAAGGCGATGCTGGCGATGAACGCCGGCAGCGGGTCGACCAGGTGGTAGATCTTGAAGGCAGCGAACACGGTCAGCAGCAGGACGCCGATCGCCCCGCCCTGCAGCGCCAGCGCGAAGAGGCGGCGGCTGCCGCGCTGCTTCCAGCCGAACACCAGCAGGCCGAGCGCACCCACCGTGATGCCGGCCAGGCGCAGCTCGATCGGCACATCCAGCAGGCCTTGGTCACTTACATATTTCAGCAGCGCCGCAACGCCAGCCAGCAGCACCAGCATGCCGATCTTCACCGGCACGTTGCCTTCGGTGAACCAGCGCTTGGCGGCGCTCAGCGCGCGCTCGACCGCATTCGGGCCGGAGGGCGGCGGCGGTGCGACGTAGGCGGGCGGCGGCGGGGCCTCTTGGGTGCCGGGCGGAAGCGGCGGCGGCGCGGCAACGGTGGCGGCGACCTCGCGCACGGGCGGGGACACCACCGGTCGCTCTACATCATCCGCATCGGCAGCCGCTGCCTGCACCGGCCACGGCTGGATCGGCGGCAGCGGATCCCACGTGGCCGAAGCGGGAGCGGCCGCATCGGCGATGGGCGACTGCGCGTGCGGTGATGCCTCACGCCCCAGCAGGGCTTCTTCCAGAACGCCTACCCGGCGCCGCAGGCCGGCGATCTTCGCCAGGGCGACCACCAGCAACAACGGAATGGCCAGCAGCACCAGCACCAGCATGACAATCAACGCTTCCATTCAACGGCTTCCTGCTGTCGCTACGGGGCCACGATGGCGCCGACGGGCCGTGCCATGCTACGTCAAGCCGGGCCTGCTGGGCGCGCTGGTCACTGGCAGACGCGTCCGCCCCCTGCACCGACCCCCTGCTGGAACGCGTCATAGCCCTCGCGCAGGCCCTCGGCAACGGCCGCCTGGAATTGCGGATCCTGCAGTGCAGCCGCGTCCTGCGGGTTGGTGTGGAAGCCAAGTTCGATCAGGATGGAGGGCGCCAGTGCCAGGCGGTTTTCACCGAAGTTGCCGGTGCTCGGCTGCACGCGTACACGATAATCGGCATAGGCCGGCACCTGCTGGATGGCATCGCGCATCTTGCACAGCAGCACATGCCCCAGCCGCTGGTCTTCGCTGCGACCGGACTGATGGAACGCCATCATGCCGGTGGCCAATGGACTGGCGGCATTGGTATGCAGGTGCACCAGCACACCGGCCCCCACTTCATTGGCCATCAGCGGGCGGCTGCGGATATCGTCGTTGTACTCGCGCAGCGGCGTGCTGCGGTCGGCGTAGCTCTGCCAGATGTCGGGGCGGTCCGGGTACAGCGCCTGCGCGTGATAGCGGGCGGCCATCTGCCACCAAGGTTTACCGGCGACCGGATGCAACGCCGTCTCCACCGAGCGCGAGAACGCCCAGCGCACCTTTTTTCCATCCAGAGCGTCCGCGAATTTCTGGGCGAACTGCGGCGTCACCAGATCTTCAATCATGCCGTTTGTGGGCGGGCGCTGCAGGTACCACGTGGTGCCGCCGTGCAGGTACCAGCCATGGCTGGCTGAAATGAAAACGTCGACCCCTGATGCCCCCTCATCGAGCGGATTGTGCGCACGCGGGCGCGCCGGCGGCGACGGGAAGTAATGTTCAAGGCGGTGGCCATTGAAGCGGAATTCCAGCGACGGCGGCATGGCCCCCTGCTGCTCACGCTGCAGCATTACCGCCAACCGGATCGCCTGCAGGCGCGCGTCCAGCTCAGCCGGTATCTGCGGGCCACGCACATCGGCGAGCAAACGGCTGCCCAGTTCAACGGTCCAGCTGCCATCGGCAGCCGCCTCGGCACGGACGGTGCCGGACGAACGTACAAGCGGCCGCTCCATCTGCTGCACGATCGCCGCCACGATACCCGCATCGTCCGCCGGGGCAGCCGTCGCCCCCTGCACCGTTGCAACAACGCAGAACAGCCCTGCAGAAAGCAGTGGGAAGAGAGGGTTCGACATGGCGGTGCCTTACGAAGAGGAGCGACAGATTTAGCATCCGTGGCGTGTCCTCGGCTGTCGGAAAACCGCCTGTCGCGTGGGCTTCGTGATCGCCGACACAGGCCTGAAACGACGAACCCCGGCATCGGCCGGGGTTCGCGTATCACGTGGTGAGGCGGCTTACTTGGCCGCGACGACCTTGGCCATTTCCAGGCACTTGTTGGAGTAGCCCCACTCGTTGTCGTACCACGACACCAGCTTGACGAAGGTGCTGTCCAGCGCGATGCCGGCATCGGCATCAAACACCGAGGTGTGGGTCTCGCCGCGGAAGTCGGTGGCCACGACCTTGTCTTCGGTATAGCCCAGGATACCCTTCAGCGCGCCTTCGCTCTGTGCCTTCACTTCGGCGCAGATTTCGGCGTAGGTGGCTTCCTTTTCCAGCTCGACGGTCAGATCGACCACCGACACGTCCGAGGTCGGCACGCGGAAGCTCATGCCGGTCAGCTTCTTGTTGAGTTCCGGAATCACCACACCGACGGCCTTGGCCGCACCGGTGGACGAGGGAATGATGTTCTCCAGGATGCCACGGCCACCGCGCCAGTCCTTGTTGGACGGGCCATCGACGGTCTTCTGGGTGGCGGTTGCCGCATGTACGGTGGTCATCAGGCCGCGCTTGATGCCCCACTTGTCATTGATGACTTTGGCCAACGGCGCCAGGCAGTTGGTCGTGCACGATGCGTTGGAGATGATCGCCTGGCCGGCGTAGGTCTTGTCGTTGACGCCGTAGACGAACATCGGCGTATCGTCCTTCGACGGCGCCGACAGGATCACCTTCTTCGCGCCCGCATCGATATGCTTCTGCGCCGTTTCCTTGGTCAGGAACAGGCCGGTGGATTCGATCACCACGTCCACGCCCACTTCGTCCCATTTCAGGTTGGCCGGATCACGCTCCTGGGTCAGGCGCACTTTCTTGCCGTTGACCACCAGGTGTCCGCCATCAACCGATACCTCCGCCTTGAAGCGGCCGTGCACCGAATCGTACTTCAGCATGTACGCCAGGTAATCCGGCTCCAGCAGATCGTTGATGGCCACGATCTCGATGTCGTCGCCGAAGTTCAGCACCGCCGAGCGCAGGACGTTCCGCCCGATGCGACCGAAACCGTTGATACCAACCTTGATTGCCATGTTGATGAGCTCCTGCGGCCGCGCACGGCGCGGCGGGATGGATAAGGCCGGTTAGTCTAGCAAACCGCCTTCACTACCGGCGGACAGGACGCGCCAGCCCTCGCGCCCGTCAGGGATTTGATCCGGATCAAGGCGTTGCGTGCAGGGCGGGCAGAGACTGCGGGCATCAACCCCGCAACGAGACCTGCACCATGCGCCGCACCGCCCCCCTGATGATGGCCACCCTGGCCGCCGCTTCGGCCCTTACCGCCGCCCCTGCCATGGCCCAATCCAAGGGCGACTGGACGCTGTCGGCCGGCGTCCACCAGGTTGCGCCGAAATCCAACAACGGCGCCCTGGCCGGCGGTACGCTGAAGGTGGACGTGGACCGCGACATCAAGCCGACGATCACCGGCGAGTACTTCATCGCCGACAATCTGGGCATCGAAGTCCTCGCCGCGCTGCCGTTCAAGCACGACATCCGCATCGCCGGCCTGGGCCGTGTCGGCAGCACCAAACACCTGCCGCCGGTGGTCACCCTGCAGTACCACTTCAACAGCGCCGGCAAGGTATCGCCGTTCCTCGGTGCCGGCATCAACTACACCACGTTCTTCAGCGAGGAGACCGGCGGTGCACTGGCCGGCAGCACGTTGAAAATGGACGATTCGTGGGGCCTTGCCGCGCACGCGGGCGTGGACTTCGCCCTCAGCGAAAAAGCCGCCCTGCGGGTGGACCTGCGCTGGATGGACATCGACAGCAAGGTCAAACTGGATGGCCAGGACCTGGGCACCGTCAACATCGACCCGCTGGCGTATGGCGTGTCGTACGTCGTGAAGTTCTGACCGGCGGCGGCTGCTACCGCTGCAGTACCGGTAGAGCCGGCTTCAGCCGGCTGGGCCTTCCCCGTGAAATGCCCCGCCGAGCACGGCTCGGCGCTACCGGGGTCCGGCCCTTCCCATGAAACGCCCCGCCGAGCACGGCTCGGCGCTACCGCTGCTGGGCCCTCCCCATGAATGCCCCGCCGAGCACGGCTCGGCGCTACCGCTGCGCCAGCAGATGCTGTGCGGCCGCCTGCGCGTGCAGCGCCGTCGTGTCGAACAGTGGCACGCTGGCATCTTCATCCGTAACCAGCAACATGATCTCCGTACAGCCCAGGATGATCCCCTGCGCGCCGCGTTGCACCAGCCGCCGCATGACCCCGCGATAGGCCTCCCGCGAGGCCGGCAGCACGTGGCCGCGCACCAGCTCTTCATAGATCACCCGGTGCACCAGCGCACGATCTGCTGCATCCGGCACGACAACCTGCAGGCCGTGCTGGCGTTCCAACCGGCCCGTGTAGAACGCCTGCTCCATGGTGAACGCGGTGCCCAGCAGTCCAATGCGCTGGATACCCGCCGCTTTCACCGCCGTGGCGGTCGGGTCGGCGATGTGCAGCAGGGGAACGCCGATAGCGGCCTGCACGGTATCTGCGAGGCGGTGCATGGTGTTGGTGCAGATGACGACCGCGCTGGCGCCGGCAAGCTCAAGCCGTTGGGCCGCGTCGACCAGCAGCGTGCCTGCGCCGTCCCAGTCGCCTGCGGCCTGCAGCGCCTCGATCTGCGCGAAATCGAAAGACCACATCAGCAGCCGCGCCGAGTGCACGCCCCCGCGGGCCTCCCGCACCTGCTCGTTGATCAGCCGGTAATACTGCGCGGAGCTTTCCCAGCTCATGCCGCCAATCAGGCCGACCATGGTCTCTGACACGCTGCTCTCCTCGATTTCCTGCATAAGCCAGCATACCGCTGCGTGAGGCCGGCCCCCCTTATCGGGGCAAGCCACCTTGCAGGCCGACCGCTAGAATAGGGCCGATGAAAAGCCCCTTCCCCCTCCGCTCTCCCCTGCCCCTTACCGCGCTGGCGCTGGCACTGGCCCTCTGCTCCACCGATGCGCTTGCGTGGGGCGCACAGGGCCATCGTCTGGTCGGGCGCGTCGCAGAAAGCAGGCTGACGCCCACCGCACGTGCCGAAGTAGACAGACTTCTGGCAAGTGAAGCCGATCCCACGCTCGCCGGTGTGGCCCCCTGGGCCGACCAGCTGCGCGCCACCGACCGGGATCTTGGCAAGCGTTCCGCTGGCTGGCATTACGTCAACATCGCCGAAGACAACTGCGTCTACCAGGCCGCCAAGCACTGCCCGGATGGCAACTGCGTGGTCGAAGCGCTGAAGGATCAGACCCGTATCCTGTCCGACCGCAGGAACAGCGACGCCGAGCGCGCGCAGGCGCTGAAGTTCGTCGTCCACCTGGTCGGTGACATCCACCAGCCCATGCATGCGGGCTTCGGCCACGACAAGGGCGGCAATGAGGTCCAGGTGCAGTTCAATGGACGCGGCAGCAACCTGCATTCGGTCTGGGACAGCGGGCTGCTCAATACCCGCGGATTGGACGATGCCGGCTACCTGACGGTGCTGCAGGCATTGCCGCAACCTGCGCTGGCGCGCCGGGTCGACGTGCGCAAGGATGCGGAGGCATGGGCTGAGTCCAGCTGCCGTATCGCGGTTGAAAAAGGCGTTTACCCCACTTCGCGTAAGCTCGGAGCCGATTACACCGACCGCTATCGTCCCGTGGCCGAGAGCGAACTGCGCATCGCCGGCGAGCACTTGGCGCAGGTGCTGAACCGCGCACTCGGCCCGCGCTGAGGAGTCACCCGATGCCTGCCCATGTCCAGTCGTTCTTCCATCCCGACAGCAACACCTTCAGCTATGTGGTGCACGATGTGGCCACCCGGCAGGCTGCCCTGATCGATCCGGTGCTGGACTACGATCTGGAAACCGGCACGGTCAGCGAGACGGCGTTGACCCCTGTGCTCGGGCATCTGCTGGCCGAGGGACTGGCGCTGCGCTGGGTGCTGGAAACCCATGCGCATGCCGACCACGTGTCGGCGGGCCGCTGGCTCAAGCAGCGCTTCCCTGAGGCCACACTGGCCATCGGCGAGAGCATCCGCGCGGTGCAGGCAACGTTCGCCCCGCGCTACGGGATGGACCTTGCCGCTGAGGGGGAGGCGTTCGACCACCTGTTCGTTGATGGCGAAACGTTCGCGCTGGGAACCGTGCAATGCCGGGTGCTCGCGGTACCAGGACACACCAGTGACAGCATCGCCTACCTGATCGGTGACGCGCTGTTTCCCGGCGACTCCCTGTTCATGCCCGACGCTGGCACCGCGCGCTGTGATTTTCCCGGTGGCGATGCCCACCAGCTTTACCGCTCCATCCAGACGCTGCTGGCACTGCCGGACAGCACGCGGGTATTCGTCTGCCACGACTACGGCCCGGGTGGCCGCGCGATCAGCAACGAGACCACCATTGCCGAGCAGCGCGCACACAACATCCACGTACGCGTCGGCACGGATGAAGCGAACTTCGTCGCCAGCCGGCAAGCCCGCGACGCCACCCTGCCGGAGCCCAAGCTGATGCACCCGGCCATCAAGGCCAACCTGCAAGGCGGCGCATAAAAAAGGGGACGGAGGGGATTAAGTCGCAAACGGCCACATCTGTGGCCGTTTGCGACTTAATCCCCTCCGTCCCCTTTTCGTCGGACGTAGTGTCGACCCTTCACTATTTCGAAGGTGAAGGCGTACAGCAGGCTCACCGGTATGGGCTCGATGCGGTCGGGACCTTCACAGTCAGACGGCTCGCGAGGAAGCTTGCCCGGCGCGAAGTGGCAGATGGCGGCGGGCGAGAATCTCCAGTGCTGCACCGCCTCTTGGACCGCTTGCCGCAGCGCCCCGTTCTCGGCTGCCGCACCGGCCCGGCACTCCGTGCGGTCGGCAATCGGGATACTGCGCTCCACCTTGCCGTCTGCATCGACCACCAGCTGGACGCACACCGTGGTCAACGCCAGCTCCTGGCGCTGTTCTCGATCCCCCAGCACCGGGGGCGGCGCCGTGTGCAGCTGCGGCATGCGGTAGCTTTCGCCGGGTTGCAGGGTGTAGGTCTCCACGGCGCCGGACCCGATACCGGAGGGGGGCAGCGGATCCAGGCGCTGGTGGTCGATGTTCTCCTCGCGTGTATCCACCGCCTGGCGGATGTCGTAGCGGGTGCAACCGAGCATCATCAACGCCGCGATCGCGATGGCGGCACGTCCTGTCATGGCCCCACCGGCGGCTGGTCGAGTGCGAACTGCACGGGGATCTGCAGCGTCCCCGGTACGTTTCGCCCGTCTCTCACCGCGGGCGTGAATGTCCACTGCCGCGCGGCCTCAACGCTGGCCGCCTCGAACACTCCCGCCGGCGTCGCGCTCACGACGCTGACACCACTCGCCTTGCCGTCGGCGTCGACATCAACGCGAAGCACGACCTTTCCGGTGATGCCTCGTTCGAACGCCTCTTCCGGGTAGTCGGGGGCCGCCATCTGGGCCGCCTTGATATCGCGGTCAACCGGCGCCGCCGTTAGCGCCGGTGCGCTGCCTGCGCCTTGGCTTGCCCAGGCCATGCCGCCTGCACCGATACACAATCCCGCCACCATCAGATAACCGCAGGCGACGGGCACGCGTCCGCTCGTTCCTTGTTTCATCATGGAAATCCTCTCCTTCAACACAGGCTGTCCGCGCCAGTGGCAGGCCACCGGTGCGATCGGGTGGGCCAGTTGCGCTGTCAGCAACGCAGTGGCGTAAGACCGGCGATGGGCCGGATGTAACCGAAGAACGCGCGCATCACAGGCGAGTTCCTGATCGCGCTGCAGGCGGCGCGCGCTCCAGGCAGCCAGCGGATGGAACCAGAACAGGCAGCGCATCATCAGCACGACGGCATTTACCCAGTGATCGCCATGGTCGCGATGGCTGCGTTCGTGCTGGAGCACGAGATTCCGCTGCTGCGGGTCGAAGCGCGCGTCGAAACCAGGACCCACGATGATCCGCGGCCGCCACACGCCCACCAGCGCAGGCAGCCCCGCGTCCACGTCTGCCTGCCAGCTACCGTCCCCGCGCTGCCGGAGCACGCCCAACTGTCGTTCGAACCGGCGTTGGGCGATGCATGCCCTGAGCAGAGCAAGCCCTGCACCCAGCCCCCACAGCGCTGCCAGCAACGTGGCCCCTCCGCTCGCGGTCACCCACGGTCCGTTCTGGCTCGCCGCACCCTTCGTCATGGCGAGCAACGCCATACCGTCCGGGAGCGCGGCCGGCGGATACGGCAGCGGCACCACCAGCAGCGTCAGCAGCACGGGCAACAGCCACCAGCTGCGATACGCCAATGGCCCGCCGCCCAGCCGGAGCAGCAGCGGGCGCGCGACGGCCAGCAGCAGTACGCCCACCGTGAGCCACACGCTGGCCCGCAACAAGAGCATCAACAGGTCAGTCATCGCCCATCTCTCCGATCAGCCTGCGAAGCTCGGCGATGTCCTGCGGGCTGAGCTGCCCGCGTTCACTGAAATGCGCGACCAAGGGTGCGATGCGGCCCTCGAAGACGCGCTCGATGAACTGTTCGCTCTGCCGGGCCACCCACGCCTCGCGCTGCAGCAGCGGGCGATACAGGTACCGTCGGCCATCGCGTTCGGCCGCGATCGCGCCCTTGGCCAGCAGGCGGTTGAGCCATGTCTTGATGGTCGGCTCGGCCCAGTCCCGTGCACGCAGGGCCGCGATGACCTCCTCGGCAGCCAATGGCGCCCGCTGCCACAGCACCTCCATCACCACAGCTTCTGCATCGCTGATCTGCATGTACGTTTACACCTGTAATCGACAAGCTGATTACAGACGTAATCGCAGCGAGTGTCAAGCAGGAGAAAAAGGGGACGGAGGGGATTAAGTCGCATTCGGCCACGCTGTCGGCCGATTGCGACTTAATCCCCTCCGTCCCCTTTTTAGACGGCGGTTCAAGGCGGTCATGCTGTAATGCGGTCATCACGAACAAGGAACCTGCGCCGATGACCGATCACCTGACCGACCTTGATGCTGCCGTGGATTGGTTGTTGGGACGGGTGCAAGGGGCGGTGCGGATCGGTGCGCCACTGGCCTTGGGCAAGCCGCATCGGCTGCTCAACGCGCTGTATGCACGGGTAGAAAACGATCCCGCACGTCCGCTGCAGATCTACACGGCACTGTCGTTGAACCCGCCGGTGGCGAGCGGCGACGGCCTGGAGGCGCGCTTCATGGGCCCCTTCGCCGAGCGCCATTTCGGCAAGGACGTGGTGCGCTTGGCCTATGCCGATGCGATGGCGCGTGATGCGCTGCCCGACCACGTGCAGGTGGAAGAGTTCTACATGCAGTCCGGTGCGTTGCTGCGCTCGCGGCAGGCGCAGGCCAGCTACACCAGCCTCAACTACACCCACGCCGCTGATGCGGTGGCGCAGCGTGCACCGCATGCCATCGTGCAGAAGGTAGCGCGTCGCGAGGGCAGCGACCGGTTGTCGTTGTCCTGCAACAACGACATCACCCAGGACACGATCGATGCGATGGCGGCGCGGGGATTGCGACGTCCGCTGCTGATCGCCGAGGTGGATCCGCAGCTGCCGTGGATCGGCGGCACGGCTGCCGTGGAGGAATCCTTCTTCGATCTGATCATCACTCCACCGAGCCCCTACCCCGCGCTGTTCGGCCTGCCGCGGCAGCCGGTCAGCGATGCCGACCATGCCATCGGCCTCTATGCCAGCACCTTGGTGCGCGACGGTGGCACGCTGCAGATCGGCATCGGTGCACTGGCCGATGCACTCAGCCATGCCCTCGTGCTGCGGCATACCGACAATGCGTTGTACCGCCGCGTGCTGCATGCATTGGACCCTCAGTTGGCCACGCATCCGCTGGTGGCGGAGATCGGTGGACTGGGGCCGTTCGAGGAAGGCTTGTACGGTTGCAGCGAAATGCTCAACGAAGGATTCCGCAAACTCGTGCAGTGCGGCGTGATCAAACGGAAAGTGCACGATGACCTGACCCTGATGAAGCGTCTGGACAACGGGAGCGCCTACACCGCCGACCACGCCACCTTGGCGGCGGAAGGGGAGTACCTGCACGGGGCGTTCTATCTGGGCTCGCCCGAGTTCTACGACTGGCTGCGCACCCTGCCAGAGGACGAGTGTCGCGCAATCGGCATGCGCCGCATCAGCGAGATCAACCAGTTGTACGGCAGCAATGAAGAGCTTGAACGGTTGCAGCGGCGGCATGCGCGCTTCTTCAATTCCTGCATGATGGCCACCGCGCTGGGTGCGGCGGTGTCGGATGCGCTGGAAGATGGCCGCGTGGTATCCGGTGTCGGCGGCCAGTACAACTTCGTGGCCATGGCACACGCCTTGCCGGAGGCGCGCAGCATCCTGATGTTCCGTGCCGCGCGCGACGATGCGGGGTCACGCCAGAGCAACGTACGCTGGAACTACGGGCATACGACCATCCCGCGCCACCTGCGCGACATCTACCTCGACGAATATGGCATCGCGGATCTTCGCGGTCTGACGGACGCGGATTGCGTGCTTGCGATGGCGGGCATCACCGAGCGGCCTTTCCAGGACCCGCTGCTGCAGCAGGCGAAGAAGGCGCGCAAGCTCGGCACCGATGCTCAGCCGGACCCGCGTGCACAGCGCAACACGCCGCAGCTACTGTCGGCCACGCTGGCCGCGTTCCGCAGCGATGGCACCTTGCCGGATTATCCGCTGGGTAGTGATTTCACGGAGCTGGAGCAGGTGCTGCTGAAGGCGCTGGGCTGGCTGAAGGCCAATACGCAGACGCGCGGCGCGAAGCTGCGCACCGTGTGGGCGGCGATCTGGCAACCCGCCGGCGATGGCGATGCGGTGTACCTGCAACGGATGGGTCTACAGGCACCTGCGAACGTCGGTGAGCGGTTGAATGCGCGACTGCTGCGATTGGCGTTGGCACGTACGGCGTGATGCGGCGGGCGGGTGCGACCTCCGTAGCGCGGAGCCGTGCTCGGTGGCGGGATTTCGTGGGGCGATCAGCCGGCTGAAGCCGGCTCTACCGGACGATGCTGCTCGCGTCATGCGCGCGCGGTGGTAGCGTCGTGGCGTGCTCGGTGGCTGGATTCTGCAGGTCAGTCAGCCGGCTGAAGCCGGCTCTACCGGGCGACGTTGCACGCGTCGCGCGCGGGCGGTGGTAGCGCCGAGCCGTGCTCGGTGGCGGGACTTCGTGGGTCGATCAGCCGGCTGAAGCCGTCTCTACCCTCAGTTGCAGCTTGATCGGCCGGTCTTGTGGTTGATCGCGCCCTTTGCGATCAGCAGGTTCGCCACGTCGTCGAACCCGCCTTCGCAGGCACCGCTGAGCGGGCTTTCGTTGATTTTCGGTTTTTCGTTGATCGCCACCGCGTTCAGATCCGGATGGAACTGCAGGATGTACTCCACCGTCTCCAGGCGACCGTCCACGGCGGCCACCATGAACAGCGTTTCCTGGTCGCTCTCACGCGCGTCCCAGTCGGTCTCGTCGCGCAGCAGCCCGTGCAGGTATTCGACCACCGCCACGTTGCCGCCCATCACGGCGGACTTGAGCGCGTTGTAAACGTCAGCCCGGTCCGTCGCGCGGATGTCCGCGCCCTGCTCCACCAGGTAGTGGACCATGTCCTCGTAGCCGATGAAGGCCGCCCAGCCCAACGCGGTCTGGCCCAGTGCGTCTTCGTCCTTGGCTTCCAGGTTCTGCCCGGCTTCCACGCGTCGGCGGACCTCGGCGAGATTGCCCTGCTTCACCGCATCGAACCACGCCGCATCGGGACCGGTGGACCGGAAATCATAGAAATTCCGATGCCCCAGCAGATCCGGGTTCGAGATCTTATGCATCTGCTCGACGCTGTAACGGAACAGTGCCGGATCGGCCTTTACGGCAGGCGTGGCCGCCATGGCCGGGAAGCAGCTCATCGCCATCAGGCAGGCAGCGAGAAACGGGGTGGTTTTCATTGAAGGGCCGTCGCGGCTTGTTGCGGACGGGCCAGCATGACAAGGCCATGCACTGCTGGAAACAGGCCAGGCGACAACGCATCATTCCGGCGCTGCGGCCGGAAAACCGCGACGATTCAGCGCGGTCCGATGGACAGCGGGTGCAGCGGATCGAGGACCCGCTGCACCCGCCAGGCCGTGTTTACAGCGCCTTGGCAGCTTCCACCACGTGCGCGGTGGTGATGCCGAAGTGCTTGTACAACGCGTCAGCCGGTGCCGATGCACCGAAGGTGTCGATGCCGATCACGGCGCCGTCCAGGCCAACGAACTGGCGCCAGAAACCGGTGACGCCCGCTTCGACCGCGACGCGCTTGCGCACGGCGTTGGGCAGCACGCTTTCACGATAGGCCGCGTCCTGACGCAGGAACACATCGGTGGACGGCATGGAGACCACGCGGGTCTTCAGGCCTGCGGCATCCAGCTCCGCCTTCGCCTCGGTGGCCAGCGAGACCTCCGAACCGGTGGCGATCAGGATCACGTCCGGCGCCCCCCCCTGCGCATCCGCCAACACGTAACCGCCGCGCTCGATCTGGGTGATCTGCTCGGCGTCACGCGGCTGGTGCGGCAGGTTCTGGCGACTGAACACCAGGCAGCTCGGACCGTCCTGGCGGGTGATGGCGGCCTTCCAGCTGACCGCCGACTCCACCGCGTCACAGGGACGCCACACATCGTTGTTCGGGATGTAGCGCAGCGACGCCAGGTGTTCCACCGGCTGATGGGTCGGGCCGTCTTCGCCCAGGCCGATCGAGTCATGGGTGTACACGTGGATGGCATGTGCCGGGATCAGCGCACTCATGCGCACGCCGTTGCGGGCGTAGTCACTGAACACCAGGAAGGTCGCATCGAACGGCAGGAACCCGCCATGCAGGGCCAGGCCGTTGGCGATCGCGGTCATGCCGAACTCGCGCACGCCGTAATACACGTAGTTGGCATTGGCATCGTCGGTAGCAACCGACTTGCTCGCCTTCCACAGGGTCAGGTTGGAATGGGCCAGATCGGCCGAGCCCCCCACCAGTTCCGGCAGCAGCGGCGCGAACGCTTCGATGGCCAGCTGCGATGCCTTGCGCGAGGCGATGGTCGGGCCTTCCGCGGCGACCTGCGCGATGTAGGCGTCGGCCTTGGCGATGAAATCTTCCGGCAGTTCACCATGCGAGCGGCGGGTCAACTCCTCGGCTTCCGCCGGGAAACGCGCGGCGTACTTGTCGAACTGCTGTTCCCACTCGGCCTGGCGCAGGGTACCGGTACCGCCCGCACGCCAGCCGGCGTAGATCGATTCGGGGATTTCGAACGGACCGTATTCCCAGCCCAGCGCCTTGCGCGTGGCCTCCAGTTCGTCCTTGCCCAGCGGTGCACCGTGGCTGGATTCCTTGCCGGCCTTGGCCGGGGAACCGAAGCCGATGGTGGTACGGCAGCAGATCAGCGTCGGCTTGTCGTCCTGGCCCAAGGCCGCCTCGATACCGGCCTTGATGCTTTCCGGATCATGGCCGTCCACGTCACGCACCACGTTCCAGCCATAGGCTTCGAAACGCTCGGGCGTGTTATCGGTGAACCAGCCATCGGTGTTGCCATCGATGGAGATGTGGTTGTTGTCCCAGAAGCAGACGAGCTTGTGCAGGCCCCAGGTACCGGCCAGCGACGCCGCTTCGTGCGAGACGCCTTCCATCAGGCAGCCGTCACCCATGAATACGTACGTGTGGTGATCGACGATCTCCAGCTCCGGGCGGTTGAAGCGCTGGGCGAGCAGCTTCTCGGCCAAGGCAAAACCGACAGCATTGGCGAAACCCTGACCCAACGGACCGGTGGTGGTCTCTACGCCGGGGGTTTCGTGGTGCTCCGGATGGCCGGCCGTCTTGCTGCCCAACTGGCGGAATGCTTTCAGCTGCTCGATGGGCAGGTCATAACCGCTCAAATGCAGCAGTGCGTACTGCAGCATCGAACCATGACCGTTGGACAGCACGAAACGGTCGCGGTTGAACCACTTCGGGTTGTTCGGATTGTGGCGGAGATAGTCGTTCCAGAGCACTTCAGCGATGTCGGCCATGCCCATGGGCATGCCGGGGTGGCCGGACTTGGCGGTCTCGACTGCATCGGCGGCAAGGAAACGGATGGCGTTGGCCAACTGGCGGCGGGTAGGCTGCGTCATGGTTCTATAGGAATCAGGGAGGCGGCCGCGGACGTGCGGGCACGTCATTGTAGCGCCGCGCTACGCCGGGCGGACTCACACGGTAACCCCCCGGTCAGGCAACGGGGCAGTCATTCCGGTAGCGCCGCCCCGTGGATGGCGAGCGCAGGGGCGCACGGGGAACCCCGCCGAGCACGGCTCGGCGCTACCCAGACATCATCCGCTCCGGTAGCGCCGCGCCCTGGATGGCGAGCGCAGCGGCGCACGGGGAACCCGCCGAGCACGGCTCGGCGCTACCCAGGCATCATCCGCTCCGGTAGCGCCGACCCATGGTCGGCGAGCGCAGCGGCGCACGGGGAAACCCGCCGAGCACGGCTCGGCGCTACCAGGGCATCATCCGCCCCGGTAGCGCCGATGCGTGGATTCAAGCAATGCGATCAGGCGCAGGGGTCGGCACCAGCGGTTCTTCGACTTCGCCTTTCGCCACCAGCGTGGTCAAGGCCAGGTCGCCGGTGACATTCAGCGCCGTACGGCACATGTCCAGGAAATGGTTCACGCCCAGGATCAGGCCGATGCCCAGCGGGTTCACCCCGACCATCGCGCAGATCATCGCCACCACCGGCAGCGAGCCCGACGGCACGCCGGCTGTGCCGATGCCGCCGAGGATGCAGACCGCCATCACCATCACCTGCTGGCCGATGCTCAGGTCCACGCCGAAGAACTGCGCCAGGAAGATCACCGTGACACCTTCAAACAACGCGGTACCGTTCTGGTTGGCCGTGGCCCCCACCGTCAGCACGAAGCGCGACACTTTCTGCGGCAGGCCCATCTCGTCCGCCACGCGCAGCGCGGTCGGCAGGGTGGCGTTGCTGGAGGCCGTGGAGAAGGCCATCACCGTGGCTTCCTGCGTATCGCGGAAGAACGCCAACGGCGAGCGGCCGGACAACCAGACGGCCACGCCGTAGGTGACCACCATGTGCAGCCCCAGCGCCAGCACCACCACGCCGACGTAGGCGCCCAGGCGGATCAGCAGCTCGAAGCCGAACAACGCGGCCAGGTTGAACATGAAGCAGGCGACCGCGTACGGCGCCAGGCGGATGACCAGGTTGATCAGGGTCATCGAGACTTCGAAAATACCTTCGATCGCACGACGCAGCGGCGCGACTTTCTCTTCCGCAGTGAGCACCATGCCGATGCCGAACATCAGGGCGAAGAACATCAGCGACAGGATCGCCCCATTGCTGGAGGCAGCGGCGACGATGTTGTTCGGCACGATGGACAGCAGCATGTCCGCGCCCTTCGGCTGGCTGCCGACGCCGGCGACGATCTCCTTGGAGCGCTCCAGGTTCTCGGCCAGGATCTGGTTGGCCATCGCCGGATCCACGCCGACGCCCGGCTTGAGTACGTTGACCAGCACCAGCCCGATGGCCACCGCGATGCTGGACAACACGATGGTGTAGGCCAGCGTCTTCCAGCCGATCCGGCCGAGCGAGCGCACGTCGCCCATTTCCGACACGCCCATCACCAGCGCGGAGAAGATCAACGGCACGATGAGCATGAAAATGAGATTGAGGAACAGGCCCGAGGCCGGCGTGGTGACGTAATGCATCACCCACTTGGCCGCCTCCATCAAGGCCGGGTTCTGCCCGCCCAGCGCGTGCACCACGAGGCCAAGGACCAAGCCAAGGGCGAAGCCGATGCCCATCTTCCAGTGCAGGGGCATCTTCTTCTTCGCGGGGCTGGCTGCTGTCATCGGGTCGTTTTCCTTACAAGTGAGCGTACTTTAGCAAAGCGCTGCACCCCGCCACGCGGCGTGTTTCAACCGCGCGGATACAGGGGGGGCAACCCAGTCTGCGCGATTTCCACGGGCTGCGACCAGTGCGGACCGTCATGGAAGGCCTCCTTCAACAGCCGGCGCACCGCGACCAGGTCGCCCTCGCCCGCCCAGCGCGCCTGCTGCAGCGCCTGCAGCGCCGCGCGCTGACGGGGATCGCCCAGCTTTTCCATTACCTGCTCCAGTCGCGCCACCCCGGCCAGGGTGCACAGGGTGGACGCGACCACGGACAGGTCTTCGGACTCCAGTACGCGGCGCAACGCTTTGGTGGAGGAACGCGTGGCACCAGCGCCATCCGCAGCCGCCACCGGGACGCTCACGTCAGCACGCTGGCGCCCGCGACGCCAGCCCCACCACAGGGTCAGCAGCCATAGCAGCACCAGCCCGCCCACCGCTGCGATCCACGGCCACGGAGCCGCCGCGCGCGGCGGATGCTGGCCGTTGGCGGACAGCTCGCCCTCACTACCCGGCAAGGCGGCGTCGGTATCCACCGGCTGGACCGGCGGCACGGGGGATGCCACGCCGGCCGCCCCCGTGGCGACGGCCAACGTCAGGTCGGGCAGCGTGCTGCTGCGCGCCTGCCCGGCCGTCACATCCCACCAGCGCAGTTGCATGCCCGGCACGGTCAGGGCACCCTCGCGGCGCGGCACGACCGCGTACTTGCGCGTGATCTTCAGCTGCGGCGATCCACCGACGAAGGTTTCGTCGTACTGCGCTGGCTCGGCGAAGACCTGGGCATCGGCCCCCACGTCGGGCACCGGCAGTTCGGTGAACTGCGCGCGCGTCGCGCCAACGGCAACTGCTTCGACCTCGATCGTCGCCGCTTCACCGCTGCGTGCACGGTCGGGTGCAAGCGTGTAGCGCAGCCGCAGATCGTGCAGCGGCAGCCAGGGTTGCGGTGCATCCGCCGGTTGTGCCTGCACCTGGAGCGTCTGGTCCGCAGCGGCTGCACGCAGGCGGCCATCGCCGCGGCCGCCGAAGAAATCATCGAAGAAGCTGCCCGCCGAGCGTCCGTCGAAGCGCGCACCGACCAGCGTGAGCGGCCCGCTGCGTTCCGGGATCAGCAGGTAGCGACGCTCCGCCACGTTATAGCGTCGTCCGTTCACTTCGCGCACGTCGGTGCGGTCCTGTCCGACCACCTGCAGCGACGCACCCGCGGGGGTATCCAGCACCAGCGAACCGGAGGCAAGCTGCGCGGCGTAATACAACCGCACGACCACGCCAACGCTCTGCTGCACATACGGGCTGCGATCATCCACCTCGGTTTCAATGAAGGCCAGCGCGCTGCCGTCGTTGCGTGCAGGCGCGGCCTCGCGTACCTGCAGCTGCAGGGCGGGCGTGGACACCGATCCCACCTGCAACGGCGGCAACACCACGGTGCCGGCCCGTCGCGGTGACAACGCAACGCCGTGCAGCGTGCGGGTCTGCATGCGCCCGTTGCTCCACTCCACCTGGCGGCTGCGGGTCTGGTTGCTGAGCTGGAAGTCGGCGCGCAACGGCGCCAGATCCGGCGCTGCATCGCTGTCGGTCTGGATGTTCAACGTCACCGTGTCGCCGAGGTCCACCTGGGCGCGGTCGAGCCAGGCACGGGTCTGCGCCTGCACGCCTGCCGGCAGACAGAGCAGCATCAGCACCAGCAGCCACGTCGGCATCCGCATGAGGGTATAGGGGGGGGCGTGTCGCATCATGGTCCTTCCCGTTTCCTGCGTTCGGTTTCCAGCTGGAACTTGGCCCGCAGCAGATCGCCGGGCTGGTCCGGTACGCGCCGCATCCAGGCTTCCACCGCCTGCTGCTGTTCGCGTTGCTGCGGAGTCCGGCCATCCGTGCGTTGCGCCGGCTGCTGTTGCTTGCCATCACCATCGCCCTGGCCGCTCTTCATGGCCTGCTGCATGCGCTGACGCTGTTCGGCATCGGCGCGTGCCTGTGCCTGCGGATCAGCGGAAGGCTTCTGCTGCGGCGCACCTTGGCCGTCGTTGTTGGATGCCTGCGCGTTGGGGGGCGTGTTCTGCTGCGACGGCGACGGTGGGGCGCCAGCGCCTGGCGAGCCGGATGTCTTCGGTGGCTGCGCAGGCGGTTGCGCCGGCGGTTGGCCCTGACCGGCCTGCTGCTGCCCCTTCCCGCCCTGTGACGGCGGCGATGCGCCCGCTTTCGCACCGGGCGGCTTCTTGCGCTTGCGCGCCGCATCCACCACGGCCCGGTTGGCGACCGCATCCTCCATCCCCGGCCGCTGGCTCAATGCGCGGTCGTAGGCCTGTATGGCCCCATCCAGATCGCCCTGTCGCGCGCGCGCATTGCCGAGGTTGTACCAGCCCTCGGCGTTGTCCACCGCTTCGAACTGCCGCGCGGCGGTGCCGAAATCGCCCTGCTGGTAGGCACGCACGCCTTGTTCCAGACGCTGTTGCCGGCGTTGGTCCAGGCGCAGCCACGGGGTGGCCTTGTCGGCCTGCGCCGACAGCGCGGCTGCCGCCTTTTCCTGTGCCTGCAGCGGCAGGGGCAACATCGTCGACGCGCCCAGCAGCACCAGCACGGACAGTACCGCCGCACGACGGCGAAACGCCAGCAGTGCGAGCAGCATCACTGGCGGCAGCAGCCAGTAGCCCTGGTCCAGCCATTGCCGTGCACTGCCGCGCTCCTGTTCACCGGACACCTGGTCCGCCTGCAGCACGTCCAGTGCCTGCAGGTCCGTACCATCGCGAGCCAGCCGCTGGTAGCGGCCGCCGCCGGCTGCTGCCAACCGTGACAGGCTCTTCTCATCAAGTGCGGCATTGCTGATCTGGCCGCGCCCATCGCGATACGCCGCGCCCGCCGGCGTGCCCACGCCGAGCACCGACACCCGCACCCCCTGCGCGTGCGCCTGCGCAGCCGCCGCTACCGCGCCGTCGTCAGCCTGATCGGTCAGCAGCAGGATCTGGCCACCGCGCATGCCGCTTCGCTGCAGCAGCAGCGTGGCCCAATCCAGTGCACGGTCGGCGCGCTGGCCGTCGGCCGGCATCACCTGCGGCGACAGGGAATCAAGGTAAAGGGCCACATTGGCGACGTCGTCAGTGAGCGGGGCCACGGTGTAGGCATCATCGGCATAGACCACCAGCGCGATCTGCCCCCCCTCGCGCTGCTGCAACAGCGAGGCCAGCTTCGCGCGGACCTGCAGCAACCGCGATGGCGGCAGATCGGTAGCGCTGACCCGTGTGGACAGGTCCAGCACCACCACCAGCGGCGACTGCGGCTGCAGCAGGGTCTGCGTCTGTTGTCGCCACCCCGGTCCAGCCACCGCCACCACCGCGAGCAACCAGCCCAGCAGTACGGCCCACGGCCAGCGCCGCGCGCTGGCACTTCCGCCCTGCAGCAGATGCGGCAACAGGTGAGCATCCACGGCCTGTTGCCAGCGACCCGCGACGCGACTGCGGCGCCATGCCCACAGTGCGATCACGGGAAGGACCAGCAGCCCCCACAGCAGGTGCGGGCGCGTCCAGTGCACCATCGTCAGAACGTCGGACATCATCGTTGCCGCCCCGGCCACAGCCATGCCAGCGCGCCCAGCAGCATCGCCAACGCCAATGCCCAGAAATACACTTCGTTGCGTGGCCGCAGTGCCGGCCCGAGCGCTGTCACCGGCTCCAGCCGGTCCAGCTCGGCATAGATGCCAGCGAGTTGCGCGGTGTCACGCGCACGGAAAAAACGTCCACCGGTGACGTCGGCGATCCTGCGCAGGGTGGCTTCATCCACCGGATCCTGCGCTTGCCCGATGTCCATGCCGAACAGTTTCATGCCGCCATCGCCGCCGAAGGCGACGGTGTACACGCGGACGTGCTCGGTGGCCGCCAGTTCGGCCGCCCGCAACGGAGCCAGCACGCCGGCATTGTTGACGCCGTCGGTCAGCAGGACCAGCACGCGCTGCCCCTCAGGCTGGCTGCGCAGGCGTTTCACGGCCAGGGTGATCGCATCGCCGATCGCCGTCTCGCGCCCGGCCAGCCCCACCACCGCATCGCCCAGCTGTTCACGCACGCTGGCCAGGTCCGGGGTGATCGGCGTCAACGCGTATGCGCGGTCGCCGAACACCAGCAGGCCGACGCGATCCCCTGCACGCCGGTCCAGGAAGTCCGCAAGCACGGCCTTGGCCGCCGTCAGCCGCTCGACCACCTGGCTGCCCAGCACCATATCCGGCTCGCCCATGCTGCCGGACACGTCCATGGCCAGCATCAGCTGACGGGCCTGCACCGGCGGGCTCACCGCCTCGCCAAGCAGCTGCGGCCGCGCAAAGGCGATGCACAGGCAACACCAGCCCAGCCACAGCACCACGCGATGAAGGCGGGCGCCGTCATGGCGGGTCTCGCCGGCGATCTCCTGCAGATGCTGCGCCGACCACGGCACGCGCAGGGCAGACCCTTGCTGGACCGCCCGCCGCGGCCACCAGCGCATCAGCCAGGGCAGCGGCAAGGCGAGCAGCGCCCACGGCCAGGCAAGCAGAAGATCCGGCCACGGCCAAGCGGGCAACGTCATCGCGCGCCCTCCTTCAACAGCGACACGTAGCGTGTGCGGGCCCAAGGTTCCAGCGCGGCAAGCTGCTGCGGGTCCACGAGGGGCTGGTAGGCCCCCTGCAGCAGAAGCGCCTTCTGCGGCGGGGACAGCGAACCCGTCGGGTCCACCACCTGCAACCACGCATCGCCCTGCAGCACCTCATCGCCGGGCCGTTGCTGGCGTGCTGCACGACGCAGCAGGACCAACAGCGCTGCCACCCGTGCAGCGCCCGTGCCGGCGGCGGCGAGCTCGGCATCGAACTGCCGTTGCCAGGCCCGTTCGCGGCGAAGGCGCCGCGCACGCAACAGCAGCGGGATCGCCAGCAGAAGCAGGACAACGGCGGCCACTGCCCACCACCCCGGCGCGGGCGGCCACAGGCTCGGCGCAGGGGGCAGGTGCACGTCGCGCAGTGGCAGGTTCGTGCTCATGCCACGACCTCGCGTACGGCTGGTGACAGCCAGCTCGCGCTGTCTGCGTTGGTGGCCACGACATGCACCGCGATACGGCGCGCGGCAAGCGTCTCCTGCAGTTGCTGCAGCGGATCGGCGAAGTGGGCCTGCCAGTGACTGCGCACGGCGCTGCTGCGCAGGTCCACGCGCACGCGTCGCGATTCGGCCAGGAACGCCAAGGCATCACGCGGTGGCTCCAGCTCCAGTGGATCCACCATCAACAGCACATCGATTTCATGATGCTGGGCGAGTCCCGCCCATTGCGCCAGCGGGATCGCGGAGGCGCGCAACGGATCGGCCAGCACCAGCATCCGTGCACCGGGACGCAGCACGCGCCGGGCCTGGTGCAGCGCATGCTCCAGGCCTGCATCATCCGGCGGCGGAGCGGCATACCAGCGGCTCAGCGCATCAAGCACCCGCAGCACACCACGCGTGCCGCCGGCAGGTGGAATCGGGGCTTCGGTCAAGCTGCCGCGCAGCGCGGCCAGCCGATCACCGCGACGCTGTGCCGACCAGGCCGCGAACGCACCGACCCGAGCGGCCTGCACGGATTTGAACCGCGTACGGGTGCCGAAATAGAGCGCCGGGTCGGTGTCGGCGACGATCAGGCTGACGCGTTCGCGCTCAGCCTGGAACAGCTTGGTATGGGTGCGGCCGCTGCGTGCGGTCACCCGCCAATCGATATGCCGCGCGTCATCACCGGCGACGTACTCGCGCGATTCTGCATACTCCATGCCGCGCCCGCGCATCGCCGAAGGTGCCTGCCCGGCCTGCCCTACCCGGCCTCGCCGCGGCGCCGGCGGGCGCACGGCGGAACCGCGCAGCGCGACCAGCTCGGCCAGCGTGGGCACCAGGCCATCGCCTGCGGCGATGTCATGACTGTCGTTCACCGGCATGGGGATCAGGGTGCCGGCACGCGGGCCAGCAGTTCCTGCACCAGCCGCTCGCCATCCCAGCCCTCGGCGACGGCTTCATAGCTGGGCAACACGCGGTGACGCAGCACGTCGCCGGCGATCGCGCGTACGTCGTCCGGGGTGACGAAATCACGCCCGGCCAGCCATGCACGGGCACGCGCGCAGCGCTCCAGCGCGATCGAACCACGCGGACTTGCGCCCCAGGCAATGCGTCGTGCGAGGGCCGCGTCGTAGCGTGCGGGCTGACGCGAGGCGAGGACCAGTTCGACCAGATAACGCTCCAGCGCCGGCGAAAAATGCAGGTCCAGCACAGCGCGACGCGCCGCGTAGACATCGGCCATCGGCATGCGCGGGGGCGCGGTCGCGGGCGCGTCCAGCGCACCCCGCGCGCGCTCACGCGCCAGGCGCAGGATCTCGGTTTCCGCACTCTCGTCGGGGTAACCGATGCGCACATACATCAGGAAGCGGTCCAACTGCGCTTCCGGCAGCGGGAAGGTACCTTCCTGCTCAATCGGGTTCTGCGTGGCCATCACCAGGAACAGCGGCGGCAGCGGATACGTATGACGACCCACCGTGACCTGGCGCTCGCCCATCGCCTCCAGCAGCGCGGACTGCACCTTGGCCGGGGCGCGGTTGATCTCGTCGGCCAACAGGATCGGGTGGAAGATCGGGCCGGGAACAAACTCGAAGCGGCCTTCCTGCGGGCGCCAGATTTCGGTACCGGTCAAATCGGCCGGCAGCAGGTCCGGGGTGAACTGCACGCGGGAAAAATCCGCGTCCAGCCGGCTGGCCAGCGCGCGGATCGCCGTGGTCTTGGCCAGCCCGGGCGCGCCTTCCACCAACAGGTGGCCGTCAGCGAGAAGCGCGATCAGCAGTCGCTCGACCAGCTCGGCCTGGCCGACGATCTCCGTACTCAGCGCGGCGCGCAGCGTCTGGAAGTCGTCATGCAGTCGCGCATGCTCGGGCGTGGCCGCGATCAGGCCGGGGGTCGGAAAGGTGTCGGGTATGGAGGGAGGTGTATTCATGGCATCCATATGACCTCCGCAACGCGCGATAGGTTCCATGCCCATGATGGCAGGATCTGCATCGGGTCTGCGTCAAACCCGGTCAGCGGCATCAGCCCTGCGCAGAACCGTGTTCGTAGTAATCCTCGCGGATCGCCTCGCAGTAGGGTCCCGCCATGGTGAATCGGTGGCAGACGGCCGGCCGGATGTCATAGATACCGCAGCGCATCTGCGTACGGTCCATCGCCACGCACCAGCCGTCCTCGCCCCGCGCCATCGCCCGCTTGCCGCCGCTGTGTTCGGTCGTCAGGTGCAGCGGAACGGCGTCGTCCGCCTCGAGAATGGCGGTCAACCTGCAGCACACCGCATCACATCTGGAACAATCCGCTACTGTCATTGGACACCACCTCGGTCAGCGGCGGCGCGCTCCATCACGGGCGCAGCTCACAGGCCGACAAAGCGGGGACGGTACGCCCCGCACCGTGCCACGGCAATGAATTTGCGCAAGGCATGTGGCTGGGCTTCATGTTCAGACGGGGCGTTGATCGACCGCGAACGGCCCCGCACAGGCTGCGGGTCGCGCCCATGAAAAAGGGCCGCACTGGGCGACCCTTCTTCATGCAGCAGTGCGACGATGCGTCAGTCGGCTTTCTTGGCCACGCGCAGCACCTTCGGGGTGACGAAGACCAGCAGTTCGGCCTTGTCCTTGTTGCGGCCACGCTGCTTGAACAGGTTGCCGAGGAACGGCACGTCGCCCAGGAACGGCACCTTGCTGATGCTGCTGCGGTCGGTGAACTCGTACACACCACCGATGACCACGGTCTGGCCATCATCCACCAGCACCGCCGTGTTGACTTCGCGACGGTTGATCGACGGCACCGTGCCATAGCCCGTCAATTCAATGAAGCGGTCGACTTCGTCCTTCTTGACCACCATGTTCAGGAACACACGGTTGTCGTTGGTGATGGTCGGGGTGACCCGCAGCTCCAGCACCACTTCCTTGAACTGCACGTTGGCCTGGGCTGCACCACCGGCACCGCCACCGCTGATGGTGACGTAGCCGATTTCCTTACCCTGCTTGATCAGCGCTTCGCGCTGGTTGGTGGTCACCACGCGCGGGTTGGAGATCACCTCGCCGCGCGATTCTGCCTGCATCGCCGACAGCTCGACGTCCAGCAGATAACCCGCATTGAGGATCGACAGCGCCAGCGTGCCCGGGTTGCTCGCCGCCGCCACCGGCAGGTTGAACATCGGCCGCCGGGTGAGCGAAGGTCCTTCGCGAACCGGAGCCGCTCCCGTCTGACCACCCGCGATCCACTCGTTCACTGCCCGCTGATAGGCCGTATTCTGCGCCGAGCGGTCCGTGATGTTGTCGTAGTTGTCATCGATGTTGCCACCGAAGTACACGTTGTCGCGGTTACCACTGACACCGAACTTCGCACCCAGCTCGCGGGCAAAGGTGTCGGTAGCGATCACGATGCGGCTTTCGATCAGCACCTGGTCGACCGGACGATCAATCACGCCGATCAGTTCACGCATGCGCGCGACCTTCTTCGGAATGTCGCTGATCATCAGCATGTTGGTGCGTTCGTCAGCCACGATGCGGCCACGCGAGGTCAGGAAGCCGCTGTCTTCCTGCTGTGCGCCACCACCACCGCCACCGCCACCGCCGCCCGACGAACCGCCGATGCCACGGGCTTCGGTCAGCGCTTTGAAGATTGCCGAGGCGCTGTGGTAATTGATCTGCACGTAATCGGTGATCAGGTCCTCACGATTCTCGATCGCGATGCGGGCGTCTTCTTTTTCCTGCTCGAACTTCGCCAGCTCCTGCTGCGGGCCGACCCAGATCACGCTGCCATCGCGACGCTTGTCCAGGCCCTTGGCCCGCAACACGATGTCCAGCGCCTGGTCCCACGGCACGTTGACCAGGCGCAGAGTCACATTGCCCTGCACGCTGTCGGACGCCACCACGTTCAGGTTGGACTCTTCAGCGATCAGCTGCAGCACCGTGCGAACCGGCACGTCCTGGAAATTGAACGTCACCGGGCGACCGCTGTAACCGCGCTGCGCAACGGCTGCCGCAGCCTGGTTGATGCTGCTGGTGGTGACCGCACCGGTGGCCGCAAGACCCTGCTTCGGGGTGATCTCCACCACGTATTCGTTGCCGCTCTGGTAGGCCAGCGACTCGAACGCGGTGTTCGTGCTGAGCACGAGCTGCGTACCACCGCCATACGGCTTGGCGTCGATGCGCTGCACCGGCGTGGCGAAATCGGTGACATCAAGCGGCTTCTGCAGCTGCGCGGGCAGGCTGGCATTGCCGACGTCGATGACCACGCTGTTGCCTTGGCTGCGCAGGTCCGGGTTGGCGCCCTGGCCATCGAACTGCAGGATCAGCCGGCCTGCGCCGTCAGCGCCACGCTTGAAGTCGATCTTGGCGACCGACAGGGAAGCCGGCGCGGCAACGGGCGTTGCGGCGCTGGCGGCGGGCGCGCCGTTGGGCGCAGCCGCGGTCGCGTGGCCGCAGGCCAGCATCAACGCGACTCCCAGCGCGCCGATGCGGTTCAAGGTTGGGCGCCGGATCGGACGCAGCCCCTTGGCATTGTGAAAGGTCATCGTGCTATCCCCAGTAAACGATCATTGATCTTCAAGCGAGAGCGCGGCCGGCCGTTCCAGCCACCCGCCCGCGCCATCCGGCACCAGCTCAATCAGTTCGATGCGGTCCTCGAAGACCCCGGTTACCCGGCCATCGCTCTGCCCCATGTACACGCCCGGCCGCACCCGGTAGCTGACCTTGTCCGGCGCCATCACCACCGCGACGGTGCCCGGACCGGTGCCGAGGGTGCCGACCATGTCCAGACTGTCCAGCGGGAAGGCCTCGAGCGGCTCTTTCCGACGGTTCGGGTCCGGACGCAGGCCACTGCCCCCCTGCGGGTTGGCCCAGGCATCGGTGAACGGATCCCGCATGCCCTGTGCCGAGTATTCAAACGTTTCGAACTGCTGCATCACCGGCAACGGCTCGAGGGGCGGCGCCGGACGTGCACGCACGTCGGCCACCCACTTCTCCAGGTTCGGCGCATCGCCCGGCGTGCTGCTGATGCCGCGACCGCAACCGGCCAACAGCACCAGCATCATCAAGCCGATTCCACGCAGCATCCAGGAACGGGTCATTGCGCACCCCCGTTGGCGGCGGCTGTCTTGGCGGCGGCCTCCTTCTCCTGCTGCTCCATCTCCGCCTCGTCGAGGTAACGATAGGTCTTGACCGTACCGGACAGCTCCAGCGCGCCGGCGCGGATCGAGGCCGGATTGATGCCGGTCTTGGGATCCTTCGGCTTGAGGTTGATGTCGTGCATGGTCAGGATGACCACGCGCGGCAGCGAGGCCACGCCACTGACGAACGCACCGAACTGGTGGTAACTGCCCACCATGCGCAGCTTGATCGGCTTCTCGGCGTAGAACTCACGCACCTCTTCGGACTCCGGCTCGAACAGTTCGTTGACCAGGCCACTGGACAGCGCGGTCTGCGAAACGTCGATGATCAGGTCCGGCATTTCGGTCTTGCTGGGCAACTGGCGCAGCATCTGCTGCAGCACCTGCTCCATCTGACCGAGCTGCTGCTTCAGCGGCTCCAGGTTGACCGCGCGCCCCTGTTCCTTTTCGAACTCGGCACGCAGCTCGGTCTCGCGCACTTCCAGCGACGCCAGCTCATCGCGCTTGCCGCTGATCAGGGCGAACCAGGACACGGCCATGATCACCAGAGCGATCAGCACGCAGAAGACGATTTTCGCCTGCTGCGGCCAGTTGCCGATGTCGTTGAAGTCCAACTCGTTGAGGTTGATTTTCTTCTGGCTCATTGCGAGCGCTCCTGGCCGCTGGCCGGCGGTGTCTGCGGGGCGGCCGGGGTCAGGCGGCTGCCTGCAGGCGCCGGCGGTGCGGTAGCGGGTGCAGGGCCGGCGGCCGGAGCGGCCGGAGCGGCTGCATCAGCCGGTGCCAGCGGTGCCAGCGCAGCCGGATCGACCGGCGCGGGCGCCGTCGGATCCGCCACCGAGCCATCCGGATTGAGCGTGGTTTCTTCGCTCTGTGCCGGCAGCTTCACCTTCACCACGAACACATAAGGAAGCGCGCTGATGTCGGCAAGCGCGAGGGCCTTGTTGCCCTCCTTTTCCTTCTCCGGATCACGCGCTTCGATGATCGCCAGCTCCGGATTGGTCATCCAGCCGGACGTTTCCAGGTTGCGCATGTACGCCGACACGCGGGCATTGGACTGTGTCCGCCCCTCCAGGGTCAGCACGTCGCCTTCCTGCTTCAATGCGGTCAGCACGACGCCATCGGGGATGGTGCGTACCAGCGCGTCGAACAGATGGACCATCTGCGACCGCTTGGACTGCAGTTCCTCGATGACCGTCTTGCGCGCCAGCAGGCGTTCCTTCTGCGAATCAAGGCGATCGATCTCGGTGTTCTGCAGCTTCACCTTGTCGATCTCAGCCTGCAGGAAGGTATTGCGTTCTTCCTGGCCGCTGACCTGACGGTCGTAGTAGAACCACACCATCAGCGACAACAGCAGGCCGCCGATCGCAGCCATGCCCAACATTGCGTAGAACTCACGCTGGCGTTGCTTGCGCCGCTCGGCGCGCCACGGCAACAGATTGATCCGTGCCATCAGTCGAAGCTCCTCATCGCCAGGCCGGTGGCGATCATCAGCGCCGGCGCATCCAGGGCAAGCGCATGCGCCTGCACCTTCGGGCCCAGCGTCATCTGCGCCAAGGGATTGGCCACCACGGTCGGCACGCCCAGCTGCTCTTCCACCAGGTCAGGCAGGCCGGTCAGCGCGGCACAGCCGCCGGCCAGCACGATGTGATCGACGCGATTGAACTCGCTGCCCGCGTAGAAGAACTGCAGCAGACGGCTGATCTGCTGGACAGTGGCTTCCTTGAACGGTTCCAGCACTTCCATTTCGTAGCTTTCCGGCAGCCCGCCCTGACGCTTGGCCAGGCCGGCTTCCTCATAGCTCAGGCCGAAACGGCGCATGATCTCGTCGGTCAGCTGCTTGCCACCGAACACCTGCTCACGGCTGTACAGGCTGCGTCCCCCACGCAACACGTTCAGCGTGGTCATGGTGGCGCCGATGTCGACCAGCGCGACCACGCCGTCACTGGATACCGGCAGCTCGCTGGCGACCAGGGCAAAGGCGTTTTCGACCGCGAAGGCCTCCACGTCCATGACCTTGGCCATCAGTCCGCCCAGTTCCAGCGCCGACTGGCGCAGTTCCACGTTCTCCGAACGCGAGGCAGCCAGCAGCACCTGGACCATCTCCGGGTTGTTCGGGATCGTCCCGAGCACCTCGAAGTCCAGGTTCACTTCTTCGATCGGGTACGGGATGTAGTTGACGGCTTCCAGTTCGATCTGGGCCTCCATCTCGCTCTCGTCCAGATCGGCCGGCATCGGGATCACCTTGGTGATCACCGCAGAGCCCGCCACGGCGGCCGCTGCGTGCTTGGCCTTGCTACCCGAACGGTTGACGGCGCGACGGATCGCCTCGCCTACCGCTTCGACTTCCACGATGTTCTTTTCCACCACCGCATTCGGCGGAAGTGGTTCCACAGCATAGTGTTCCACGCGGAAACGATTGCCGCTACGAGAGAGCTGCAACAGTTTCACTGCCGTTGAACTGATGTCGACGCCTATGAGCGGCGACTGGCTTTTTGGGATGAGCCCCACGGTTTCTCCCCTGCCGACGGGCACTTGGACGCATCAGCTGCGCCCGCGCATTAATAACGTTTTTTTTGCAAATGGCAACCACGCGCCGTGAAGTCGTCTTCACAGAACGTCACACAACGGCGCGGCTTCCCCTTGCACTCCCCAGGACCGACCCCAGCCAGCCCCTTGTGTAATCTATACTCTGCGGCCATGAATTCTGCAATCGGAATCTGTCACCGATGACACGCCTTCGCCGCTGGCTGCGCTGGATCCTGGTCGTTTCGCTGATCCTGGCGCTGATCGGGGCGGCCGCTGCTGGCGGCCTCTATTACGTTGTTTCCTCCAAGCTTCCGGACGTGCAGACCCTGCGCGACGTGGAAATGCAGGAGCCCATGTATGTGTACGCCGCCGACGGCAAGCTGATGGCCGTGTTCGGGGAGACCCGGCGCACGCCGATCACCATGAAGGACGTGCCCGAGCGCCTGAAGCAGGCGTTCCTGGCGACCGAAGATGCCCGCTTCTACGAGCATGGCGGCGTGGACTACAAGGGCATCGCGCGCGCGGTCTGGCTGTTGGCGACCACCAGCGATCGCCGCGTCCCGGGCGGCTCGACGATCACCCAGCAGGTCGCGCGGCAGTTCTTCCTGAGCTCCGAATACAGCTACACGCGCAAGCTGGCCGAGATCCTGCTGGCACGGAAGATCGAGTCCGAGCTCAGCAAGGACGAGATTTTCGAGCTGTACCTGAACAAGAGTTTCTTCGGCAACCGGGCCTACGGCGTGGCGGCGGCAGGCCAGTTCTACTACGGCAAGTCGCTGGACCAGCTGGACCTGGACGAGATGGCGTCACTGGCCGGCATCCCGAAGTTCCCCTCGTCGGGCAACCCGCTCTCCAACCCGGAGCGCGCGCAGCAGCGCCGCGACAACTATGTGCTGCAGCGCATGGCCGACCTGCGCTTCATCACCCAGGCCGAGGCCGATGCGGCCAAGGCCGTGCCGATGCATGCCACGGCACATGAGCCGCCGGTGCAGGTCGATGCGCCTTACGTGGCCGAGCTGGTACGCCAGGAAATGATCGCCCGCTTCGGCGGGGACGTGGTCAACAAGGGCTACCACGTGACCACCACCATCAACGCCGAACTGCAGACCGCTGCCAACCTGTCGGTGCGCGATGGCCTGCTGGCCTATGACCACCGCCACGGCTGGCACGGCGTGGAAAAGCAGGTGGAGCTGGGCGCCGCTGACGATGCCGCCAGCCTGGCAGCGCACCTGTCCGGCATCAGCGCCCAGGCCGGGCTGCTGCCGGCGCTCATCACCGCAACGGCCGCCGATGGCAGTGCCACGGCGCTGCTGGCCAACCGCACCGAGGTCACCCTGCCCGCCGGTGCGGCGCGCTGGACCAACAAGACCCCCGCCAAGCTGGTGAAGCGCGGCGACATCGTGCGCGTGCGCGTGGGCGAGAAAGAAGGCCAGTGGCTGCTCGACCAGATCCCGCGCGGCCAGTCCGCACTGGTGTCGGTGGATGCCAACAGCGGGGCGCTGAAAGCCCTGGTCGGCGGCTTCAGCTTCTCCGGCAACAAGTTCAACCGCGCCACCCAGGCACGCCGCCAGCCGGGCTCCAGCTTCAAGCCCTTCATCTACGCGGCGGCATTCGACAAGGGCTACAACCCGGCGTCGATCGTGCTCGATGCGCCGGTGGTGTTCCGCGACCGCCGCGGCAAGACCTGGTCGCCGCAGAACGACGGTGGCGGCTTCCGCGGCCCGATGCGCCTGCGCGAAGCGCTGGTGCAGTCGCGCAACCTGGTCTCGGTGCGCCTGCTGGACGGCATGGGCGTGGACTACGCCCGCAAATACATCAGCCAGTTCGGCTTCGCCGAGGCAGAGCTGCCGCCCAATCTGTCGATGTCGCTCGGCACTGCATCGCTGACCCCGCTGTCGGTTGCCCGCGGTTATGCGGTGTTCGCCAACGGCGGCTCGCGCGTGGACACGTGGCTGATCGACCGCGTCACCGACCGCGACGGCGTGGAGGTGTTCAAGGAGAACCCGGCGATGGCCTGCCGCGAGTGTACGGGCACCAGCAACGGCCAGCCCGCCAGCCAGGTCGTGGACGGGTTCAACTTCGGCGCCGCTGCGGCACCGGTGGCAGCCGGTACCGACACAGCGCCCGCTGCCGTGGAAGCACCGGCCCCGGTCAATCCGGACGCACGCACGGCGCCGCGCGCGATCGACGCCCGCACGGCATACCAGTTGGTATCGATGATGCGCGACGTGGTCCAGCGCGGTACCGGCACCGCCGCGAAGGTGCTCGGTCGCGAAGACGTAGGCGGCAAGACGGGCTCGACCAACGACCATCGCGACGCCTGGTTCTCCGGCTTCGGTGGCCCGTATGCCACGACGGTGTGGGTGGGTCGCGATGACTTCCGTTCACTCGGTTACCGCGAGTACGGCGGACGCGCGGCGCTTCCGATCTGGATCGAATACATGCGCACGGCGTTGAAAGACACGCCCATCGCCCAGAACGAACCGCCGACGGGGATGGTCCAGGCCAGCCTCAACGGAGCGACCGAGTGGGTGAAGGTCGAAGACATGGATCGCCTGCAGGACTACGACCTGAACCTCAATGCCCCGCAGGCCGACGCCGCCGCATTCGATATCTTCTGAGGGCCTGACGTCACGCGCCGATGCGTTGCGTAGCGCCGAGCGATGCTCGGCGCGTGCCCCGCGCGGTGATGGAATCCGCCGAGCGTGGCTCGGCGCTGCCGAGCGGGCCAGTGCTCTACGCGCCGGTCACGTTGCCGGTGTACGCTGGCCCCAGGTCCCACAGGGGAACAGCGATGCACCGCGCACGCCCGCATACCGCCACGCAAAGCCGCGAGCGACGTCATCGGCTCGCCCACGAAGCCGCCCGCCTGATGGCAGAGAGCGGGATCGGCGATTATCACCAAGCCAAGATGAAAGCCGCCCACCAGCTGGGCATCCACGATGATGCCAGCCTGCCGCGCAACATCGAGATCGAAGCGGCCCTGCGCGAACATCAGCGGCTGTTTGCCGGCCCCGACCATGGCCGCCAGCTGCAGCTGCGTCGGCACGCTGCGCTGCGCGCGATGGAATTCCTGCAGGCGTTCTCACCGCGGCTGGTCGGGCCGGTGCTGGAGGGCACGGCCGATGGCAACAGCCCTGTGCAGCTGCAGTTGTTCGACGATGATGCCGACGCGGTGCAGCGCTTCCTCGACGAGCATGGCATCCCGGCCGACGTGCGGGTACGACGACTGCGGCTTGATCGCCACCGCAGCCTGGACGCACCGGCCTGGCTGTTCGAGGCCGAAGCGCTGACCTTCGAGCTGGTCGTGCTGCCCTACGATGCGCTGCGCCAAGCCGCGCTTTCACCCGTGGATGACAAGCCGATGCGTCGCGCATCGCTGTCCCAGCTGCGTCAGCTTATAGGTGACGCAGCTTCCCCGTAGTGCGGCCCGATCATGGGGGGCTTCACCAGCCTACGCCCACCCCCAGCCCTACTCCTCTTTCGCCGCTCTGGGTGAAGGCACCATGCAGGCTGAGCGTGGACGAACCCCGCTCGTTCAACACGCGCTGATAGCCCACCGCCAAGGCCGACTCGCCATCGGCATGGCCGATGCCTGCGCCGAGACGGTTGTAGGTCTGCAGGCCCGCCGTGTTCATCGCCATCGCGCTCTGCGCACTGCTCATCGCCACCATGCGGTTGAGGCGCCGGTCCATCCTCTGCATGCGCTGCTCGACACCGGCGACGGCGCGATCGGTATAGGCGTTGACTCGCTCCTGCAGTTGCTCCAGCTGGCGTGCATCCACCGGCGGCGATGACGCGGCTGAGCGGTGCTGCGCCGGCGGGGTCGGTTTCGGGCCTGCTTCCGCGGCTGCGGCAGTATCAGGGCGACCCACCTCCGCAGGCGGTTCGCTCTGGGCGCCATCGCGCGCCTGCTCATTGGCCGTTGCGGCGGCTGCCGATGGCTCAGCGGCGTCGGAAGGGTCCGTACGCGCTTGCAGCGAGTCCACCGCCATGCGCTGTTGCAGGCCGTCGATGCGCCCATCAAGCTGCTGCCGGACCGCGTGCAGCTGCCCGCCGTTGACCGCGTCGCGGCTACCGGCCGCAACCCGTCCGTCAGCGATATTGCCGAGCACCATCCCATTGGCACCGGCCAACTGCAGCTGAAGCTGTCCGTCACTGCGCAGGGCGGGTGATTGCTGAAAGACCGCTTGCAGCTGAGCTTCCACCCCGCCCAGCCGCGAGCTGCCATTGACCACCGCGCCATCGAGTGCGCGCAATGCCTCACCTACTGTGCGGTGCTCGTTTCCCTGCACCGTGTAGGCCGGGGCCACCACGTTGCCTCCGTTCATTCGTGCCCCGCCTCCCAGCGCCGCCAGCGCGTCATCGAGCTGCCCGATCGTAGCGGCATCATGTTCGCCCCTGCCGCGTGCCACGCTGACCAGCCGACGCCGCACTGCGTCGTTGCCGAAGGCAACCGTCAGGTCACTGTCAGCGCGCGAATACCGGCCGATGGCAACGCTGTTGGTGGCGCCGGCGTCGACCTGGCTGCTCATCCCGATGGCGATACCGCCCTCGCCTGCCACCGATGACCGCGTACCCAGCGCAAACCCGTCCGTTGCTCCGGCCACGACGTAAGACCCCCTGCCCAGTGCAACCGCGTTGGTGGCCAGCGCTTCAGCGCCGTAGCCGATCGCTACCGCACCTTCCACGTCGCCGCCGAGCGATGCGACGGCACTTTTGCCCAGTGCAAGTCCGTACTGACCCGCCTCGGCCGGCCTTTCCTCACCGCGCACGCCGATAGCGAGAAAGCGGTCATTCGTCGCCAATGCATCTATGCGCTGGTTGGTAGCAAACAGCTGCGCGCCATTGATCGCGTCGGTGCTTCGTGCAGAGCTGGCATCCCCATCACGCACTCCCGTGATGCGCGCGCCCCCCACGTCGACCACGCTCATATCCTCGTTGAACCGGACCATGCCCCCCAGATCACGATCGAACCCCGCGAAGTCGGTGCGCAGCTGCTCCAGTTGGACACGGTGTTCGGCCACGTAGCCGCCTTGTGTGCTGAGTTCCCGGTTGGTGCGGTACAGCTGCTGCCCGGTCACCGCGTCCGTACTGCGTTCACTCAGTGCACCATCGGCCACATTCTGGATGGTCCTGCGTGCGCCGCTGCCGTTGGCGATATCCAGCAGCGTGCCGCTGTTGCCGCGGCCAAGATACACCGCGCCGGCAGGTGTGCTGTCGCCTATCAGACCGCCTACATGGTCCGCCTTTTCCAGCGCCATGCCAGCGTCGCGGCGCGCAACCTCGGCGTGGCGCGAGGCCATCAGCGCCTCATGCCTGGCTTCATCGACACGCTGCTCGGTACGGAACAACTGATTGCCCGTCACGACCTCCGTACTGCCCTGTTTCACCTCGCCGTCGGCAACATGGACGATGCGGCGCTGGTTTTCGTTGGTGCCCACCGATACTTGATGGCTGCCACTGGATCGTGAGTCAGCGCCCAGCACGATAGCGTCTTCGTGCTCCGAGAGGGCGCCACTGCCCAGTGCAATTGCATTGCGTACGCTGGCCCTGGAGGCATTGCCCAGTGCGATGCTCCCCAGCGCGGTCGCCATGGCGTCGCGGCCTACGGCCGTCGCCCTTGATTCCGCTGCCCTTGCCCCATGGCCGATGGCCACATTGAACTCAGCGGAGGCCTTCGCCCCGTACCCCATCGCCACACTGTAGTTGCCCGCCTCGGCGCTGCTGCCAATGGCAACCCCTTCGACGTCCGCCCTGGCACCCCTGCCCACTGCGGTGGCATCGGTGAGGGCAAAGGTGCGGAATCCTACCGCCACGGCCCTGTTCAAGGCAGTCGCATTGCCCCCCACTTCGACCGCTTCACTTGCGGCTCGTGGTACGGGCAGATCGGCGGCGACAGCGGATGCCCTGCGGTGAACCCCGTCCGCTGTCCTGCACACGGCTTCCCACTCTGCCGCCGCTTCACCTGACCGCGCGAACGGGCTGCCTCCCCCCGTCCCGGGAATGAAAGCAGTCAACGTCTGCTGCTGCCACCAGTCCAACGGTGGCTCGCTCATTGCGTAGGCGCCCGCATGCGGTGACAGGCCTGCCGTCAGCAACAGCACCACCGTGATGCGGCGCCGAGACAGTGCGGCATGTCTGCGAGTTGCCGGTACGTTCTTCATTGAAATTTCTCGAGAAAAAAAGAGAGACACTCCCGCCACGCGGGACGTCCCACAGGTGGGGGTCAGGGCGAAAGCGTGGTGGTGTGTTCGCGATACCCATCGCGACTAAGGCGGTAGCGCAGCTGGAGCTGATGTCCGGGCGTCGGGACGAAGGGCAGTTCAAGGCTGCTGCCTGGATAGAGGCTGCGGGACACGTCGTGGGCCACGCAGCGGGTCTGCTCGCAATCGGCAATGCTGGTGATGCCCAGCCGTAGCGTGCCGGTATTGGCCAGTTGCCTGCCATGAAGCTCCACCTCGACGCGACCGTTGGTGGGCAGCACATTCACCAGCGCCCCCCACACCAGACTGACGCCGACCTTGGCCTGTGGGTTTCCAGGCAGATCCATCGCATTTTCTTCCGGCGCACTGACGCCTTCGAAGTACACCCGGTAAGCAGTTTCGTGGCTGACGGGCTGCAGCGGAATCAAGCGGATCAGCCGGTTGCCTCCGCCTGCCAAAGCGAACTTGCCGGGCGTCGCCACGATGGCCGCTGCATCCAATGCAACGTCCACTTCATGCTCGCCTGTCCCGGCGGGATCGATGATCCGGCGCAACGACGCCTGCACATACTGGGGCTGCGGGGACTGCGAATAGACGCGGATCTGCGCGCCGCGTTTGCTGTCTACCGAGGTCCGCATCGGATGCACGGTCAAGTTCGCGTGCGCGGGCAGTGTGGGCAGCAGCAACAGGATCTGCAGGACGGCGTAACGACTTCTTTTCATCGAGGGTTCCCCTGGTTCATGGATTCGAGGCGGGCACGGTCATTTCGACCTTCAACCCACCGCTGTAGAAACCGGGCAGCTTTTCCGTCACGAGGAAGGACGGCGTATTGAACGTGAGCGGCGTGGGCACGCAGTAGACCGGCTGGTTCATGCCCGGCAGCAGAACCAGCCGCAACCGCGCGACATCGATGCCGGACAGCTGCTGGGTCACGCCGTTGCGCAGGACCAGGCCTGCACCGGCGTGGTCCAGGGTCACGGTGTAATCCAGGCGATCGCGCACGCTGTGGCCACCGTCCTGGTGCCAGACCGAGAAATGGCCGTCAGGCGGTGGCTGCGTACCGGTATCGCGCACGGTGATGTCCAGGTAGTCGCTGAGCGAGCCCAGCCCGTCGTAGAGGCACATGTCCAGCCTGCTGCGCCCTTCCAACTGGTCTGTTATCGGGTCATAACGCAGATTCAGCCCCACGCTGGGACGGGTGCGGTCGAACTCGGGAAAGTAGATGGCCACCGCGTCGCGGTCGGTAATCGTAAAATCGAACATGAAGGTATAGACGGCGAGGGCATGCTGCGCGGGCGTATTGAGTGCAAGCTCCAGCGTCGCGCTCCACTTGCCCGCCACGAGCCGTTGCAACTGATCAGCTTGAATCTCCAGCTCGACACCGGTGCCGACCGGACCGCTCCCCACACAGAGACTGCTTTTGGAGGTCGACAGCGGACGGGGCTGCTGCGACCAGTAGCTGGAGTGGCATCGGTCGCTGGCGTCTATCCGGCGCAAAGCGCCCACAACGTCGATCTCGACCCGCGTCCCACTCCGCCGCTCGGTGAATCGAACGGCCACACGGCTGCCCGTTCCTGCAGCGTCATCGCCGGTATCTTCGGTGGCGCACCGGCCATAGGCCGCGTCGGAGCGGGACCTGCAGGTGAAGAACAGTGCCCCATATCCGCCGGTTCCGTCCCAGCGGTGGCCGGCTACCTTGAGTGGCAGTACCTCGATACTGGCTGGCGGCGTGGAACGGTCCCATCCACGGCCGATCAGTACCGGCCCGAAATTTCCAGGCTCTACCTGTTCTGGACGACTCTGCGCATGCGCCTCAGCCAGGCTGAGGGCGGCCGCTGCCAGCAGGACGATGCACCTTGGCCAGACGCTCATCGGTCAATCCCCGCCGCAGCGGCCTGTGCGGTCTCCACGATCAGCGACTGCTCGCGCAGCAGGCGGTTGACCCGTGCCTGGCTGCGGACAGCGGCCGGCAGCTGCGAAACGGTGATGGGGACGCATTGCACAGCGCCCACCAGCAGCACCACACTGCGCCGCTCACGTACCTGCAGAGGACACTGCAGCACCTGGTGGGTCTGCAGCAGATACAGGACCGTTTCGCGCTTTGCAAAATCAGCCACGAAGTCACCGTTGCTGCCCGTTCCCGGCACCGGCGCATTCAAGATGCGCGCACCGTGCACCGGGTTGCCGGCGATGTCCTGCGCATTGCCGATGAAGGTATAGGTGATCTCCAGCGGGATCGGCATGTGCAGCAGGCGGCCGGGCGCAAGGAAGAACGACTGTGCACCGCCGCCCGTGACACGGACGCTGGCCGGCACGTCCCATGCGCTCGCGTCCTGGACCTCGGCACGGTGCTGCTGATAGCTGGCCAGCGACAGCAATCTGCGCTCACCCAGCCGCAATCGTTGCCGCTGCAGCCCACTGACCTGGAGCTCGGCGGCCAGCCCGGTCAGCGGCAGATCATGGCTGTCGTCCACTGCAACGGCCAGACCGGCGTCAGCGCCATACATCCCGCTCCAGTACAGTCCGCGTGAGCCAATGGCGAAGCTGGAACTGTGCGTGGCGCTGTAGGTCAGTTCGTTGCGACCGCCCTGCTGATGACGTGTCAGCACCCCACCGCTCTGGCCCATGTCATTCTGGAACTGCGCGCCAAGCGATGCGCTGTAGCGGCTGCTGTTGTCTGCACGCAGCTGTACGCTGAGATCACGTTGATGGGCATCGTAGATCTGCCGCAGGTCGCGGCTGATGCTGTAGCTGGCATCCGGTCTGGCGTGCGCAGGTTGACGCAGGTCCAGCCCATGACGGGTCTGCACGCTGCGTTGGTCGCCACGCTGCAGCCGACTCAGGCTGAGATTGAGATACACACCGTGGTCGCGCTGGCCGCGCAGATCACCGTCGGTGTGCTGACGCCAAACACCGAACCGACTGGATACGGTGAAGGCCTTCCAATAGTCACTGCGGCTGAAGCTGCCCTGCCAGCTGCGGCTCAGTTGCACCCCGCCGAACGTATCGGGCGGCAACGGCGGCAGCAAAGGCTGTAACGGATCATCGATGATACCGACCTGGTCGCGGCCCGGCCGCCAGGTCTGGCGCCGGGTAAAGGCCAGGTAAGCGCTACCGCCGGCCACTGGCATTGCGACCGAGGCGCTGAGTGCATCGGCACATCCCAGCCGATCCAGTGCGGCGCGTGGGGAGTGGCAGGTGACGCTGCGCATGCGCTGCTGATGGAGATTCCACGAAGCACGACGGCGGAAAGAAAACTGGTGTTGCTGGCCCCGGCTGCCATCGCTGCCCTGCATGGCACTGAACACACCACGCAGTTCCTGCGTAACCGAGGTGTGGCGCCATTCCAGGCGCAGCTCGCCGAAGGCCGATCCTCCCAGCTGCATCGCACCGGCATTGAGCGCGCTGGCGCGGCCGATCGGCACGCGCAGGCCTGCCATCATCACCCGTTGGTCAGCGAACGGGTCGCTGTAACGCTCGTTGCGGCGCCCGCCCTGCACGAACCATTGCAGGTCCTCATCGACAACGCCGCCACCCTTGTCGAACGGCGCGTCCTCGGTGCGTACCAGCACGCCATCTTCGTAGATGCGCAGGCTCACGTTATAGATGCCGAACGGAAAATTGCGCGTATCCAACTCATTGATGCCGCCTTGTAGATAGAAGCTCTGCAGCAGGCGGTCGCCGTCGAAGGCATCCACGCGTGCGTCGCGCGCCAGCAGCACGGTCAGCGGTGCCGCCTGGATGACGGTCTGCGCGTCCACATAGGCCTCTGTGGTACCCACCCGCAGCCCCTGGAAACGATCGAGCGGCAGCATGCTGAAGCTGAAGGTGCCGCCCAGCGGACTGGACAGATTGCGGCGATCCATGCGCCCGCCCTGAATGTAATGGCGTGCACCAAGGTCGTGGCGGTAGTACGCATTGTCGAATTGCACCTCGCGCGCGCTGCGATCGCGATACACCTGTTGGCTGGCGTTCCACGAGGCCGACAGGTGGCCGTGGTCGAACAGGCCAAGCACACCGGCGCCTTGGCCGGTGAAAGCGCGGTATCGGCGGCCGCCACTGAGGTTGAACATCTGCTGGTGCAGAAACGCGTTTTCCGCGTTGCTGCTGACTTTGTGGTGGCGTTCGTGGGCAGGCTCGGTGGCAAGCCAGTGCGGTAACACGAACAGATCCACCGTCCCTTCATTTTCGTTGTACAGCGCGCGCACCGACGTGCGGTCTTCCGGCGGCGGCAGGTAGCCGCAACCGGGAGCAGGTACGCCATGAAGGCAGGCCAAGTGGCTGTTGCGTGGCAGGGCCAGAGACAGTGCCGCGCGCAGGCTCTGCTGCGCTTCGATCGACAACCCCAGTGCCTGCAGAACCTCCTCCGGTGCTTCCAGCTGGACGGTGTCCAGAGTGATGTGCACGGGCGACGGTCCGGCCGAGCGCCCATACAGGCGGACATCGAGCGGCTCGGTGCGGCTTTCCGCGATATCTTCGAAACCGGGGGGGATGCTGCCTGCGCCCGCCGGCGGGCTGCCCGAGGCCAGGGCGAGTGCAGTCGCCAACCGGGCAAGGGCCGGTACGGAGCTGGTCACGATGCTTACCTGAAGAGGCCGGCCCTGATCAGGGCCGGCCGTGAAAGGGTCAAGGTGCGACCGTCAGCTGGGTCAGCACGATGCTCACCACGCCTTCGTACAGACCCGCCGCAGTGATGGGTGCACTCCCTTCCTGCCCGATGCGCAGCGGCATGGATACGGATGCGCCGGGGAGCGCGCCATCGAACAGCTCCGATGCAGTGAAGTTACGATCGGTCTCGAGGTTCCGGCCATTCAACTCGACAGCCAGCTTGATCTCCTTCGCGCCTGTTCCGGCAACCACAGGACGCAGCTCGGGCGTGCCGTTGACGCGTATATCGACGTCCTTGGTGATGTCATTCGAGAACACGCGTACTTGATGCGACCAGGCGCTCAACGTACCGGTAGCCGGATTGAACGGCAGCTCCGCCTGCAACGGCAGCACACTGCCATCGGCCGAGCGCAGTGCCAGTGTGGTATCGATATCTGCCCAGACCTTGATATCTGCCTGCGCGGCCTGTGCCGTTGCAACAGCGGACACCAAGGCCAAGGCAAGCAGCGCCCTGCTTCCATGAATGCTCATGCGGTTCTCTCTCCTGTGGGGTTTCAGGCAGTTCGCCTGGAGTCAAATGCGCCACGAGTACTGCGGTGGCGGCAAGATGATAAGCACCACAGGAAATTACCGATTGCAGGAAAGTTGCAGATGCCGTAATGCAGCGCAGAAAAACACGCTGCAGAACAGGATGATGGTTGACTGGACGCGGTAAAAAGACCGAATTCTGCCAGTCGCGCACATCGCTACTGGTGTAGATCAGGCCCTACCTGCCGGGAATCAATGCGACCGCAGATGATGCTCGTACCAGGCCTGGAACATCAGCACCGTCCACAGCAGCGGATGCCATCGACGTTCGCCGGCCAGGAACGCACCCCAGATCCGTCTCACCCGTGCCTCATCCAACAGACCGTGCGCCTGCAGCGCAGGCAGGGACAGCAGCGCTTCCGCCCAGGGCCTCAGCGGACCCGCCAGCCACGTGGCGATGGGGGGGCCGAACCCCCGTTTTGGACGATGCACAAGTTCGGTGGGCAGGTAGCGGCACAGCGCCTGTTTGAGCACCCACTTGTGTTCGCCATGACGAAATTTGAGCTCATGCGGTAGCGCCCATGCATGTTCTACTGTTTGCTGATCAAGCAGCGGCGAATACACCTGCAGCCCGGTACTGGCCGCTGCGCGCTGGGTCTTGACCAGGATGCCATTGCTCAACTCCATGGCGAAGTCCAGGTACTGCACCTGATCGGCAGGCTGCACATTGCGCAGTGTGCAGCCGGTATCGTCGTACAGCGTGCGCGGCAGCACGGCGCCCTTCACCATCGCCGCCGGGTCGCGCCAGCGCACGGTACGCAGCAGGAAATGATGCCGCACGTCATCGCTGGCCACGTTGGCCAGCAAGGCCGCCGCGCCACCCAGCCGGGGCTGCTCGGGATCACCCCGCAGCCTGCGCCGAGCCAATGCCCGCACGCAGGCGGGCAGTGCCTGGGCCAGCCGTGCGTTGCGCACGGCCCGCACGTGCGCCCCGTGACCAAACCACAGTTCATCGCCCCCATCACCGGTCAATACGGTCTGCCCCCGCTCCAGCTGCAGGCACGCCTCCAGCGTGGGCAGCTGCGACGCATCGGCGAAGGGTTCACACCACACCTGCGGCAGCTGCTGCACCAGATCGCGTGCACGCTGTCCATCCAGCAGGGACGAGCTGTGGTTCACCCCCAGCACGCGCGCAACCGCATCGGCCCAACGGCGCTCATCGTGTCCTTCGTCATCGAATCCGACGCACACCGTGGTAACCGGCGTGGGGCTCTGCGCCTGCAGGACCGCAGCCACCATCGAAGAATCCACGCCCCCGGACAGGAACGCGGCGCAGCCGGGAGTTCCGCCAACGCGTGCCACCGACGCATGGATCCGACGATCCAGTGCATCGACTGCATGGGCCGGATCGATCACGTCGCGACGCGCTGCCGAGGCCTCGTAGACCTGCCCGGCATTCCAGTAGGCACGCTGGTCCACGCCGTGCAAGTGGCCGCGTGCGCCCAGCCGAATGCGGGTTGCGTCCAATTGCAGCATGCAACCGGCACGAAGCTGGAGCACCCCGGCGAACATGCAGTGGGGCGCAGGCACGTAGCCATGCCGGAGATACAGCGCAAGCACGTTGCGGTCCACCCGGCGCTCGAACGCGGGATGGCGGGACAACATCCCTGGCTGGCTTGCGAACAGCAGCATTCCATTGGTCAACGCGTAGTACAGCTGACGCTGGCCTGCGCGATCGCGGAGCAGGGTCACGTGGTGCCGTTCGCGGTCATACACGGCCATCGCGAATGCCCCCTCCAGCTCGTTCACGGCACGCTGCACGCCCCGCGCATCAAGGACGTTCAGCCATGCGTCCCACACGTCCATGCAGCCTTGCTGCGCCTCCTCCCCGTTGCCTCCGTTGGCTGGCGCGCAGGAACTGACCAGCACGCCATCCAGGACGCTTACGTAGCGACCGGACGGTGAGATGCGTAATGCACGGACGCCCGCACGCACCTGCCCGGACATGGCAATGCCGCGCAACGCATCCTGCCAGCATCCCGCGCCATCAGACGACGTTGCATCGTGGTCGTTGCTCCGGTGTCGTGCCGCCATGCGCGCCACCTGCGCGTGCAACGGCACCGAGCGCTCATCCAGTACCCAAGCGCCGGCAATGGCAGCGCCCGTCGAAGGGTGAAGCACCGGGCCTGCTTGTGTGTGCGTGGGCATCATGATCCATTCCGTGCGGGCCGTACCGGCAGGTGCCGGAAAAGCGGGGCCACGCCATCGGCGCAGCCCCGCAAGCTCAGAAGTTATAGCCGTAGGAAACCATCACGCCAGAGGAGACCAGCTTGTTGCGACCTAGTGCCTTGGCCACTTGATCGTTGCCTTTACCCCGAAGCGTGGTCCACTCGGTGCGCACGAAGCTGTTCTCGCCCACATGGAAGTTGGCACCGACACCGAACTGCGTGGCCAGGCCGCTGCTGCGCGCCTTGCCGATGGCACTACCGGCCGTCGGGGTAAAACTGGTGTTCATGCGGCCCACGCCAGCACGACCAAACAATTCCACGCGCTCGCCCACCGGCATGATCACCAGGCCAGAAACGGTGTAGGCGCGGGTGTTGAGCGACCCGACTTCCCCGTTCGACTTGGCGTCCTTGCTGCCGTTGCGGGAGGACTTTTTCTTGCTGTTGCCGGCCTGACCATGGACATTGGTTTCAACTGCAAAGTAGTCATTGAAGCGGTAGCCACCACCGACGGTGTAGTTGAACTTTCCGGTGCCCACTTTCTGCTTGCCTTGATTGAGGTCGATCTTCTTGCCATGCGCCTCGGTCTTGGTCTTGCCCAGGCCACCGACGGCGTAGCCACCGGAACGGTCCTGCACATCGGCCCATGCGGCGGCGGGTGCCAGTGAAAGTGCAACGACAGTAGCGATCGGGGAGAGAATCTTCTTCATCTGCGACTCCTGGTTGATGCGTTGGTTGGAGCCGTCATGATGGAGACCCGGCTTCGCGGTTTCCTCAGCGCAACTGTGTTGGTCGCGTACGCAATTGCGACCGTGTGTGACCGCGTGCAACCGGTAGGAGAATGGAATCTGAACCATCGGTGCGGCGGCAGGTGCCGTGTCGCTATTGCCCATGCCATATCGTCAGAGAGCTCCGCAGCATGAGGCTTTGATGATGACGAGCATCCCGATGTCACGCTTGCTTCTGGTTGAAGATGACGACCGCCTCGCCGCGCTTGTAACGCGCTATCTGATGGGGCATGGATTCGATGTACAGCGCGTGGACTGTGGTGAGCAGGCCATCGCAAGCATCCAGTGCGCCCCGCCGGATGTGGTGCTGCTCGACCTGGGCCTTCCGGATATGGATGGGCTGGATGTATGCCGCCGCGTGAGGGCGCAGTACAACGGCGTGCTGTGCATCTTCAGTGCGCAGGCCGATGACATTCAGCAGGTACTGGGACTGGAACTTGGTGCAGATGACTACATCACCAAGCCGATCGAGCCTCGCGTGCTGCTGGCGCGCCTGCGTGCCCATCTGCGTCGGCAGACATCGGTGCCGGCAGCACAGGACGACGTTGCGCTGGTGTTTGGACAGCTGCGTATCGAGCCGGATAGCCGCGATGTGCATCTGAGTGGTCAACCGGTGGGTCTGACCACGGCCGACTTCGATCTGCTGGTGCTGCTGGCCCGCAACCCCGGCAGGATCATCGATCGTGAGACGTTGTTCCAGGGACTGCGCGGCATCGGCTTTGACGGCATGGACCGCTCGATGGATGCGCGCATCTCGCGCTTGCGCCGCCGTCTTGGTGATACCGAACCCGACCCGACCCGCATCAAGACCGTACGCGGCCAAGGCTATCTGTTCAGCCCGGCGGCATGGGAATGACCCCGCCCACGCGCCTGCGCGGACGCCTGCCCCTCTATATCCGCTACTGCGCCGCCTTCGTGACTGCACAATTGGTCCTGCTGTTCACCGGCACGATGATGTGGGAGCGTTGGACCGATGACACGCATGACCAGTCGATGCGTTACGAGGTGGAGGGGACCCACGCCCTGATTGCCCAACGGCTGTTGAGCCACGATGCGGGCGACCGGATGAAAGAGATGGACGCCTTGCAGGCGGTATTCGGCTACCCCATCTACCTGCGACCACTGGATCAGGTGCAGGCACTCGTCCCTGAAAGCGAGCGGAGCGCGCTGTCGAAGGGCGAAATCATCATGACCTCGCACGGCGCCTACAGCAACCAGCGCCTGGGCACTACCGACCAGGCCGTCACCCTGGTCCGCTTCGTCGACACGCTGCCGGACCTGTCCGAGCTGCACGCCAGCGAGGTGCTCTACCTGTTGGGCCTGTTGTCCACCGTGGTGGCCGCCATCGCGCTGCCCTTGTACTTCCTGATCCACCGACTGTGGCATGACGTGCATGTGCTGCACGACACCGTCCACCACCTGCGGGCCAACGCGTTCGACCACCCCATACCTGCGCTGCGCACCCACCTGCTTCGTCCGCTGGGGCGGGCCCTGCAGGATATGGCGCAGCAGATGCGCACGCTGCTGGACGGGCAGCGTTTGATGGGACAGGCCATGGCACATGAGCTGCGCACGCCGATCACACGCCTGCGTTTCACCGCCAGCCTTGTGGAAGAGGCCTGTGCAGCGGACGACAGTGGCGCGCACGATCTGCTGCGCGAGATGCAGGCCGACCTGCAATGGCTGGAAGACCTGACGTCGGCGGGGGTGGAATATGTCCGCTTTGGCCGCATGCCGCTGGTGGAGTTGAATTGGGTGGAGATGCCCGGCCTGCTGCGCTCGGCCGCAGCCAACTTCATGAACCAGAAGGGGCCGCGCCTGCGATGGGCATGCGCACCCGGCGTCGGTGTACACGCCAATGCCATTGCACTGGAACTTGCCGTGCGCAACCTGCTGGGCAACGCAGTGCGCCACGCACGGACCGAGGTCAGGGTCAGCGCGGAGATGCGCCGGGATGGGCTGCACCTGCGTGTGGACGACGACGGCCCGGGCATCCCGCCCGCACATCGCCAGGACGTGTTCACGCCCTACGTCCGCCTGAGCGAAACGGCAGGTGGATTCGGGCTCGGCCTGGCGATGGTGCGTACCATCGCCGAGCGCCACGGCGGTCGCGTCGATATCCACGACTCGGCCTTGGGCGGCGCCTGCCTGACGCTTTTCCTGCCCCGTCACGACCGCCGATGAGGCGGCCACCTGCGTGTCATCCACCGTGCGCCAGAAAAAAGAAGCCCCGCAGTGCGGGGCGTTCTTCACTACGAGGTCGCTGTGTGATCAGCCCTGGTAGTCGCGCACGTCGCTACCGGTGTAGACCTGGCGCGGACGACCGATCTTCATTTCCGGATCGACCTGCTGCTCCAGCCAATGCGCGACCCAGCCGGAGGTACGGCCCAGCGCGAACATGACGGTGAACATCTCGGTCGGAATCTGCAGCGCCTTGTAGATGATGCCGCTGTAGAAATCGACGTTCGGGTACAGCTTGCGGGCAACGAAGTACTCGTCCTGCAGCGCTGCCTGTTCCAGCTTCACCGCCACGTCGAGCAGCGGATCCTGCACGCCCAGCTGCTTCAACACCTTGCCCGTCATCTCACCGATGACCTTGGCGCGCGGGTCGAAGTTCTTGTACACGCGGTGACCGAAGCCCATCAGGCGGAAGCCGGAGGTCTTGTCCTTGGCCTTGAGCACGGCGGACTCGACGTTGTCGGCCGAACCGATCTCTTCCAGCATCTTCAGCACGGCTTCGTTGGCACCGCCGTGGGCCGGACCCCACAGCGCGGTGACGCCCGCGGCGACCGACGCGTACGGGTTGGCACCGGTCGAACCGACCAGGCGAACCGTCGACGTCGACGCGTTCTGTTCGTGGTCGGCGTGCAGGATGAACAGCAGGTCCAGCGCCTTGACGACGTCCTGGTTCAGGTCGTAGCTGCCGTCGGCGGCTTCGAAGGTCTGCTTCAGGAAGCGGCTGACGTAATCCAGCGAGGTATCCGGCGTGTTGGCCGGCAGGCCCTTGCCATGGCGGTAGATCAGGGCCGACAGGGTCGGCACCTTGGCGATCAGGCGCACGGCGGCCTGGCGACGCTGCTCGGCGTCGGCCAGGTCCAGCGACGCGTGATAGATACCCGACAGCTGCGCGATGGCGGCGGTCAGGATCGCCATCGGATGGGCATCCTTGGCGAAGCTGCCGATCAGCGTGTTGATCGACGCGTCGACGGTGGCTTCAGCAGCCAGTTCTTCGTTGAATGCTTTCAACTGGGCGGCGTCGGGACGCTCGCCGTTGATCAGCAGGTAGGCAACTTCGACGTAGCTCGACTTTTCCGAGAGCTGCTCGATCGGATAGCCGCGATACAGCAGAACGCCCTTGTCGCCATCGATGTACGTGATGGCCGACTTGCAGCTTGCGGTGGCAGTGAAGCCGGAATCGTAGGTGAAATACCCCGTTTCCTTGGTCAGCTTCGAAATGTCGACGCAGTCGTTGCCGAGAGTGGGTTTGATGACCGGCAGAACGACCGACTTATCGCCGGCGTTGAGCGTGACCTGATCAAGATCGGACACTGTGTGCGCTCCTTCAAGGGGAAGGCGCCTGCCCAAGCGCATTGGTCAGGCACGTGAATGACGTCCACGACCTCTGCCGCGGATGGCGCCATTATCGCACAGCAGCATTTTCACGGGGTTAGACGGAAGTCGTAGATGAAGTGATCGTCGCGGCGTAGCCCCCGCCTACGGGCATATCACCGCATCACGGCTGTACGGACGCAGCGTTCCAGCACCATACGGTGAGGCGGGCCATACGCCGGAAAGCAAACGGCCGCGCAATGCGCGGCCGCTGGCCCAAGCATGGAACTCGACGTATCAGCGCGCGTAACGCTTCTGGAACTTGTCGATACGGCCGGAGGTGTCGATCACCTTGTGCTTGCCCGTGTAGAACGGATGCGAAGCAGAAGAGATTTCGACCTTCACGAGCGGGTACTCGTTGCCGTCTTCCCACTTGGTGGTTTCCTTGGCGCCCATGGTGGAGCGGGTCAGGATCTTGAAATCGGAGGTGACGTCATGAAAGACGACGTCGCGGTACTCGGGATGGATATCGGCCTTCATGGGCTCACACCGTAAATATGGGTAAGGGAAACGCAAGAGCGGCATTATAAGCCCCGCCGCCCCTGGGGGCAACCTGCCTGATGGCGGGGGCTACAGGCCGCCCGGTCAGGCTCCGAGCGCGTGGCGCACCAACGCTTCGAAGCGGTTCTGGTCGTACGCCATCAGCAGGTCGCAATTGTCCGGCTGGCCCGTCTGGCGGTTCCAGTCGACGATCGTGGCACCGCGGCTGAACACACCGTTCAGCTCGATGTTCACCGGACGCGACTCGACCCGCTGTTCGCCCTCCGGGTTGAGTGCCCACGCCATCGCCAAGGCGTCGGCGGTGAACCAGCGATCGCCCTTGCTGTCCTCCGACAGCGCGCGGGTTTTGCGCGAGATCAGCTCGTAGAAGCGCGCACGGTCCGAATCCGCGGCCAGCCAGGTCTCTGCCTGCGGCAGCGGCAGGCCGTGGGCCACGGTCGCTTCCCAATCCGACACCAGCAGGTGCGGGAAGGCGGCAAACACCACGTGCGCCGCCTCTGGATCAAAGGCGATGTTGAACTCGGCAGCCGGGGTGATGTTGCCCTGGCAGGTCACTGCCCCGCCCATCACCACGATGCGCTTGATGCGGGTCGGCAGCGTCGGGTCCAGCTTCAGCGCCAGCGCCAGGTTGGTCAGCGGCCCCAGCATGACCAGCATCAGCTCGCCCTGGTGGTGGTGCGAAAGACGCAGGATGGCCAGTGCGGCGTGCTCGGCTTCGGCCGTGCGGACCGGGGGTGGCAGGTCGACGTCCCCGTAGCCATCCCGCCCGTGGACATGGGCGGCATCCACCGAAGGGTGCAGCAGCGGATCCGGACTGCCGGCGAAGACCGGCACATCATCCCGGCCGACGACTTCACACAGCTTGAGGGCGTTGCGGACGGTGTAGTCCAAGCCGACGTTGCCGGCAGCGATGGTCAGTGCGACCACCTCGTGGCGCTCATCGGCGAAAGCCATCAGCAGGGCCAGGGCGTCATCCACACCGGGGTCGGTGTCGATCAACAGCGGGATCTTGTGAGTCATCGGTGCCGTCTTCTGAGCGGCAACGGAGTGTCGCACCCGATCACCTGCAAATACAACCGCAGCGTCGGGTGATGCGGTTTCTGGGGAGGCCGGGCGGGCGGCTGCCCCATTCCGGTAGCGCCGACCCATGGTCGGCGAGCGCGCAGCGCGGCCTGCGTCCGGCATCCGGCATCCGCCGAGCGTGGCTCGGCGCTACCAGATCACGCGGATGCTACCCGCCATCGCACCGCCTGATGCAGGCCGCGCTTCGCGCTCGCCGAGCACGGCTCGGCGCTACCACCCTGCCGGACGCGCGCGCAGAGTGTCAGGGCCGGGCGGGAGGGGCTTGCAGGGGCGTTGAGCGCCATGGATGGCGCGAAACGAGGCCCGCAGGATGCGGCTGTTGCCGTCCCCTGCAATCCCCTCCCGCCCGGCCCCTCCCTTGGCTCGCACGCACCGGATCACGCGGACGCGTAGCGCACGGCGGTGCCGATCCAGCGGTCCACCACGCGGTCGGCCAAGCCGGGCTGCTCCTGCAGCAGCCGTTCGGCCAGTTCGTGCACGACCGGCAGCAACCCGGCATCGCGCGCCAGGTCGGCGATACGGAACCCCGCCAGTCCGGTCTGCCGCGTTCCCAGCAGCTCCCCGGGCCCACGCAGCTCCAGATCCTTTTCGGCGATCACGAAGCCATCGTTGGTCTCGCGCATGGTCTGCAGGCGCTCACGCGCCATGGCGGACAACGGCATCTGGTACAGCAGCATGCAGCGCGATACGGCAGAGCCCCGGCCCACCCGGCCACGCAGCTGATGCAACTGCGCCAGACCAAGCCGCTCGGCATTTTCGATCACCATCAACGACGCGTTGGGCACGTCCACCCCTACCTCGATCACGGTGGTCGCCACCAACAGGTCGATCGCACCCGCCTTGAACGCCACCATCGTGGCCAGCTTCTCCGCCGGCTTCAGCCGCCCGTGCACCAGTCCCACGCGTACGCCCGGCAGCAGCGCCTGCAGCGATTCGAACGTGGCCTGCGCCGGCGTGGCGTCCAGCTCTTCGCTTTCTTCGATCAGCGTGCACACCCAATACACCTGCCGCCCTTCACTGCAGGCCAGCGCGATGCGTTCGATCAGCTCCGGACGGCGGTCGGCGTTGAGCGCCACGGTCTGCACCGGCGTGCGCCCGGGGGGCAGTTCGTCGATGGCCGACACATCCAGATCGGCGTACTCGGACATCGCCAGGGTGCGCGGAATCGGCGTGGCCGTCATCACCAGCTGATGCGGCACGCTGTTGCCGCCCGCCCCCTTGTCACGCAGCGCCAGCCGTTGATGCACGCCGAAGCGGTGCTGCTCATCGACAATGGCCAGCGCCAGGTCCTGGAACACCACGGCGTCCTGCATCAACGCATGCGTTCCCACCACCACCTGTGCCTGCCCGTTGGCCACCTGCTCCAGCACCTTGGCCCGCGCCTTTCCGGTCACTTTGCCGGCCAGCCAGGCGACCTGCACGCCCAGCGGCTCCAACCAACCACGCAGGTTGTTGAGATGCTGCTCGGCCAGCAGTTCGGTCGGCGCAGCCAGCGCCACCTGTTTGCCCTGCTCCACCGCCAGCATCGCCGCCAGCGCCGCCACCACGGTCTTGCCCGACCCCACATCGCCCTGCACCAGCCGCAGCATGGGGCTGGGCCGCGCCAGGTCCTCGCGGATCTGGGTGAAAACCCGCTGCTGTGCGCCGGTAAGGGCGAACGGCAGCTGCTTCAACAGCGCCTTGGCCAACCGGCCGGGGCCGGCCAGCGGGGGGGCGTGATGCGCCTGCAGTGCGATGCGCTGGCGACGCAGGCTGAGGTGGTGCGCCAGCAGCTCTTCCATCGCCAAGCGCCGCTGCGCCGGGTGGATGCCGCTGGCGAGCGCGGACAGGTCCGCATCCTGCGGTGGGCGATGCACGGTCAGCAGTGCACTGCGCAGTGACGGCAACCCCAGCCCCTCCAACCAGCCAAGGGGCAGCAGTTCCAGCGTGGACTCTTCGGGCAGGCGATCGAGCGCCTGGCTGATCAGCTTGCGCATCGTCGCCGGCCCGACCCCTTCCACCGTGGGATACACCGGATCCAGCCGATCACCCAGCGCCGGATCTTCGTTGCGGCCCAACACCTGGTAGCTGGGATGCACGATCTCCAGCCCCACCTGCCCCGGCTTGGGCGTACCAAAGCAGCGCAGCCGGTTGCCGACCGCGAACTGCGCGACCTGCTGCTGGCGGAAATGAAAAAAGCGCAGCACCAACGTGCCGCGCCCTTCGTCTTCGATGGCGACCTTCAGCATCGGCCGATAGCGCATACCCCGCTCCACCGCAGCGACCCGGCCTTCTACCTGGGCCGGCACACCGGCACGCAGGTCTTCGATCAGGGTCAGCCGGGTACGGTCCTCGTAGCGCAGCGGCAAGTGCAGCCACAGGTCCTGCAGCGTGCCCAGTCCGCGCGCCTGCAGCTTGCCGGCCACGGCTGGACCGACACCGGCAAGCATCGCCAGCGAAGCCTGACCGGCGGGCGCCAGTGCCGGGGTGGCGACGGCCTTGCGTGCCACGCCGGTTTCAGCCGATGACCATCACCGCATCGACTTCGAAGTTGGCGCCCTTCGGCAGTCCGGACACTTCGATGGTCGAACGCGCCGGGAACGGCGCCTTGAAATAGTCCTGCATCACGGCATTGACCTTGGCGAACTCGGCCAGGTCGGTCAGGTACAGACCCAGACGGACGATCTGGTCCAGCGAGCCACCGGCCTCTTCGGCGACGGCCTTGAGGTTGTCGAATGCGCGACGCGCCTGCGCTTCCACGTCACCCACGCCGACGATGTCGCCGGTGGCGGGATCCAGCGGGATCTGGCCGGAGAAGTACACGGTGTTGCCTGCGCGCACGGCCTGCGAGTAAGGACCGATGGCGGCCGGGGCCTTTTCAGTGTTGATGATCTGGCGGGTCATGCGAGTACTCCGGTAACAGGAAAAACAGAGCGCTCATTGTACCGGGCACGGCTCGGATATCGATGACCGGAACAGGCCGCGCTGCGCGCTTGCCGGGCATGGCCCGGCGCTACGCTGCAGCCCGCGACCTATTGGCGGCGGACCGATTGCACCACCGACAGCCGGCGCAGGCGGCGCATCACTTCGGCCAGGTGGTTGCGGTCACGGACCTGCACGTTGAAGGCCAACACCGCGGCATTGAAATCGCGATCCAGGTAGTCGACGCGCTCGATGTTGGACTGGCTCTGTGCGATCGCTGCGGCCAGCTGTGCCAGCACGCCGGTTCCGTTTTCAACCTCGACCACCAGCGAGGTGTCGTAGTCGCCGGACACCGACGAATCCCATCCGATCGGCACCCAGCGCTCCGGCGACTTGCGCAGCTCGGCCAGGTTCGGGCAGTCCATGCGATGCACCACGATGCCCTTGCCGGCGGTGTGGTACCCCATGATTTCATCGCCGGGAATCGGCTGGCAGCAGTTGGCGAACGTCACCACGCCGCGCTCGCTGCCATTGATCAGGATCTTTTCCTGCGAATGATGGCGGGCACCACCGCGCAGTTCGGCATAGGCCATCAGCGCCTGCGCCGCCTGGTTCGGCATCCAGTTGCCCAGCGCGACTTCGGCCAGCAGGGCTTCCAGACGCGGGAACCGGTGCTCGGCGAGGAACGCATCGAGGCGCCCCTTCGGCAACCGCTCCAACGAAGAGTCCATGGCTTCCAGCGCGCGATCCAGCATGCGATGGCCCAGCTGCACGGCATCTTCGTGCTCCAGCTGTTTCAGCTGGTGGCGGATGGCGGTACGCGCCTTGCTGGTCACCACGAACTCCAGCCACTGCGGTTTCGGCGTGGCCGAGCGGGCCGTGATGATCTCCACGGTCTGGCCACTGACCAGCTTGGTCCGCAGCGGCACCAGTTTCTTGTCCACGCGCGAGGCGACGGCCGTATTGCCGACGTCGGTATGCACGCCGTAAGCGAAATCCAGCGCGGTGGCGTTGCGCGGCAGCGCCATGATCTTGCCCTTCGGCGTGAACAGATAGACCTCGTCCGGGAACAGGTCGACTTTCACGTTGTCGAGGAACTCCAGCGAACTGCCCGCGGCGCGCTGCGAGTCGATCAGCTCGACGATCCACGCATGCGCACGGCTCTGTGCACTGTTGGGCGTGTCGCCGCCGAACTTGTAGGTCCAGTGCGCCGCCACGCCGCGCTCGGCGATCAGGTCCATTTCCTCGGTGCGGATCTGCACCTCGATCGGCGACCCGTACGGCCCGAACAGCACGGTATGCAGCGACTGGTAGCCGTTCGCCTTGGGGATCGCGATGAAATCGCGGAAGCGCCCGTCGAGGGGCTTGAAGGCAGCGTGCACGGCGCCCAGCGCGTGGTATGCATTCGGCACGCTGCGCACCACCAGGCGGAAGCCGAAGACGTCCATGACCTGATCGAAGGATTTGTTCTCGTCGTGCATCTTGTTGTAGATGCTCCACGGAGTCTTGATCCGGCTGACCAGCCGATGCTCGAGCCCTTCCTTCGCCAGCCGCTGGCTGAGCTGCACTTCCACCTGCGCCATCGCCTCGCGGCGCACCACGGGCTGGCTGCGGATGTGCTTTTCCAGGATCGCGTGGCGCCAGGGGTACAACGCCTTGAAGCCCAGGTTCTGCAGTTCGCTCTTGACCAGGCTCATGCCCAGCCGCTGTGCGATGGGCGCGTAGATCTCCAGCGTCTCGCGGGCGATGCGGCCACGCGCCTCGCTGCTCTGCGCACCCAGGGTACGCATATTGTGCAGGCGGTCAGCCAGCTTGATCATGATCACGCGCAGATCGCGCGACATCGCCAGCAGCATCTTGCGGAAGCTTTCGGCCGCCGCTTCCTGGCGGTCGCGGAACTTCAGCTTGTCCAGCTTGGTGACCCCGTCCACCAGCTCGGCGACCGGCTCGCCAAACTCTGCGGCCAGCTCTTCCCGGGTCAGCGGGGTATCTTCAATGGTGTCGTGCAGGATCGCCGCGATCAGCGCTTCCATGTCCAGGCCCAGCTCGGCCAGCACCTGCGCCACCGCCACCGGATGGGTGATGTAGGGTTCGCCGGACTTGCGGGTCTGCCCCGCATGCGCAGCGGCGCCGACCTCCCAGGCGCGACGCAGCAACGGCAGCTGCTCCGGCGGCAGGTAACGCGCAGCGCGCTCAAGCTGAAGGACATAGTCGGGTACGTCCGCGCGCGGGGGCGCGGCTACCTTGGCAGTGGGGCCTGGGTTCATGGCCGAAGCCTATGCCAGCGTCGCGTTTTCAGCAAATCCTGAATGCGAAACAGCCCGCTTGCGGCGGGCTGTTTCGTGTCTGACCTGAAGCGACGGATGCAGCTCAGTCGTCGTTCTTGGACATGTCTTCGTCGGCAACCACTTCAGCGGCGGCCCATTCCAGCGCTTCACGCTCAGCACGCTCACGCTCGGACTTCTCGACTTCGTCGATCAGGGCGTTGTCGATCTTGCGGGCTGCGATCTCGCGCAGCGCCAACACGGTCGGCTTGTCTTCGGTTTCGCTGTTGTCCAGCGTGGCCGGCACGCCATTGGCGAGCTGGCGAGCGCGCTTGGACGCCATCATGACCAACTCGAAACGGTTGTTCACGACTTCCAGGCAATCTTCTACGGTAATGCGGGCCATACGGGCTCCCGGCGACCGTCAGGCCGCTCAGTCGAATGAGGGAAAGGGGACGGAGTGTAACCGCAGCGACTGGGCGAAATCAAGCCAGCCCCTGGATGATCCTTTTGCAATCAGTCAGTTGCGCCCGTATCCGCGGTCAACAGCGCCTGGATCAGGCCGCCATGACGCACCTTCTGTGCCTCCCGGCGCAGGCGGCTGGCGGTGAAAATGGCACACAACTCATTGACTGCAGTATCGAACACCTCGTTGACGATGACGTAGTCGAAGTCGTTGAAGTGCAGCATTTCCTCGCGCGCCGCTGACAGGCGCTGGGTGATCACCGCCTCGCTGTCCTGCCCCCGCTTGCGCATGCGGTCCTGCAGTGCCTGCTTCGACGGCGGCAGGATGAACACGGTGACCGTGCCCGGCACCAGCTGGCGCACCTGCTGTGCACCCTGCCAGTCGATCTCCAGCAGCACATCCTGGCCAGCCGCCAGCTGCGGCTCCACCGACTGCCGGGCCGTGCCCTTCCAGTCCCCATGCACCCAGGCATGTTCGAAGAAATCGCCATCGGCGATCATCTCTTCGAACCGCTCTGCACTGACGAAATGGTAGTGCTCGCCATTGATCTCGCCCGGCCGTGCAGCGCGCGAAGTGAAGGAAATGGACAGCGCGATCTGCGGATCACGTGCCAGGGTGGCGTTGACGATGCTGCTCTTGCCGGCACCGGAAGGCGCCGCCACGATGTACAGCGTGCCGCGCGCAGGCGTGGCCGACGGAAGGATCGACGGGCTGCTCATTCGATGTTCTGCACCTGTTCGCGGATCTGGTCGATCAGCACTTTCAGTTCCACCGCCGCGTTGCTGGTGCGGCTGTCGACGGACTTGGAGCCGAGCGTATTGGCTTCACGGTTGAACTCCTGCAACAGGAAGTCGAGGCGACGGCCCACCGGCTCGCGCTGCTTCAGCACGCGGCGGATCTCCACGATATGGCTGGACAGGCGGTCCAGTTCCTCGTCCACGTCCAGCTTCTGCAACCACATCACCAGCTCCTGCTCGGCACGGCCGGGATCCACCGGATGCGGCAGGTCGGCCAGGCGCGCGGCCAGCTTGGCACGCTGCCCTTCGCGGATGGCCGGGATCAGGGTGCGGACCTCGGCGGCGATGCGGTCGATGGCGTCCACGCGCTCGCTGATCGCGGTGGACAGCTTGTCACCCTCGCGTTCGCGGGCAGCGACGAAGCCATCCAGCACGTGATCCAGCAGGGACAGCGCCTCGACCTGCAGCACGGCGGCATCGGCGGCTTCGCCCTGCAGCACGCCCGGCAGCTGCAGCAGCTCGGTGAAGTTGACCTGCAGGTTCGGGAAATCCGAGGTCAGCCGGTGCGCGAGCTGGCCCAGCTGACCCAGCAGCACATCGTTGACCTGCAGGCTGGCTGACGCCTCCGGCGTGCGCAGCCGCATGACCAGGTCCAGCTTGCCACGGCTCAGGCGGGCGGCAATCCGCTCGCGCAGCTGCGGTTCCAGTGCGCGCAGCTCTTCCGGCAGACGGGTACCGACTTCAAGGAAGCGGTGGTTCACCGAACGCAGCTCGCAGCCCAGCGTGCCCCAATCGGTGGCGCGCTCGCCGCCAGCGTAGGCGGTCATGCTTCGGATCATGGGATTTCCAGATGCTTGCAAAGAGGGAATGGTACCCTAGCGGCTTCTTTCGAGCCTCCCTGCCTGCCCCGATCAGGGTGCGGGCATGGACGCGTTCTTCCCGCTCCAACGGTACCCCGCCATGTCCAATACCCGCCCCAGTGGCCGCCAGCCCGACCAGATGCGCACTGTCACCCTGCAGCGCGGCTTCACCCGCCATGCCGAAGGTTCGGTGCTGGTGTGCTTCGGCGAAACCCGCGTGCTGTGCACCGCCACGGTGGAGAACCGCGTACCGGGTTTCCTGCGCGGAAAGGGCGAAGGCTGGGTCACCGCCGAGTACGGCATGCTGCCGCGCGCCACCCACACCCGCAGCGACCGTGAAGCGGCGCGTGGCAAGCAGGGCGGCCGCACGCTGGAAATCCAGCGCCTGATCGGCCGCAGCCTGCGCGCCTGCGTGGACCGCAATGCACTGGGCGAGCGCACCATCACCCTGGATTGCGACGTGCTGCAGGCCGACGGCGGCACCCGCACCGCGGCCATCACCGGCGCTTACGTCGCCCTGGCCGATGCGGTGAACCTGCTGATGAAGCGCGGCGACATCAAGCGCAACCCGATCATCGGTGCCGTCGCCGCGGTGTCGGTCGGCGTCTACCGCGGCACCCCGGTGCTGGACCTGGATTACGCCGAAGACAGCGATTGCGACACCGACATGAACGTGGTGATGAACGATGGCGGCGGCTTCATCGAGCTGCAGGGCACGGCCGAAGGCCACGCCTTCCGCCGCGACGAGCTGGACGCGCTGCTGGCGCTGGCCGACAAGGGCGTGGGCGAACTGCTCGCCGCCCAGCAGGCGGCGCTGTCGGCATGAAGCGTCGGCTGGCCCTGACCACCTACCTGGTCGATGACTACGACCGCGCCATCGCCTGGTTCACCAGCGCGCTGGGCTTCCAGCTGCAGCAGGACATCGACCAGGGCGCCGGCAAGCGCTGGGTGGTGGTGGCGCCAGCCGCCGACGGCGGGGCCGGCCTGCTGCTGGCCCGCGCCAGCAGTGACGTGCAGGCCTCGCGCATCGGCGACCAGGCCGGTGGCCGCGTTGCCTTCTTCCTGGAAACCGATGATTTCGCACGCGACCATGCCGCGATGCGTGCGGCGGGCGTCGAGTTCCTTGAGGCGCCGCGGCAGGAGTCCTACGCCACGGTCGCCGTATTCCGCGACCTGTACGGCAACACCTGGGATCTGCTGGAGCTGCGCGCATGAAGGACGCCGTGAACGGGCGCCTGGTACTGGCCAGCCACAACGCCGGCAAGTTGAAGGAAATGCAGGCGATGCTGGCCGACCTGCCGCTGCAGATCGTCTCGGCAGCCGCAGCGGGCGTAGGCGATGTGCCGGAAACCGGCCTGACGTTCGTCGAGAACGCGCTGATCAAGGCACGCGCCGCCTGCCAGGCCAGTGGCATGCCCGCGCTGGCCGATGATTCGGGCCTGATCGTCGATGCCTTGGGCGGTGCCCCTGGCCTGTACAGCGCACGCTACGCCGGCAGCCCGACTGACGATGCTGCCAACAACGCCAAGCTGCTGGCCGACCTGCGTGACGTGCCGGCCAGCCAGCGCACCGCGCGGTTCTTCGCGGTGATCGTGCTGCTGCGCCATGCCACCGACCCGCAGCCGCTGATCTGCGAAGGCCGCTGGGAAGGGCTGATCCTGGACGCGCCGCGCGGCAGCAACGGCTTCGGTTACAACCCGGTGTTCCTGGACCCCCGCCACGGCCTGACCGCAGCGGAAATGGAGCCGGCGCTGAAGAACACCCTCAGCCACCGCGCGCTGGCGCTGCAGCAACTGAAGCAGCGACTGTCTTCGATCGTCCTGTAAGCGAAGCGCCCATGCCTGCCCCGATGCTGCCTGCCCTGATTCCGCCGCCGCTGTCGCTGTATGTGCACCTGCCCTGGTGCGTGCGCAAATGCCCGTACTGCGATTTCAACTCGCACCAGGCCAAGGGCGCGCTGCCCTTCGATGCCTATATCGATGCGTTGATCCGCGACCTCGATCAGGACCTGCCGCTGGTGTGGGGCCGCGTGGTGCACAGCGTGTTCTTCGGCGGCGGCACGCCCAGCCTGTTCCCCGCCGAAGCGATCGACCGGTTCCTGCAGCAGGCCTCGGCCCGCCTGCGCTTTGCCCCCAACGCCGAAATCACCCTGGAAACCAATCCCGGCACCGCCGAGCACGGGCGTTTCGATGGTTACCGCGCGGCCGGCGTGAACCGCCTCAGCTTCGGTATCCAGACCTTCGACGATGACGCGCTGAAGCGGCTCGGGCGTATCCACGACAGTGCCGAGGCCGAGCGCGCGGTGAAGATGGCGCAGGACGCCGGCTTCGACAACCTCAACATCGACCTGATGTACGCGCTGCCCGGGCAGACCCTGGCCGGCGCGGAGCATGATCTGCACCGTGCCTTCGCCCTGCAGCCGGCGCACATGTCGCACTACCAGCTGACCCTGGAACCGAACACCGTGTTCTTCGCCCGCCCGCCGCAGGGCATCCCGGACGAAGACAGCGCCTGGGACATGCAGGAGCACTGCCAGTCCCTGCTGGCACAGGCAGGCTTCGAGCAGTACGAAGTGAGCGCGTATGCGCGAGCTGGCCGACAGAGCGCACACAACCTCAACTACTGGCGGTTTGGCGATTACCTGGGCATCGGTGCCGGCGCGCACGGCAAGATCAGCTCCGGCGCGGAACAGCAGGTGCTGCGTCGCTGGAAACCCAAGCATCCGCAGACCTTCATGGAGACCGCCGGCAGCGCAGCGGGGATCGGCGGCGACGACGTCATTGCTGCCGCCCGCCTGCCCTTCGAGTACATGTTGAACCTGCTGCGTCTGCATGAGGGCTTCACCCTGCGTGATTTCGAATCGCGCACCGGGCTGTCGCGCAGCGCGCTCGACGGTCCGCTGCAGCAGGCCGTGCAGCGCGGCTGGCTGGAGGTCGTGGACCCGGCAGCGGGCGAGGACGGGGCCACCTGCGCGGACGACGCCTGCGCCGATCACCACGATCACCGCCCTGCCGACGCCCTGCTGCGCCCGACCGAACTGGGCCGCCGCTTCACCAATGACGTGGTGGAGCTGTTCCTGGGCGAGTAGCGCCGTACCGGCCGACAGGGTAGATTCCGAGCCCGACCAGGGGAAAACGGACGTCCACCATCATGTCAGCCTCGCCGCCGCCGATGCCCGGGGACGCCGCGCGCTTTGCCGCGGTCGACGCACCTCCACGCGTGCGTCGGCTGCTCGGCGCATTGTTGGGTCTTGCCCGGCAGTCCCTGACCGCACCGCTGACCCTGACCGTGGTGGAGCTGGAGCGTGAACTGCTGCGGGATGCAGAACGCGCCCGCAATGGCCAGGTGCAGGCCGACCTGCTCGCCCAGGCACGGCAGATCCACCCTTTCTCCGAGGGCTTCAGCCAGCGTTTCCTGGAGCAGCTGGCCCAGGCATTCGCCGCCCTCTTCGGGCCGCCGGGCGAAGCACCCGCACGGGCCGAACCCGTGCGTGCGGCCATGCCCACGCTGACCTTGGTCAATGACGTCGATATCGATCGCGACATCGTGCTGGTGGACATCATGCGCCGCGAACTGCAGCGCTCGGCCAATGCCCTGCAGCTGCTGGGACAGCGCATGGCGGTGCTGGCAGCCGCGCCCGCACTGGACGCCGAGCACGTGCCGCTGGGACCGTCGACGCTGTGCGCCATCGTGCGCAGACTGGGCGACGAAGGCGGGCTGGAGCTGGATGCGCAGCTGGCGCTGTACCGCAGTTTCGAACGGCAGGTACTGGAGCGTCTGGGCGAACTCCTGGAACGCGCCAACGTGCTGCTCGGCCACGAAGGCGTGCTGCCTGGCCTGGTGTACACGCCCTACCTGGCCCGCTCCGCGGCGACCCGGCGCATCGTGACCCAGCCGGGCCGCACTGCCGGCGCGGCAGCAGCGGCACGACCGCGCGCCACGCCGGTGACCTCATGGAACGGCGCCAACAGCAGTGCCACCCGCTCATGGTCGGCCATGATGCACGACACGCTGGGTGGCATGGCCGGGCCCGAGCCGCCTGTGCCCGCACCCACTTCCGGCTTGCCCTCGGTGTCCGCCGCCAGTGCGGCGACACCGCCCCCCTTGCCGTCGCCGTCGGTGGATCTGGCCGCGCCCGCGATGAGCGCCCTGCATCAACTGCTTGCCGGCGCGCGCGGCGCGATTGCACCGGCGGGTGACGCCGGCATTGCCGGTCACCCTGGTCACGCCGCGGCCGACGTGGGCAGCGCGGGTCTCGCAACGCAGGCGGCGGCACCTGGGAGCGCGGCAAGCGCGGCCACGCAGGCACGCCCGGTGGCCACGGCCGTGCCCAGCGCGACCGTCGATGCCGTCCTGATGCAGCTGCAGACCCGCATCGCCCATGGTGCGGCCTCGCACAGCATGGCCGACCTGCAGGCCGCTCTGCTGTCGCAGCTGCGCGCCGAACACGGGGACGACGCCGCGCTGACCGTGAAGGATGGTGACACCCTGGACCTGCTGGGCCTGCTGTTCCAGCAGATCCGCCACGAGCAACGGCCACAGTCGACCGCCAATGACCTGGTGGGTCGCCTGCAGGTCCCGTTGGCGCGCGCGGCACTGGCCGATCCTGGCTTCTTCGCGCGCGACGAGCATCCCGCGCGCGAGCTGCTCAACACCATCGCCGAACTGAGCGCGAGTGGACTGCAGGCCGACGATCTCGATCCGCAGCTGGTGCAGAAGATCGAACGCACCGTGGAGACGGTGGTCGAGCAGTACCACGACGACCCGGAGGTGTTCGCTGCGGCCAACGACGAAGTGCAGCAGCACCTGCGCGCGGCCGCGCACAAGGCCGAGCTGGCCGAGCGGCGCCATGTGGAAGCGGCGCGCGGCAAGGAGCGGCTTGAGGTCGCACGCCAACAGGCCACCGCGCTGATCGAGCACTGCTGCGCGCAGCACCAGCCGCCGCGCTTCGTGCAGACGTTGCTGCGCCAGGCATGGGCCGATGTGCTCACTTTGACCCAGCTGCGTCATGGCGAAGATTCCGCACTGTGGGAGCAGCGGTTGCAGCAGACCACGCGCATCGCGGACATCACGTCTCAGGCACCGGGCGGCGAACACGCCGCCGATGACCTGCTGTGTGCGGAGCTGGAAGCCGCTGTGCTGCAGATCGGCTGCCATCAGGACGAGGCGCACGCGATCGCCCGGCGCCTGTCCACGCCGGGCGGCGAGGATGACAGCAGCTCGCGCACCGAACTGACCGCGCGCCTGAAGACGCGTACCCGGCTGGGCGAGCAGGCCAATGGCCACGACACACGGCGTCTGGCGCCGCTTGCGCGCAGCGCTCTGGAAGAAGACTGCTACCGCCAACTGCGCACCCTGCCCTTCGGCACCTGGTTCGAGTTCGTGATCAACCAGCAAGGCGACCTGCACCGGCAGCGCCTGTCGTGGTACAGCCTGGTGACCGAGCATGCGCTGTTCGTCAATCCACGCGGCCAGAAGGTCGCCGAATACACCCTGGATACCTTGGCGCGGCTGATGGCACTGGAGCAGGCGCGGATCGTGACGGAAGACAACGGCCGCCTGATCGACCGTGCCTGGCAGGCCACGCTGCGTACGCTGCGCACGCTTGCAGGCAACCGCTTGGGAGACCCCGCATGAACGGCGTCGAAGACACTCCGGACACCCGCCGCGCGCCCCGGCGCAATGTCGCCGACCTGGTGCCGGTGACCGACAGCATGACCGAGCGGGTGATCGGCCGCCTGGGCAACGTCTCGGAAACCGGCATGCTGATGCTGGCCTCGGTGCCGCTGCGCGAGGATGCCCTTTACCAGCTGCAGTTCACCCTGCCGCTCAGTGACGGGCATCGTGCGCCGATCGATGTGGGTGTTCATCTGCTCTGGGCCGATCCCGCGCACGTGGCTGGCCAGACGTGGGCGGGCTTCCGCTTCATCACCCTGGGGCGTGAACACCGCGACCTGCTGCGCAGCTGGATCGATCAGCAGCCCGACTGACGCCGTCCTGCCCGGGGTTTGCGCGGTGCCGGGCACTCCCCAACACGCCCAGCGCCGGTTCCGGCACAGCAGCCAGGCAGCGCTTGCGGCACAATCGTGGATTGTTTTCCAACGAGTCACCGCGATGATCCAGCATGACCCCGGCGTCCTCTATCCCGACCACCTGGCCGTGCTCTGCCAACGTGCAGAGACCGCCTTGGCCCGCGGCGGTTTCGATCATCTGGTGATTCCCAGTGGCACCCTGCATTACCAGGTGTTCGACGATCGCGATTACCCGTATGCCGTCAATCCACAGTTCAAGGCGTGGTTGCCGCTGACGCGCGTGCCGAACAGCTGGTTGGTGTTCACGCCGGGCGAGCGTCCGAAGGTGATTTTCCACCAGCCTTTCGACTACTGGCATGTGGTGCCGGATGCACCGAGCGGCTGGTGGGCAGGCCACTTCGACATCCACATCATCCGTACGCCGGAAGAGGCGCTGGCGCTGCTGCCCAAGGACCGTGCGCGCTGCGCCGTGCTGGGCGAACCGCAGAGTACGCTGGGTGACTGGGCGCCGAACAATCCGGCGGGCGTCGTCAACTATCTGGACTACCACCGCGCGTACAAGACGCCGTATGAGATCGCCCTGATGCGTCAGGCGCAGGTATCGGGCGTGCGCGGCCATCGTGCGGCGGAAGCGGCTTTCCGCGGGGGGGCCGACGAGTTCTCCATCCACATGGCGTACTGCGCCGCCGTTGGCCAGGATGCCAACGAGTTGCCCTACGGCAACATCGTGGCGCTGAACGAACACGCCGCGGTCCTGCACTACACCGAACTGGGCCGGCAGGCGCCGCAACCGCTGCGCAGCTTCCTGATCGATGCAGGCGCGAGCGCGCACGGTTACGCCAGTGACATCACCCGCACCTACGCCATGCACGGCCACGATGAGTTCGCCGCGATGATCGCCGCCGTGGACGCAGCGCAGCAGCAGATGTGCGCGTCGGTGCGCGCCGGTGTGGACTACAAGCAGTTGCACGTGGACGCGCATCTTTCCTTGATGGGCGTTCTCAAGGATTTCGGCGTCATCACCGTGTCGCCGCAGACGGCCGTGGAGACCGGCGTCAGCGCCGCGTTCTTCCCGCATGGCCTGGGCCACCTGATCGGGCTGCAGGTGCACGACGTCGCGGGCTTCGCGGCGGGCGAAGACGGTGGCCGCATCGAACGCCCCGCCGGCCATCCCTACCTGCGCATGACACGCGTACTGGAGCCGGGTATGGTCGTCACCATCGAGCCGGGCCTGTACTTCATCGACATGCTGCTGGACGAAGTGAAGCAGGCCGGTCATGGCGCCAGCATCGACTGGAACCGGGTGGATTTCTTCCGTCCGTACGGCGGCATCCGCATCGAAGACGAAGTGCTGTGCACGACCGGCGAAGCCGATAACCTGACCCGTCCGGAGTTCGCGGCGGCAGCGAACGGGTGAGACCCCCTCGCGGCGGGCTGGGGTGCATCTGGGGTGGGGCCGGGCGGTGGGGCTGGGCGGGGGACGGCAAAAGCCGCATCCGTGCGGGCCTCGTTTCGCGCCATCCATGGCGCTCAACGCCCCCACCCAGCCCCACCGCCCGGCCCTCTGACAGATTCCGTGGCCGCCAGCCGCGTAATAAAGAAAAAGGAAAAGCGGTAGCGCCGACCCATGGTCGGCGAGCGCAGCGGGGTTGGCGGAAATATTCCGCCGTCCATGGGTCGGCGCTACCGCAGGCATCGTTGACCCGTCGGGTGGAGGGAGCCCCTGAGTCAGGGGCGGGCGCGAAGCGGCGGGGTGTGGGTGCTGGTGAGACGGGGCCCGCGGTTTGCGCAGCAAAGCGTGGGAGCGGCAGCGCGAATGCGATGACGTGGACCCGCGCCGGGTGCAACCCCGGCAACCCCCTCATCCCTGCATGAACGCTTCGATCTCGTCCGCGCTGCGTGCCAGACCCTCGGTCAGCACCCGGTGCCCGTTGTCGGTGATCAACACGTCATCCTCGGTCCGGATGCCAATGCCGCGCCAACGCGCGTCCACGCTCGTATCGTCCGCGCTCACATACAGCCCCGGCTCGATGGTGAACACCATGCCCGGCTCCAACAGGCGGGACTCGCCAGCCAGGCGGTAATCGCCGACATCGTGCACGTCCAGGCCGATCCAATGACCGGTCTTGTGCCGATAGAAGCGCTTGTAATGCGCCTCGGCGATGTTGGCCTCCAGCGTTCCCTTCAACAGCCCGAGCCGCAGCAGGCCCTCGGTCAGCACGTTGACCGCTGCCAGATGGCCCGCCTCATACGCCACACCCGGCCGTGCCTGCGCCAACGCCGCAGCCTGGGCCGCACCGACCAGGCCATGCAGCGCCCGCTGCTCGGCACTGAAGCGTCCATTGACCGGAAACGTACGGGTGATGTCGCTGGCGTAGTTGCGATACTCCGCCCCTGCATCGATCAGGACCAGGTCGCCATCGCGTGAGCGCGCATTGTTGTCGCGGTAATGCAGGATGCAGGCATTGTGACCGGCCCCGACGATACTGGAATACGCAGGGCAGGCATCATGGGCACGGAACACGCGCTCCACCTCGGCCTGCAGTTCGTACTCATGGATGCCAGGCCGCGCCACACGCATCGCAGCCTGGTGCGCCTGCACGCTGATCCGCGCTGCCTCGTCCATCACCGCCACTTCCGCCGCCGATTTGAACAGGCGCTGTTCGTGCAGCAGATGGCCCAGTTCGAGGAACTCGTGCGGCGGTTGCGCACCGTGCCGCACCTGCGATCGGACGCGGTTCACCCAGCCGATCAGCTTGAGGTCGAACTCCGCATCGCGGCCAAAGTGGTAGTAGACGCGCGAACGCCCTTCCAGCAGGCCGGGCAGGATGTCGTCCAGATCGTCGATCGGGAACGCATCGTCCATGCCGAAATCCGCCACGGCGCCCTCCTGGCCGGCCCGCGCGCCGTCCCATGCCTCCCGTTCGGCATCGCGCTCGCGGCAGAACAGGATCACTTCGCCATGGCGGCGGCCGGGCACCAGCACCAGCACGGCATCCGGCTCCGGGAAGCCACTGAGGTACCAGAAATCCGAGTCCTGCCGGTACGGGTAATGCGTATCCAGGCTGCGTACTTTCTCCGACGCTGCCGGCAGTACCAGGATCGCATCGTCACCCGCCATCTCCATCAACTGGCGACGGCGGCGCCTGTATTCGGCGGCACCGATGCCGGTGCGCTGACGAAGGTCCGCGCGCGCCCCGCCCATCAGTTCAGGCGCTGGCGATGGCGTGCAGCCATCACGCAGTCCCCGTGAAGCAGCAGCACCGCGATGCGGATGAATTCCTCGATTTCCGCGAGGGCTTCCTCGTCGTCCTCGGCGTCACTATCAAAGTCCTCGCTGGACGCCTGGGCCAGCTTGGCCAGATCGTTGAGCGCTTCTTCGCCTTCTTCGGACAACGGCGGCCGGCTATGGCCCGAGCCCAGCCCGAAACCGCCAAGGAAGGCGCGCGCCCATCCAAACAGGGCATCGACCTGGTCGTTGGTCGCCGTGCTGTCGGTCAGCAGCAGCTCGAAGCCGAAATCGCGGTCTTCCAGCTGCTTCACCGACGCCTCCAGCAATTGCGCCAGCGCACTCCCTTCGGCCACGGAAGGCAGCGCATCGTCCGCCAGCACGCGGGCCGGCCAGTCATTTCCCGGCGCACCGCCGGCAGCCAGCCAGCCACACAGGCCGCCATGCAGTTCGGCGGGGGTCGCGCCAAGGCCCAGCGTGGCACTGGCACGGAAGACGTCGTCGACGGAAGGAAGTTCGGTCATCTGCAAGCTCATCTCGGGAAGGGGGCGACCCGCGCGTTACCGCTCGTGTCGCCGATGGGCTAGTTTAGAACGGGACGCGTCACCTCGCAGCCTATCTGCGCCGACGCTTGACCGTGGTCAAACCCCCTGAGACTCTTGCGCCCATGGACCATCCCAGCCCCTTCGACCAGTTGCAGGCCTTCGCCGCCCGGGTGGAGGCGCTGCTTGAGCGCAACCAGCGCCTTGCCGAGGAGAACCGCAGCCTGCGCCACCAGCAGGAACAGCTGGCCACCGAGCGCTCCACCCTGCTGGCCAAGAACGAACAGGCCCGCTCGCGCGTGGAAGCGATGATCACCCGGCTCAAATCCCTGGAGCAGCACACATGAGCGGCGCAGAACCGGTCAACGTCCGCATCCTGGACCGTGATTACACCGTGGGGGTCGGCGCAGAAGAGCGCGACAGCCTGATGGCCGCCTCGCGCCTGCTGGATGCGAAGATGCGCGAAATCCGGGGCAGCAACCGGATGGTCGGCGTAGATCGCGTGGCCGTACTGGCAGCCCTCAACCTGGCCCACGAACTGCAGCAGCTGCGTGACGAAAATGCCCGCCAGGCCGTTGCCCTGCAGCAGACCCTGTCCGACCTCAATCGCCGCCTCGACCGCGCGATCGACCAGTAAAAAAGGGGACGGAGGGGATTAAGGCGTTTTTGACACTGCGTATCGCGCCTTAATCCCCTCCGTCCCCTTTTTCCGTTTCTGAATTGGTACGCACTGTTGCCGACGAACGGACTACCCCTCCGCAATGGGCTCGCTATACTGTCGGTGCGTTCTCTGCGGTACACGACGGCATGTGCAAACATTCGCCTTGTCCCTTAAGAACGACACCGGGAGCGCGACGGAGCCGGGAGTGCAGGTCCGCCTTGTAGCGGGAAGCCCGATGGCCCCCCAGCGTTCCCACTTGAGCCCCTGGGTTCAAGGTCGTTTCGCATGCATCGTCATTGCGGAGAATGCAAGATTCGACAAAGGCGGCGTCTTCGGATGTCGCCTTTGTTTTTTCCAGCGCGGCACGCGGCACAATGGGGCGATTCCCTCACCGCCGAGCCGACGATGACCGATCCGCGCCAGAACCTGCGTGCCCTTCTGCGGCAGCGCCGTCGCGACCTGCCTGCAGCCGTCCGCATCGACGCGGCGGATCGCTTGGCCGAGCGCCTGTTCGCCTTGCCTTTTGCGCCCCGACACGGTCACGTCGCCGGTTACTGGGCGATGGATGGCGAGATCGCCCTGCATCGCTGGCAGGTGGGACTGCCCGAAGCAGTGACCTATTGCCTGCCCGTGCTGCAGGGTGACGTGCTGCGCTTCGCGCCGTGGCGTCCGGGTCAGCCGCTGCGGCAGAACCGATTCGGCATACCCGAACCGGACCTTGCCGCGTCCGACACCCTGCACGCCGCTGACATGGACCTGGTGGTCACTCCCTTGGTGGGCTTCGATGCCGGCGGTGGGCGCCTTGGCATGGGAGGCGGCTGGTATGATCGCAGCTTCGCCTTCCGGCACGATCGCCCCGCTCCGCCGTGGTTGGTCGGCGCGGCCTTCGCCGTGCAGCAGGTCGATGCATTGCCGGTGGCGTCGTGGGACGTCCAGGTCGATGCCATCTGCACCGAGGCGACCACCCTTTTCACTTCCCCCGTGAACGCATGACTGCCCGCAAGCGCTACTGGCTGATGAAGTCCGAACCGGACGCCTTTTCCATCGACGACCTGCAGCGCGTCGGCACCGAGCCGTGGAATGGTGTACGCAACTACCAGGCGCGCAACTTCATGCGCGACGGCATGCACGTCGGCGACGGCATCCTGTTCTACCACTCCAATACCAAGGTGCCCGGCATCGTCGGGGTGGCCACCGTGGCAAGTGCCGCCTATCCCGACGACACCCAGTTCGATCCGACATCGGACTACCACGACCCGAAGAGCACCCGCGAAGAACCGCGCTGGATGCTGGTGGACGTGGCCTTCGAACGAAAGCTGGCCCGGGTGATCGCGCTGGACGAGATCAAGCAGCACACCGATGAACTCGGCGAGGGCTTCCCGCTTACCGCCAAAGGCAATCGCCTGTCTGTGTTCCCGGTGACGGCCGCGCAGTGGAAGCTGCTGTTGTCGCTGGAAAAGAAAGCCTGACGCCGCCCCGCCTGCTGCGACCTGTCCGCCTCCCTCCCGCCATTCCCCTCCTGAGATTCTCCGCATGTCCGAAGCCAAGCGCCTGGCCGCCGAAAAAGCCATCGAGTACGTTGAAGACGGCATGATCGTCGGCGTCGGCACCGGGTCTACCGTGGCCTATTTCATCGACGCACTGGGCCGTATCCAGCACCGTATCAAGGGCGCCGTGTCCAGTTCCGAGCAGAGCACCGCGCAGTTGCGGAAGCATGGCATCGAGGTGATGGAACTCAACCACACCGGCACGCTGTCGCTGTATGTGGATGGTGCCGACGAGTGTGATCCGGGCAAGTGCCTGATCAAGGGCGGTGGTGCCGCACTGACCCGCGAAAAGATCATCGCCGAGGCCAGCGAGCGCTTCATCTGCATCGTCGACCCGAGCAAGCAGGTGCCCGTGCTGGGCCGGTTCCCGCTGCCGGTGGAAGTCATCCCGATGGCGCGCAGCCTGGTCGCCCGGCAGATCCGCGACATGACCGGCGGGCAGCCGACGTGGCGCGAAGGCGTGGTGACCGACAACGGCAACCAGATCCTGGACATCCACCATCTGCAGATCACCGATCCGGAGAAGCTTGAGCGCGAGCTCAACCAGTTGCCGGGCGTGGTGTGCGTCGGCCTGTTCGCACGGCGCCGTGCCGACGTGGTGATCATTGGCGGCGAACCGCCCGTGGTGCTGTGAATCCTGCCCGCTCCCCCGAAAAGGTAAACACGATGTCGATCCGTACCCTGCTCCTGCTGCCCCTTCTTGCCTTGGCCGGCTGCGCCACCGGCGCGCCCCAGCACTGGGTGGAACTGGAAGGTGCCCGTTACCAGGTGGAGCTTGCGCAGAACGACGAGACGCGTGCGCGCGGCCTGATGTTCCGCGACAGCATGCCCGAGGACCACGGCATGCTGTTCATCCATGACCGCGAGGAACAGCAGGCGTACTGGATGAAGAACACCAAGCTGGGCCTGGACATCCTGTACTTCGACAGCGCGCGCAGGCTGGTCAGTCAGCAGCGCGATGTGCCGCCCTGCTCGGCGGGCGACATGTGCCCGCCGTACCCGAGCACCGGGCCCGCACGTTACGTGCTGGAGCTCAATGCGGGGCAGGCCGAAAAGATGAAACTCAAGGATGGCTCGGAACTGAAGTTCGGTCCCGGCATCCCGTAACCGCGGTTGCGGCGCGGCCTGATTTCACGCCGCGCAGCTTGAATACCGAGGGCGATGCCTCCAGTCTGTCTGCATGCAGGACTGGATGACATTGCCCGACTGGGATTCGCTGGCCGAACTCGATGACGAGTCGTTGCCCCTGTTGCCGACCGCCCTGCTGATCGCCCGCGATGAGTATCCTGGGCTGGATCCCGCACGCTACGACGCCACCCTGCAGGGCTATGTCGAGCATCTGCAGGCGGAGGTGGACACGATTACCGCCGCGCCGCTGAAGATGGCCGCCATCAACCGCCATCTGTTCGACGAGCTCGGCTTCAGCGGCGACCACGACGAGTACTACGACCCGCGCAACAGTTACCTCAACGAAGTGTTCGAGCGTCGTCTCGGCAATCCCATCTCGCTCGCCCTGGTGCAGATGGAAGTCGCCCGCCGGCTGGGCATTACCCTGGATGGGATTTCGTTCCCAGGACACTTCCTGGTCCGCCTGCCGATGGACGAGGGGGTGCTGGTCATGGATCCCTTCAACGGTGGCCGGCCCCTCAGCGTGGAGGAGCTCCGCGAGCGCGCCAGTTCGCATCTGGGTGGCCAGTTGCCCGATGACCAGGTGCTGGCGCAGATACTGGATCCTGCCCCCAGCCGCGCGATCCTGATGCGCATGCTGCGCAACCTGCACGGCGTCTATGCCGAGAACCATCAGTGGGATCGCGCCGCCCGCAGTGCGGATCGCCTGCTCAAGCTCGCGCCGGACAGCGGTGACGCCCTGCGTGACCGCGGTTTGGCGTACCTGAAACTGGATTACCTGGCCGGTGCGCGTCGCGACCTCGGCCGCTACGTCCAGCGCAACCCGGACGCGGGCGACGCCCAGGCCTTGCGGGAGAAACTGGTCGACCTGGGCGGGCCGCGCACGCGGCTGCATTGACCGCCGCCAGGCTGGGCGCGCAGCGTCGCGTCGCGTCGCGTCGGGGCTCAGTCGATCTCGACCATCTCGAAGTCATCCTTGCCGACGCCGCAGTCCGGGCAGGTCCAGTCTTCCGGCACGTCGTCCCACGCCGTTCCCGGGGCAATGCCCTCTTCGGGCAGGCCATCCACTTCGTGGTACAGGAAGCCGCAGACCACGCACATCCACGTGCGTGCCGCGTTCGGGCGACCCTCGCTCATCGCACGTTATCCTTAAAGATCACATTACCCTTCAAGATATGGCCTTGCCTCTGCATCCTGCGGCCATTGTCCCACTGCGGCCGCACAACCGGTAGCCATCCATGACCCGAGCCCCTGTGGCGCCTCGCGGCGTCTATCTGATCACCCCCGACGAAGCCGACACAGCGCGCCTGCTGGTTCGCGTGGCCCCGTTGCTGGCGGCGGGTGCGTGCTGGCTGCAGTACCGTAACAAGTCCGCCGATGCAGTGCTCCGCCACGAACAGGCCGCCGCCCTGCAGGCCCTGTGCGATGCGCATGGCGTGCCGCTGATCATCAACGATGACGCGGTGCTGGCCCAGCGCATCGGCGCTGCAGGCGTGCATATCGGCGAAGACGACGGCGACATTGCCGCCGCGCGCGCCCTGCTGGGCCCCCGGGCCATCATCGGCGCCTCCTGCTATGACGACCTGGGCCTGGCCGAACGTGCCGTGGCAGCGGGCGCCAGCTACATTGCCTTCGGCGCCTTCCATCCCAGCAGAAGCAAGCACACCACCCGTCGTGCACACCCGGACCTGCTGCGGCAAAGCGCCGCACTGGGTGTACCGCGGGTGGCGATCGGCGGGCTGACGCCGGACAATGTCGGTCCCGTCATCGCCGCCGGCGCCGAGCTGGTGGCCGTGATCAGCAGCGTGTTCGAGGCCGACGATCCGGTCGCCAGCCTGCACGCCTACCTTGCATGTTTCCAGGATTCCCGCGCATGAACCACGATCAGTCCCACGCCCTGTTTACCCGCGCCCAGGCGCTGCTGCCCGGCGGCGTCAATTCGCCGGTGCGCGCGTTCAAGTCGGTCGGCGGCGAGCCGTTCTTCGTCGAGCGCGCTGATGGCGCTTATCTGTACGACGTCGATGGCAATCGCTACATCGACTACGTCGGCTCGTGGGGCCCGATGATCGTCGGCCACAACCACCCGGCAGTACGCCAGGCGGTGAAGAAGGCAGCCGACAGCGGCCTGTCGTTCGGCGCGCCCTGTGCGGCCGAAGTCACCATGGCCGAGACCCTGACCCGGCTGGTGCCGTCGTGCGAGATGGTGCGCATGGTCAACTCCGGTACCGAAGCCACCCTGTCCGCGATCCGGCTGGCCCGCGGTGCGACCGGCCGCAGCCGCATCGTCAAGTTCGAAGGCTGCTACCACGGCCACGGCGATTCGTTCCTGGTGAAGGCCGGCAGCGGCATGCTGACCCTGGGCGTACCGACCTCACCGGGCGTCCCCGCCGGCCTGAGCGAGCTCACCCTGACCCTGCCCTACAACGACTTCGATGCCGCCACGGCGTTGTTTGAAACGCAGGGCGAGCACATTGCCGGCCTGATCATCGAGCCGGTGGTCGGCAACGCCAACTGCATCCTGCCGCGCGAGGGCTACCTGGAGCACCTGCGTGCGCTGTGCACGCGCTTTGGCACCGTGCTGATCTTCGATGAAGTGATGACCGGCTTCCGCGTGGCGCTGGGCGGCGCGCAGGCGCATTACGGCATCACGCCCGACCTGACCACCTTCGGCAAGATCATCGGCGGCGGCATGCCGGTGGGCGCTTACGGCGGCAAACGCGAACTGATGCAGCAGATTTCCCCGTCGGGCCCGATCTATCAGGCGGGCACGCTGAGCGGCAACCCGGTGGCGATGGCCGCCGGCCTGGCGATGCTGGAACTGGTGCAGCAACCGGGCTTCCATGCCGACCTGTCCGCCCGTGCCGCACGCCTGTGTGCCGGTCTGGAGCAGGCCGCAGCCGATGCTGGCGTACGCGTCACCACCACGCAGGTCGGCGCAATGTTCGGCCTGTTCTTCACCGATCAGAAGGTGGAGACCTACGCCCAGGCGATCGCCTGCGACATCCCCGCGTTCAACCGCTTCTTCCATGCGATGTTGGAGCAGGGTGTCTTCCTCGCCCCGTCTGCCTATGAGGCTGGCTTCCTGTCCAGCGCGCACGACGACGACGTGATCGACGCCACCCTCGCCGCCGCCCGCATCGCCTTCAACGCCTGAGCAAAAAAGGGGACGGAGGGGATTAAGTCGCATCCGGCCTGCTGTTGGGCCGGATGCGACTTAATCCCCTCCGTCCCCTTTTTTATCAGCCGAACGTCAGCTTGCCTTTCATCATGGCGAAGTGGCCGGGGAAGGAGCAGAAGAAGGTGTAGTCGCCGCCCTTGCGCAAGAGCGTGGTGGGGAAGCGGAGGGTGGTGCTCTGACCGCCGCCGATCACCTTGGTATGGGCGAGTACGCGCGGGTCGGCCTTTGGCACGTAGCTGTCGGCCAGGGTGCCGCGCATGCCGACCATCGCCACTGCCTGGTAATCCGCCGTACGGGTCAGCACCCAGTTGTGCCCCATCGCCGTCGCAGCCAGCTTGCCGGTGTGGCGCAGGGTCAGGTTGACCTCGCTGCAATCGGCCGCCAGCTTGATCTCCCGGCTGCTGAAGGTCATCTGGTCGGTACTGTCGATGCTCACGGCACATACCCGCGCCATGGCGGCCGGCGCCATCAGCAGCGCCCCCATTCCTGCGATCCACACCCACGCACTGCGCATCCGTCTACTCCCGTTCTACCCAGCCTGCATTGTAGGAACTCCGGCATGACGGTGGCTGCGACAGGGGGTCGCAGCTGCGCGCTGGAGTCAGGCATGCTGCTGTGATGAATCCGCTTATCGACGTGCTGCTGCTGGATGTGGACGGCGTGCTGCTGGACTACGACGGTGCGCGGCGAATACGCCATCTTGCCGACGCCCTGCGTGTGCCTGCCCTCCGTGTTTCGCACGCGCTGCAGGAGGGTGGGCTGGACGCTGCTTACGATAGTGGCGACGTGGACACCGTCGGCTACCTGCAACGGCTGAGCACGGCGCTGGATGCCGACGTCGACGCCCCGACCTGGGTCGCTGCCCGCGTCGTGGCTAGCCGACCGTGTGATGCGGTGATACAGCGCGTGCTGGCCCTTCCTCCCACGCTGCGGATCGGCCTGCTGACCAACAACGGACCGATGATGACCGAGGTGCTGGCGCAGTTGCTGCCGACGCTGTGTGTGCGGGCGCGTGGCCACATTCTGTGCAGCGCGATGCTGGGCGGCCGCAAGCCGGATCCGGCGGTGTACCTGCGTGCCTTGGATTGGGTGAAAGCAACGCCGCGGCGGACGTTGTTCATTGATGACCTGTTCCGCAATGTGCGCGGCGCACGCCTGGCGGGCCTGCATGCGGAGACGGCAGACGATGGCCGCAGCCTGGGGCGTGTGCTCAAGCGCTACGGGCTGGCGTAGCGCTGGGCATGCAGGGGGGGTGTGGCACTGCGCCATCCCGCGCGGAGGGCTGCGCGGGATGGCGCTTCGCGGGCGGCGGGGCTGCCGGGGGGGGCCACGCGGGCTGCGGCGGGGCTGCGCGGGCGGACGGGGGGGCCGGGGGTAGAGCCGACTTTAGTCGGCTGTTTTCCGATGTTGAAGCAGCCGACTGAAGTCGGCTCTACCGGTCGGCTTTACCGGTCGGCTCTACCTCGCGTCAGCGGGCGGCGATGTAGCTCGCTACCGCCGCGTGCAGGCGCTTCAGGCCCTCGGCGATTTCTTCGTCGGTGATGTTCAGCGCGGGCACGAAGCGCAGCACGTCCGGGCCCGCCTGCAGGGTCAGCAGGCCGTGCTCGGCGGCGTGGTCCAGGATCACCCCGGCCTGGCCTGCATGCGCCTTGGACAACACGGCGCCCAGCATCAGCCCACGCCCGCGCACTTGGCCGAACACGCCGAACTCGGTATTGATCCGCTCGAACCCTTCGCGCAGTGCGTGCGACTGGCGGCTGACGTTGCTCGCGATTTCAGGCGACGCCAGCTTGCGCAGTGCCACGCGGGCCACCGCGGCCGCCAACGGATTGCCACCAAAGGTCGTGCCGTGCGCGCCGAACTGCATGGTGTCGGCCACCTTGGGACCGGCCAGCATCGCGCCGATCGGGAAGCCGCCACCCAGCGCCTTGGCCAGGGTCACCATGTCCGGCACCACGCCATCCTGCCAATGCGCGAACAGCGTACCGGTGCGGCCCATGCCGACCTGGATCTCATCCAGCACCAGCAGCGCGTCGTGCTGGTCGCACAGGTCGCGCACCCGCTTCAGGAACCCGGGTTTGGCCGGCATCACACCGCCCTCGCCCTGCACCGGCTCGAGCATCACCGCCGCCACGTCGCCGGCGGCCATCGCGGTCTCCAGCTGCACTTCATCGTTGAAGTCCACGTAGCGGAAGCCCTGCGGCAGCGGCTCGTACCCTTCCTGGTACTTCGGTTGGGCAGTCGCCGTCACGGCTGCCAGCGTGCGGCCGTGGAAACTGCCGCGGAACGTGACGATGACCCGTTTGTCGACCGGTCGGCCCTGCGAGGAGGCCCACTTGCGCACCATCTTGATGGCCACTTCGTTGGCTTCTGCACCCGAGTTGCACAGGAACACGCGCTCGGCGAAGCGGCTGGCCTTCACCAGTTCCTCGGCAAGATGCAGCGGCGGCGCGCTGTAGAACACGTTGCTGGTGTGCCACAGCTTGCCGGCCTGTTCGGTCAATGCCGCCACCAGGTCCGGATCGTTATGGCCCAGGCCACATACCGCGATGCCAGCGGCCAGGTCGATGTACTCGCGGCCCTGCGAATCCCATACGCGCGCGCCCTGGCCGCGCTCGAGCACGACCTGGCGCGGCTTGTAGACCGGCAGGTAATAGTGCGAAAGAGAAATCAGCGGATCGGTGGCAGCGGTCATGGCAGTCCGGAGAGCTTCGGAAAGTGCCCATTCTCGCCCCGCGACCCGTGCTGCACAATGGACCATGCGCCCCTTCTCCGCCCCCCAGCTCAATCCTGCCGCCGCGTCCGGCTGGCGTCGCTACTGGTTCGACATCATCTACCGGCACGACACGCCACCGTCGCGCAACTTCGACCTGTTGCTGGTGCTGGCCATCATCGGCAGCGTGATCGTGGTGATGATCGACAGCGTGCAGCACCTCCACCTGCGCTGGGCGACCGCGCTGTACGCGCTGGAATGGGCGTTCACGATCCTGTTCTCGATCGAGTACGTGCTGCGCCTGATCGTGGTGAAGCGCCCGCTGCGCTATGCGGTCAGCATCTGGGGGATCATCGATCTGCTGTCGATCCTGCCGGCCTACCTGTCCCTCTTCATCCCCGGCGCGCAGACCCTGCTGGTCGTGCGTGCGCTGCGCATCCTGCGGGTGTTCCGCATCCTCAAGCTCACGCGCTATGTCGAGGAAAGCGGCGTGCTGATGCTGGCGCTGTGGCGAAGCCGGCGCAAGGTGCTGTTGTTCCTGTTCACCGTCATCACCATCACCATCATCGCCGGTGCCTTGATGTATCTCATCGAAGGTCCCAACCACGGCTTCACCAGCATTCCCAGCAGCATGTACTGGGCCGTGGTGACGATGGCCACGGTCGGGTTCGGCGACATCGTGCCGCAGACGGTGCTCGGACGTTTCGTCACGTCGATCCTGATCCTGATCGGCTACAGCATCATCGCGGTGCCCACGGGCATCTATACCGCCGAGCTCGCCAGCACGCTGCGCGATGCCGGACACGAGCAGAAGCGCGATGCGCGCGGCTGCCCGCGCTGCGGCGTGGAGGGCCACGAACCCGACGCGCGCTACTGCCGGCAGTGCGCCGAGCCCCTGCCGGAGATCTTCAACCAATGACCGGGTGACGACATACCGTCGTCACCCGACACGCAGCGCGATCAACGCGCCATGCGGTTGCTCATGTCGACCAGATCGTTGTAGCTGGCCAGCACGGCCTGGGGGGTGCCACCCGGTGCCAGCGACGAGCCGCTCTCCAGCAGCATCTGCTCGCTGCGGTTCAACGGCTGCCCGGACTTCAGCCGCTCGATCCGACGGCCGCCTTCGCTGGCCAGTTTGTCGGCCGCGCGCTCCATGTGGCCCCACATTGCATCGCCCTGGCCCACCTTGGCCTTCTGCGCCTCTTCCAGGGTGGCCTGGTAGCGCGACAGCTGCGCGGTTGCCGCAGCGACGTCCGGTGTTTCGGCGTTGAGCAGCTTCACCAGCTGCTTGCCATCGCCGATGATCTTCAGGTGGTAGTACGAGGCGTTGCGGCCCTCTTCCTTCTCGATGGCTTCAATCTGCGCCAGGCGGCGCGTGTCTTCGTTCTGCTCCAGCGCTGCGTCCATCGCATCGCTGGCTTCGAAGAAGGCCGCGTACGCCTGCATCAAGGGCGCATGGCGCTGCTTCAGCCCTTCACCGCCGTCGCGCTTGTAGTCCTCACGGGTGTAATAGCGCCCCGCGTCCTCGATGCGCTCGTTGAGCGTGGCAAAGCGTTCCTGATAGGTCTTCGCCACCGGATCCAGGAGGGGGTTGGCCGGTGTCTGCGCCAGTGCGGCGGTCATCGGCGCGCCGCACATTTCGACACGGTGCGACAGCACGGTACCCGGCGCACGGATGGTGCTTTCCTTGCCGGTCGGCCCCGTTTCCGGATTGGCGATCCAGCTGACGTAGGTCTCGTAGCTTTCCTGGATGGGCTGTTGCACGCCATTGAAACAGGCGATGTAAGCGTTGATCTTCTCGGTGCCGTCGACCGCAGCGGCATCGGCGCCGTGCTTCTGGCAGCCGGCAAAGAGCGTGGCGAAGGCGATGGCCGCAGCAAGCGGCAGCAGGCGGGTCGAAGCAGTCATGGAATAGTCCCTACGGTATGAAAAATGAACGACAGGCGCCGATTTACTGGCGATTGCTCTGGAAGACAAGGTCGTTATAGGTGCGCAGCAACCGACCGGGAGATCCTTCCGGCGCCAGCGTGGGACTGTCCAGCCACCCCTTCTCCATCTGCGTGTAGGCGGTCTTTTCGCTCACGCGCTTGACCCGCGCCTTGCCTTCGCGACGGAATTTCTCTGCGGCCGTTTCGAAGCTGTTCCAGTCCAGCTTGCCCGGCTCGGCGTCAGCCACCTTGGCGTGCGCTTCGTCGGACAGTTGGTTGAAGCCTTCCAGCAGCGCCGTGGCGCGCGCGACATCGAAGGCGTCCTCCTGCAGCAGCCCCACGATCACCTTGGCGTCGAGCATCATCGCCAGACGGTAATACTCGCGGGTACGCCCCTCCGCCTGCTCGAGTATCTTCAACTGCGCACGCTGCGCCGCGTCGTTCTGTGCATCCAGCTCCGCACTGAAGGCTTCACTGGCCTCGACGAACGACGACAGCGCGCGCATCAGCGGGTCATGCAGCTGCTTGCCCTTGGCGAACTGGTCGTCTTCGTGGTCCTGCCGCTCGTAGTAATCGTGCACCTGGTGGCTGAGCGGCTGCAGGGTCATCAGTGCGTCGCGATAGCGTCCGGCGGCCGCGTCAAGCGCTGGCAACGCCGGTGTCGCGGCGATCGCACCCGACAGCGGGGCATCGCACAGCTTCATGTCGTGGTCGCTGATGTCATACGGCGCATAGACGGTGGCCTCCTTGCCGGACGGTCCCTTAGCCGGGTCATCCATCCAGCCCGTGTAATGCCCTGCGCCGGTGTGCACCCGCGCATCCACCTGGTTGAAACACGCGATGTAGGCATTGAGCTTGGCGGTCAGCGCCTGGTCTGCATCGGCTTGCGGCGCGGCGACATCGGCCGTGGACGCGGCAGGTGCGGTACCGGTATCACCGCTGCAGGCAGCCAGAAGTGTAGATACGGCAGCAGCCAGCACGGCAATGCGAAGGGTCGGGAGCATAGGAAACATCCTTGTTGAAAACGATTTCAGCCGCGCACCATAGCAAAAATCGTTGTCGACGCCCCGTGTAGTCAGTCGAGGAACAGATCCGGCAGCAACGGCTGCGCGGGATCCACCGCATAGCCGGAAAGATCAGTGATGCCGGCATCGGCCAGCACCTCGTCGTCCAGCAGGAAGTGACCATGGAACCCCGCGGCCTCACGTACCAGCACCGCATGTGCGGCATCGGCGACGATCTGCGGCGTGCGGCAGCCGGCCACGTCCACGCCGGGAATCATGTTGATCGCATCGGTGGCGATCACGCTGCGCGGCCACAACGCATTGACCGCCACGCCCCGCGGACCGAACTCCGCAGCCAGCCCCAACGTGACGAAGCTCATGCCCATTTTGGCGAGGGTGTAGCCGGTGTGCGGCGACCACCACTTCGGGTCCAGGTTCGGCGGCGGCGCCAGGCTGAGGATATGCGGTTTGGGTGCTTCCAGCAGATGGGGCAGGCAGGCCTGCGCGCACAGGAAGCTGCCACGCGCATTGACCTGCTGCATCAGGTCGAAACGCTTCATCGGCGTCTCCAGGGTGCCGCGCAGCCAGATCGCGCTGGCATTGTTGACCAGGATGTCGATGCCGCCGAAGGTATCCACGGTGGCCGCCACGGCCGCGCGCACCTGGTCCTCCTCGCGGATATCGCACTTCAGGGCAAGCGCCTGGCCGCCAGCGGCGGTGACTGCCTGGGCGGCACTGTGGATGGTGCCGGGCAGCTTCGGGTTGGCCACCGATGACTTCGCCGCGATCGCCACGTTGGCACCGTCACGCGCGGCACGTAGCGCAATGGCCAGACCGATGCCGCGCGACGCACCGGTGATGAAAAGGGTCTTGCCCTGCAGCGTGGCCATCGTCTTTTACCCGCGAACCGGCCGTAGCCTGATGGGGCATTATGCCCCGCCTCGACGCGCGCTTAACCGCGGTCGCCGATACTCCCGCTGTCCCGTGCAAAGGCAGCGTGCCATGCAGATTCGGTATCAACGGCTTCTCCTGCCTGCCTGCGTACTGCTGCTGGCGGCGTGTCAGGACCGCACGCCCCCGTCGCCGCCGTCCGCGCCTCCCCCCGCTGCGGACGCCACGGCAGGCGGCGCCCAGCCGGCCGCAGCGACTCCATGGAGCAGTCACAGCGTGTGGAACGGCGATCTCAATGCCTGCCGGCAGGGCGACGCAGCCGCGACCCGCGACTGCCTGGTGCAGGCCATGCGCACCGCCGGTGCCGGTGCGGCGGCGATCAGCGCCGCCGAGCAGGTCTCCAGTGGTGGCGAGCTCGGCCATGTGTCGGCCTGGCACCCGCACGAGGGCATCGGCGTGGCAACGGTCGAGTATCCATTCCGCGCCAACACCAACCAGAGCACGCGCCTGGTCGATGCAGCCGGCAAGCGGATCGATGTCGATGCCGATCCCACAACGGGCGAGCTCGCGGCGGCCCCCGCATTGCGCTCGCTGCTGGCGTCGCATCCGGGTGCAACCCTGTTCGCTCCGGCACAATCCGTGGGCAGCGCACCGCTCGACGGCGGCGGCGTTCGCCTGATCTACCAGACGCCGCTACGCGACTGTCATGCGTGTGCGGATGTGGCGATGCTCAAGGTGGGGTATGACTTCGACGCGCAGCGGCGCTTCGTGGGCAAGGCGCTGGTGGAATGAGCGGTTGGGCATGACCGCCAACGGACCTGATCTGCGCGGGTGCGCGCTCAGGGCTTTGGCCCCTGCCCTTCGTTGTCTTCCCAGTGCAGGATGCGCCGTGTAACGAAGCGATAGACCGGCTTGCCCGTGGCGAACCAGACCTCGCGTACCCACGACGTCCGCTTGAGCAGGCGTTTTTCCACCGGCGTCAGCGCCTCACGGCAGTACATGCGTTTGTGTTTCAGCAGATGGCGCAGGTCTTCCCGCGCCAGCAGACGCATCCAGCGGGAGCGAGGCGCGCCGATCACCGCCAGCTGGAAGTCGATCAGCGCCGGACGGCCGTCTTCCGTCACCAGCCAGTTCGCTTCCTTGGCCAGGTCGTTGTGCGCGACGCCACGGCGGTGCAGCGTCTGCAGCAGCCGGCGCGCGGCGCGGAACCAGGCCAGATCGCCGCGTGGTGGCCGCTGGTACATCGCATCGCCGGCCATGAAGCTGCGATCCAGCCACCGCCCATCCCACGCCAGCAGCCGTGGCACGTCGTGCATGCCCTCGATGTGCTGCAGCGCGCGTGCTTCGCGTCGCGCCAGCCACCAGGCGGGCACCCGCAGCCACCAGGGGGTGGCGCCCAGGTCACGCCGCACGAAGCGACGCCCGCCCTCCTCCACCAGCAGGATGCGGCCGAAGCTGTCGGACTTGAGCGCATGCTGCGCAGAGTGGGGGTGATCGGCCATGGCCCATTCTATTTGATAGATCGGCTCATCGCCGGGGGACTACGGGCAGGCACCCAGTCACCCATGGCCCTCTATAATCGGGCGGATGGACTCTTCATGGATCGACGCCACGCTTGCGTGGATTGCCGCCCATCCGGTACTTGCCGGCGCGGCCATCTTCCTCATCGCCTTCTGCGATGCGGTCATCATTCTGGGTGCGATCGTGCCCGCCCTGCCGCTGTTGTTCGCTGTGGGTGTGTTCATCGGCCTGGGCCAGATCTCCGGACCGTACGCCGTGGCCTGCGCGGCAGTGGGTGCACTGGCCGGCGACGGCATCAGTTACTGGATCGGACGCCGCTGGGGTGACCGCCTGCGCGGCGTGTTCCCCTTCAGCCGCTATCCGCAGCTGCTTGATCGCGGCGAGACCATGTTCCGCCGCAATGCCTTCAAGAGCATCCTCGTCGCCCGCTACGTCGGTGCCATCCGTCCCTTCGTGCCGGCCATCGCCGGCATGATGAAGATGCCGGTGAACCGCTACCTGCAGGCCAGCGGCATCGCCAGCATCTCCTGGGCAGTGCTGTTCCTGCTGCCGGGCTGGGTCCTGGGCGGCGCCTACGATGCGGTCGCGGCGGTTGCCGGTCGACTGGTCGTGGTGGTGGGTCTGCTGGCCGTGATCCTGGGGCTGGTGTGGGCCATCGTGCTGTACGGCTACCGCTGGTCGGCCGCGCGCATGGACAGCTGGTTGGCGCGCCTGCTGGCCTGGTCGCAGCGCCATCCCACGCTCGGTCGATACTCCGTGTCCGTGTTCGATCCACAACGCCGGGAATCCGTGCCGCTCGCCATGCTGGCGCTGATGCTGCTGATGCTGGGCTGGGGCTGGTTCGTGCTGCTGACGGTGGTGGTCGCCCATGGTGAGCCGCTGCGTATCGATCTGGCCGTGCACCAGGCCATGCTGGCGCTGCGCAATCCCTTGGCCGACTACCCGATGGCCGCCTTGGCCTCGTTGGGCGCATGGCAGGTGCTGCTGCCCGCCACTGCCGCCGGCATGGGCTACCTGCTCTGGCGGCGGCGCTGGATGGCCGCCGCGCACTGGCTGGCCGCTCTGGCCTTCGGCCTGGCGCTGACCCTGCTGCTGGGCGCCACCGTGGATGTCGTACGCCCGCCGGACGCCAGCAGCGGCTTCGGCTTCCCGTCGGTGTCGGTCACCATGGCCACCATCACCTTCGGTTTCTTCGCGGTGTTGATTGCCCGTGAGCTGCCCGGCCGCACGCGGGTATGGCCGTACCTGGTGTCCGGTTTCGTGGTCAGCCTGATCGGCTTCGCGCGCATCTACCTGGGCGCCCACTGGCTGAGCGATGTCATCGGCGGAATGCTGTTCGGCATGTTCTGGCTGCTGGTGCTCGGCATCGCCTACCGTCGCCGCTTCAACCGCTCGTTCTGGGTCAAACCGGCCGCATGGCTGTTCTATGGTGTCTTCACCATCGCCGCCTGCTGGTACGCGCCACGCAACATCCCGGTCAAGCTGCAGCGGTTCGAACCGCATCAGGCCGCACCGGTCGCCTTGCCGTACACGCAGTGGTGGGAGCAGGACTGGAAGGCGCTGCCGTCGCGCCGCAACGAGTTCGATGATGACCAGCGCTGGCCGCTGGACGTGCAGGTAGCCGGCCCGCTGGCGCCGCTGCAGGCCCGCCTGGAAGCGCAGGGCTGGAAGGTGCAGGCCCAGGCTGGCTGGGAAGAAGCGCTGCTGATGCTGGACCAGGACACCGGTCCGGACCAGCTGCCGGTACTGCCGGCCACGCTCGACACGCAGGTGGAGAGCCTGCTGATGGTGCGCGACGGCGAGCGTGCCGACGAACGCCACGTACTGCGCCTGTGGCCTGCCGCGAAGGTGTTGCAGCCTGGCAATGTGCCGTTGTGGCTGGGCAGCGCGCAGACCCTGCGTTTCACCCGTCACTTCGAATGGATCGGCATGTGGCATCCGCTGCGGGGCGTGGACCCCGCGCTGGCGGCGGTAAAGACCTCAATCGACGGCATGCCGATGCAGGAAGACGTGCATCCGGAGAGCGGCCTGCCCGTGCTGCGCCTGCGCAGCGAATGAGCTGACAGCGTCCGCAGGGCAGACGCCGGGCATGGCGCGGCGTTACCGGGTCTTCGCTGATTGCATTAGCTGGGGGCCGTGCCCGGCGCGGTTCGTCGGATGGATCAAGGCAACCAGCCGAGCATCCGGTCCAGCCGCTCGTGCACGTCGTCCAGCTGCAGCAGCTGCAATCGCTGGGGTTCTTCCAGCGGCAACAGCTGCGCCAGCCGCCAGCCGACCCACGCAGCCTGGTCCAGCTGCGCCGGCGAGGTCGGCGCGTAGTCGCTGCCGGCCTGTTCGATGATGTGCTGCAGCAGCGTGGACAACAGCGCGTGCTGCGGCCTCAGTTCGTCGTCGTCATCTGCAGGGCACCAGCGGACCTCACCGACCACCAGACCGTTGTCACGCACGCGTGTCTGCTCCACATGGAAACGCCGGGCGCCGCGCAGTCGCAGCTGCAGTACGCCGTCGCGGCCCATGTCGAAATCCTCGACGCGCGCTTCCACGCCGAACGCGGCAGGCAGCGCCGCTGCACCCACTTCCTCGCCCTGCAGGATGAGGCACGAACCAAAACTGCTGCCTTCGCGGCTGCAGTCACGCAGCATGTCGAGGTAGCGTCGCTCGAACACCCGCAGGCCGATGCTCGCGCCCGGCAGTAACACCGCGTGCAGCGGGAACAGCGGTAGTGCAACACGCCCGCTCATCGTGCCTGCAACTGCGCAAGGAAACGACGCGGCGCGGCATCAAAGCCGCCGTTGGACATGAACACCACATGGTCGCCGGGCCGGGACGACGCCTGCAGACGTGCGAGCAGGGCATCGGTGTCAACCACGGCATGCGCCGTGCCGCGCACCGCTTTCACCACGCTTGCCGCATCCCAGGCCAGCTCCGGCCGGTGCAGGAATACCACTTCATCTGCCAGCGCCAGCGACGGTGCCAACGCATCCGCGTGCGCGCCCAGCCGCATCGAATTGCTGCGCGGCTCCATCGCCACGACGATCCGTGCATCGCCTACCTTCGCGCGCAGACCCTCAAGCGTGGTCGCGATCGCCGTCGGGTGATGGGCGAAGTCGTCGTACACGGTGATGCCGCTGGCCTGTCCGATGACCTCCAACCGGCGCTTCACACTGCGGAAGCCCGACAGCGCCGGCAGCACCGTCGCCAGCTCTACGCCGACGGCATGGGCGGCGGCCAGGGCAGCCAATCCATTCAGCACGTTGTGCCGCCCCAGCAGCGGCCAGTGCACCTCGCCGACGCGCTCGCCATGATGATGCACGGTGAACGCACTGCCATCGGCGCGGATCAGCTCGGCGTGCCACTCCAGTGCCGGATCGAATCCAAAGCGCTCCACCGGGGTCCAGCAGCCCATCGCGAGGACTTCTGCCAGGTAGGCGTCTTCACCGTTGACGATCAGGCGACCACGCGCCGGCACCGTGCGCACCAGATGGTGGAACTGCCGCTGGATCGCGGCCACGTCCGGGAAGATGTCGGCATGGTCGTACTCGAGGTTGTTGAGCACGGCGACCAGCGGGCGGTAGTGCACGAACTTGCTGCGTTTGTCGAAGAACGCCGTGTCGTACTCGTCAGCTTCGACAACGAACTCGCGGCCTTGACCAAGGCGGGCCGATACCCCGAAGTCTTCAGCCACCCCGCCGATCAGGAAACCCGGCGAACGGCCCGCCGATTCCAGCAGCCAGGTCAGGATGGTGGTGGTGGTGGTCTTGCCGTGCGTACCGGCGACCGCCAGCGTATCGCGGCCCGGCAGCACCTGTTCGCTGAGCCACTGCGCGCCGGAGATATAGCGCTGTCCCGCATCGAGTACCGCCTCGACAGCCGGGTTGCCGCGCGAAAGCGCATTGCCCACCACCACCTCATCGGTACGCGGCGGCACGCTGTCGGCGCGATAACCCTGGTCCAGCTGGATGCCCAGCGTTTCCAGCTGCGTGGACATGGGCGGATAGATCGCCTGGTCGCTACCACTCACTGCGTGGCCGAGTTCCCGCGCCAGCGCCGCCACGCCGCCCATGAAGGTACCGGCAATTCCGAGGATATGTAGGTTGCTCATGCATGACATTGTCACCGATCATCTGGCGCTGCGTGCAGGGGGTCAGGCGGTCATGGGTAAGAAAAATCTGACCTTTCGGTGAGGAAAAGCCAAGCACATGTCAGGGAATTCCCGATAGCGGCAAAGTATGAACACGGACACAATTCATCTCGCCAGCCGCAGTTCCCAACCGGTCCTACTCCCCAAGTGACCATCCCCATGGGAGCTCACGCTGCGGGGCCCTGAGCAAGCCCACCTGCTGGCACCTCAAACGACACAGGCCTGGTCCGAACGGACCAGGCCTGTGTTTTTTGGATCGGGCGCGGTATGAACGACGGAAAGGCTGACGGGCGATCTGCTGACGGGCGATCTGCTGACCGTCGATCCGCTGGCGGTCGCTCGGCGGACGGTCGATCTGCCATCGGTCGATCTGCTGGTGGTCGCTCCGTGGACGATCGATCTGCCATCGATCGATCTGCTGGTGGTCGATCCGTGGACGGTCGATCTGCCATCGGTCGATCTGCTGGTGGTCGATCCGTGGACGGTCGATCTGCCATCGATCGATCTGCTGGTAGAGCCGACTTCAGTCGGCTGCTCCACCGCACGGCAGCCGACTGAAGTCGGCTCTACCATGAGCTCCAGCATCAGGCAGCCGACTGAAGTCGGCTCTACCATGAGCTCCAGCATCAGGCAGCCGACTGAAGTCGGCTCTACCGGCCACTCTGCCGTTGGCCCTGCCCTCGTGCGTCAGGCCTTTGGCAGCGCAGCGTGGATGCGTGCTTCCACTTCATCCAGTTCGCCGATGCCGTTCAGCCGCGACAGCGTGCCGCGTGCCGCATAGAAATCCACCACCGGCGCGGTCTGCTCGGTGTAGACCTGCAGGCGCTGGCGTACCGAATCCGGATTGTCATCGGCGCGGCCCTGCTCCTTCGCACGTCCGGCGAGGCGCTCGATCAGCTGATCAGCGTCCACGTCCAGTTGCACCACCGCGTCCAGCGGCTGCTTGATGTCGGCCAGCACCCCGTCAAGGGCCTGCGCCTGCGCCACGTTGCGCGGATAGCCATCCAGGATGAAGCCCTTGGCCACGTCGTCCTGCGCCAGTCGCGAACGCAGCATGCCCAGCAGGATGTCGTCGGACACCAGGTTGCCTGCATCCATCACTGCCTTGGCCTGCTTGCCCAGATCGGTGCCGGCAGCGACTTCAGCGCGCAGCAGATCGCCGGTGGAGATGTGGGCGATGCCGAGCTTTTCCTTCAGGCGGGTGGCCTGCGTACCCTTGCCCGAACCGGGCGGCCCCAACAATACCAATCGCATCGAGCTGACTCCAACGTGTTGAAATTCATGAAAGTGCGAGGACCGGACGGGCCGGTATCGCTGCACTGCAATACCCGCACTTTACCGCATCCGGGTAATGTCCCTGCAATGTCCCTCCCCCGATATGGAGTTTCCATGCGCCAAGGCACCCTGCTGTACGCCCAGTCCGGCGGCGTTACTGCCGTCATCAATGCCACCGCATCGGCGGTCATCCAGGAAGCCCGCGCCCGCGGCATCAAGGTGCTCGCTGCCCGCAACGGCATCCTCGGCGCGCTGCGGGAGGACCTGATCGATACGTCGCGCGAGTCGATCGCCGCCATCCGCGCCCTCGCCCACACCCCCGGCGGCGCCTTCGGTTCGTGCCGCTACAAGTTGAAGTCACTGCAGGATGATGGCGCCCGCTACGACCGCCTGCTGCAGGTCCTGCAGGCCCACGACGTGCGCTGGTTCCTCTACAACGGGGGCAACGACTCGGCCGATACCGCGCTGAAAGTGTCGGAGCTTGCCCGCTCGCGCGGCATCGAACTGACCTGCGTGGGCGTGCCGAAGACGATCGACAACGACCTGGCGGTCACCGATACCTGCCCGGGCTTCGGCTCGGCCGCCAAGTACACCGCGGTGTCGGTGCGCGAGGCCGCACTGGATGTGGCGGCGATGGCCGAGACATCCACGCGTGTCTTCATCTACGAAGCGATGGGCCGCCACGCGGGCTGGCTTGCCGCCTCCGCCGGGCTGGCGGGCACGGGTGAAGACGACGCGCCGCACCTGATCCTGCTGCCCGAGCGCGCGTATGACGAGAAGGCGTTCCTGGCCAAGGTCGATGCCGTGGTCAAACGCGTGGGCTACTGCGTCGTGGTCGCATCCGAAGGCATCGCCACGGCAGACGGCACCTTCGTCGCCGATGCCGGCGGCGGCAAGGATTCGTTCGGCCACACGCAGCTGGGCGGGGTGGCGGCGCATCTGGCCGCACGCGTCAAGGCCGGACTCGGTTACAAAGTGCACTGGACCCTGCCTGACTACCTGCAGCGCTCGGCCCGTCATCTCGCTTCGAAGACCGACTGGGACCAGGCCCAGGCCGTAGGCAAGGCGGCCGTGCGCTTGGCGCTTTCAGGCCAGAACGGGGTGATGCCGGTGATCGTGCGCACCAGCGACAAGCCGTACCGCTGGAAAATCGAAGCCGCGCCGCTGGCGAAGATCGCCAATCATGAAAAGAAAATGCCGGCCGGCTTCATCCGTCGTGATGGCTTCGGCATCACCGAAAAAGCACGCGCGTACCTGCAACCGCTGATCAAGGGCGAAGCGCCACTTCCCTACGGCCCGGATGGACTGCCGAAGTACGTCACCCTGAAGAACCTCGCGGTGAAGAAGAAACTGGACGCGTTCGCCGGGTAAGCATGCGGGGGCGTCGCCGCCGAGCATGGCGCGGCGCTTACCCGTGCATCAGTTGCAGGCCTTGCCTTCCATGCTCAGCTGCGCGGCGAACATCGTCACCGGCGGCACCTTGCCGCTTGCGGCCAGCTTCTTCGCGTCTTCCAGATAGATGCGCGACTGGCCCTGGCCGTCGCGCTCTGCAGTCGGCGTCACCGGCAGGCGCCACACGCGGACCACCGCCTGCCGCGAAGGACAGGCCGCCGCCGGCACCCGGATCACGTCATTCAGCTTCCAGCCCTTGTCGCTGGTGGGCTGCGCCTTGGCGTAGTCGACGAACCGGGCACGTGGCTGGCACTGCTCACTGGTACGCACCGGGGCGAATCGATAGGGCTGCGCCGCGTCACCGGTGAAGGTGCCTTCCAGCCGTGCACAGGCTTCGGGGATCTGCCGCAGTGTATGCACCGCGCCCACCGCCTGCGCCGCGCCGACCGCACGCTGCAGCTCGGGCGTTTCAGCGGCCAGCACCGGCAGGGACGGCAACAACAGGGACATCATCAACAAAGTCAGGCGCATTGGCGTTCTCCACGGCAGGAATGGCCGAACAGTCGCAGCCTCCGGCTTAACGGCGCGCAAAGACGCTGGCGCCCCCGCACGGCGGCCCGCATACTGCGGCCACCAGGGAATGCTGAACACCGCCATACGTCGGACGACCGCCAAGGTCGGCACGGGTCGGTTCCAACGTTGCAGCCCGTCGTCCCCCTCGTGGTGAAGTTCACCACCGCTGGATGCCTATCATCCACCTCGGAGGGGTCATGCTCGAACGTCATGGACTGTCATTGGCGCTGGTCTGCGCCGTCATCGCCATTCTTTACGGCATCATTTCGGCGCGCTGGATCCTGCGCCAGCCCAGCGGCAACGCGCGCATGGCCGAGATCGCCGAAGCCATCCAGGAAGGCGCGCGCGCCTACCTCAATCGCCAATACCTGACCATCGGCATCGTCGGTGCCGTGCTGTTCGTCCTCGTCGGCTTCTTTCTGAGCTGGTACACGGCAATCGGCTTCGCCCTCGGCGCGGTGCTCTCCGGTGCAGCGGGCTACATCGGCATGAACGTGTCGGTCCGCGCCAATGTGCGTACCGCCGAAGCGGCGCGCCACGGGATCAGCGCCGCGATGGATGTCGCGTTCCGCGGCGGCGCCATCACCGGCATGCTGGTGGTGGGGCTGGGCCTGCTCGGCGTGGCCGGCTACTACGCGCTGCTGCTGCGCCTGGGGCTGGATGTCGCCCAGGCCCTGCATGCACTCGTGGGTCTGGCGTTCGGCTCGTCGTTGATCTCGATCTTCGCCCGCCTCGGCGGCGGCATCTTCACCAAGGGGGCCGATGTCGGTGCTGACCTGGTGGGCAAGGTGGAAGCGGGCATCCCCGAAGACGATCCGCGCAACCCGGCGGTGATCGCTGACAACGTCGGCGACAACGTCGGCGACTGCGCAGGCATGGCGGCCGACCTGTTCGAGACCTATGCCGTCACGGTGATCGCGACGATGCTGCTGGGCAGCCTGATGATCAGCGAAGCCGGGCGCAATGCCGTGTTGTACCCGCTCGTGCTGGGCGCGGTATCGATCCTCGCATCGATCGTCGGCGCGATGTTCGTCAAGGTGAAGGACGGCGGCTCGATCATGGGCGCGTTGTACAAGGGCGTGATCGTGTCTGCGGTGCTGGCGGCCATCGCGTTCTACCCGGTCACGACCGCGTTGATGGGTGACAACGTGCATGGACCCTACGCGCTGTACGGGTGCGCGCTGATCGGCCTGGTGCTGACAGGTCTGATCGTCTGGATCACCGAGTACTACACCGGCACCCAGTACAAGCCGGTGCAGCATGTTGCGCAGGCATCGACCACCGGGCACGGCACCAACATCATCGCCGGCCTGGGGATTTCGATGAAGTCGACCGCCTTGCCGGTGATCGCGGTATGCGCCGCGATCTGGGGCGCGCATGCGCTGGGCGGGCTGTACGGCATTGCCATCGCGGCCACGGCGATGCTGTCGATGGCGGGCATGATCGTGGCACTGGATGCCTACGGACCGATCACCGACAACGCGGGCGGCATTGCCGAGATGGCCGAACTCCCGCCCGAGATCCGCGCCATCACCGATCCGCTGGATGCCGTGGGCAATACCACCAAGGCAGTGACCAAGGGCTATGCGATCGGCTCTGCCGCACTGGCGGCGCTGGTCCTGTTCGCCGATTACACCCACAACCTGCAGGCGGCGAATCCCGGCCAGGAGTTCCGTTTCGATCTGTCCGACCACACGGTGATCATCGGCCTGTTGATCGGCGGGCTGATTCCCTACCTGTTCGGCGCGATGGCGATGGAAGCCGTGGGACGCGCAGCGGGTGCCGTGGTGGAGGAAGTGCGTCGCCAGTTCCGCGAAATCCCCGGCATCATGCAGGGCACCGGCAAGCCCCAGTACGACCGTGCGGTGGACCTGCTTACCCGCTCGGCGATCCGGGAGATGATCCTGCCGTCGTTGCTGCCCGTGGTGGTGCCGGTGGTCGTCGGCCTGCTGCTGGGGCCGCGTGCGCTGGGCGGGCTGCTGATCGGCACCATCGTCACCGGCCTGTTCGTCGCCATTTCGATGACCACCGGAGGCGGTGCCTGGGACAACGCCAAGAAGTACATCGAAGACGGTCACTTCGGCGGCAAGGGCAGCGAGGCACACAAGGCAGCGGTGACCGGCGACACCGTCGGTGACCCCTACAAGGACACCGCAGGCCCAGCAATCAATCCGTTGATCAAGATCATCAACATCGTGGCGTTGCTGCTGGTTCCGCTGCTGTAACCCCGTCAGATGCCGGGCGACGGATGGCTGTCCGCCGCCCGGCACTGCGCACATCCGTCACATCACGGCGTCGCGGCCGCCCGGCATAATGCGGGTCGATACTGAAAATGAGACTGACGCCACGATGATCACCACCGAACCGAACATGACCAACCTGTTCCTGCAGCTTGGACTGGATGAAAGCGAAGAAGCCATTGCGGCGTTCATCGTCGGCAATCAGCTGCCCTCGGACGTGAAGGTCACCCAGGCATCGATCTGGAGCGAGAGCCAGCGTCAGTTTCTGTCCGAGTCGCTGAAGTCCGACGCGGCGTGGGCCATCGTCGTGGATGAATTGAACGAAGCGCTGCATTCCGATGCAGACAAGGCGTCATCCGGGCACTGAACGCCGCTGGCGATCACAGGCAATCCGTCAACGCGTCGTAGGTACTGATATCGCGACCGGGCAGACGCGTGTCCAGCGCATCGCGTCCGCTGAGCGTGCTGAGCAGCACCGGCAACGGCGTTCCCGGTGCAAGCGGCACACGACAGATCCACGTTCTGGCCTCCACCACCGGCAGCGGATCGTTGTCGGTGACGGCGGCATGGCTGCCCGCGAAGCTCCACGCGCACTCCGCTACGATGCCGCTCCGGGCGGTGACGGCACAGCGCAGTTGCAGCGCGCGCAGATTGCCGTAGTCGCCTTCGCAGAACGTGTCGCCACAGATGTCATCGAACCCGCGCACCAGGGCCTGCTCCATGGCCGCAAAGGCCGCGGCGCCCTGGCCAGGCAGAGGGTAATCTCGCGCGTCCACATACGCCGGTGACGGCGACATCGCGGCGATGACCAGCATCAGCAGGGGCGTCATGTGCGGCTCCCCGGCGCCGCCAGGCAGTCCTGCACGCCCTGCCGCAACGTGGCGGATGCCCCGGGCAGGCGTACCGACAACGGGTCCTGCACCTCCAATGCCGCATGGAACTGCTCCACCGCGATGGATGTCGGCAGCGGCAGCAGGCACCGCCAGACGATGACGTCGGGCGTGATGCGGCCCGCCGCGCTTACCGTCAGATGGCTTCCTGCAATGACCCAGGCGCAGGCGGCCACCGTGGCCTGCGGCGTCTGCACCGAGCAGCGCAACTGCATCGGCCAGAGGAAACGGCGCGGCGCACAACCGCCATCGGCACAGGCGTCATGGAAAGCGCCGGCCAGGCGATCTTCCAGCGAATGGAAGCGGTCCCAGTTGGCCTCCTGGGTCGGGTAGTCGATGAGGTCGACGAACGCGACGGGGGAACCGGCCGCTGGCACGATCGGCGGCGAAGGGGCGATGGCGGCCAGCAACGCCACCCCGCCCATCCGCTGCAAGCCTTTGAACGAAAACATGAAATAGCCCCCTCTGCGGTGACTGTCAGCATCCCCCTTGCAGAGCCGCAGCACGATCGGCACAGGGCCCTGCGCGCCGTGGGTGCCGCGCACCCGACGCTGTCGGACGTTGCCACGACACGTGGCGCGGCAAAGGCATAAAATGGAGCTCTTTCGCCCCCCGTAATCGGAGCACCGCAATGGGTCTGGAACTCGTATCCCCCGGCAAGAACCCGCCGGAAGAAATCAACGTCATCATCGAGATCCCGAAGGATTCCGAGCCGGTCAAGTACGAAGTGGACAAGGACACCGGCGCGATCTTCGTTGACCGCATCCTGTCCACCCCGATGCGCTACCCGTGCAACTACGGCTATGTGCCGAGCACCCTGTGTGGCGATGGCGATCCGGCCGACGTGCTGGTGGTGCTGCCGCTGCCGCTGATCCCCGGCTCGGTGGTCCGCTGCCGTCCGGTCGGCGTGCTGAAGATGAGCGATGAAGCCGGCAGCGACGAAAAGATCCTGGCCGTGCCGATCTCCAAGGTGTTCAGCGGCTACGCCCACGTGGAAGACATCGCCCAGGTGTCGAGCCACTGGCTGGAGCGCATCGGCCACTTCTTCGAGCATTACAAGGACCTGGAAAAGGGCAAGTGGGTCAAGCTGGACGGCTGGGCAGGCGCGGCTGAAGCCAAGGCCATCCTGGTCGAAGCCCACCAGCGTTACCTGGACGGAAAGGCCTGATCGAACGGCCTGCAGGCGCTCTGGCGGACCCCGCCAGAGCGATGCAGCGCACGTTTCGGCCTTGTGGCACATCCCCCGTCACGCAGGATCGGTTAAATTGCGACACTTCACATCGACCATGGCCGTTGCCATGGTCCGCCAGGGGAACGTGTCGTGCGCATTCTGTTTGTTGGGGACGAAGCCAGCCTGCCGGCTGAGCTGAGCGAATTCATTGCCGATCTTGGGGAAGACTGGCACACCACTACGGTGACCGATGGGCATGCGGCGATGGCCGCGGTGTCGGCTACCGCGCTGGATGCGGTGATTGTCAGCCCGTACCTGCCCGACATGGACGCGACCATGCTGCTGGGGCAGATCCGTACCCTGCGGCCGCAGACCATCCGTGTGGCACTGATCGATGCACAGCAGGGCACCCGTCCGCCGCCGGCGCGATTGATCGGCGTGGCCCATCGTTTCCTGCCGCTTCCGCTGGCCCCTGAGGTCCTGCTCGAAGCGCTCAGCAGCCTGGAAGAGCTGCGCGAACTGCTGGACAGCCCGCGCCTGCGCGATGCCATCGGCCGCATCGAGAAACTGCCCTCGCCGCCGCACCTGTACATGAGCCTGACCCGCGCGCTGGAGCATGACGACGACGCCGACACCGCCGAAGTCGCCAAGCTGGTCGCCGCCGACCCCGCGATCGCGGCCAAGGTCCTGCAGTTGTCCAATTCGGCGTTCTTCAGCAGCGGCCGTACGATTTCCGACCTGCGCTCCGCCGTCACTCGGCTGGGCTTGGCCACTCTGCGCGATCTGGTGCTGGCCAGCGAAGTGTTTTCCACGCCCACGCTGCCGGTGTCGGAGCGCAATGCGCTGCAGCAGCGCGCGCTGATGGCCTCACGACTCACCGCGCGCCTGCTGCCGGCCTCCAGTGCCGAACTGGGTGCCACCGCTGCGCTGCTGGCCGACATCGGCCTGCTGCTGCCGGGTGTCCGCAACGAGCGCACCGAGCCAGCCGGCGACGAGGATGCGCGGCCCGGCCACGCCGAGGCCGGTGCCTACCTGCTGGGCCTGTGGGGCTTGCCGATGCCGATCGTGGAAGCCGTGGGTTTCCACCTGCAGCCGCAGCGCTCCAACACACGCAGCTTCTGGGTGACCGGCGCGGTGCATGTCGCACTGGCGCTGGTGAACGGCGAAGCGGTGGACGAAGACTATCTGCAGCGCGCCAACGTCCTGCACAAGCTGCCTGAGTGGCGCGAGCAGGCGAACGCCCTGATGGGGTTGAGTACGGCCGAGGCGTGATCGGCTGAAGCGGGCCAAGGGCGCGGCGCGGTGTAACCGCGTACGGCCCGCTGCGCTCGCCGACCATGGGTCGGCGCTACCGGTTCCGGACGCTGTTGTAGCGCCGAGCCGTGCTCGGCGGAAGGTAACCGCGGACAGCCCGCTGCGCTCGCCGACCATGGGTCGGCGCCACCGTTTCCGGACGCTTCTGTAGCGCCGAGCCACGCTCGGCGGAAGGTATCAGCGGGCAGCCCGCTGCGCTCGCCGACCATGAGTCGGCGCTACCGGTTCCGGGCGCTCCTGTAGCGCCGAGCCACGCTCGGCGGAAGGTATCCGCGGACAGCCCGCTGCAAACGAACAAAAAAAAGGGCGGGCCTTGCGGCCCGCCCTTCTCATTCATGCACCACTGCTTCGATGGATCAGAAGCGCTGGGTGTACTTCATGTACATGAAACGACCCACGTCGAAGCCGCCGTAGTAAGCGAAGCTGCTGTTCGGTGCGGTGTACTGCAGCGCACCGCGGTGGTCGAACACGTTGTTGGCACCAACGGCGATCGTGGCATTCCACGGCGCGTTGTAGCTCACCTGCAGGTCGTGGAAGGTGTTCGAGCCGGTCTTGCGGATCGGCGCGGTCTCACCATTCTGGAAACGATCCGGGTTGGTGCAACCGATCGCGATGCAGTCTTCCTGGATGCCCGAGTAGTAACGCGCGGTCCAGTTGACGCCCAGGTCACCCTTGGTCCAGCTCAGGGTGGCGTTGGAACGAACGCGGAACAGGCCCGCTTCGCCCACGCGACCGATGGTGATGGTGTCACCGGCGCTGTTCTGGCCTTCTTCGTCATACGACGACAGGTAGCTGGTCTGCCAGTCGATGGCGAAGTTGCCGACCGCGAATTCCGGCAGACGGTACTTCACGCCCAGATCCCAGCCCTGCGTTTCCAGCTTGCCGAGGTTGGCAGTACCGTAGGTCAGTGCGGTGATGTTGCCGGCCGGACCGCGGACGACGCTGGCGCAACGTGCGGAATCACCCAGCACGTAGCAGTCACGCAGGATGCGGTCGACGCTGTCAGCGATGATCATGTCGCTGATTTCGTACTTGTACCAATCCAGCGACACGTCCAGGCCCTGCACCCAACGCGGGCTCCAGACCAGGCCGGCGGTGGTGCTCTTCGACGTTTCCGGGTTCAGTTCCGGGTTGGCGCCGGAGATGAACTGGTCGTTGGTGGCGCACGGCAGGGTCAGGCAGGGCTGGTTGCCCTGGCCGAGCTGCGCGTAGTTGGCCGGCACGCCAGCGGCGAGGCAGGCGGCATTGCCTGCAACGCTGCCCGGAGCGCCGACGCCGCACGGATCGGTGTAGCTTTCGAAGCTGGAGCTCAGGCCGCCGTACAGATCGCTGATGGTCGGGGCACGGAAGCCTTCGGCGTACGTACCACGGACCAGCAGTTCATCCAGCGGACGCCAGGTGATGCCGAACTTGCTGTTGACGGTGTCGCCGAAGTTGCTGTAGTCCGAGTAACGGCTGGCCAGGTTCAGGCTCAGTTCCTTGGCGAACGGCATGTCCGACAGGATCGGCACGTTCAGTTCGAGGTAGACCTCGTCCAGATCGTACTCACCGCGGGTCGGCTTCTGGCCCAGGCCGGTCGACTGACCCGACTGTGCGAACGCGTCCGGCACGTAGCTGCCTTCTTCCTCACGGTGCTCCACGCCCACGGCGAAGCCGAGGTCGCCGGCCGGCAGGGTCACGATGGAACCGGCCAGGTTGGCGGTGAAGCTGGTGGTCTTGGTCTCACCACGGGTGGTGAAGGTCGGGAACAGGTATTCCTGCAGCGCCGGGTCAGACAGCGAGCCCTGACCCGCGACGCCGAACGGCAGCAGCGGGTTCCACGGCACGCAGTCGGCGATCACCGGGCCACCGGCAACACCGCAGGTCGCCACGCCGGCGCCATTGATGTACGACGGGCCCAGGGCCTGTGCGGTGGAGATCAGGCTGGCATCGCCACGGCTGGTGACGATGGTCTCGTTGCGGTTGTACAGCGCGCCGACATCCCAATCGAAGGTCTTGCCGGCGAAGTCGAAGAAGCCGCTGACGGTCGGCGCGAAGCGCGTGGTCTTCAGCTGGCTGTCGGTGGTGCGCGGCACTTCCCACAGGCGGCGACGGAACTCGACGTTCTGGCCGACAGGGTTGAACGCACTGTCAGCCGACAACGGGGTGTCGAAGGCCTGCGACTGGTACGGATAGCCGGCCAGCTGAGCGAAGGTGTTGCGCTCGTTGTACAGGAAATCGGTGTTCAGGCTGATCGAATCGGTGAAGTCGTAGGTGCCGTTGATGTAGACGGACTTACGTTCGACACCGGTCAGTACGGTCATCTGCTCATTGGAGTTGGCGAACTCGCTCGGCGTGATGACGTGGTAGTCAGCCGGGTTCCTCGGATCGCCGCCCGCATTGAGGGTCTGCCACACCGAGGTGGTGGAGGTCGGCGAGCAGTCATAGACCAGCGGGTTGCAGAAGCTGCCGTTCTGGCTCAGTGCGCTCCAGGAAGCCGGGGTGGAGTTCGGACCACGGTTGCCGTCACGGCTGTACCAGCGGTTCTTCGCCCACACCGGATCGGCCTTGGAATACTCAGCCGCCAGGGTCACGCTGCCGCGCTCGCCGGTGGAGCCCAGGGTCATGGAGTACTGGCTGGTGTCGCCGTCGCCTTCGCCGTACTGGCCGAAGTACGCGGTGGCTTCGCCACCTTCAACATTCTTGCGGGTGATCACGTTGACCACGGCGGCAATCGCGTCCGAACCGTAGATGGCCGAAGCGCCATCCTTCAGGACTTCGATGCGCTCCACGGCGCCGATCGGAATCTGGCTCAGATCCTGCAGGCCCGAGGTGCTGGCACCCAGGCGCTTGCCGTTCATCAGCACCAGGGTGCGCTCGGCGCCCAGGTTACGGATATCGACGTAGTAACCGCCGACGTTCTCGCCAGATGCCAGTGCGTCCGAACGCGAGATGGCCGGCGAGCCGGCCGAGGTCAGGTTGTTCAGCACTTCGGCGACCGAGGAGAAGCCCTGCTTTTCCAGGCTTTCGCGGCTCAGGGTCAGCACTGGCTGCTGCGTTTCGACGTTGGCTGCGCGGATGCGCGAGCCGGTAACCGAGATGCGGTCCAGGTCGGTGGTGCCTGCTGCGGCTTCCTGCGCCGAGGCAAAGCTCGGGCTCAGCGCCAGCGCAATGCCGGCAGGCAGCATGCCCAGCCGCACGGCGGGGTTACGAAAATTCATGTCTCTCTCCAAGGTACGTTAGTGGCGTGTTAAAGCGCCCCCAAACGTTACGATTGTGTTGCGGTCCTTGGTTTGCGTGAGGCAGCGAGAGACTTTGCCGACTGTGGCGACAGCTTGTCTGCGTTCACACGGAAGTGGGACGCTGACGTACCAAAACGGGCACGAAACGCCCGCGCAAAGCTGCAACAGTTGTCAAAACCGCTGGCTGCAGCCACTTCGCCGATCATCATGTCGGTATCACGCAACAGGTCAGCTGCGCGCTCCAGGCGCAGGCGTGCGGAAAGCGACTGCGGGCTTTCTTCGTACAGACTCTGGAAGGTCTTGGAGAGGTACCAGCTGGAGAAGTTGGTCAGCTCGGCCAGTTCACCGATCCGCACCACGCGGTGGCTGTTGCCTTCCAGGTACAGGCGCGCGCGCTGCATGCGGCCGAATACCTGGCGTTTGCGACTGCGCGAACGGCCAGGGCAGCGCTGTACGGTACCGGCCATCGTGCGCTGCAGTGAAGCCAGATGCAGCAGCATCGGGCGCAGGGCCTGCGCTGGCAGGCCGCTGTCCAGTGCGTCGCGCCACAAGCGCAAGGCGACCCGCAGCTCCGAGCGGTTCATCTGCCCGCGTCCGGCATACAGCCCGCAATCAGCCAGTTCCATCAGCATGCGCAGGGCATCGGTATTGAGCGCAAGGCCGACGCACAGGCCATCGCGTCCGGCCTGGACCAACGGCCGCGATTCCTTCTCGAAGGCGATCCACTCGCCGCGCCGCAGGCGGAAACGCCCTTCCTTGGCCTCCACCCATGCACTGCCCCGCACCTGGATCCAGACCGTGAAGCAGCTGCCGGCCGTCTGCAGGCTGCCCAATCGGGCGACGCTCAGGCAGATCGGCGTGGCGTCGTCGAGCGACTTGTCGAGGGAGAGGGACTGGCCGCGATCGGCGAGGGCGAGCTGACGCATAGGGGCACCACGGGTTTGCCAATACAGGGCATCCGTTTTGCCAAATGAGCTGCCAGCGGTCAGGACGTTGCGACGACTTCGCCACGAAATCGACACGAGGAGCCGACGAAAAACTTACGAAAGAAACTAGTCTTTCAGAATCAATGGCTTGATGAAGGCGGGGAACACTTCACCCGTCAATTCGGGCAGCTGCATCACGCCGACATCCGCACCATCGGATACCGCGAGGGCCACGTACAGGTCACTTCCGTCAACGCTGGTACTGAATCCGTTGCCTGAACTCAGGCGACGCGCATCCAGGCAGCGCGTAAGTGGCTCGGCGCCCGTGGTGAGGCGCTGCAGGCCGGTACTGCATCCCGCCCATGCGTCCACATAATCGATGCTGCCATTGCCGGCCACGCTCCACGTGCGGTAGCGCCAACGCGATGGCCTGTCCGCGCTGACCTGCTGCACGCTGGCGGCGGTCAGAGCATCGTCCACCGACCACAAACCGCCCGCCCCGAAGCGGGTGAACAGCACACGCCGACGTGCCGCGTCGAACCGCGCCTGCGACACCCCATCCAGAGTGGCCAGCCGCTGCCACGGCGTACTGCGCCGGTCGTACAGGATGAGTCGCGTGCGCTGCTCGTCATCGCGCTCGATCACCAGTACCCGGCCAGGATCGGCCGTATACAACGCCTGAAGGGGGCGCGACGCGGGAACCGGCAGTTGGGTGACCTGCTCGTCCCGGGGGGTGATTTCGTACACATGCGGCTCGCCATGGTCGTCACGCCCCAAGGCCAACAGGTGGCGGCTGTCCGGCGACCAGTCCGGTGGCTGGCGCGCCTCCGGCCGCAGGCCTTCGATCGGGCGCAGCGACTGTGGGTGCTCTTTGTCTGCCCACCACAACGCATAACTGCCGGAGCGATCGGAGGCGAACACCAGATGCCTGCCGTCCGGCGCCAGCATCGGCTGGCTGTCACGGCCATTGGAGGCGAAGATCCGCTCGGCCTTGCTCACATCCTGCAAAGGCACTTTGTAGAGGGCGAACTGGGCCTTGCGATGGACGAAGGCCAGCATGTTGCCGTTACGCGCCACGGCGGGCCACTGTGCATCGTCCAGGCCGACATCGCGCAGCAGGCGGCTTTCAGTATCCAGGCGGTACAAGCGGACTTCACTGTCCACGCGCCGCCCGAACACGATCTCCCGGCTGTCGCTGAGCCAGGCCCAGCCGCGGATCTCGGCGGAATCATCGGTCAACTGCTCCAGTGGTCCTCCGCCGGCCGGCATCCGCCACAAATCACCGACCTGCGGATTACGTACGAACACCAGCCAACGACCATCCGGCGAAATCCGTGGCGCATAGTCGAAGTCATCGTCCCGGGCGGCGTACGCCAGCGGCTTCCACGCACCGGTGGCCAGGTCCAACAGGCGGATGCCGCGATGCGCGTAGGCGCCGACCATGCTGCCGAAGACCAGCGAACGGCCGTCCGGTGCCCAGTCGAAGCTGAGCAGCTCGGTGCCATCGCAGCGCGTGGCCTGGCGCAGGTTGCCACCGGTCGCGCTGGAAATCAGGACTTCGCAGCGGCCGTCGTCGAAGAAGCGGGCGAAGGCGATCTCGCGACCGTCCGGCGACCAGCTCGGGAACCGGTCCGTTGCCCCTGGCGGACGCTCGACCAGGTCACGCGCCGGGGCATTGCCCGAGGTCTGCACCTTGATCTGGCCGCCCTCCTCCTCATCGCTGGCCTCGTAGGCCACCTGCGATCCGTCCGGCGACAAGGTCGGATAGGTCTCAAACCCGGCCGTAGCGGTGATCAGTCGATAGGGCCGCTGCGGGCTGCCGATGACACGCGTCCCGTTCTCCACGGCCGCATCGACGGGTGACTGCTGCGGAGTGCGCTGCAGCAGCCACGCCATCACACACAGGGCCACCAGCATCGCGACCCCTATCGCCAACAGCACCCACCGGCGCACGCGCCGCCAGGTACCCCGCCGTGAAGCGGGGACCGGCGGCGGCAGATCGGCATTCGGGCGCGTTGCAGCGACGGGCTCGCCTACGGCGGCACCCTCCAAGGCGACGGCGCGTAATTCGGATGGCGCGTCATCGATGATCGCGGCAGGTTCTTCGGCCTCTACCACGCTCACGGCGGCCAGCAGGCGATACCCGCTTTTGGCGATGGTCTCGATATAGGCGGTGGCGCCGTCCTCATCACCACTGAAGGCCTTGCGCAGCTGGGTCACCGCCTGCGTCAGCACATCGTTGGTCGGCAGCGTATCGGGCCACACTTCGGCAAACAGCTCATCGCGGGTGACCACGCGGCCACCGCTGGTCACCAGCACACGCAACACCCCTGCTGCCTTCGGCGTAAGCCTGCGCAGACGACGCACGCCCGGCACCTGCACTTCACGCGACGAGAAGGTCACGGTGCATTCGCCTATGCGCAGGATGTCCGCGTCACGCAGGGAGTTGTTGCTGATGTTCATGTATCTCGAACGTAGGGGCGCACGGGTCGCGGTACAGCCGTGCAGTCATTCCAGGACGTGGAAACCGAACGGCCAGACTCTGCACACACCATGGACGCAAACCGCAAAAAAACTGGAGCGCGCGAATACTAGCCTATGCAGGTTGACCGCACATGCAGCGTCAAACATCCGGCACTCTCTCGCCTACGTATTCAGATAATAAGTTTCATCATTCGCGCTCTCCGGGGCGCGATTTTTTTATCTGGCATTCATTTTCGAGGGTGCTGCAGCATGGTCAATCCCACCAGCCGGGATACCACCAATGCCACGTACATCACCCCGGAAAACTGCGCCAGCATTACCAATGCGCGCGCCTGCGGGTGCACGGGAACCACGTCACTCAGCCCGACCCCGGACAATAAACTGAAGCTGAGATAAAGCAGCTCCATCCACGTGCGGAAATCCGTGCTGCTCGCCGCCAGGAAACTGCCGGGGTACCACTGCTGGCACACGGAAAATGCGAACGCGAACGCCCACGCCAACAGAGTGAACGTGGCACCTGCGGCGAACAGTTCATCGCGCGTGACTTTATGGTCCTGCAGCATGTAGGCGATCAAGGCGCCTGCCGTATAGAAATACAGCAGGCTCTCCAGCAACTGCGCCGCCGTGCCCAGGCCTGTATTGCCCAGCAGCACCGCGGCGATGGAAAACACCACCGACGGCACCGCCAGCAACAGCGCCAGCCAGGTTCCCAGCGGGCTGCGCTGCACCACCCACAGGGCAAGGCCAAGCACCGCGATGCCGAAGGTGCCCACCGCCGCACGCCCTGCGGCTGTCTCGTCCATCGCCGGATACATCAGCACGCCGAGCAGTTGCACGCCGAGCAGCCACGCAGAGGGGTGGCGACGGGCAATGGCCAGCCAGCGAAGGGTGGGCGGAATGGGCATGGGCGGGCCTCTCGGAGCGATCGCGGCAGCATACCCATGAAGGGCGTGATGGGGTCATCCAGCCTGGTCACGCACCTCCTGGCTGATCTTCATCGAGCAGAAGTGCGGCCCGCACATCGAACAGAAATGCGCACTCTTGTGCGCGTCCTTCGGCAGGGTCTCGTCATGGAAGGACTTCGCCTTCTCTGGATCCAGGCCGAGATTGAACTGGTCCTCCCAGCGGAACTCGAACCGCGCCTTGCTCAAGGCGTTGTCGCGCACCTGGGCACCGGGATGGCCCTTGGCCAGGTCGGCGGCATGCGCGGCGATGCGGTACGCCATGATGCCGTCACGCACGTCCTCGCGGTTCGGCAGTCCCAGGTGCTCCTTCGGCGTGACATAGCAGAGCATGGCCGTGCCGTACCAGCCGATCATGGCCGCGCCGATCGCACTGGTGATGTGGTCATAGCCCGGAGCGATATCGGTGGTCAGCGGCCCCAGGGTGTAGAACGGCGCTTCGCCGCACACCTGCAACTGCCTGTCCATGTTCTCCTTGATCAGGTGCATCGGCACGTGGCCCGGCCCTTCGATCATCGTCTGCACATCATGTTGCCAGGCGATCTTTGTCAGTTCGCCCAGCGTGTCCAGTTCAGCGAACTGCGCCGCATCGTTGGCGTCGGCGATACAGCCCGGGCGCAGGCCGTCACCCAACGAGAACGTCACGTCGTAGGCTTTCATGATCTCGCAGATCTCTTCGAAGTGCGTGTAGAGGAAGTTCTCTTTGCCATGCGCCAGGCACCACTTGGCGAGGATGCTGCCACCGCGCGAGACGATCCCGGTCACCCGGTTGGCGGTCAGCGGCACATGGCGCTGTAGTACCCCCGCGTGCACGGTGAAATAGTCCACGCCCTGCTCTGCCTGCTCGATCAGCGTGTCGCGGAAGATTTCCCAGCTGAGTGCTTCCGCCTGTCCGTCGACCTTTTCCAGTGCCTGGTAGATCGGCACCGTGCCAATAGCTACCGGCGAGTTGCGGATGATCCACTCGCGGGTCTCGTGGATGTGCTTGCCGGTTGACAGATCCATCACCGTATCGCCGCCCCAGCGGATCGCCCAGACCAGCTTCTCCACCTCTTCGGCGATGCCCGAAGACACCGCACTGTTGCCGATGTTGGCGTTGATCTTGGTCAGGAAATTACGGCCGATGATCATCGGCTCACTTTCCGGATGGTTGATGTTGTTCGGCAGCACCGCCCGCCCGCGTGCGATCTCGTCGCGGACGAACGCCGGGGTGATGCTCTGCGGAATCGAGGCACCAAAGGCCTGCCCGCGATGCTGCTGCAGCAATCCGGCATCCCGCACCTCCTGCAGCCGCTGGTTCTCGCGGATCGCCACGAACTCCATCTCCGGGGTGATGATGCCGCGCCGTGCGTAGTGCATCTGGGTGACGTTGGCGCCGACGACCGCGCGGCGCGGTGGGTTGCGGGAGCCGAAGCGAACGGCATCCAGGCGCGCGTCGAGCTCGCGCGAACGACCGAAGGCGGAGGTGACGCGGCACAGCGCTTCCGTATCGCCGCGCTCTTCCACCCAGCCCGCCCGCAACGCCGGCAAGCCCTGGGACAAGTCGATGCGCACATCGGGATCGGTGTAGGGACCGGACGTGTCATAGACCGTCAGCGGCGCATTGTCCGCGCCGCCGAACATCGCCGGGCTGGGTGCCAGCGTTATTTCGCGCATGGGCACCTGCACATCGTCGCGGGACCCCGCGACGTGCACCTTGCGGGATCCGGGAATGGGCCGGGTTACGGCGGCGGAGAGCTGCTGTGCCTGCTGCTGCAGGCTGTCATGCGGTGCGTTCATCGGGCATCGTCCAGTAAGGTCAGGGACGAAGCGGCGGCGCACTGGCGCACGCGCACGGACACGCCAGGGCGGACTCCACGCACGGTCGGCATTGCGAAGCTTCCCTACGCCGGTATCAGCCGGATCAGGTTCCAAGGGACTATCTCAACCGCAGCCCTATGGCCGCGGTACCCCCGCTTCGGCGCGCATTACAGCACACAAGCGCTGTCGCCAGCGACACTGACAGCGCCGTGACGATGCAGCACGTACACTGCGCCCGCGCGTTCCTGCGCCTGCCCTCTGGTCCCAACCGCTGGCAATCCGTCTGCATTGCTGGCTTTTCGCTGGCATTGCGCTGCAAGCTTCTGCTCGCTCCCTCATGTCCTGAACGGAGAAGCCCCTTCATGGTGTTTCGAATTTCCATCGCACTGGTCGCCGTACTGGTGCTGCTCGCCGGCCTGATGCCCGGCCCTTTCAATTCCGTCGTACAGACGGTGCTCGCTGAAGTAGTGCGCGGGGCGGGCTGGCTGTACCTGCTGGTCGTGTTCCTTACCCTCTCCTTCCTGCTCTATCTCGCGTTTGGCCGGTTCGGCGCTCTGCGTATCGGCGGAGAAGACGCGGAGCCGGATTTTTCCCGCGCCAGCTGGATGTCGATGCTGTTTGCCGCAGGCATGGGCATCGGTCTGGTGTTCTGGGGCGCTGCCGAGCCGGTATCGCACTTCGTCAAGCCACCGGAGGGCCTGGAGCCGCTTGGCATGGAGGCCGCACGCGCGTCGATGCGCTACTCCTTCTTCCATTGGGGCCTGCACCCGTGGGCGATCTACGCGCTGATCGGCCTGTCGATGGCGTGGTTCCAGTTCAACCGCAACGGGCGCGGTCTGGTCAGTGACATGCTGCAACCGATCATCGGCCACCACCATCGTGGCTGGATCGGCCAGATCGTCAACATTGCCGCCGTCGTGGCGACCGCCATCGGCGTGGCGACCACGCTGGGCTTCGGCACCATCCAGATCGCCGCCGGGCTGGAGCGGGTGTTCGGCATTCCGGCCAGCATCCCGACCCAGATGGTCATCATCGCCGTCGCCTTCGTGCTGTACATGGCCTCGACCATGAGCGGCGTGGACCGCGGCATCAAGTGGTTGTCCAACTTCAACCTGGGCCTGGCCGCCCTGCTGCTGGCCATGGTGCTGGTGCTGGGCCCGACCGGCTTCATCTTCGATACGTTCACCACCACGCTGGGTTCCTACCTCAACCAACTGGTGACGATGAGCCTGCGCATGTCGCCGTTCTCGGGCAGCACGTGGGTGGCGGACTGGACGATCTTCTATTGGGCGTGGTGGATCGCCTGGGCGCCCTTCGTGGGCTCGTTCATCGCGCGCATTTCCCGCGGCCGCAGCGTGCGCGAGTTCGTCATCGGCGTGGTGATCGCGCCGACCGTGCTCGGCTTTGTCTGGTTCTCCGTCTTCGGTGGCACGGCGTTGTGGTCGCAGTTGTTCGGCCACGTGGACCTGGTGGCAGCATTGGGCAACGGCTACGAGACCGTTCTGTTCACGATGTTCGACAGCCTCCCGATGCCGACGGTACTGGCCAGCGTTGCGCTGGTGCTGCTGATGATTTTCTTTGTGACCTCGGCGGATTCCGCCGTGCTGGTGCTGGCCAGCATGTCGACCGACGAAGCCGGTGATCCGCCGCTGAAGCGGAAGATGGCGTGGGGGGTGGCGATTGCCTTGATCGCCGGGGCCCTGCTGCTGGCCGGTGGGTTGTCGGCCCTGCAGGGCATGATCACCATCGCCGCGTTGCCCTTCGCCCTGCTGATGATCCTGGTGATGATCTCGCTGTACCGCGTGCTGGACCAGGAATGGACACGTGAGCGGCGCAAGGCACAGCGCGCGCGGCACATGATCGAATCCTGGATCGAACGCGAGATGGCCGCACAGGAAGAGACCCGCGAAGAGTCTGCACGGGCCGCAGCGCGCGACTGATCGGTGTGGGGGTGGGTGCCGGGCTTGCAGCCCGGCGGCCCGCTTGAAGCAACGGCCACTGCAAGTGCAACTGCAACTGCTGTGCAGTGCTGCTTGCTGGCGGGGCGGGGTGGGTTGGCGGGGGGCGGCAGAAGCCGCATCCTGCGGGCCTCGTTTCGCGCCATCCATGGCGCGGGTCCACGTCATCGCTTCGCGCTGCCGCTCCCACGCTTTGCTTCGCAAACCGTGGGCCCCGTCTCACCAGCACCCACACCCCGCCGCTTCGCGGCCGCCCCTGACTCAGGGGCTCCCTCCACCCGACGCGGTCAACGAGGCCTGCGGTAGCGCCGAGCCGTGCTCGGCGGAATGTTTCCGCCAACGGCCCGCTGCGCTCGCCGACCATGGGTCGGCGCCACCGCTTTTCTCTTCTTTACTACGCGGCTGGCGGCCACGGAATCTGTCAGGGCCGGGTGGGGGAGGCTGGGCGGGGGCGTTGAGTGCCATGGATGGCACGAAACGAGGCACGCATGGATGCAGCTCTTGCCGTCCCCCGACCAGCCTCCCCCAACCGGCCCAAGCTCAGCTGTGGCTCTCCCGCCCGCCACGAGGGGGTCTCACCCGTTCGACGTCAGTAACCCGCCGCCTGCCCGTCCTTGCGGCTCTCCGACGCGCCGTAATACACGCCGGTATCGGGGTCGCGCATGATCGCCTGGTAGCCACCGTACGGACCGTCTGCGAACACGACCCGATGGCCCTTGCGCATCAACGCCCGGATCGTGTCATACGCAAATCCGGTCTCCAAGTTCACCTCGCCCCCGTCGATCATCGCCGTCGCCTGGCCCGTCGGCTCGGTTGACCCTTCGTGCTGGATCCGCGGCGCATCGCCGGCTTCCTGCAGGTTCATGCCGAAGTCCACCAGGTTCATCACGATCTGCGCATGGCCCTGCGGCTGCATCGCACCGCCCATCACCCCGAAACTGGCGTACGGCTTGCCGTCCTTGGTGATGAAGCCCGGAATGATCGTCTGGAAGGGCCGCTTACCCGGCGCATACCCGTTGGGATGGTCCTTCTGCAGCACGAACATCTCGCCACGGTCCTGCAGGATGAACCCCAGTCCCGGCGGGGCCATGCCGCTGCCCATTCCGCGGTAATTCGACTGGATCAGGGAGACCATCATCCCGTCCGCATCGGCGACGGTCAGATAGATCGTATCGCCTTCCTCCAGTTGCTTCGGCGTGCCCGGCTGTACTTCCTTCAATGCCTTGTCCATCGAAATCAGCGCGCGTCGCTCGGCCGCGTACTCCTTGGAAATAAGCCTGGCCACCGGTGCGGCGGGCTGGAATGCCATGTCGGCATAGAAGCGCGCGCGATCGGCGAACGCCAGCTTTTTCGCTTCGACGAACAGGTGCACATGCTCGGGCGAGCCAAACGGAATCTTCGAGAAATCGTAGCCTTCCAGCACGTTGAGGATCTGCAGCGCGGCGATGCCCTGGCTGTTGGGCGGCAGCTCCCATACATCGAAGCCGCGATAGTTGCTGCTGACCGGCTCGATCCATTCCCCGTGGTGCGCGGCCATGTCATCGAAGCTCAGGTAGCCGCCGTTGGCCTTGAAATAGGTACCGATGGTGCGCGCGATGTCGCCCTTGTAGAACGCATCACGCCCGCCGTCGGCGATCGTCTGCAGCGTGTCGGCCAGGTTCGGGTTTTTCCACATGTCGCCCTTGCGCGGGGCATGGCCGTCCACCGTGAACTGTTCCTTGAATCCCGGGTACACGGACAAGCGCGGCACGGAGCGATCCCAGTAGTAGGCGATCACTTCAGCGACCGGATGGCCTTCGCGCGCGTAGCGGATCGCCGGCGCCAGGTTGTCCGCCATCGGCTTGCGGCCGAACCGTTCGTGCAGCGCGAACCAGCCATCCACCGCACCCGGGACCGACACCGGCAACGGACCCGTGGCCGGAATTTCCTTCAGTCCACGGCGCTTGAACTCCGCCAAGGTGAGTGAACGGGGTGAACGCCCCGAGCCGTTGTAACCATGCAGTTTCTGCGTTTTCGGATCCCACACGATCGCAAACAGATCACCGCCTACCCCATTGCCGGTGGGCTCCATCAGGCCCAGCGCGGCATTGGCCGCAATGGCCGCATCGACGGCGCTGCCGCCGTTCTTCATCACATCCAACGCAATCTGCGTCGCAAGCGGCTGCGAGGTGGCGGCCATCGCGTGCGGGGCGATCACCTCCGAGCGGGTGGCAAACCCCTGGCCGGTAATGCGATCAGCCGCCAACGACAGTGTCGGCAAGGCAGCGAGCAGGGCGGCGGCGAGCAGGCCGCGGGCAATTCGTCGGGTCACGTCGGGGGCATCCATGAGGAAGATGATCGATAGTCGCGCGTCTGCGCGCTGCTGCCTATGCGGCATAGGTCACCCTGGGAAGGTGGGCGCTGGGGATATCGCGCGGATGACGCGATCGACGTTTGCGAGACCATGGCTCACAGGTCGTTTCAGGCGCAACAATGCAGGCCCGACAAGGGTTTCGCATGGATGCACGGGTAACCAATCCGCGTGTTCCGCGAAGGGTTGACAGACCCCGTCGCGCATGTTTTCCTCGAACCCATGTTGCAGCGCCACACGCCACCGCCGACGAACTCCGAGCCCGCCATCACCGGCGCCGCCTCGCTGCGTTCGCTCCTCGTACTCGTACTTATTAGCCAGCCCACCGGAGCGGGACGAGCCAGCGTGTAAGCAACAGACACACAGGTACTCGATCAAAACCCGCACCGGTCCCGGCGCGGGTTTTTTCGTTTCAGAACATGGCAACACCCTCCCTCCTTACCCAACACCTCTGCAAGGAACCACCACGATGAGCACCAACGACCTGCCCCAGACCAAGATCGCTGTCGTCGGCTACGGCAGCCAGGGCCGCGCGCATGCGCTGAACCTGCGCGAATCCGGCTTCGACGTGGTGGTGGGCCTGCGCCCCGGCGGTCCGACCGAAGTAAAGGCACAGGCCGATGGCTTCACCGTCAAGGCACCGGCGGAGGCCGTCAAGGACGCTGACCTGGTCGCCGTGCTGACCCCGGACATGGTGCAGAAGAAACTCTACGAGGACGTGCTGGCGCCGAACATGAAACAGGGCGCGGTACTGCTGTTCGCGCATGGCCTGAACGTGCATTTCGACATGATCACCCCACGCGATGACCTGGACGTGGTGCTGGTCGCGCCCAAGGGACCGGGTGCGTTGGTCCGTCGCGAATACGAGATCGGCCGCGGCGTACCGTGCATCTGGGCCGTCCACCAGGACCGCAGCGGTAACGCCGCCGCGCATGCGTTGGCCTATGCCACCGGCCTGGGTGGCGCACGCGCCAATCTGATCCAGACCACGTTCAAGGAAGAGACCGAGACGGATCTGTTCGGCGAGCAGGCCGTGCTGTGCGGCGGTGCCTCGGCGTTGGTGCAGGCAGGATTCGAGACGCTGGTGGAAGCCGGCTACCAGCCGGAGATCGCGTACTACGAGGTGCTGCACGAGCTGAAGCTGATCGTCGACCTGTTCTACGAAGGCGGTATCTCGCGGATGTTGGAGTTCATCTCGGAGACGGCGCAATACGGTGACTACGTCAGTGGCCCGCGGGTGATCGATGCCGGCACCAAGGAGCGCATGAAGGAAGTCCTGAAGGACATCCAGGATGGCACCTTCACCAAGAACTGGGTGGCCGAGTACGAAGCGGGCCTGCCGAACTACAACAAGTTCAAGCAGGCCGACCTGGATCACCCCATCGAAAAGGTAGGCAAGGAACTGCGCGCCAAGATGGTCTGGTTGCAAGGTCAGGCCGCGTAACCCGCGCGGCCCTCCCCCACCCGCTCTGCAAGGTTTCCCATGAACAACCCCGCACCACGCAGCGCGCCGCCCAACGGCGCGCGCTGGCTGACCCAGGCCCTGGAGGCCGAAGGCGTGCAGACGCTGTTCGGCTACCCCGGTGGCACCATCATGCCGTTCTACGATGCACTGGTGGATTCGCAGCTGAAACACGTGCTGGTCCGCCACGAACAGGGCGCTGCGCTGGCTGCCAATGGCTTCGCCCGTGCCAGCCGCCGCGTCGGGGTGTGCATCGCCACCTCCGGACCGGGTGCGTCCAACCTGATCACCGGCATCGCCGATGCGATGCTGGATTCGGTCCCGATGGTCTGCATCACCGGCCAGGTCGCCACGCCGCTGCTGGGCACCGACGCATTCCAGGAACTGGACGTGTTCGGGCTGACCCTGCCGATCGTCAAGCACAGCTGGCTGGTCCGCAGCGTCGATGATCTGCCGCGCGTGGTCGCCGATGCCTTCCGCATCGCCCGTGAGGGTCGCCCCGGGCCGGTGCTGATCGACCTGCCCAAGGATGTGCAGGTCGCCGACGCCAGCCATCTGCCGGCGCACGTGCCGGCCGCCGTGGAGCCGCCGCCGGCTCCCGCCGAGCAGGCCATCGCCGACGCCATTGCCGCGATCGCCGCGGCGGAAAAGCCGGTGATCTATGCCGGCGGCGGCATCGCCCTGGGTGATGCGGTGCAGGCCCTGCGCGATTTCGCCGAGGCCAGCGGCATCCCTGCCGTGCTGACCCTGCGCGGCCTGGGCGCCCTGCCCGCCGGCCATCCACAGTCGCTGGGCATGCTGGGCATGCACGGTACCCGGGCGGCCAACATGGCCACCCAGGAAGCCGATCTGCTGCTGGTGCTGGGCGCACGTTTCGATGACCGCGCCACCGGCAAGCTGGGGGAGTTCGCACCGTTCGCCCGGGTCGTGCACATCGACGCGGACGCCTATGAAATCTCGAAGCTGCGCACGGCTGACATCGCCGTGCCCGGCAACGTGGCCCATGCAATCCGTGCCCTGCACGCGGCCTTCCCGGCGCCGCTGGCCAACCACGCCGCATGGCGCGCGCGCTGCGCGCAGAACCGCGAGAAGTTCATCGCGCGCTACGACGCCCCTGGCAAGCACATCTACGCTCCGGCGCTGCTGAAGCGGCTGAGTGAACTGGCGCCGGCCGATGCAGTGATCGCCTGCGATGTCGGCCAGCACCAGATGTGGGTCGCCCAGCATTGCCGCTTCAACCATCCGCGCAACCACCTGACCAGCGGCGCCCTGGGCACGATGGGCTTCGGCCTGCCGGCGGCAATGGGCGCGCAGTTCGCCTGCCCCGACCGCACCGTGGTGCTGGTGTCCGGTGACGGCAGCTTCATGATGAACGTCCAGGAGCTGACCACCATCGCCCGCTGCCGCCTGCCGGTGAAGATCGTGCTGCTGGACAACAGCTCGCTGGGCATGGTCCGGCAGTGGCAGGAACTGTTCTTCGCCGAGCGCTACAGCGAGATCGACCTGTCCGACAATCCCGATTTCGTCGCCTTGGCCAAGGTGTTCGGCATTGCCGCCACACGCATCGATGCGCGTGACGATGTCGAAGGCGGCCTGGCCGCGCTGCTCGCCGAGCCGGGCCCGGCGCTGCTGCATGTCGGCATTGATGCGCGCGCGAATGTCTGGCCACTGGTGCCACCGAACACCGCCAACAGCACGATGCTGGAATCCAACCCCGCCCATGTCAGCCAGGAGACCCCCAATGCAATACCGGCTTGATCTGGTGCTGCACCCGGCCGAAGGTGCCCTGCTGCGGGTGATCGGCATGGCCGAGCGCCGTGGCTTCGCACCGCGCGCCATCCATGGCGCCCCCGATGCGCAGGACCAGGGCCGCTGGCACCTGCAGTTGGTGGTGGACGGTACGCGCCCCCCGGAGACGCTGTGCCGCCAGATCGAAAAGATCTACGACTGCGTATCGGTGCAGGTCACCGCACTGGGAGTCGCCGCATGAACGCCCGCACCTCCAATGGGGTGCTGGCACGGGGGCGTCTTCTTCGCCGCCCGCCGCCGTCACCGTTCGCGCCGCGCGTGGATCGTCATGCCCGCCCCTGACCGCGCTGCCAGCGAGCCCGACGTAGGCGATGTAACCGTCGCCGACGTGCTGGCCGCGCAGGCCCGCCTGCGCCGCTTCCTGCCGCCGACGCCGCTGCACCATGCAGAACGCTTCGGCACCTGGCTGAAGCTGGAGAACCTGCAGCGCACCGGTTCCTACAAGGTGCGCGGCGCACTGAACGCGCTGCTGGCCGGGCGCGAGCGCGGCGACGCACGGCCGGTGATCTGCGCGTCGGCCGGCAACCATGCCCAAGGCGTGGCGTGGGCCGCTCACCGGCTGGGCGTACAGGCGATCACCGTGATGCCCCATGGCGCACCGGCCAACAAGATCGCGGGCGTGGCCCATTGGGGCGCCACCGTCCGCCAGCACGGCGACAGCTACGACGACGCGTGGGCGTTCGCCGTGGAGCTGGCCAAGCAGCACGACTATCGCTTCCTGTCTGCGTTCGACGACGCCGATGTCATCGCCGGTCAGGGCACGGTCGGCATTGAACTGGCCCCCTATGCACCGGATGTGGTGATCGTCCCCATTGGCGGCGGCGGCCTGGCCTCCGGCGTCGCACTGGCACTGAAGTCGCAGGGCGTGCGCATCGTCGGCGCACAGGTCGAGGGCGTCGATTCGATGGCCCGCGCCATGCGCGGTGACATCCGCCCCATCGCACCCGTTGCGTCACTGGCTGACGGCGTGCGGGTGAAGATCCCCGGCTTCCTGACCCGCCGCCTGTGTGCCTCCCTGCTGGACGACGTGGTGATCGTGCGCGAAGCCGAACTGCGCGAGACCTTGGTGCGGCTGGCCCTGGAAGAGAACCTGATCGCCGAAGGCGCCGGTGCGCTCGCGCTGGCTGCTGGCCGCCGCGTCGCCGGCCGACGCAAATTTGCCGTCGTCTCCGGCGGCAACATCGATGCCTCCGTGCTGGCCGGCCTGCTGACCGACGTGCGCCCACGCGCGCCGCGCAAGCCGCGCCGCCGTCGCCCTGAAACCCTGCGAGCGCCTGCCATGGCCGTCGCCCTTCCCCCTTTGAAACCTGCTGCTTCCCCTTCCCATTTGAACGCCGCACTGCCCGTTGTCGAGGAGACCTCCCCATGAACACGCCGACCATCGAACGAATTACCCCGCCGCGCATCCGCATCTTCGATACCACCCTGCGCGACGGTGAACAGTCCCCGGGCTGCAGCATGAGCCCGCAGCAGAAGCTGGTGATGGCGCGCGCGCTGGACGAGCTGGGCGTGGATGTGATCGAAACCGGCTTCCCGGCCAGTTCGCAGTCCGACCGCGAAGCAATGACGATGATCGGCCGTGATGTGCAACGCCCCATCCTGGCCGTGCTGTCGCGCTGCCTGGCCGCTGACATCGAAACCTCGGTACGCTCGCTGGATTCGGCGGCGCATCCGCGCCTGCACGTCTTCCTGTCCACCAGCCCGCTGCACCGTGAGCACAAGCTGCGCATGACCCGCGAACAGGTGCTGGAGTCGGTGCGCAAGCACGTGGCGCTGGCGCGCTCGTACATCGACGATGTCGAGTTCTCCGCCGAGGATGCAACCCGCACCGAACTGGATTACCTGATCGAGGTATCACGCGTCGCCATCGCCGCCGGGGCCACCACCATCAACCTGCCCGACACCGTGGGCTTCACCACCCCGGAAGAGATCCGCGCGATGTTCCAGCAGGTCATCGCCGGTGTAGCCGACGTCACCGGCGCCGACCGCGTGGTGTTCAGCACCCACTGTCACAACGATTTGGGACTGGCCGTGGCCAACTCGCTGGCCGCCATCGAAGGTGGCGCACGCCAGGTGGAGTGCACGGTGAACGGCATCGGCGAGCGCGCCGGCAATTGTGCCGTGGAAGAAATCGCCATGGCGCTGAAGGTGCGACAGGCCTTCTACGAGCAGGACACCGCGATCAACACCCAGCGCATCGTATCCACGTCGCAGCTGCTGCAGCGGCTGGTCGGCATGCCGGTGCAGCGCAACAAGGCCATCGTCGGCGCCAACGCGTTCGCGCATGAATCGGGCATCCACCAGCACGGCATGCTGCGTCATCGCGGCACCTACGAAATCATGCGGCCCGAAGACGTGGGCTGGGAGGATTCGCAGATGGTGCTGGGTCGCCACAGCGGCCGCGCGGCCGTCGAGCAGCGTCTGCGCGCACTGGGCTTCTGGCTGGAAGAAGACGAGCTGAAGCTGGTGTTCGAGCAGTTCAAGGCGTTGTGCGAGCAGCAGCGCGTGGTCACCGACGCGGACCTGCAGACGCTGATGCAGGGCGGTGCCAGCGCCCCCGGCTATCGCCTGGCCTCGATGACCATCAGCGATGTCGGCAGCCGTGCCAATGCCCTGGTCGAACTGTCCGACGCCGATGGCAACCGCGTGGCCGAGACCGCCCAGGGCGACGGGCCGGTGGATGCACTGTTCGGCGCGCTGTCCTCGGCCACCGGCGTCAGCCTGCAGCTGGACAGCTACCAGGTGCACAGCGTGGGCATCGGCGCCGACGCGCGCGGCGAGGCCAACCTGAGTGTGCGCAACGGCGATGAGGTCTTCGAGGGGACCGGCACCAGCCGCGACATCATCGAAGCCTCCGCCCTGGCGTGGCTGGACGTCGCCAATCGACTGCTGCGCCAGCGCGATGCCGTTGTGGCCAGCAACGAAGCCCCCCACCCCGCCACGGCCTGAGGACACTTCGATGAACGCTTTCGACACCGCCGCGCCACCTGTGGATGCCGGCCAGCGCTGGAACGCGCAGGACTACGCCATCGATGCCGGGTTCGTTCCGGTGCTCGGCGGTGCCGTGGCACGCCTGCTCGATGCGCGCAGCGGCGAACGCGTGCTCGACCTGGGCTGCGGGGACGGCGTGCTCAGTACCGAACTGGCGCTGACCGGCGCCCGGATCACCGGCGTCGACGCATCGCCCGAGCTGGTGATCGCCGCCCGTGCACGTGGCCTGGACGCGCAGGTGATGGACGGCCATGCCCTGACATTCGACGGAGAGTTCGATGCGGTGTTCAGCAATGCAGCACTGCACTGGATGCGCGAGCCGGACCGCGTGCTGGCTGGCGTGCGCCGCGCGTTGAAGCCCGGCGGACGCTTCGTCGCCGAATTCGGGGGACAGGGCAACGTGGCCACCATCGTCGGTGCCATCCAGGCCGCACGCGTGGCCCACGGTCATGGCGAAAGCCCGTTCGCCTGGTACTTCCCTACCGCTGACACCTACAGCGACCGCCTGCGCCAGCATGGATTCCATGTGCAGTTCGCCGAACTGATCGAGCGCCCCACGCCCCTGCCCACCGGCATCGAAGGCTGGTTGCGCGTGTTCGCCAGCCCCTTCCTGGATGACCTGCCGCCTGGCGCCGCCGCGCGCGTGCGCGAGGGCGCCGCCGCACTGCTCAGCGAACTGCCCCGGGATGCGTCCGGACAGCCGTTGGCCGACTATGTGCGCCTGCGGGTGCTCGCGCGTCGCCGCTGACCTTGACCGCTTCCCGTTCTGCCTTGATGTTCACCACCGTATCAACCTGCCAGGCCATCGCATGACCCCCGCACCCCGCACCCTGTACGACAAACTGTGGGACACCCACGTGGTCGTCCCCGAATCCGACAGCGCACCTGCCGTGCTGTACATCGACCTGCACCTGATCCACGAAGTCACCTCGCCGCAGGCATTCACCGAGCTGCGCGAACGCGGTCTGTCGCCGCGCCGGCCCGACCTCACCAAGGGCACCATGGACCACTCCACGCCGACGCTGCCCGCGCGCGCCGATGGCTCCCTGCCCTACGCCAGCGCCGCCTCCGAAGCCCAGGTGGCGATGCTGGCGCGCAACTGCGCCGAGTACGGGGTTGAACTGTTCGACATGGCCTCGGCCAGCCGCGGCATCGTGCATGTCATCGCGCCGGAACAGGGCTTCACCCAGCCCGGCATGACCATCGTCTGCGGCGACAGCCATACCTCCACGCACGGCGCCTTCGGTGCGCTGGCCTTTGGCATCGGCACCAGCGAAGTCGGCCACGTGCTCGCTACGCAGTGCCTGCTGCAGCGCAAGGCCAAAACGATGGCGATCACCGTCGAGGGCGCCCTCCCCCCCGGCGTAGGTGCCAAGGACGTGGTCCTGCACATCATCGGCGTGATCGGCGTCAACGGTGGCACCGGCCACGTGCTGGAGTTCCGCGGCAGCACCATCGCCGCCATGGACATGGAGCAGCGCATGACCCTGTGCAACATGTCCATCGAGGCCGGTGCACGCGCCGGCATGGTGGCCCCGGACCAGATCACCTTCGACTGGGTCGCCGCCACCCCGCGCGGGCCCAAGGGGGCTGATTTCGATGCCGCCGTGGCGCGCTGGTCGCAGTTGCGCAGCGATGAAGGCGCACGCTTCGATGCCGAGGTGTCGATCGATGCAGCGGACATCCGCCCCACGTTGACCTGGGGCACGCATCCCGGCACGGCCATCGCCGTGGATGCACCCATTCCCGCCGCCCACGATGCCGCCGCGCAGAAGGGCCTGGACTACATGCAGTTCCATGCCGGTGACACCCTCGAAGACACGCCGGTGGACGTGGTCTTCGTCGGCTCCTGCACCAATGGCCGCCTGAGCGACATGCGCGAAGTCGCGCACGTGCTGCAGGGCCGTCGCGTGGCCGACCGCGTGCGCATGCTGGTGGTCCCCGGTTCGGAGATCGTCAAGCGCCAGGCCGAAGCCGAAGGCATCGACGCGATCGTGCGTGCGGCCGGGGCCGAGTGGCGCGAGCCAGGCTGTTCGATGTGCATCGCCATGAACGGCGATCTGGTCGCGCCGGGCCAACTGGCGGTGAGTACCAGCAACCGCAATTTCGAGGGCCGCCAAGGGCCGGGCTCGCGCACCCTGCTGGCTTCGCCGATGACCGCCGCGTGGGCGGCGGTGAACGGCCACGTTGCCGACGTCCGTGACCTGTTCACCCAGGAGGTGGCGTGATGCCCGGCTTCCGTACCCTGAGCTCGGCCAGCGTCGTGCTGCGCCAGACCAACATCGATACCGACCAGATCATCCCGGCGCGCTTCCTGTCCACGACCGAGCGTGCCGGCCTGGGCCGCAATGCCTTCAATGACTGGCGCTGGACCGCCGACGGCACGCCCAATCCGGATTTCGCCTTCAACCAGCCAGAGAATGCAGGCCGCAGCATCCTGCTGGCCGGCCGCAACTTCGGCTGCGGCTCCTCGCGCGAGCATGCGCCGTGGGCCCTCACCGATCTCGGCCTGCGCGCGATCATCAGCAGCGAGATCGCGGATATCTTCCGGGGCAACGCGCTGAAGAACGGCCTGCTGCCGGTAGTGCTGGACGAGGCCGACGTGCAGGCGCTGATGCAGCGCCCGGACGATACCCTGACCCTGGACATCGCCGCGCGCGAGGTCCGCACCCCCGATGGTCGCGTCTACACGTTCCCGCTGGACGGCTTCTCGCAGACCTGTCTGCTGGAAGGTGTCGACCAGTTGGGCTACCTGCTGGGCCGTGTCCCCGACATTGAACGTTATGAGAGTGAACATGCACGCTGAGATCGTCGTATTGCCCGGTGATGGCATCGGCCCGGAAGTAGCTGCTGCCGGTGTCGCCGTGCTGGAAGCCATTGCCACCCGTTTCCATCACAGCTTCAGCTTCAAGGAACACGACATCGGCGGCATCGCCATTGATCGCCATGGCGCGCCGCTGCCGGCCAGCACCCTGGATGCCTGCCGTGCCGCCGACGCGATCCTGCTGGGTGCCGTCGGCGGCCCGAAGTGGTCCGATCCCAACGCCACCGTGCGACCCGAGCAGGGCCTGTTGGCAATCCGCAGGGCGCTGGGCCTGTACGCGAACCTGCGCCCGGTACGCACGCACGAAGCCGCGCTGCACGCTTCGCCGATCAAGCCCGAGCTGCTGCGCGGCGTCGACTTCGTGGTGGTTCGCGAGCTGACCGGCGGCATCTATTTCGGTGAGAAGACCCGCACCGCGGATGCGGCCAGCGACCTGTGCAGCTACAGCGTGGTGGAGATCGAGCGCGTGCTGCGCAGCGCGTTCCAGCTGGCACGCCAGCGTCGCGGCAAGGTCACGTCGGTGGACAAGGCCAACGTGCTGGAAACCTCCCGCCTGTGGCGCGACGTCGCCACCCGTCTGGGCCGCGACGAGTTCGCCGACGTGTCGCTGGAGCACCAGCTGGTCGATTCGATGGCCATGCACCTGCTGGCCAAGCCGCGCGAGTACGACGTGATCGTGACCGAGAACATGTTCGGCGACATCCTGACGGACGAAGCGTCGATGCTGGCCGGCTCACTGGGCCTGCTGCCGTCGGCATCGCTGGGTGAACCCGGCGCGGTCGGCATCTACGAGCCGATCCACGGCTCGGCACCGGACATCGCCGGCAAGGGCATCGCCAATCCCTACGCGACGATCTTCAGCACGGCGATGCTGCTGCGCCACTCGTTGGGGCTGGACGCGGAGGCCGCTGCGGTGGAAGCGGCGGTGCACGCGGCGCTGGATGCCGGTGTGTTCACGGCGGACCTGGCAGCGGCCGGTGCGGCGGTGTCGACGCAGCAGGCTACGGCGGCGGTGGTCGCACGACTGCAGGGCTGAGGGGGTTGCCGGGCTGCGCCCGGCACCCGCAGAGGCAACTGCAAGTGCAACTGCAACTGCAAGTGCAACTGCAACTGCAACGTCAACGTCAACGTCAACGTCAACGTCAACGTCTGCAGGGTCGTGGGTTGGTGGGGCGGGGTGGGTTGGCGGGGGACGGCAAGAGCTGCATCCATGCGGGCCTCGTTTCGCGCCATCCATGGCGCTCAACGCCCCCGCCACCCCACCCCACCCCACCATTGACAGGTCCATGGCGGCCACGGAACGTTCGGGCCTGCGGCCATCGGTAGCGCCGAGCCGTGCTCGGCGGAATGTTCCCGCCAACGGCCCGTTGCGCTCGCCGACCATGGGTCGGCGTTACCGGTGACAGTAAATCGTCTGGTGGGGGGAGCCCCTGAGTCAGGGGCGGCCGCGAAGCGGCGGGGTGTGGGTGATGGTGAGACGGGGCCCACGGTTTGCGCAGCAAAGCGTGGGAGCGGCAGCGCGAATGCGATGACGTGGACCCGTGCCATGGATGGCACGAAACGAGGCACGCATGGACGCAGTTTTTGCCGTCCCCCGCCCAGCCCCACCGCCCGGCCCACCCGCAGATGCAACTGAACGTAGCCAACCGCGAGGGGGCTCAGCCCGTTCGACCGTCTTCCTTCCGCACCCGGAACCACGCCGCGTACAACGCCGGCAGGAACACCAGCGTCAGCACCGTGCCGACGATCAGTCCGCCCATGATCGAAATCGCCATCGATCCGTAGAACGCGCTGCGTGACAGCGGAATCATCGCCAGCACCGCCGCCAGCGCGGTCAGCACGATCGGCCGGAAGCGGCGAACCGTCGCATCCAGGATCGCATCCCAGCGGTCATGCCCAGCATCGATGTCCTGCTGGATCTGGTCGATCAGGATCACCGAGTTGCGCATGATCATGCCCGCCAGTGCGATCGTACCGAGCAGCGCGACGAACCCGAACGGCACCCGGAAGATCAACAGGAACAACGTCGCGCCGATGATGCCCAGCGGTGCGGTGACCAGCACCATCGCCGCGCGGGAAAAGCTCCGCAACTGCAGCATCAGCAACGTCGCCACCACTACCAGGAACAACGGCATGCCGGCCTTGATCGAGTCCTGGCCGCGTGCCGAATCTTCCACCGTACCGCCGGTTTCCAGCAGGTACCCACTGGGCAGCTCGCTGCGCACGTCATCCAGGGTGGGCAGGATCTGCTGCACCACGTCCAGCGGCTGCATGCCATCGCCGATGTCGGCGCGCACCGTCACGGTCGGCAGGCGGTCGCGGTGCCAGATGATGCCATCCTCGAAGCCCTGCTCCAGCGTCGCCACTTGCGACAGACTGATGCTGCCGCCGCTGGCGGTCGGCATCGACAGGCTGGCCAGCAGCGCCAGATGGGCACGCTCGTCGGCCGGGCCGCGTACCAGCATTTCGATCTGCCGGTTGCCCTCGCGGTACACGCTCACGCTCTGCCCGGCCAGTGAACTGGCCAGGAACTGGCTGACCTGCGCACTGCTCACCCCCAACGCGCGGGCGCGGTCCTGATCGATCACCAGCCGCACCACCTTGCTCGGCTCGCTCCAGTCCAGGTTGACGTTGATCGTATGCGGATTGGCGCGCACCTTTGCCTCGACCTGGCGGGCCAGCGCTTGTACCTGGGCCACATGTTCGCCCGACACACGGAACTGCACCGGGTACCCGACCGGCGGACCGTTCTCCAGCCGCGTCACCCGCATCTGCACGTCCGGGAACTGCGGGATCACCTCGTCCATCAACCAGTCCCGGGTGGTTTCGCGCGCTTTGGTGTCGTTGGCCAGCACGACGAACTGGGCGAAGTTGGTGGCCGGCAGTTGCTGGTCCAGCGGCAGGTAGAAGCGCGGTGAACCGGTGCCGACATAGGCCACGTAGTTGCGGATGCCCTCACGACCCGCCAGCAGCTTCTCCAGCTTGATGGCCTGGTCACGGGTGGCGTTCAACGACGCGTCTTCGGCCAGTTCGATGTCCACCATCAGCTCCGGCCGGGTGGAATCCGGGAAGAACTGTTGCGGTACGAAGCGGAACAGCACCAGCGAGCCGACGAACAGCAGCGCGGTGGCGGCGATGACCCACCAGCGGTGGCGCAGGCAAGCGTCGAGGAAGCGGCGGAAGCGCACATAGAACGGCCGCTGGTAGGGATCATGGTCGTGCCCGTGCTGCGGCGGCGCGACCAGGTTCGATACGGCCGGCCAGCGGTCCGCCCACGCCTGCCGGCGTGCATGCCAGCGCGCGGTGAAACTGCCCGGTTTCGGCGGCTGGCGGTTGAACAGGTCCGGCAGCATCTTGTCGCCGAGGTAGGGAATGAACAGCACTGCTGCGATCCACGACACCACCAGCGCGATGGTCACCACCTGGAACAGCGAACGGGTGTACTCGCCGGTGCTGGAGGCCGCCGTCGCGATCGGCAGGAAGCCGGCCGCGGTGATCAGCGTCCCGGTCAGCATCGGGAAGGCGGTGGACTCCCACGCAAAGCTGGCCGCACGCAGGCGATCGTAGCCCTGCTCCATCTTGGTGGCCATCATCTCCACCGCGATGATCGCATCGTCCACCAGCAGGCCGAGCGCCAGCACCAGCGCACCCAGCGAAATCTTGTGCAGGCCGATGCCAAAGTAATGCATGACGAAGAAGGTCATCGCCAGCACCAGTGGAATGGTCACGCCTACCACCAGCCCGGTGCGCAGGCCCAGCGAGAAGAAACTGACCAGCAGCACGATCACCACCGCTTCGGTCAGCACCTGCACGAACTCACCCACCGACTCTTCCACCGCCTTGGGCTGGTCGGACACCTTGCGCAGCTGCATGCCCGCCGGCAGGGTCTTCTGCAGTCGTTCGAACTCCGCATCCAGATGCGCACCGAGGGCGAGGATGTCGCCGCCATCCTTCATCGCCACCGCCAGACCGATCGCATCGGCGCCCATGAAGCGCATCTTCGGCGATGCCGGATCGGCGAAGCCCCGCTTCACCTCGGCGAGGTCGCCCAGGCGCACGGTACGTTCACCGGCACGGATCGGAAACGCGCGTATCGCCTCGATGCTGTCGAACTGCCCGCTCACCCGCAGCTGCACGCGGTCGGTGGCGGTTTCGAAGAAGCTGGTGCCGGTGATCGCGTTCTGGTCGGCCAGCGCCTGCTGCACCTGCTGCATCGACACCCCCAGCGTGGCCAGCTTGGCGTTGGACAGCTCGATCCAGACCTTTTCATCCTGCAGCCCGACCAGGTCGACCTTGCCCACGTCCGGCACCCGCTGCAGCTCCAGCTGGATGCGGTCGGCGTAGTCGCGCATCACCGCATAATCGAAGCCTTGGCCCGTCAGTGCGTAGATGTTGCCGAAGGTATCGCCGAACTCATCATTGAAGAACGGACCGACGATCTCCCGTGGCAGCGTGGCCTGGATGTCGCCCACGCGCTTGCGTACTTGGTACCACAGGTCTGGGATCTGCTTGGAGCGCAGGTCGTCGCGGGCCATGAAGATCACCTGCGATTCGCCGGGGCGCGAATACGAGCGGATGAACTCGAACTCGCCGGTGTTCATCAGCGCTTTTTCGATCGGCTCGGTCACCTGCCGCGACACCTGCTCGGCCGTGGCACCGGGCCACAGCGTGCGCACCACCATCGCCTTGAACGTGAAGGGCGGATCTTCGGACTGACCCAGATGCTTGTAGGACCACACCCCGATCAGGGCGAAGGCCAGCATGGCGAACAACACAAGCGGGCGGTTGGCCAAAGCCCATTCGGAAAGATTGAAACGGCGCACGGGCTTACTCCTTGCCCTTCGGCGCAGGGGCAGGACCGCGGACGGCCGGCTTCAGGACCGGCTGGTTCTGCCGGTCCACGGCCACCACCGGTTGTCCGGCGCGCAGCAGATGGCCTCCGGCGGCAACCACCCAGTCCTGCGCGGTGATACCGCTCGACACGGGCACGCTGTCGCTGCCGTAGGCACCGGTGGTCACGCTCACCGCCTTCAAGGTGGCGGTGTCGGGATCCACCACCCACACGCTGGCACGGCCGTCGGCACCGCGCTGCAGCGCGGCCAGCGGAAGTTGCAGGGCACCGGCACCGGAGCCCGAAGGCGCCACATGCACGCGCGCGCTCTGCCCCAGGCTCACCTCGGCCAGCGCATCCGCCGCCAGGCTGACGCGCGTGGCATAGGTGCGCGACTGCGGATCAGCGGCGGCGGCGATCTCGCGGATGGTGCCCGGCAACATCGACCCGGCACGGTTCCACAGGTCCACCTGCACGGCCTGGCCCACGGCAAAGTCACGCAACGTCGCTTCCGGCAGATCGATCAATACCTCGCGCCCCCCATCGGCGGCCAGGTTGAAGATGGTCTGCCCGGCCGTCACGACCTGCCCGGCTTCGGCCTCGCGGCTGGCAATCACCCCGTCCGTCGGCGCGCGCAACTGCGCATAGCCGGCCTGGTTGCGCAGCACATCGAGATTGGCCCGCGCCGCATCCGCCTGGCCCTGCGCCGCTTTCAACGCAGCGGACTGCTGGTCCAGTTCGGAGCGGCTGACCAGCTGCTGCGCGGCCAGTGCCTCATAGCGCCGATGGTCGTCGCGTGCGCGCACCAGGTCGGCCTGGGCGGCGGCCAGCTGGGCCTGCGACGCACGCGCCTGCAGGGCGAAGTCGGCCACATCGAGCTCGGCCAGGACCTGGCCTTTGCTGACGCGTTGGCCGGCATCGACGTCGCGTTTGACCAGGTTGCCGCCCACCCGGAACGACAGCGCGCTTTCCTGCCGCGCGCGGACTTCACCGGGGAACACGGTGCCGCCCTGACCGGTCACCACGCCAGGATGCACGACGAGCACCGGAACGGCAGCAACCGCCTCCTCCTTGTTGCCCGAGCAGGCAGCGAGCACAGCCACACCCAAGGCAAGTCCCATCCAGCGCACGATCTTCATCGATAGTCGTCCTGATAACGCGTTCAAAGTGGTGGCGGCCACGCGGTGCGGGGCGCCGGGCGATTAGTAAACCCGGCGGTATAGTATAAATATCGAACCGATTGGTCTAGTATTAGCGTGATGATGTGTCCCTTCTCCCCCAAGCGTGGCGCGAAACCTGCTGGCAAGACGGCAGGTCCCGGTCGTCCCAAGGACCTGGGCAAGCGCGCCGCGATCCTTGATGCCGCCAAGGCGCTGTTCGTCGAGCAGGGCTACACCGGTGTCAGCATGGATACGATCGCCGCCCAGGCCGGTGTCTCCAAGCTCACCGTCTACAGCCATTTCGGCGACAAAGAAGCCCTTTTCACCGAAGCGGTGAAGTCCAAGTGCATCGAGATGTTGCCCGATACCCTGTTCGTGGCAGAGGCCGAAGGTCCCCTGCGCGACCAGTTGCTGGGGATCGCCCACGCCTTCTTCGACATGGTCACCTCCGATGCGGCGGTGTCCGTGCAACGGGTGATGATGGCGCCGGAGACCGACGACCGGCTGCGCGAAATGTTCTGGCAGGCGGGCCCGAAGCGCACCACGGATGCGCTGGCCGAGTTCCTGCGTGCCCGCGCGACGGGCGGTGAGCTGGAGATCGACGACTTCCCGACGGCCGCGCTGCAGTTGATGACGCTGGTCAAAGGTGAGCTGCATACGCACCTGATGTGCGGCCTGATGCCGGCGCTGGCGGCCTGCGATGCCCGCACCCATGTTGCGGCCAGCGTGGACTTCTTCCTGCGTGCCTACGCGCCGCGCCCCGTGGCCGCGGCACCCGGCGGTGGCTGATCCGTACAACCTGAACAAGCCGGAGGTCGCGATGACTTCCGGCACTGCGTCCCCGGCCGCCCTGAATACATGCTCTGGGCGCGCCGACGGCCTCCGGCACCGGTAAAATGGCCGGCCCACTGCGCTGGATTGGAACCTCATGACGATTGACTACGCACACGCCCGTGAACTGATGGTGGAACAGCAGATCCGTCCCTGGGACGTGCTGGACATCAAGGTGCTCGACGTCCTGGCCCGCCTGCCGCGCGAAGCCTTCGTGGCTGAAGCGCACCGCGCGCTGGCTTATGCGGACATCGAGCTGCCGCTCGACGGCGGGCAGAAGATGATGAAGCCGGTGGTGGAAGGCCGCACGCTGCAGGCGCTGGATCTGCAGCCGGGCGACGAAGTGCTGGAAATCGGCACCGGCAGCGGCTACCTCTCGGCCTGCCTCGGCGCGCTCGCGCGCGACGTACTGAGCCTGGAGATCGACCCGGAGCTGGCCGCCACCGCGCGTGCGCGACTGGACAGCACCGGGCTGGGCACCAATGTGCGCGTGGAAGTGGCCGACGCCCTGGCGTGGCAGACCGAGCGCCGCTTCGATGTGATCTGTGTCACTGGCGCAGTGGACAAGGTGCCGTCACAGTTCGCCTCGTGGCTGCGTCCCGGTGGTCGCCTGTACATCATCCACGGCCGTTCGCCGGTGATGGAAGCGATCCTGGTCAACGCCGATGGCAGCACCGAATCGCTGTACGAAACCGATATCGATTACCTGCGCGGTGCCGCGCCGGCCCCCCAGTTCCACCTCTGAGTCCAAGGAAGCCGCAATGATCCGCCGAACCCTCGCTATTGCGCTGGCCACCGTCCTGCTGCCGTTGTCCGCCCATGCCGCCGACCTGCTGCAGGTCTACGAAATGGCCCGCAATGGCGATCCGCAGCTCTCGGCTGCCGAGTCCACCCGGTTGTTCGACAAGGAAGGCGCCGTGCAGGCACGCGCCGCCCTGCTGCCGCAGATCAACGGCGTCGCCTCGTTGAACCGCTCGCGTACCGAAGACCGGGGCAACAACACCGGCACCTTCGAAAGCCGTCGCCGCACCTACACCATCGATGGCAGCCAGACCCTGTTCAACTGGAGCCAGTTCAGCACGCTGCGTGCGCAGCGCGAGCTGAGCAAGGCGGCTGATTTCACCCTGGATTCGGCCAACGACAACCTGATCGTCCGCACCTCGGCCGCCTACTTCAACGTGCTGGTGGCGATCGAATCGCTGAACGCGGCCAAGACCAACGAAGAAGCGGCCAAGAAGCAGTTCGATTTCGCCGACAAGCGTCTGGAAGTCGGCCTGGCACCGATCACCGACGTGCATGAAGCGCGCGCCCAGTACGACCAGGCACGTGCCAACACCATCGTCTCGCAGAACACCCTGGCCGATGCCTACCAGGCGTTGACCGAACTGACCGGCCAGCCGGTGACCAACCTGCGCGGCCTGCCGGAAGACTTCCGTCCGGAAGTGCCGGCCAACCGCGGCAACGTCGACCAGCTGGTACAGAGCGCCGTCGCGCAGAATCCGGCGCTGAAGGCGCAGGAACTGCAGGTCAGCGCCTCCGAAGCCAGCGTGCAGTCCGCACGTGCCGGCCACCTGCCGACGCTCGCGCTGGGCGCCAGCGTGGGCCAGGGCGCAACGTGGGGTGACAGCGTCGGTTCGGGTGGCCTGAGTCCGGACACGCGCACCAACAGTGTCGGCCTGACCTTGAACGTACCGATCTTCTCCGGCGGCGCCACGCAGTCCGCGGTGCGCCAGGCGCTGGCCCAGCGTGACATCGCCCAGGACGGCTACGAGCAGCAGAAGCGCGCGCTGGACCGCAACACGCGTAATGCCTACCAGACCCTCGTGGCCGGCATCAGCGAAGTCGAAGCGCGGCGTCTTGCCGTGGTGTCCGCGCAGAGCGCGTACGACGCCTCGCAGGTCGGCCTGGAAGTGGGTACGCGCACCGTGCTGGACGTCATCCAGAACCAGCGCATCCTGTTCTCCGCGCAGCTGGACTACGCGAACGCGCGTTACACGTTCCTGCAGAACCGCCTGCTGTTGAGCCAGGCCGTGGGTGGTCTGGACATCGCCGAGCTGCAGGAGATCAACCGCCTGCTGACTGTCGATGCCGGCAACCCGAGCACCACCGTCGGCAACTGATCACCGCTGCGGTGTGAAAACACGAAAGCCACCCGCATGCGGGTGGCTTTTTTCGTCATGACGGCTGCAGGCCGTCAGCCCATCACCAGACCATGTTCACCGCGACCTGCGGCACGACCACCGCACTGCTGTTGCGTCCGGCAAGCGACACCTGCGCGCCGGCCACCAGGGCGACATTGTCGTTCCAGTGATACTGCACCGCCGGCACGACCGAGAAGCGCCAGCTCGACGGGTCACGCCGATGGAATTCCTCGCGCCCGGCCGCTGCCGGCTGCGTGCCATGCAGACTGCTCTCACTCTCACGCTCGTGCAGCAGTTCGCCCGCCAGCACCCAGGTGCGCGACAGGCTGTACTCGGCGGCCAGCAGACTGGTCATCGCCGCCCCCATCCGCACCCGCCCATCGAAACCGCTCGGGGTACCGAAGGCGCTCTGGCCGCGGACACCGGCGTTGGCACCTGGCGTGCGCCACAACGTGCTGGCGCGCAGGCGCAGATGGCCATCGACGAAATACGCCTGGCCGTGCAGACCGAAACTGGTAGCCCCCACGCCGGTACCGCTGGCCACCGAAATAGGGCGCTCTTCCAACCGGTCGTGATGGCCGGTGGCGATGCTCTGGCGCACGGCGAGGGTCAGCGTCGGGCGGTTCGGGCCGTCGCCTTTGTACAGCCCGATCAACGCCGACAAGGTCGTATCGCCGATGTCGAACGCACGCGAGTGATCGCCATCGCGGTTGTACGACGCGTTGAAACTCGCGGCGACGGTGACCCGCTCGTGCAGGCCGTATTGCACCGGCACGGCCAGGTACCACCCGTCCGGACCACTCGCATCGTGTCGATCACCTTGCCCGTCATACACACCGCGCAACTGGCTGTTGATCAGGTACGGCTCGATGTTGAGCATGCCCACCGGCAGCGGGGGCGCAGGACTCAGCAGAGGACCGGCGAAACGGGGCGACGATTCGGCGAAAGCGGCAGGCGTCGTCATGACGCTGCCCAACAGCAGCAGGCAGGCGCGTGACACGTGCTGCCGGGTGGTTCGTTCGTGCATGGTGTTCCTCTCTCCAAATCAGGCGTTTTTGCCTGCGCTGACGACGCTAGAGCGCGAGGCGCCGGGCGGACATGGGGAAAGTTGGAATATGAAAATACGAACTCTATCGAAAGGCACTAAACCGAACGTCACCGCTATCGACGGCATCCCACAGCGCAGACAGCATGGCGCTGCCATGTCGTATATGACGCCTCGCGACAGGTGGCAGTGGCCTGCCATTACGCAGATTCGTGCCGCATCGCACGGATATGCGCGCTTTGCAGGGTTTCTGCTTGACCTGCGCTGGTCCAACTGACCACCATGCGCGCACTTCATCGCCCCGGGGGCCCCTGCTTGGACAGTCACAGTAGATTCTGCTTTTACTGAGCGGATCCGACACTGCCAGGCAGGTCGCGTCCGCCAGGACGAGGCCCTGCGCCGTCCCTTGCCGACGGCCTGATCTTCGAACATCGCATTCTTTACCTTCGGCCCAAGTGGGAGCCGCTGGCGTATCCGTTTTGTTTTCCGGAGTACGACCATGCGCTTCACCTCTCTTCGCCTTGCCCCGCTGTGGGCGACCCTCACCGTCAGCGGCCCCTCGCTCGCTGCGGCCAGCCTGCTGGTGGACGACGCCGGCACCACGCCCGAATCCAGCTGCCAACTGGAAAGCTGGATCCGCAACACCACCGGCCATAGCGAACGCACCGCCGTGCCGGCGTGCACCGTGGCAGGCACGGAGTGGTCCTTCGCGCTGAGCCATCTGCGCGGTAGCGGTGATACCCCGTGGGCCATTGGTGCCAAGCGTACGCTGCGCGGTTGGCACGCTGACCGGATCCAGTTGGCCGGTGCCCTCCAGACCGGGGGTGACCTTCGCCACGGTGGGGCCCGCGGCTGGGCAGTCAACGTCCCGTTGAGTATCGCGGTGGATCGGCAAGGTGACGTGTTGATCCATGCCAACACGGGCTGGGTGCGATCACGCACCGAGCGCGGGCTGACCTTCGGCGCCGGCACTGAAATCCGGATCGCACCGCGCTGGTCCGTGCTGGCCGAGCAGTACCGCGATGCCGCTCGCCAACGCAGCAGCCAGTTCGGCGTGCGCCGCCTGCTACGCAACGACGCCTCGCTGGATCTGCTCGTCGGCCGCCAGCACGGCGCGGCCTCTGATTCGTGGCTCACGGTGGGTCTGAACCTGCCACTGAGCCGATAACCCTTCCCCATCAACGCCGCTGTTCGCGGCTACCTGCCTATCGCACCCTGTCCAGGAGACTTCCCATGAACCGCGAAGAGATGATGTTCGCCGTCCGCCGTTTCGCCCACGCCCCCGATCGCGCGGGCTTCGCCGAACTGGTCCGCACCTGCCACCCGTCCGATCTCGCCGATGCCCTGCAGGCGATCAGCGTCCGCCCTGCTTCGACCTTGCTGCAGCTTCTGGAGACGCCACAGCGCGCGATGCTGTTCTCGCACTTCGACGCCGAACGGCAGGATGCGCTGGTTGCCGTGCTGCCGGCCAAGGAGCTTTCCGAGCTGTTCGCGCAGATGCCAGCCGACGACCGCGCCGACCTGTTCAACCGGCTGGATGCCCCGGGAAAATCCGGGCTGTTGGACGGCCTGGATGAGATCGAGCGCGATGACGTCCTGGCATTGTCCGCCTACCCGGAATCCGCCGTCGGCTCCGCGACGACGTCGGACTTCGTGGCCATCGGCAGCAGCATGACCGTCAGCGCAGCACTGGACCATATCCGCGCGACGGCGCCGGACAGCGAAACGGTCTATGTGCTGTACGTGCTCGATGCCCAGCGGCACCTGCAGGGGACGGTGTCCCTGCGCGACCTGGTGGTGGCGAAGCCCGACACCCGCGTGGCCGGACTGCTGCGGCCGGATGCGGTTTTCGTGCGTGCGGCGTGGCCACGCGTGCAGGCCGCTGACCTGATCCGCCGTTATGACCTGCTCGCGGTACCCGTGCTGGATGACAAGGACCGCATGATCGGCATCGTGACCGTGGACGATGCGATGGACATCGACAAGCAACAGGATGCCAATCAGCTCGCACGCTTTGGTGGCACGTCCACCGGCAAGGGGGGCGACCTGGATGTGATGACCACCCCCCTGCGCAGGATGTTCAGCGTGCGCGTGTTCTGGCTGGCCGTGCTGACCTTCTTCGGCATCATCACCAGCACCTTCGTCGCCGCCCAGGAGGAACTGCTGAGCCAGGCCATCGTGCTGGCCGCCTTCATCGCCCCCATTGTCGACATGGGCGGCAATACCGGCAGCCAATCCGCCACGCTGGTGATCCGCGGCATGGCGCTGGGTGAGCTGGGATTGAACTGGCGCCACGTGGGGTTCGTGATCCGCCGTGAACTGCCGGTGGCGGCCATGCTCGGCATCACCATCGCCCTGCTGGAAGCCGTGCTGGCGTACTTCAGCAAGGGCGTGGGCACGGACGTACTGCTGGTGGTGGGCCTGAGCATGCTGGTCTGCACCGCACTCGGCGGCGTCATCGGCGCACTGCTGCCGTTCCTCGCGCGGCGCTTGGGCACCGATCCGGCGACGCTGTCCTCGCCGCTGATCACCTCGGTCATGGACCTGATCGGCGTGTTCGTCTACTTCGGCTTTGCGTGGGCGTTCCTCGGTGACCAGCTGACCGGGGCGGCGGGCTGATGCGCCTGTTGCAGCACCTGGACGTTACCGCCACGCTGGATACCGTCACCAGCCTGTCCTTGGCCTTCCTGCTGGGGGGCCTGGTGGGCCTGGAGCGGCAGTATCGGCAACGCACTGCCGGCCTGCGCACCAACGTGCTGGTTGCCGTCGGTGCGGCGCTGTTCGTCGACATCGCGATGCGTTTCCACGCACATTACGGCGGTACGCCGAACCCGCTGCAGGTGGTGGCCTATGTCGTATCGGGCGTGGGCTTCCTGGGGGCCGGCGTGATCATGCGCGAGGAAGGCAACATCCGCGGCATCAATACCGCCGCCACGTTATGGGGGTCGGCCGCGATCGGCGTGGCCGCAGGCACCGGCATGCTGGCAGAGGCCGTGCTGGGAACGGTATTCGTGCTCGCCGCGAACACCCTGCTGCGGCCGATCGTCAACGCGATCAACCGCCGTCCACTGGATTCGGACACGGTGGAAGTGACCAACATCGTGCACGTGATCGTAGGACGCCACCGCCAGCGCGAACTGATGGCGGCGCTGGAAAGCGCGCTTGAGCGGCACGCCTATCCGGTCACCGATCTGCAGGTGACCGCGTTCGGCGAAGAGGACGTGGAGATCGAAGCCGTCCTCACGGCAACGTCCGTGGATGCCGATGCCATGGACGGCATGGTGCATGCGTTGCAGTCGCTGCCTGGCGTGCGCCAGGCATTCTGGAGTCCAAGCACGAGTGGCTGATGGGCGCCGCGCCGCTACCTTCATGGCAGCGGCGCGGCCGGCATGGCGGGGATCAGAACGCGACGTTCAACGCAACCTGCGGCGCCACGATGGCACTGGCGTTGCGCCCGGCAACGCCCACCTGCACGCCTCCGATGACGCCGACCTGGTCGCTGAAGTGGTACTCCACCGCAGGCAGTACAGACAGCCGCCATGAGGTGGGATCCCGCCTGTCCAGCGCCTCGCCCTCAGCCATCCGTCCGCTTACATGCGCGCCACGATCCTGTTCGTACAGGGCCTCGGCCACCAGGGTCCAGTGCGGATGCACGCTGTATTCGGCTGCGACGCTGGAGCTGAAGGTGCTGCCCAGCCGCGCCGAACCGCTGAATCCGGCGGCAGTACCGTATACGCTCTGCCCGCGGATGCCGGCGCGGCTGCCTGGAAGGCGCCAGCCTGCCACGGCGCGTGCGCGCAGCATGCCGTCCAGGAAGTAAGCCTGGCCCTGCACGGAAAGCGCCGTGGTCTGCGCACCACTGCCACTGCCTGCGCGGTCGGTGTACTGCAGGCGATCATGGCGCCCGGTGGGCAGGCCACGCTGCGCGGTAACCGCCCACGCCGTGCGGTGGCCCCCTGTACTGGCATACACCGCGTACTGGGCTTTGACTGACGTATCGCCAATGACCAGATCACGCCGTCCATCAGCGCCCTGATCGTACTGGCCAGCGAGGGTGGTGCCGAGGGTCAGTCGATCGGTGACGCCCACGTTCATCGGCACGACCAGGTCCCACTGCGCGGGCGCATCACGGTCGAGCCGATGACCGTCCGCATCGAAGCGGGACGACGATGTGCTGTTGATCAGATAGGGTTCGATATTGACCATCCCTTTCGGCACCGGCTGGCCGCCACTGGCCAAGGGACCGAGGAATCGGGGGTGTGCGTCGTCGTTGCGATCCTGCGCCAGCAGTGAGGCGGGCAGCAGCAGGGCAGACAGCACGCCGATACGGACGTGCGACACGGGTGAGAGGTACATCGGCTTCTCCGGGAGACGCAGCCGGTGGCTGCTCTCCCGAAGCTAGGCAGGACGCGTGGACCAGAAAATCGGAAAAAGCCTAAAAACGCGGTAATCGAGCCGATTACAACTCAAGTGCTGGCGGCAGGTGGGGTTCCACCAACGCGATCGTCCGCTTCAACGCACCGCGTCCATTGCTCACCAACGCACAACCGGCCTGCGCCATGTCTTCACGTGCCGCCGCGTCAGCTAACAGGTGATGCAGGTGATCACCCACCGCCTGCGGGTCATTGCCGACAAGCAGCGCGCCGGCTTCAAGCATGCGCCGCGATATCTCGGCGAAATTGTGCAGGTGCGGCCCGGTCACCGCCGCTGTGCCCATCGCGGCCGGCTCCAGCAGATTGTGGCCGCCGATGGCCTGCAGGCTGCCGCCGACGAAGGCCACCTGCGCGCACGCATAGAACGACATCAGCTCACCGAGTGTGTCGATGACGAAGACGTCGTCGCCTCCGCCGGGCCACTGCTGCGCGCGGCGGGTGGTCACCTGCCAGCCCTGGTCGCGGGCCAGCGTTTCCACCCGGGCGAAACGCTCTGGGTGGCGCGGGGCCCAAAGCAGCAACAGCCCGGGATGCTGCAGGCGCAACTGTCTGTGCAGTTCGATCACGGCCTGCTCTTCGCCCTCGTGCGTGCTTGCCGCGATCCACACCGGCCGATCACCGGCAACGGACTGCTGGAAGCGTTCGACGAATGCCTGCACGTTGGGCGTGGCGATATCGAACTTCAGGTTGCCCAGCGCCTGCACCTGCGACGGCGACGCGCCCAGCTGGATGAAACGCTCTGCATCGTCATCGGACTGGGCTGCAACGCAGGTGACCGTGCGCAGCGCGCGGCGGATCAACGCCGCCAGTACCCGGTACCCGCGCAGCGAACGCGCCGACAGCCGGGCGTTGAGGATGTAGACCGGAATGTCGCGGCTGCGGCAGCCGAACAACATGTTCGGCCACAGCTCGGTCTCCAGGATCAGCGCCAGGCTCGGCTGGAAATGATTGAGGAAGCGGCCCACGCTGCCCGGCACGTCGTAGGGCAGATAGACGTGGTCCACCGCCTCGCCCCACAGCGAGCGCACCCGCTCCGACCCGGTCGGCGTGATGGTGGTGATCACCCAGCGGATGTCCGGGCGCAGCGCCCGCAGCGCATTGACCAGCGGCGCCGCCGCGTTGACTTCCCCGACCGATACCGCGTGCAGCCACACACGGGGCTGGCAGCTGGAGTGGGGATAGGAGGCATACCGCTCGTCCCAGCGCCGGAAGTACTCGCGGACCCGGAAGCCGCGCCAGACCAGGTGGTACACGGTGATCGGCAGCAGCAGGTAGAGCACGGCCGAGTACAGGCCGCGCAGGATCCATTCGACGGGGTCTTTGCGCATCGCCAAAGGATACGGGAGCCCTACCGGAAAGACACGCAGCGCGCCCGCAGCGCCTTGCTAGAATGCGGGTCATGTCTGATGCCACCACCGCCCCCCGTCCGTCGCTGCGCGAACCGCGCAACTGGCCCATGTTCGCCGCCATGTTCGGTGCCTTCGCGATCGCGCGGCTGCCGTGGTTGCTGCAGCGTGCGCTGGGCCGCGGCGTCGGCTGGGTGGCCTGGCGGCTGGCCGGCAGCCGTCGGCGCGCGGCCGAAGTGAACCTCGCTCTGTGCTTTCCCGAAAAAGATGCGGCGTGGCGCCAGCGCCTGCTGCGCGACAGCTTCGATGCGCTGGGCGTGGGCATCTTTGAATTCGCCCGCGCCTGGTGGGGCAGCATCGATGCGATCCGCCCGCGCGTGCACGTGGAAGGGGTTGAACACCTGCATCGGCTGAAGGCCGAAGGCCGCGGCGTGCTGCTGGTGTCGGGACACTTCATGACCCTGGAGATGTGCGGGCGCCTGCTGTGCGACCACGTCGAGCTGGCCGGCATGTACCGCAAGCACCGCAATCCGGTGTACGAGTGGGCGGTGAAGTTCGGCCGCCTGCGCTACGCCAGCGCGATGTTCGCCAACGAAGACATCCGTGCGAGCGTGCGCCACCTGAAGAAGGGGGGGTTCCTCTGGTACGCACCGGACCAGGACATGCGGGGCAAGGACACCGTATTCGTGCCGTTCTTCGGCCATACCGCCTCCACCATCACGGCCACCCACCAGTTGGCGCGGATGACCGGCTGCGCCGTGGTGCCGTACTTCCACCGTCGCGAAGGCGGCGATTACTACCTGAAGGTGGGCGCGCCGCTGGAAGATTTCCCGACCCAGGACGTCGAGGCCGACACCGCGCGGGTCAACCAGGCCATCGAACAGATGGTGCGCGAAGCACCTGACCAGTACCTGTGGATCCACCGGCGCTTCAAGCGACAGCCGGGCGGCCGCAGCGATTACTACCAATCATAGGTAGAGCCGACTTCAGTCGGCTGCCGCTGCTCGGTAGAGCTGACTTCAGTCGGCTGCCTTCGCTCCGGTAGAGCCGACTTCAGTCGGCTGTCTCCGCTCCGGTAGAGCCGACTTCAGTCGGCTGCCTCTGTTCCGGTAGAGCTGACTTCAGTCGGCTGCCTTAGCCAATGCAGCCGACTGAAGTCGGCTCTACCCCCGCCCGCCGCCCCCCCGCCCGCCCGCCGCATCTACCGTGCGCTTGGCGCCTCTTCGTCCCGTGCCAGCAGGCTGCCGGCATACAGGGCCGCGAGCAGCACCGTCAGGCCGCCCCAGAACGTGGAGTGGAAGGCCAGGTGGGTGTTAAAGGGGAACACGGTAACCGCCAAGGCCAGCATGGCCGGACGCGCCCGTTCGCGCGCCTGCGGTGGGGCAAATCGCCACGCGCGCCACGCCTGCGCGAAGGCGGCCAGCCACAGCAGCAGGCCGATCACACCGGTTTCGGCAAGGATTTCCAGGACGATCTGATGGGCGTGCAGGGCCGGACCTTCGCCCCAGACGCCCTGCGTCCCGGCCTGCGGATCACAGGCGGGATAGGCATCGCGGAACCCCCGCGCGCCGACGCCGTTGATTGGATGCGCCCGGATCATGCAGCCCGCCGCGGACCATATCCGTCCGCGCCCGGACAGCGCCTGCTCCACGCCATCGTCGTTGCCTTCCCAGGCCTGCGCGGTGCGCACCACGCGGTCGCGCAGCTGCGGCACGCTGTACGCCAGCCCCGCGGCCAACACCGCCCCCAGCGCACCCAGCAACACCAGCTGTCGTCCGCCCAACACGCGCCAGCCGCTGTACACAGCGACCAGGCCGAAGGTGATCCATGACGCACGCGACCCGGCCAGCAGCAGCACGATACCCACCGCGCCTGTGGCCAACAACCAGCCGGGACGCCCGAAACGCGCAGCGACCGGCAACAGAAGGAAGGCGGACAGACTGGCCAGCACCTGGCCGAACTTCAGATTGCAGGGACCCAGTGCACCGCTGAGGCGGTCGGCCAAGGCCGCTTCCGCCGGGCTGCACAAGCCGTGCCCGCTGACCAGCTGCTTCACCTGGTCCAGCGACCAGAACCACGGGCTGGTACCGGCCACTGCCTGCACCACCGCATCCAGCGTCCACGCCGCGGTGATCACGGCGAGGCCACCGAGGGTCAGCGCGCGTCGTTGCGGACTGGCCACGGCAATCGCCACCAGCCACATGAAGGGGAGATAGCGCAGCCCGGCGGCCGCCTTGGTCCAGGCCGCGGCGGGGTCCACGGCATCCGGTGCGGAGATTGCCTGCGGCAGCCAGTACCCCAGGAACAGGATGCTGGTCAGGGCCCATGCCGCTGTACTGAGCAGGTGCGGTTGGCCGCGCAGGCGTCGCATCACCATCCGCGTGGCGGCGTAGATCGCCCCCAGCGCCAGTACGCCTTCGGCGATGCCGGGCAGCGGCCACAGGGCCACGAACGCCAGCACCACCCACGGGGCCCAGCGACCGGCGCGGTCGTCGATCAGGGCAGAGCGGGAGTCAACCGGCGAGGTCGGCATAGAGTCGGAGCGTGTCGCGTTGCATGGCCTGCAGCGTAAACGGGATGCGGCTCGGCAGCGACGGGGGCTGTGCAAGCAACGCAAGCGCGCGTTCACCCAATGCCTGCGCGTCACCCAGCGCGACCGCGCCCGAGGGCTGAAGCTGACGCAGCAGTTCGCCCACCCCGCCGTGGTCCCAGCCCAGCACTGGCCTGCCCACTGAGAGGGCTTCCACCACGGTGCGACCGAACGCTTCGGGCTTGTCCGACAGCTGCAGGACCAGGTCGCAGGCGGCGTAGGCCTGGGCGATGCGCGAGGTGGGCGGGCTGATGTGCAGCGCCGCCTCCACGCCCAGCTGCTGGGCCTGTGCACGCAGTTCGGTCAGATACGATTCCCGCCCGGGTTCATCGGTCCCCAGCATCCACAACCGTGCAGGCACGCCGGCCGCGCGGATCCGCGCCAGCAACGCCAGTGCATGGACGTGGCCCTTCAGGCGGGTGCCCCGTCCCGGCAGCAGCAGCAGGGGGCCCTGTTCTTCAAGCAGCCACGGGAGGTCCTTCGCCAGCGCCTGGCGGGGCCGCAGGTCGTTGCGCGCCACGCGCGGAAACTGGGCGGTATCCACACCGCGCGGTATCACCTGCAGGCGTTCGGCCGGCACCGCGGGGTAATGCTGCTGGACGAAGCGGCGTACGGTGTCCGATACACAGATCACGCGCTCGCCGGTGGTCATCACCGCGCTGTAGCGACCCGGCGTGTTGAGCCCATGCACCGTCGTTACCCAGTGCGGGCGACGGTCCACGGGCAGGCCGCGCACCGCATGCAGCCCCAGCCACGCCGGCAGTCTGGAGCGCGCATGGACGATGTCCGCTCCTGTTTCGGCGAACAACCGCCGCAGGGTCGGCATGTGCCGCAGCGTCAACAGCGACTTGCGGCCGATATCCAGGGTGAGATGTTCGGCGCCACTGTCCAGCAGCGGCTGTACCAGGCGTCCTCCCGCCGACACCACCACGGCGCGGTGGCCGGCGGCGACCAGCGCGGCGGCGATTTCCAGCGTAGAACGCTCTACCCCGCCGGAGTGCAGCGCCGGCAGCAACTGCACCACGGTCAATCGACGCATCGGTGCGCGCTTCCGCTCAGTCGGCCAGCACGAAGACGGCGCCGCAGTAAGCGCACTTGGCCTCGCCGTTGGGTTCGTCTTCGATCGGCAGGTAGACGCGCGGATGTGAGTTCCACAGCGCCATCTCCGGGGTCGGGCAGCTCAGCGGCAGGTCGCCGCGGTGCACGGTGTAACGCTTTTCAGCGTTGGCGGGAGCAGTGGCGGTATGGCTCATGGCAGGCATCGTGAAGGGAAGTACGAGGACGATGATTCTAGCATCCGCGTCGGCGCGAGGCCGTCCCGCTTGCCATGCGGTCCGCAACCCCGAATCGACACATGGATCGATCCATATGGCGCGCCGCAGCATCCGCTTGAAACAGCAACGCAGCGATTTGGATCGAACCAAATGCACTTGTCAGCGCCAACTTGCCTGTAGCAGGATGGTCCGCGTTGCTCTGGGAGGAGAACGCAATGCCCCTGTCTGTGCCCCACCGTGCGCGCCGTGCGCCCCTGTTCGTTGCACTGGCCCTTGTGCTGGTTCCGGTGGCTCACGCTGCCCCGTTGCTGACCTCGTTCGAGCCCGGCCAGCCATCGCTGGTGTCCGGCCAAGCCGGTCCGCTGCAACTGCGTGTCGGCGCGGGCCCCCGCGATCCGTACGCGGCCAAGGCCGGAATGGGCTACACCGGGCTGCACGCAGTGCACTACGCCAGCCCCGGCGGCGCGGCGCGGCAGGTACTGCTGCAGACCGACCAGGTGATCGAGGCGGACACCACGCTGAGTTGGCTGGTGCTGCCGGAGATCGTCGACGGCGACACGGTGTCTTCCACCTACGCGTCGCTGGACCTGCTGTTGGACGATGGCCAGCGTGTATCGGCCAGCGCAGCGCGGGACCAGCATGGGGTGGCGCTGGGCGCGCGTGCACAGGGCGACTCCAGGACGTTGTATCCGCAGCAGTGGGCGCGCAAGGCGGTGCGGTTGGGCGATGTGCCCGGCCTGCAGGGACGCCGCGTGGTCGCCGTGGAGCTGGAAGTAGCCAGCGCCGCAGGTGCGCCGGTGTCGGGCTGGATCGACGACGTGCAGCTGGCGCCGCAGCCCATGCGGGCCCCGCAGCGCCCTTCGGACTGGGTCCTGACCACGCGCGGCACCCAATCGAACGGCCGGTTCTCGCGCGGCAACAACATCCCCGCGACGGCGGTACCGCACGGCTTCAACTTCTGGACGCCGGCCACCGATGCCGGCGTGATCAACTGGCTGTACCGCTGGAACGAGCACAACGACACCGACAACCGGCCCCGCCTGCAGGCCCTGTCGCTGAGCCATCAGCCCAGCCCGTGGATGGGTGACCGCCAGACGTTCCAGGTGATGCCGTCCGCCAGCCGCGGTGTGCCGGAGGCAGACCGCCGCAAGCGCGCGCTGGCCTTCAGCCATGACCAGGAAACGGCGCGCCCGCATCGCTATGACGTGCGCTTCGACAATGGCATCGGCGCGTCCATCGCGCCGACCGACCACGCGGCCCTGTTCCGCTTCGAGTTCCCTGCAGAGGGGGATGCCAATCTGTTGTTTGACAATGTGGATGCGCGCGGCGGGTTGACGCTGGATGCCGCCACGCAGACGCTTACCGGCTACACCGACGTGCGCAGCGGGCTGTCCAACGGCGCCACGCGGATGTATGTGGTGGCCAGCTTCGACCGGCCATGGCGCAGCAGTGGGGCGATTGAAACCGGACGTCCCACCGGCTACATCAAGTTCGATCCGGGCAGCGAGCGGCGCGTGCACATGCGCATCGCCACGTCGTTGATCTCGGTGGAGCAGGCGCGACACAACCTCGCCCTTGAACTGGCCAGCGACGATGACATCGAGCGCGTGGCCGGACGCGCGCAGGATCTGTGGGATGCACGGCTGGGCGCCTTCGACATCGGCGATGCCAGTGCGGACCAGAAGACCACGCTGTACTCCAACCTCTACCGGCTGTACCTGTACCCGAACTCGGGCCACGAGAACGTGGGCAGTGCGCAGTCGCCGGAATGGCGTTACGCCAGCCAGGCCAGCGCTGCGGAAGACAATACCGATGGCAGCGCGGTGCGCAGCTTCGCGCCCATCCGCGATGGCCGGGTGTACGTCAACAACGGCTTCTGGGATACCTTCCGCACCACGTGGCCGGCCTACGCCCTGTTCCGCGCCGACGACGCCGGCAACCTGGTGCAGGGGTTCCTCGAACAGTATGCCGCTGGCGGCTGGGTGGCCCGCTGGTCTTCTCCGGGCTATGCCGACCTGATGGTCGGCACCAGTTCCGACGTGGCCTTCGCCGACGCCTGGCTGAAGGGCGTACGCGGTTTCGACGTCGATCAGGCCTATAACGCGGCGCTGAAGAACGCGACCGTCGTTCCGCCGGACCGCCATGTCGGACGCAAGGGCATGGACCGCTCCACGTTCCGTGGCTTCGCCAGCAGCGATGTGCACGAAGGCATGTCATGGACCATGGAAGGCGCGCTCAACGATTTCGGCATCGCCAACATGGCGAGCGCACTGGCGACGTCTGCCAGCACGCCAGCGCAGCGCGAACGCCTCGCCACCGAAGCGGACTATTTCCGCCACCGCGCGGCAGGCTACGCGACGATGTTCGATGCCACCGCAGGTTTCTTCCAGGGCCGCCGTGAGGATGGCAGCTGGCGCGTGCCATCGAAGGACTACGATGCCCGCGTCTGGGGCCACGATTACACCGAATCCAACGGCTGGACGTTCGCGTTCACCGCCGCGCACGATGGCGAAGGACTGGCTGCGTTGTACGGTGGACGCGAAGCCCTTGCAGCGAAGCTGGATGCATTCTTTGCTACCCCGGAGACTGCGGATCCCGCCCTGGTCGGCTCGTACGGCGGCGTCATCCACGAGATGACCGAGGCCCGCGATGTACGCATGGGCATGTACGCGCACAGCAACCAGCCTTCTCACCATATCCCCTGGATGTACCTGTACACCGGGCAGCCGTGGAAGACGCAGAAGCATGTGCGCGAGATCCTTGCACGCTTGTACGTGGGTAGCGAGATCGGCCAGGGCTATCCGGGCGATGAAGACAACGGCGAAACCTCCGCGTGGTACCTGTTCGCCTCGCTCGGCCTGTATCCGTTGCGCATGGGTGCGCCGGAGTATGCGATCGGCTCGCCGCTGTTCCGCCATGCGAAGGTGACGCTGCAGGATGGCGCGGTGTTGACGGTGAATGCCGCCGACAACTCACCGGAGAACGTCTACGTGCAGTCGCTGAAGGTCAACGGCAAACCATGGACGAAGACCTGGCTGCCGCATGATGTCATCGCTGCCGGCGCAACGCTGGACTTCCAGATGGGCCCGCAGCCCTCACGCTGGGGAACCGGCGCGGGCGATGCGCTGCCCTCGCTGACCCCGCGTGGTGCCCGCCCTGCCCTGCTGCACGACCTGCTGGCACGTGGTGCGAAGGCCGCGCTGGAAGACGGACGCGCGCTGGACGCCCTGCTGGATGATGATGCCGGCACCGCGGTTCCGCTGGGTGCGAAGGCGTCCGTGGTGTTCACCGGTGCGGCAACGGGTGTGCCGTCGATGTATACGCTGACCAGCGGTGACGGCGCGATCCGCGGTGGTGAGTGGACACTGGAAGCGCGTACCACGAACGGCCGCTGGACCACGCTGGACGCGCGCAAGGCGGAAGATTTCGCCTGGGCTCGACAGACCCGGCCATTCCGCATCGCCAAACCCGGTCATTACGCCGAGTACCGGCTGCGCATCAACGCACCCGGTCGCCTGCAACTGGCCGAGGTGGAACTGCTGGCACCGGGAGCCACGCCGTGATCCGCGTCGCGCGTGCTGCCCTACCGCTCAGTCTGGCTACGTTGGCCCTGTTTGCCTCTGGGGCTGCGTACGCATTCGAGGCGACCCAGCGCCAAGGCGACGTGACCCTGCACTATCAGGACGCCAGCGACGCTGTTCCGGAGGGCGTCCGCACGCGGATCATCGATACGTTCTTCAAGGCGTATCTGCCGCAGCGCGCGGACTTCCATCCGCACGCCGCCTCCGAGTTGGCAATCGTCATCGATCCGGCTTACGACGGCATCGCCTACGTCGGCGAGAAGGCCAAGGCGTCGACGATCACCCTCAATCCGGCCTGGCTGTCCAAGCATCCGGGTGACACTGATCTGGTCACCCATGAAGCCATGCACATCGTGCAAGGCTACCCGGAATACGCCAACGCACGCGTCCCGGGCTGGCTGGTGGAAGGCATCGCCGACTACGCGCGTGACCGCTACGGGGTCGACAACGCCGCCGCCGGATGGGCACTACCGCTGACGGTGAAGGAAGGACAGACCGCCGAGACCGGTTACCGGGTGACGGGCGCCTTCCTGAAGTGGAGCGAAGCCGCCCACCCCGGACTGGTGAAGGCCCTGGACGGCGCACTGCGCAGCGGGCGCTACACCCCCGCCCTGTGGCAGACGCACACCGGCCACACCCTGCCGGACCTGTGGACCGCGTACGCCAAGGCGGCCACGCGGTAGAGCCGACCGGTAGAGCCGACTTCAGTCGGCTGCGCCCAGCGGACCGAATACCTGAAGCCAGCCGACCGGTAGAGCCGACTTCAGTCGGCTGCGTCCAGCGGATCGAATACCTGAAATCAGCCGACTGAAGTCGGCTCTACCTTCCCCGTCCAGCGGATCGAATACCTGAAGCCAGCCGACCGGTAGAGCCGACTTCAGTCGGCTGCGTCCAGCGGATCGAATACCTGAAGCCAGCCGACTGAAGTCGGCTCTACCGGTTCCGCTGCGAAAAAGGCCGTCAGGCCTTTTTCTCGGCTTCCAGCTGCTTGCGGATCTGTGCATCCACCGCCGCAATCGCGGTCATGTTGAGGATGCGGCGCGAGGTCGCGCTGCTGGTCAGGATGTGTGCCGGCTTGGCCACGCCCATCAGGATCGGGCCGATCGCTACGCCGTCGGTGAACACGCGAACCAGGTTGTAGGCAATGTTCGCCGCTTCCAGGTTCGGCAGCACGAACAGGTTCGCACGACCGGTCAGCGTGGAGCCCGGCAGCAGCTTCTGGCGCAGCGCTTCATCCCACGCGGTGTCGCCCTGCATCTCGCCATCCACGTTCAAACGCGGGTTGCGCTTGAGCAGCATCTCGCGGACCTGGCGCATCTTCAGCGCGTCCTTCGAATCGTGGCTGCCGAAATTGGAGTGCGACAGCAGCGCGACATTCGGCTCGATGCCGAACAGCTTCATGCGGTAGGCCGCCTGCAGCGTGGCTTCGGTCAGCTGCTCGGCCGTCGGATCTTCCTGCACGTGGGTGTCCACGAAGAAGAACACGCCCTGCTGGTTGATCACACCGGTCATCGCCGAGGTCGAGGTGACCTTCGTTTCCAGCGGCAGCACGCTGCGCACATAGCCCAGCTTCTTGTGGAAGCGGCCGACCACGCCGGTCAGCAGCGCATCGGCTTCACCGCGCGCCACCATCACCGCAGCGATCAGCGTCGGCCGCGAGCGCATCAGGTTCTTCGCCGCCGCCACGGTCACGCCACGGCGACCCGTCAGCCCGTGGTAATACTGCCAGTACTCGTTGAAGCGCGGGTCGTCATTGATGTTGGTGACCTGGATGTTCTCGCCGATCTTAAGGCGCAGGCCCAAGCGCTGGATACGCGCCTCGATGACGTCCGGGCGGCCGATCAGGATCGGGTGCGCCAGGTCTTCGTCCACCACGTTCTGCACGGCCTGCAGCACGACTTCTTCTTCGCCTTCGGCGTACACCACGCGCTGCTTGTCGGTGCGCGCGCGGTCGTACACCGGCTTCATCATCAGGCTGGTGCGGTACACGAACTCCGACAGCTTCTGCCGGTAGGCGGACATGTCGGCGATCGGCCGCGACGCTACACCGGAATCCATCGCGGCCTGGGCCACCGCGGCGGACAACTCCACCAGCAGGCGGCGGTCGAACGGACGCGGGATCAGGTACTCACGGCCAAAGCTCGGCGTTTCACCGCCGTACGCCGAGCCCATGTCGGTGGCGGCACGGCGTGCCAATGCGGCGATGGCGCGCACGCAGGCGATCTTCATTTCTTCGTTGATCGCGGTGGCGCCCACGTCCAGCGCACCGCGGAACAGATACGGGAAGCAGAGAACGTTGTTGACCTGGTTCGGGTAATCCGAACGGCCGGTGCCGATGATCGCGTCGGCGCGTACCGCGCGCACGTCTTCCGGCATGATTTCAGGCGTCGGGTTGGCCAGCGCGAAGATCACCGGATCCGGCGCCATCGTCTTGACCATGTCGGCAGTGAGGATGCCCGGCGCCGACAGGCCCAGGAAAATATCCGCGCCGTTGACGATTTCAGCCAGCGTGCGCTTGTCCGTGTCGCGCGCATAACGCAGCTTTTCCGGATCCAGGTCGGTACGACCGGTATGGATCACGCCCTCACGGTCGAAGGCCAGGATGTTGTCCGGCTTCAGGCCGAGCTGCACCAGCATGTTGACGCACGAGATGCCAGCCGCGCCCATGCCCGTGGTCGCCAGCTTCACTTCTTCGATCTTCTTGCCGGTGATCGCCATGGCATTCAACACCGCTGCACCGACAATGATCGCGGTGCCGTGCTGGTCATCGTGGAACACCGGGATCTTCATCCGCTCGCGCAGCTTGCGCTCGACGATGAAGCACTCCGGCGCCTTGATGTCTTCGAGGTTGATGCCGCCAAAGGTCGGCTCGAGCGAGGCGATGATGTCGACCAGCTTGTCCGGATCCATCTCGTCCACTTCGATGTCGAACACATCGATGCCGGCGAACTTCTGGAACAGCACGCCCTTTCCTTCCATTACCGGCTTGCCGGCCAACGGGCCGATGTTGCCCAGGCCGAGCACGGCGGTGCCGTTGGAAATCACAGCGACGAGGTTGCCGCGCGCGGTGTACTCGCTGGCCATCGCCGGATCGGCCTTGATGGCTTCGCACGCATACGCGACGCCGGGCGAGTAAGCCAACGACAGATCACGCTGGGTCAGCATCGGCTTGGTCGCCGTGACCTTGATCTTGCCCGGCGGCGACATGCGGTGGTAATCGAGGGCGGCCTGCTTGAAATCTTCGTTGGACATCGACGTTGGGCACATGAATGGGCAAGAGGGACAGGGGATCATACCCCCGTTGTACGTTGCGGACCTGTCGCTGGGCTGTCGCTGCGGATGCTGCAGCGCACCACCCGAGGGATTCTGCCCGCATGCCGCGCGTGGTCCGGCGCGGCGGGTCAGCTCTGAAAAAAACGGCGGGGCCACGTCATCACTGACGGGCCCCGCTTCCTGACGTGGAAGGGGTCAGATGTTCGCGGTCACGGCGGGCAGGGGCGCATCCACCGGCGGCGGCAGCTCGCTTTCGCGGCCGTCCAGCGCCAGTTTCAGGCGGTCGCGATCCAATGCGCCTTCCCAGCGCGAGACCACTACCGTCGCCACGGCATTGCCGATGAAATTGGTCAGCGAGCGACACTCGCTCATGAAGCGGTCCACCCCCAGGATCAGGGCCATGCCGGCCACCGGCACTTCCGGCACCACGGCCAGCGTGGCCGCCAATGTGATGAAGCCGGCGCCGGTAACGCCTGCGGCGCCCTTGGAGCTGAGCATCGCCACCAGCAGCAGGGCGATCTGGTGACCCAGGGTCAGTTCGGTATTGGTGGCCTGCGCGATGAACAGCGCCGCCAGGGTCATGTAGATGTTGGTGCCGTCCAGGTTGAACGAGTAGCCCGTGGGGACCACCAGGCCGACCACCGACTTGCTGCAGCCTGCACGTTCCATCTTTTCCATCAGCGAGGGCAGCGCCGACTCGGAAGAAGACGTGCCCAGCACCAGCAGCAGCTCGGCCTTCAGGTAACGGGCCAGCTTGAAGACCGAGAAGCCGCACAGGCGCGCCACCGCGCCCAGGATCACCGCCACGAACAGGAACGCGGTCAGGTAGAACGAACCGACCAGCCAGGCAAGGTTGATCAGCGAGCCGACGCCGTACTTGCCGATGGTGAACGCGATGGCGCCAAACGCACCGATCGGGGCGGCCCGCATGAGGATGTGCACCAGCTTGAACACCGGGGCGACCAGTGCTTCGAGGAAGGACAGCACCGGCTTGCCCTTCTCACCGACCAGGGCCAGTGCGATACCGAACAGCACCGCCACGAACAGCACCTGCAGGATGTTGCCATCCACGAACGCGCTGACCAGCGTTTTCGGGATGATGTCCATCGCAAAGCCGACCAGGGTCAGGTCGTGCGACTTTTCCACATAGCTGTTGACCGCGCTCTGGTCCAGGTCGGCCGGATTGATGTTCATGCCGGCACCGGGCTGCACCACGTGCGCCACGATCATGCCCACCACCAAGGCCAGGGTGGAGAAGAACATGAAGTACGCCATCGCCTTGGCGAAGACCCGGCCCACGGTGCGCAGGTGGGTCATGCCGGCGATGCCGGTCACGATGGTCAGGAAGATGACCGGCGCGATGATCATCTTCACCAGGTTGATGAACGCATCACCGAGCGGCTTCATCTTTTCGCCGACCAGCGGCTCGTAATGGCCAAGAACGGCGCCCAGGACGATGGCGACCACCACCTGGAAATACAGTTGGCGATAGAACGGCAGCGGCTTGGTGGGCACCGGTGTGGCGGTGGGAACGTGCATGACGAGCTCCGGTAGGTGAAAATGGCGCTTCCGGCACGTTGCGTGCGTGGCGCGGCATCTGATGGCGCTCTTTGTACGCGCCCGGGGCCCGGTAGCAGATAGCCTATTGGTACTACCCCCCCGGTTCAGGAAGATTCCCTGCCGGTTCTGCCCCTACACTGCGCCGGTCGCGACGTACCCGCCCACGCGGATGACGTGTTGTTCCACTTCCCGAATAGAGATCCGCCGTCCCATGCGAATGACCCCTACCCTGCTTGCCCTGTCCCTGGCCGCGAGCCCCCTGCTGGCCAACGCGGCCGGCTTTGACAACTGGCCGACCAAGGTGGCGTTCGCTGACGGCACCGAGTTGGCCGCCACCGGCAACATCGCCTACGACTGGAACAACTTTTCCGGCGACATCGAAAACGCCGACGCCGTGCGCCGCAAGGAATTCGGCGCCACGCTGAAGAAGAAGGGCCTGTACGACGCCATGGTGTACTACGACTTCCAGTCCGACACCTGGCTGGACGTGTTCCTGCGCGTGGAAAGCAAGGCCTTCGCTGGCCAGGATATCGGCAAGTTCCGGGTCGGTTACATGAAGACCCCGGTCGGCCTGGATGCGGTGACCAGCTCGCGTGCCGGCAGCTTCATGGAGTACGCGATGCCGGTGCAGGCGTTCTATGCCGGCCGTCGTACCGGTCTCGACTGGGTGCTGGAACGTCCGGCCTACCTGCTGCAGGCAGGCGTGTACGGTGGCAAGGATCTGCAGGGCGACAACCCCGGCACGATGCAGGCCGTGCGTGCGGTGTGGACGCCGGTGAAGGCCGAAGCCAACGTGTTGCACCTCGGCTTGGCGCTGTCGCAGGAAAACCCGCGCGGCTGGCGTGATGGCCGTGATGTGCACCATGAGGCCACCGCCCGTTTCCGCGCGCGTCCCGAGGCGGGCCTGACCGATCTGCGTCTGGTGGATTCCGGTGCGCTGGTCACGGCGGACAAGGTCAATCGTGCAGGCCTGGAAGGCATCTGGATCCGCGGACCGTTCTCGGTGCAGGCCGAGGCGCTGCAGGCCACGATCACCCGCGAGGGCAAGCCGGATTACACCGGCAACGGCCAGTACGTGATGGGCAGCTGGGTGCTGACCGGCGAGTCGCGCCCGTACAGTGCCGGCAGCGTGTCCAACATCAAGCCGGCGCGCGAATACGGCGCGGTTGAACTGCTGGCGCGTTACAGCCGACTGGACCTGGACGATGCCGACGTGCTGGGTGGCCGTGAACACAACTGGACCATCGGTGCGAACTGGTACCTCACCAGCCACTTCAAGTTCCAGGCCAACTACGTGAAGGCCGATGCCAGCCGCCGTGGCGTGCACACCACCCCGGAGATCTTCGAAGTCCGCGCGCAGATGCATTTCTGATCCGATGCCGACGGGCAGGTCGGGTCAACGACCTGTCCTGCCCGTAGACTCGGCACATGTACCGGCTCACCCGCTACCGCAAGCTGGCCATGACCCTGCTGGTGCTGATCGGTGGGACCGTGCTGTGTGCGGTCTCCGCCGGCCATTTCGCAGGCCAGCGCGCGCTGGCGGGCGAAAGCGCGCAGGTACAGCGCCAGCTGCAGTTGTACGCCCAGGGCCTGCAGCAGCGGATCGATCGCTTCGGCACCCTGCCGCAGGTGATGGCGCTGGACCCGGATCTGCTGGACGCGCTGCGCCACGCGCCCGACGATGCAGACCGCCAACGGCTGAACCTCAAGCTTTCGCAGGCCAACCAGGTCACCCGCGCGTCGACGCTGACCCTGGTCGGCCGTGACGGCGTGGCGGTTGCAGCGAGCAACTGGGACCAGCCGTCCAGCAATGTCGGCGAAGACTACAGCTACCGGCCGTATTACCGGCAGGCCATGGCCACCGGACACGGCCGGTTCTACGGCATCGGCATGACCACCGGGGTGCCTGGCTACTTCCTGTCCCACGCCATCGACGATGCAGACGGCATCCGGCTGGGCGTGGTGGTGATCAAGATCGAACTGTCCGCGCTGGAACAGGAGTGGCTGACTACCTCCGATATCGTGCTCGCCAGCGACAACCATGATGTGGTGTTCCTCGCCAACCAGGACGCTTGGCGGTATCGCCTGCTGCGTGAGCTGGGGCGCGGTGAGCGCAGCGAAATGCTGGCCAGCCGACAATATGCCGACCGTGCGCTGCAGCCGTTGCGCGCGCGTACCGAGCGCGTGCTGGACGACGGCGGCCGCATCGTGCGCATGGCCGACCCGGCCATGCCGCGCTCGCTGCTGTGGCAGACCGTCGACCTGCCGGAAGAAGAGTGGCACCTGCACCTGCTGCATGACGCCAGTGCGGCCAGCGCCGTGGCCCGCAGTGCCGCGATAGGCGGCGGCGCGGCCTGGATGGCGCTGGGCTTCCTGGCGCTGTTCATCCAGCAGCGACGACGCCTGTCCGCGCACCGCCAACGCAGCCGCCGCGAACTGGAGACCCTGCTCAAGCAGCATGCGCAGGAGCTGCGCAGCGCGCAGGACGGGCTGCTGCAGGCGGCGCAGGATGCCGACCGCGGCTTGAGCCGCAGCCTCGAGCACTTGCCGCAGGGTGTGGTGATCATCGACCGTGAGCAGCGTCTGGTCGCCTGGAACTCGCGCTATCTGGAGCTGTTCCGCTTTCCCTCCGGGCTGATCCAGGTGGGTCGCCCCATTGAAGAAATATTCCGCTTCAACGCGCGTCGCGGCCTGCTGGGACCAGGCCCGATCGACGAAGCCATCGAACGCCGGCTCAACCACCTGCGCAGTGGGCGGCCGCATATGCGCGAGAGTGAAAAGGATGACGGCACCGTGCTGGAAATCCGCGGCAACCCGCTGCCCGACGGCGGCTTCGTCACCAGTTACGCCGACATCACCAGCTACAAGAACGCCGCACGCGAGCTGCGATCGCTGGCCGACGCCCTGGAGCATCGCATCGTCGAGCGCACGCACGACCTGGACGAGGCGCGCCGCGAGGCGGAACAGGCCAACCGCTACAAGACCCGCTTCGTGGCCTCCGCCGTGCATGACCTGCTGCAACCGCTGAACGCCGCGCGCATGTTCGTGTCGGTGCTGCGCGGGAAGCTGGCGGACGCCGAGCAACACCAGACCGTTGATCACATTGAAGCCGCGTTGTCGGCACAGGATGCGATCCTGGTCAGCCTGCTGGACATCTCCCGGCTGGAATCGGGAAGCCTGCAGACGCGGGTACGCTCCTTTGCGCTCAATCCCCTGCTGGAAACCATGGCACGCGAGTTCGGCATCGCCGCTGAAGGCCGCGGGCTGCAGCTGCACTGGGTGCCCACCCGCGCCGTGGTGGTCAGTGATGAAGACCTGCTGCGGCGCATCCTGCAGAATTTCCTGTCCAACGCCCTGCGCTATACACCGCGCGGCCGCGTGCTGCTGGGATGCCGCCGCGACGGCGCGCGGCTGTGGATCCAGGTGCATGACCAAGGCCCGGGCATTCCGGAGAGCCTGCACAAGGAGATCTTCGAGGAGTTTCGACGGCTGCATGACGGACAGGAGCGCGGCACTGGGCTGGGCCTGGCCATCGTGGAACGCATTGGCCGCCTGCTGGGGCATCCGATCCGGCTGCGCTCGGTACTCGGCAGCGGCACGATGTTCGAAGTCGCGGTGCCGTTGGGCCACTCAGGCGATGTCGTGGAATCGGCGGTGACCCGCGCGCCGGTGGTGCTGGAAACTACCGCAGACAGTCCTCTGCGCGCACGCCGTGTGTGGGCCATCGATGACGATGCGCATGTCAGCGCCGCTACCCGCGCGCTGCTGGAGAAGTGGGGCTGTGAGGTGGAACAGTCCGATGGACCGCAGGCGGCGCTGGAGGCTGCACGCGCGGGGCACGCGCCGGAACTGCTGCTGCTGGACGTGCGGATGGGCGAGTTCCATGGGCCGCACCTGTACGAAGCGTTGTGTGAGCGGTGGGGCAGCCGCCCCCCCGTGGTACTGGTCACCGCCGAGCGCGATGATGCGCTGAAGGCGCTGGCGTCGGCGAATGGCTGGGGGTTCCTGTCCAAGCCGGTGCGCCCCCCTGCGCTGCGCGCCCTGATGACCCAACTGCTGCTGCGGCACCAACGGTAGCGCCGCACCATCGTCGTCCCATTTCTGGCGCGGGAACGGACGGTTTCCGCCGAGCATGGCTCGGCGCTACCACGGCGTCAGGCATCAGGCATCGGCTTCCCCGGTAGCGCCGAGCCACGCTCGGCGAGCGCGCAGCGCGGCATCAGGCATCAGCTCCTCCGGTAGCGCCGAGCCACGCTCGGCGAGCGCGCAGCGCGGCGTGTGCCTGCACCCTGCACGCCCCTACACCAGGCTGGCGTCGCCTTCCGGCTCCAGCGCCTTCACCAGCACGGCAGCCTGCGTGCGGCTGTGGCACTCCAGCTTTCTCAGGATCGCGGTGACGTGCACCTTCACGGTGTTCTCGGCCAGCCCCAGGGTGTAGGCGATCTGCTTGTTCAACAGGCCATCGGCCAGGCACAGCAGCACCCTGAACTGCTGCGGCGTCAGCTGGGCCAATCGGCTGGCCAGCAGTGCATCGGCATCGGAGCGCTCAGCAGCCATTGCCGGAAACCATAAGCCGCCATCCAGGACGGCCACTACCGCTTCGCTGATCGTTTCCGGCGGCACCGACTTGGGAATGAAGCCGGCTGCACCGAACTGCTGCGCCCGCCGGATCACCCGCGGATGGTCGTTGGACGACAGGATGACCACCGGGATGTCGGGGTGCGAACCGCGTACATGCAGCAGCGCCGAGAAACCGTGCGCGCCCGGCATGGTCAGGTCCAGCAGCACCAGGTCAACGTCCGGCTGCTGATCCAGCGCCTGTTCCAGCGCCTCGGCACTGGCCACCTCGCGCACGTTGACGTGCGGCATCCCCTGCCGCAGCGAATGCACCACAGCGGCACGCAGCAGGGGGTGGTCATCGGCCACCAGCAGGTTCAGTTCGCTCATGCCACCATTGTAGAGCCGACTTCAGTCGGCTGCCTCCACAGGCTGCCTGCAAAGGCTCCCTCCAAAGGCTGCAGTCAAGGACTGCCCCCAGCGCATCGTCTACCGCGCCGGACGCACGCTGCTGTTCCATGCATCCAGGAACTGCCGGCGCTTGAGCGCGTCCAGGTACACCAGCAGCCCGGGGCCGAGCTGGATCGGCCGCAGGCTGCGCTCCGGGCTGCCATTGCCGATGCCGCCGCCGCGCACGATGGGCATCAGCCGCGCCTCGCGGGACAGCACCTGCTGGCCGCGCGGCGACAGCAGATAGTCCAAAAAGCGGCCGGCCTCGGCGCTGTTGCGTGCGGTGCGCGGGATCAGCGCGGTGCGCAACATCACCAGCGTGTAGTCCTCCGGCTCGACAATGCCGAGCGGCTGGCCATCGTCGATGCGCGCCTGCGCGTAGGACCCCAGCACGTTGTAGACCAGCGACAGTTCGCCGCTGCTCACCTTGTCCAGCAACACACCGGTGCGTTCTTCCAGCACGACGCGGTTGTCACCCAGCGCACCCAGCAGCGCACCGGCGATGCTGCCGCGCTGGGCATCCTGCGTGGCCAGCAGATAGCCCACGCTGCTGCGGTTGATGTCATAGGTGCCTACCCGCCCGCGCAGTGGCGCATCCGGCGCGCGCAGCAGGTCCAGCAATTGCCGCCGCGTGCGCGGCACGCGCGATGCAGGCAGCGTGCGGGTGTTGTAGACGATCGCCACCGGCTCGTAGCTGATGCCGAAGGCTTCGTTGCGCCATTTCGACCACGCGGGAAGTGTGTCGGCCTGCGCCGAACGATGAACCAGCGCGTGGCCGTCGTTCACCAGCTTGGCCTGCAGGTCCATGCCACTGGAAATCAGCAGATCGGCGGACGGCGCGCGCGTGCGCTCACCCAGGTAACGCGCGTGCAGGTCCTGGGTGATGATGTCTTCGTAGATCACCTCCGTGCCCGGATGCAGGCGCTGGTAATCAGCGATCACCACGGCGAACACCTCGATGTCCGTGCTGCCATGGATGCGCAGGGCCGCCGTGGCAGGCCCGGTCGCCGGGAAGCGCTGCACGTCCCCCGGCTCGGCGTGCGCGGCAAGGGGGCTGAGCAGCAGCAACAGGGCAGCCAACAGACGGCTCATGCATGACTCCGGGGCAGGGTGATGGTGGCGACCAGCCCGCCTTCGCGGCGGTTGGCCAGGTCGATGTGGCCGCCATGGGCATCGACTACCCGCTTAACGATGGCCAGGCCCAGCCCGGCACCACCCGCGGCAGCGCCTTCCCCGCGGGCGAAGCGCTCGAAGACCCGCTTTGCATCGGCAGCGGCGATGCCGGGGCCATGGTCGGCGATCGTCAGCACAGCACTGTTTCCCTCGGTCGTCAGCGCCACCTGCAATGGCGCGGCCGCACTGTACTTGATGGCGTTGTCGATCAGGTTCTTGATCGCCTCGCGCAGCAGCAACGCATCGCCCTGCACCCACACCGGTCCAGCGGTGACCAGCAACTGCACCCGCGGAATCGGATCCACCTGTGGCACTGCCTCATGCAAAGCCTGGTGCACGGTCTCGGCGAGATCAACCGGCGCGTAACGCTGCAGGTTCGACCGGTGGATGACGCTGGCGTCACTCAGCAGCTGGTTGAGCAGGCGGCTCATGTGGCTGGCGTTGCGCTCGATGGCCTGCAGACTCCGACGCATGTCTTCCGGGTCGTCATCGTCCAGCGCCAACTGCGCCTGCGCGCGCAAGGCGGCCAGCGGCGTGCGCATCTGGTGGGCGGCCTCGGCCATGAAGGAGCGCAGCGTTTCGTTGCTGCTGGACAGGCGTTCCATGAAGCGATTCAGCGCCGCGACCATCTGGTCCATCTCGCGCGGCACGTGCGCATCCAACGGTCTCAGGTCGGAGGGCTCCCGGCGCGACAGCTCGCGCTCCACGCGCACCAGCGGACGGAATGCACGGTGTACGCCTACGCCGACCAGGGCCAGGGACAGCAGCGACAGCACACTGATGGCCAGCAGGGCACGGTTGACCATTTCCTGTGCCAGCGCTTCGCGCGCACGCCGCGTCTGCCCTACCTGCACGCGTACTTCTCCCTGCGCGGACGGCGAAGACAGGGTGCGTGCCACCACGGCGAAGCGCACGGTCTCGCCACTGTAGGGGGCATCGAACAGCTGCGGCGCCGGGCCTTCCCGCGTGGCACTGCGTGGCGCCGGTGGCAGGTCGCCGTAGCCGGTGATCAGGCTGCCGCGGCTGTCGGCCACCCGATAGAACACCCGGTCTTCCGGTGCCATGGCCAGCAGGTCCAGGGCGGCATAGGGCAGGTCGACCTGCCACTGGCCATCCACCAGCGCCACCGAATCGGCGATGGACAGCGCCGAGGACACCAGCAGGTGATCATAGGATCGGTTCGCTGCGCGTTGGCCATAGTCACGTGCAGCGAACAACAGGGCCACGGCGAACACCCCCAGCAACACGCCCAGGTACAGCGTCAGCGTGCGGCGCAGCGAAGGCGGCGCCGTTCGCTCACGGCGCTTCATCGATGTCCCCGGTGGCGGACTGGGCCGCCTCGAGCATGTAGCCCACGCCGCGCACGGTGACGATCCGCAGCGGCGCGGCCGCCAGTTTGCGGCGCAGTCGTCCGATGTACAGTTCGATGGCGTTGGGTCCGGCTTCGTCGTCGAAACCGAACAAGCCGTTGCCGATTTCGTCCTTGCCCACCACTTGTCCCCTCCGTCCGACCAGGATCTCCAGCAGGCGGAACTCACGGTTGGGCAGTTCGATGAGCTCGCCGTCCAGGCTTACCCGGTGCGCGGCGTTGTCGAACTGGAAGCCGCCGATCTGCACCAGTTCGCTGGCCTGGCCGCGGCCCCGTCGCAGCAGGACGCGGCAGCGGGCCTCGAACTCGCGGAAATCGAACGGTTTGCCGAGGTAGTCATCGGCGCCCACATCCAGTGCCTGCACGCGGTCTTCGATGCCATCGCGTGCGGTCAGCATCAGCACGGGCGTGCTGTCGCCGCGTTCTCGCATGCCCGCCAGCACGCGCAGTCCGTCCAGCTTGGGCAGGCCGATATCCAGCACCACCAGGTCGAAGGCCTGGTAGCGCAGGACGCTGGCCGCGGCCAGGCCGTCAGCCTGCCAATCCACGGCGTGCCCGTTGCGGCGCATGCGGCGGATGATGGCATCGGCGAGGTCCGGGTTGTCTTCGACCAGCAGCAGGCGCATGCGGTTGTCGGGTGCGGGGGAGTTGAGATGCTAACGCACGGGGAGTGGGTCGAACGGGTGAGACCCCCTCGCGGCTGCCCTGAAGCTGGACTACGGGTTGGCGACGGGCGGGGTGGGTATGCGGGGCACGCGCAAGTACGTCCATGTAGCTCTTCGCGGCTCCTGCCGCTCAAGGCCCCGCATACCCACCCCGCCCGTCGCCCTGACGGTTTCCCGGTTGCTGCCGGCCGCGTATGAAGAAATGAAGAAAAGCGGTAGCGCCGAGCCGTGCTCGGCGGCGCGAATGCGGGGAGTTCGCTGCACTGCACAAACCGCTGACAGGCGCATGACAGCTTGCGGGGAAGAGACTGCGGCCTCGCACCTGTTTCGGGTGCCCACGTTGGCCGCGCGCCGGGCGCGCACCTGGGAGGGTTTGTGGAAGAGTTTTCTGTTCGTTGGGCGGGCTTCGGTTGTCGTGCGCTGGTCGGGGCGGCGTGCTTGTCCGCTGCTGCACCGGTGTTTGCTGCGGATGATGAGCGCCCGGTCACCGCTGCAATCGGTGGCCGTCTGCATCTGGATTTCGCCACGTTCGACAACGATGGGCGCGGCACGCCGAACAAGGACGACACCGAAGTGCGGCGCGCGTGGATTGACGTGTCCGGCAAGTTCTTTGTCGTCGATTACAAGATGGAAGCCGACTTTTCCGGCGACCGTGTCGAAGCCAAGGATGTCTACCTGAGCCGCGGCTTCGGCGATGCCGGCCGGCTCACCGTCGGTCAGTTCAAGCAGTACTTCTCGCTCGATGACCGCACCGGCTCCAACTACGGCAGCTTTCTGGAGCGCGGCAACGCGGGCACCTCGCTGGCGCCGTTGTATCGCCGGGGCGCGTCCTGGCAGGCCAATCCGGGTGACTTCACCTGGGCGGCCAGCCTGTACAGCCTGGAGAGCATCGACGCGTGGCAGGTCAAGGGTCGCGCCGCCGGCGGCCGTGCCACGTGGGCGCCGAGTCCTGCGGCCGGCGACGTCCTGCACCTGGGTATTTCGCTGGCGCGCGAGCTGTACGACAACCCCGGTGCCAGCGGCGCCCCGGGGCTGCGCATCCGCCCACGCCCGGCAGGCCACCTGTCCGATGAAAGCCGGTTGACCCTGGTCGACTTCTCCGCCGGACGCGATACCGATGTGGACAAGTGGTCGCTGGAGTATGCGCAGGTGCGCGGTCCGTGGTCGTGGCAGGGCGAGTTCAGTGGGGCCACGTTCGACGACGGCCTGCAGCACGGCAAGGTGCTGGCCGGCTACGGGATGGTGAGCTGGTTCGTCACCGGTGAGTCGCGCGGCTACGACCGCAAGACCGGGCGCTTCGCGCGCATCCAGGATATCCGGCACAAGGCCGGCGCGTTCGAGCTGGCACTGCGCTATGACCAGATGCGGGGTGACCAGCATCTCATCGGCTTGCCCGACCTGCGCGATGGCAGCACCGAGGCATGGACGCTGGGCGGCAACTGGTACCTGCGCGACAACCTGCGCTTCATGCTCAACCTGATCGAGAGCCGCAACCGCGATCGCTTGGCCGACGTCACCGTCGACCGTACGCGCGCGGTTACCGGGCGCCTGCAGTTCGACTTCTGACCCCTCCCCTTCCCTTCCCCTCCCGCCCTTTTCCGCAAGGAGTCCGCAGATGATGCTCAGCATCCTCGGCTTTGGCATGGTCATTACGTTCATGTACTTGATCATGAGCAAACGACTGTCGCCGCTGGTCGCCCTGATCACCGTCCCGATCATCTTCGCGTTGCTCGGTGGCTTCGGTGCCGGCATCGATGAAATGATGCTCGACGGCATCAAGAAAATCGCGCCCACCGGCGTCATGCTGATGTTCGCCATCCTGTACTTCGGGGTGATGATCGACGCCGGCCTGTTCGATCCGCTGGTCCGCATCATCCTCAACGTGGTGAAGGGTGATCCGCTGAAGATCGTCATGGGCACGGCCGTTCTGGCGATGCTGATCTCGCTCGATGGTGATGGCTCGACCACCTACATGATCACCGTCTCGGCGATGCTGCCGCTGTATCGGCGGTTGGGCATGAACGCATTGAACATGACCTGCGTGACCATCCTGGCGGGCGGCGTCATGAACCTCACCCCGTGGGGCGGCCCGACCGCACGTGCCGCCACCGCGCTGCATGTCGACCCGGCCGATGTGTTCGTCCCGCTGATCCCTTCGATGGTCATCGCCTGCGCCGGCATTCTGGTGCTGGCCTGGTACCTGGGCATGAAGGAGCGCCGCCGCCTGGGCGTGGTGTCGCTGCCGCAGGGCGGCTCATGGATGGATTCCAGCGTGTCCGATGATGGCGATGCGCTGCCCACTGTTGAAGACGCCGAAGACATCAAGCGGCCGAAGCTGTTGTGGGTGAACTTCGGTCTGACCGCCGCGCTGATGGCCGCCCTGATCATGGGCCTGCTGCCGATGCCGATCCTGTTCATGGTGGGCTTCGCCATCGCCCTGGTGATCAACTACCCGAACCTGGCTGAGCAGCGCCGCCGGGTGGTCAACCACGCAGGCAACGTGCTGTCGGTGGTGTCGCTGATCTTCGCGGCCGGCATCTTCACCGGCATCCTCAACAACACCGGCATGGTGGAAGCGATGTCACACAGCTTCCTGGCGATCATTCCGGAGAGCTGGGGGCCGTACCTGGCGGTGATCACGGCGCTGGCCTCGATGCCGTTCACGTTCTTCATGTCCAACGATGCCTTCTACTTCGGCGTGCTGCCGATCCTGTCCGAGGCCGCCGGCAACTACGGCATCACGCCGGTCGAAATGGCACGCGCTTCGCTGGCCGGCCAACCCGTACATCTGCTCAGCCCGCTGGTGCCCTCAACGTACCTGCTGGTAGGACTGGCCAAGGTGGAGTTCGCCGACCATCAGAAGTTCACCCTGAAGTGGGCGGTGTTGATTTCCCTGCTGCTGATGGCGGGTGGCCTGTTGTTCTCGCTGTATCCGCTGTCCGCCTGAGGCGGCCCGTATTCCGCAACCTGGAGAAACCAATGACGCTTCGCATCGCATACGTCACCAGCGGCATGGGCAGTGTCGGCACCGCGATCTGCCAGACCCTGGCACGCTCGGGCCACACGGTGGTCGCAGGCTGCGCGCCGAACTCGCCGCGCAAAGCCGGTTGGTTGCGTGAACAGCGCGATCTCGGCTTCGATTTCATCGCATCGGAAGGCAATGCCACCGACTGGGCCTCCACCGCGACTGCGTTCGACAAGGTGCGAGCCGATGTTGGCGCGGTGGACGTGCTGGTCAACAACTCGGGCGGCAGCCGCGATGTGCTGTTCCGGCAGATGAGTGCCGATGACTGGAACGCGGTCATCGCGTCCAACCTCAACTCGCTGTTCAACATCACCAAGCAGGTCGTCGACGGCATGACCACGCGTGGCTGGGGGCGCATCATCAACATCGGCTCGGTCAGCGCGCACAAGGGGCAGATCGGCCAGGTCAACTTCGCCACCGCCAAGGCCGCCATGCACGGCTTCAGCCGTGCACTCGCCGCAGAGACCGCAGCGCGCGGGGTCACGGTCAACACCATCTCGCCCGGTTATATCGCCAGCCAGGCGATCAGCAGTTTCCCGCCCGATGTGCTGGACCGGCTGGCGGCCTCGGTGCCGATCCGCCGCTTGGGCAAACCGGAGGAAGTGGCGGCGTTGTGCGGCTGGCTGGCCTCGGACGACGCCGCGTACGTGACCGGGGCGGACTATCCGGTCAACGGCGGTCTGTACATGGGGTGATGCGATGCGGTGGCACGCGGGGGGTGACGACGGGTGGTCGTCACGCCCTTTCCGCTGCGCTCGCCGAGCATGGCGCGGCGCTACCCTGGGTGCCAGCGTGCGTTCCCGTTGCATAAAGCGAACAGCGTCGCAGTTACAACGAACGTTCGCTTTACCGTCAAAAAGCCGTCATTTCCGCTTTGCATAGTGGTTGGTGACCTGCAGCACGCAGGCCTTCCCCCATGCAACGGACCGACATGCAGACCCGACACCTGACGATTGCCGTGGCGATCGCGCTTTGCGCCGCCAACGCCCACGCCGCCGGCGAAACCCTCGCCGATACCGCCGTCACGGCGCAGACCCTGGACGCCGTTTCGGTGATCGGTCAAGGCGAAACCCGCCAGGTGCAGCGCATAACAGCCGTGGACAAGCAGGTACTGCCGCCCGGCACCAGCGGACAGAAGATCCTGGATCGCCTGCCCGGCGTGTCGGTGCAATCCAACGATGCGTTCGGGGCCAATGAGGAATCACAGACCATCAGCCTGCGCGGGTTCGACAAGAGCCGCCTCGGTTACACGCTGGACGGCATCCCGCTGGGCGACAACAGCTACGGCAACTACAACGGCCTGAGCATCGCCCGTGCACTGATCGCCGAGAATCTTGCCGGCGCCGAGCTCTCGCAGGGCATCGGCTCGCTGGGGGTCGCGTCCACCAGCAACCTGGGCGGCGCCATCCAGTACTTCTCGATGGACCCCTCCACCGAGTTCGGTGGTCGTGCCAGCATCACCGCCGGCGATGACAACCAGCGTCGCGGCTATCTGCGCGTGGACACCGGCGACCTCAACGGTTTTTCCGCCTATGTGTCCGGTGTGCACCAGGACGCCGACATGTGGGCCGCACCGTATCAGAACCAGACCACGCGCCAGTTCAATGCGAAAGCCGTATGGCAGGTCGGCGACAACCGTTTCGGCGCCTTCGCGGCGACCTCGCGCGCCAGCCAGGCGAACTATGCGTACCTGTCCAAGAGCATGCTGGAACGTGGCTTGGGCTATGACTGGAACATCTACGCGCCGGACTGGGACCGCGCGGTTGCCGCCGCGTACTGCGCACCGGCCACGCGCGATCCGGCACGCTGCGCCTTCAGCGGCGGCGTCAACAGCATCGATGATGCGTACTACCAGAGCCGTGCGCTGCGCGACGACAACCTGTACGCGCTGGATGCCGACGTCAAACTGGGCGAAGCGGCCGGGTTGAAGCTGCTGGCCTACCACCACGAGAACCGCGGCCAAGGCCATTGGTGGGCGCCGGGCCAGCCCTCCCACCCCGGCACCGATCGTGCGCTGCCGATATCGATCCGCAGCACCAATTACACCATCAACCGCCAGGGTCTCACTGCAGCGCTGACATGGCGCGTGGGTCTGCATGAGCTGGAGGCCGGCCTGTGGTACGAGAAGAACGACCACAACGTCGAACGCAACTTCTACTACATCGATGGCCCGTTCCTGGACGACACGTACCTCAACCATCCGGATCGCCGCCTGTTCGACCAGGACTTCGACATCCGCACGCGGCAGTTCTACGTGCAGGACCGCATGCGCTTCATGGACGATCGCATGACCGTCGATGTCGGCATCAAGAGTCCGAACACCCGGATGACTGCACGCGCCAAGCCGGGCACCGAATCGCTCTATGCCTCCGGCACGTTGACCGCAAAGGAATCGGTGCTGCCGCAGGCCGGCATCAGCTTCAAGCTGAGTCCCCAGCAGGAAGTGTTCGCCTCGTATGCAGAGAACATCGCAGCCTTCGTCGGCGGCGGCAGTGGCGGTCCCCTGCAGGTATCCCCGGAGTCCTTCGCTGCCAGCGTGGATGACCTGGAGCCGGAGAAGTCACGCACGTTCGAGGCAGGGTTCCGTCGCTTCGGCGAGAAGTACCAAGCGTCCCTGGCGGCCTACCACGTGATGTTCGACAACCGCCTGCTGTCGCTCAACCCGTGCACCAGCATCGAAGTCGGCACGCGGCCGGAATGCATCACGCGCTTCATCAACGTCGGCTCGGTCAAGAGCCAGGGCGCCGAGTTGACCTTGATCTTCAAGCCGATCGACGGCCTGCAGTGGTACAACGCGCTGTCCTGGAACAAGACCACTTACGAAGACGACTACACGTCCGGCGGCGCCATCGTGCCGGTGGCCGGCAAGATCACCGTCGACACCCCGCAGCGCATGGCCTCCAGCGAACTGAGCTGGAACCGCGACGGCTTCTTCGCCAGCGTACGTGCCAAGTACACCGGCAAGCGCTACTACACCTACACCAACGACCAGTCGGTGCCGGGCGTGACCACCTTCGATGCCGGACTGGGCTATTCCTTCGGACCGGGCATGGGCCTGCGCGACATCAAGGTATCGCTCAACGCGACCAACCTGACCAACAAGCGCTATGCCGGGCAGTTGAGCTCGTTCGCCCCGACCGATCCGACCGGAACCCGCTACGCGATCCACGCCAGCGCACCACGCCAGGTGTTCATGACAGTGGGTGTGGATTTTTAACCTTCGGCGGGTGTTTGGTTTCGTGGGTTGAGGCGGGGCGAGGGAACCATGCAGGACACGCCGCAAGTACGTCCATGTAGGCTCCTTTCGCCCCGTCCGGGGGCTCAAGGGTCCTGCATGGCTCCCTCGCCCCGCCTCCGGACAGTAGGCCGCCCCCGCCGGGTTGGGGGAGAGAGAAGAGCAAAAGCAAAAGCAAAAGCAAAAGCCGCCGAGCATGGCTCGGCGCTACCGCTTTTCTTTCTTTTTTAACGTGGCGGGCGGCCACCGGAATCTGTCAGGGCCGGGCGGTGGGGCTGGGCGGGGGCGTTGAGCGCCATGGATGGCGCGAAACGAGCGCTACATGGACGTACTTGTGCGCGTCCCCCGACCAGCCCCACCGCCCGGCCCACCCACGGCTCCTGCTCGAAAGCCCGCCACGAGGGGGTCTCACCCGTTCGCCGCACTCACTCCGGCAACAGCTGATCCATCCGTATCCGATTGGCGAACAGGGAAAACGCCAGCATTCCCGCCAGCCCATTGGCGCGGCTCACCCACTGTGGCAACCAGCGCGGCGGCTGCAGAATGCCCGCCTCGAACAACGGTGCGAAGGTGATCGCATCGGTCAGCGTCATCTTGCCAGCGAACAACCACCGGCAAACCTGTAGGCGATCCTCGGCCAGCATGTGGCGGAAGAACGTGTGCACCGACACCAGCCCGCGCAGGTACACCGTGTCCTTGGTGAAGGCCATGCCACCGCTGGGCGGTACACCGCGGAACACCCGCTGTGCAGAGGCAAAGCTCTCTTCCGCGTTCTGCCCCGCCGCGCAGAAGTAACGGTAGACCTCGATGAAGTCCGCGCCCTCCCGTGCCATCGCAATGGCCTCCGTCCGCAGGCTGATGCGCTTCAGGCGCTGGATGTCGATGCTGCCGGTGATCTGCTCGGCAAAGGTCGCCAAGCCTTCCTGGGTGGCGGTGACGCGCGGCGAGGACAACGCCAGGCTGGGCAGCACAGATTGCTCACGCCCGTTGAGCGCGGTCAGTGAATGCACCAGCGCTTCATGGTGGAACAACTGCGCGCGGTCATAGGCACTGAAGCGCGCACTGGTCCGCAGGCGGAGGCGGGTAGCACCGGCAGCGGCCTTGGAAACCAGCTGCGGATCCAGTTGCACCTGGATGATGCGCGACTCGAAGAAGGCATCCAGATCGCCCTGCAGCTGCAACTGCAGCGCCGTCGCCGAGACCGGCACCTGTTCTTCCGGCGCCAGCAGTTCGTGATCCAGTTCAGTGGCGATCTGGATGAAATGCCGGGCCGCGTCGCGGGTGCTCGGTCCGTTTCCCGGCAGCGGCTGCTCGGGCGACCCGAACAGCCGCACCGAGCAGGCATCGACCGCGGCCGTGCCCAACCCTTCCAGCAGCTGCGCGGCAACATCCCAGCTCTGCGCCGACTCGGCGACATAGCGACCCAGCGGATGATCGGCATCGCACTCGGCGGTCAGCGCGGCCAGCGTACGTCGCGCATCGCTGAAATCCAGCGTGGGATACTCCACGTGCGGCAACCGCGGCTGGCCACTGGCCATGCTCGCCAGGAACGGGGATTGCAGGGCGGCGGGCCAGCTGGTGAGGCTCAGCAGCCGGATGCCACCGACGGCCTCGACCAGCCGCGCATCAAGCGCAGCGTGGTGGGCCACTTCGCGATCCAGCGTCGTGCTCTGGTCCATGAGCAGACTATACGGCAGTGATGGCCGCTGGCCATCAACAGGAGGGGCTGACGGCCAGCGGCCGTCACCATCCCAACGGGCGTCAGCGCCGGCGTGGTTTGCCGGCGCCGCGGCGTGCGGCCGTACGTCGTTCCTGCGCCGTCTCCGCTTGGCGTACCGCCAGCTTGGCGGCGGCGGCAGCCACTTCGTCCTTCAGCTTGAAGTAGTTCAACACGCGGGTTTCTTCGATCGTGCCGTCCTCGATCGCCGCGCGTACCGCGCACCCGGGCTCCTGCTGGTGCAGGCAGTTGCGGAACCGGCACTGCTCGGCCAGGGCCTCGATATCGGCAAAGCCCCCTTCGGCCAGCGTCTCTTCGCCGGTCGGCTTGAGCTCGCGCATGCCAGGCGTATCGATCAGGCAGGCGCCCATCGGCAGCGGCATCAACGCGCGGTGCGTGGTGGTATGGCGGCCGCGCGAGTCATTGGAACGCACGCTGTTCGTCTTCATCCGCTGCTCGCCCAGCAGCGTGTTGGTCAACGTCGACTTGCCGGCTCCGGAGGACCCGACCAGCACCACCGTGTGGCCCGCGCCCAGCCACGGATGCAGCGTGGCGACACTGTCCGCATCCAGTCCGTTCACCGCACGCAGGGCGATGCCCTGCGCTTTCAGTTCATCCAGTACCGCCAGCGCATCTTCGCTGTACTCGGTCTGGTCGGCCTTGGTCAGCACCACCACCGGCACGGCCCCGCCTCCACCGACCAGCAGCAGATACCGTTCGATACGGCGTGGATTGAAATCCGAATCCAGTCCGCAGACGATGAACACCGTATCGACGTTGGCGGCGATGACCTGCTGGTGATAATGCTCGCCCGCCGCGCCGCGCTTGATCGCGGTACGACGCGGCAGCAGCGCGACGATGCGCACCCCCTCCAGCAGGACCCAGTCGCCGACGGCGGGCCGCTCATGGCTGGGGAAGCGCGGGCGCTGCCATTCGGGAAGCGATTCGGCCTTGATTGACGCATCGGGACCGTCTGCCACCACATAGTGCGTCCGGTGCTGCTCGATCACACGCGCCGGCCGCGCCTGCGGATGCGCCTCCATCGCGGTGTACCAGTCGGCCTGGTCGTCCGCCGTGGGTGCTCCCGGCCAGGGCCAGCCAATGGTCTGCAGGGCGTTGTAATCAGGGGTCTCGGTCATCCTGCGCATTCTACCGGCAGCGGGGCATGCGGGCGCGGCGTCAGGCGCCACGCCCCCTTGCCATGCGCTGCAGCAATTCAGCTAGTATGGGCTTTCCATGCCCATTGACGGCCCGTCTGCCATGTCCACCCCCACGCCCAAGCCCCTGGCCATCCGTGAACGCCTTTCCGAAGTGCGCTACGAGATCCGAGGAGAGCTGGCGCGACGAGCGCGGGAACTGGAAGCGCAGGGCCGCACGCTGATCAAGTTGAACATCGGCAACCCGGGCAATTTCGGTTTCCGTGCACCGCAGCACCTGCAGCGCGCGATTGCCGATGACATGGGCCGCACCGACCCGTATACCCACCAGCAGGGGCTGCCTGTGGCCCGCGAGGCGATCGCCGCGGCCTACGCCCGCCGTGGTGCACCCGATGCCCACCCGGACCGCGTATTCGTCGGCAATGGCGTCAGCGAACTGATCGACCTGTCCCTGCGCGCCCTGCTCAACCCGGGCGATGAAGTGCTGGTGCCCTCGCCGGACTATCCGCTGTGGTCGGCCGCCACCATCCTCAACGACGGTCGCCCGGTGTATTACCGCTGCGCGCCGGAAAACGGCTTCCAGCCCGATCCGGACGAGATCGAAGCCCTGGTGTCTTCGCGCACCCGCGCCATCGTGCTGATCAACCCGAACAACCCCAGCGGCGCGAGCTATCCGCGTGAGCTGCTGGAGCGCATCGTCGCCATCGCGCGCAAGCACAACCTGCTGCTGATGGTTGATGAAATCTACGACCAGATCCTGTACGACGACGCGGTCTTCCAGCCGGTGGCCCCGCTCGCCGGCGACCTGCCCTGCCTCACCTTCAGCGGCCTGAGCAAGGTGCATCGCGCCTGCGGCTGGCGGGTGGGCTGGGCGATGCTGTCCGGCGAGGCGGAACGGCTGGGCGACTTCCGTGCGGCGATGGACCTGCTGAGCGCGTTGCGCCTGTGCGCGAACGTGCCGGGCCAGTACGCGATCGACGCGGCCGTGAACGGGCCCGATACGATCAGCCCGCTGTGCACGCCGGGCGGCCGCCTGTACGAAACCCGTCGTGCGGTGATCGACGCCTGTGCCGCCAGCGAGCATCTTTCGCTGGTCGCTCCCGCCGGCGCGCTGTATGCCTTCCCCGCCATCGTCGGTGATGCCGCGAAGGGGGTGGATGACCATGAATTCGCGCTCGATCTGATGAACAATGAAGGGGTGCTGGTGGTACCAGGCTCCAGCTTCAACGTGCCGTACCGCCATCATTTCCGGGTCACCCTGCTGCCGGAAGCGGCAGTGATGCGCGATGTATTCGCGCGCATTGATCGCGCCCTGGCGCGCCGTGCAGAGGCCAACCGCAAGGTCGTGCCGCTGAAGCGACGCCGTTCGGCGGTCGCCTGACCGTCATGACGCTGCGCTGGCTGGCCCTGGGTGATTCCTACACCATCGGTGAAGGCGTACCGGTGGCCGGTCGGTGGCCGCAGCAACTGGCGGCGCTGCTGCGTGCCCGCGGGATTGCGCTGACCGATCCGCATACCATCGCCACCACCGGGTGGACGACCGACGAACTGGATGCCGGCATCGATGACGCTGCGCCCCGTGGTCCCTTCGACTTCGTCAGCCTGCTGATCGGCGTCAACAACCAGTACCGCGCGCGCGCCGTGGATGCGTACGCGGTGGAGTTCACCGCGCTGCTGCAGCGCGCGCTTGCCTTCGCCGGCGGCAACGCCGGGCGGGTGCTGGTGCTGTCGATCCCGGACTGGGGCGTCACCCCGTTTGCCGAGGGCCGCGACCGCGCGGCGATCGCACGGGCGCTGGATGACTACAATCGTGCGGCCGAGGAGATCTGCAACGCGCACGGCGTGGTTTTCGTGGATATCACCGACCTGTCCCGCCAGCACGGGGCCGAACCGGCCATGCTGGTCGACGATGGGCTGCATCCTTCCGCCGCGCTGTATGCGCTGTGGGCGCAGCGCGCCCTGCCGCTGGCCGAGCGCCTGCTCGCCCGCGACGCCTGATCGGGTGACCGGCGCGCCGTCCTCCGCAGCGCACCTGCCCTCGCCGCTGACGCCGTCGCAGGCACGCATGATCGCCACCGCCTTTCTGCCCGACAGCCGCTGGGGCAACCGCAGCCGCTATTACTACGTGCAGGCCAAGCTGCGCAGCGACCCGCTGTATCACGGCGTACTGCAGGCCTTGCCGACCGATGCGTTGCCCGTACTCGACCTGGGCTGCGGTCTGGGCCTGCTGGGCCACGTGATGCGCCTGCAGGGTCATGCGCAGGGGTATGTCGGGCTGGATGTCGATGCGGGCAAGATCCACCACGCCCACCAGGCGCTGCAGCGTGCCGGGCTGGTCGACGCCCGTGTCGATCCGCTGGACCTGCGACGCCCCCTGCCAGCGCACTGCGGGCACGTCGCCGTGCTGGATGTGCTGCACTACCTGGACGCGCCGTCGCAGACCCTCCTGCTGCGTGCGGCCGCCGCGCGGGTGGCCGCAGGCGGACGCCTGCTGCTGCGCACGCCGTTGGACACAGGCGATGGCCGTGACCGCACCACCCGGCTCACCGACCGGCTTGGATGGCTGTCAGGCTGGATGCGCACCCGGCCGCGCCACTACCCCCGACCGGAGGCGCTGACCGAGGTACTGGTCGAGGCGGGTCTTGAGGTCGAGCGTCCGCGCGCCCTGCATGGGCGAACACCGTTCAACAGCTGGCTGCTGGTGGCCCAGCGCCCCGCCGGCTGACGGCCGGAAGGCGCTGTGGCCGGCGGGCGGGCCCCATCATTCCGCAGGCAGACGGGCCTTCAGTCCACGCGCGTCCAGCGCCTGCAGCACGCCTTCGATGATCGTCAGGTTGTGCCCATGCGCACTGCCCTCGTGCAGCAGCACGATCGCCCCTGCCCGCAGATCAGGCGCCAGCCGCGCCAGCACCTGCGCCGGCGTGCAGGACACGCCGTCGAAACCGCGCGCACTCCAGCCGACGCGGGTCAGGCCGTGCTGTCGCAGCAACGGGGCGACGAACGGATTGGTCATGCCGACCACCGAGCGGTACCAGCGCGGCGGCTGCCCGGTCAGCGCCTGCAGGGCGTACTGGCACCGACCCAGTTCGGCTGCCATGGCCGTCGCCCCCAGACGCCAGAAGCGCCGCTCCGGGTGCGTGTGGCTGTGGTTGCCCAGGTCGTGCCCGCGCGCCACGATCTCGCGCACCAGCTCCGGCTGGGCCAGTGCGCGCTCACCGACCAGGAAGAAGGTCGCCCGTGCCTGGTGCCGGTCCAGCAGGTCCAGCACGCGGCGCGTATCCGGTCCCGGTCCATCGTCGATGGTCAGCCAGACCGCGTCGACCGCAACCGGCAGCCGGCTGACGACCGGGGCGTAGAAGCGGCTGTTCGGCAGGAATACCGGCAGCAGGAACAGCGCATGGCTGGCCAGCAGCAGGCATAGGCCCCAGGCCCAGCCAGCCCACAGCCACACCCCCAGCGCCAGCACCTGGGACACGGCGAACGCGGCCAGGGCATGCCATGGCCAGCGCGGGGGGCAATGCAGCGTTTCCACAGCGGTCATGCCCCATGATGCCACGGGGGGTAGAATCAGCGGTTCGATATCACCGGATTTCAACCGCCATGTCCCTCGATCCCGCCCTGCGCTCGCGCATCGACACCATTCTCGCCAACGACCGCGTCGTGCTGTTCATGAAGGGACAGCCGGCCATGCCGCAGTGCGGCTTCTCGGCCAAGGCCGTGGGCGCGCTGCAGGATCTGGGCGTGGAGTTCGGCCACGTCAACGTGCTCGCCGACCAGGACATCCGCGAAGGCATCAAGCAGTACGGCGACTGGCCGACCATCCCGCAGCTGTACATTGATGGCGAACTGGTCGGCGGCAGCGACATCATCCTGCAGATGGCCTCCAGCGGCGAGTTGAGCAGCGTGCTCGGCCTGGCCGCGCCGGATCGCACCCCGCCGTCGATCACCGTCACCCCGGCCGCCGTGGAGATGCTGAAGGGCGCGCTGGCCGATTCGCCCGGCGCGTCGCTGCAGCTGGGCATCGATGCCCGCTTCCAGCCGAACTTCCAGCTGGCCCCGTTCGATGCCAATGCCATCGCTGCCGAATCCAACGGCCTGCGCGTGCAGTTCGACCTGGCCAGCGCGCGCCGCGCCGACGGCGTCACCATCGACTGGGTGGACGACATCCGCGGCAAGGGCCTTGCCATCGACAACCCGAACGCCCCCAAGGCGATCACCGAGCTGTCGGTGCGCGATGCCGATGACCTGGTGCGTGCCGGTACGGTCGTGCTGGTCGACGTGCGCCCCGCCGAAGAGCGTGCGATCGCTGCCGTCGGCGTGCCGTTCAAGGTGTTCGATGGCAACGGTCGTGCCGAGCTGGAAGCGTTGCCGAAGGACACCGCGCTGGCCTTCCTGTGCCACCACGGTGGCCGCAGCGCGCAGGCCGCCGAACAGTTCCGCGCATTGGGTTTCAGCAAGGTGCACAACGTGACCGGCGGCATCGATGCGTGGTCCGACGACGTCGACAACGGCGTGCCGAAGTACTGAGCCCTCCCCGGATGGCGGGCCGCTGTGCCCGCCTTTTCAAGGTAGCGCCGAGCCATGCTCGGCGAACCGGGCCACGGCATCGCGGTTGACGGGCCCCTCCTACCCGCTGAAACCGCCCTCTGCCAGATAGTCCAGCTCGTCCAGCGTCGGCATCCGGCCGAGCACCGCATTGCGGTGCGGGAAGCGCCCGAAGCGCTGGATCAGCTCACGATGCAGTTCGGCGAACTGCAGGTACTCCTTGTCACCCAGCACGTCGAACATCGACACCGACCGTTCCTGGTCCTGCGGGTCTTCGGAGTGCTCGAACGGCAAATAGATGAAAGCGCGCAGTTTCGGCACCAGCTGCAGGTCCAGTCCCTCCTCCACTGCCCGCATGGCGTAGTGCCTTGCCAGTCCATCGGTGGCATACGAGTGGGCGGTGCCGCGGAAGCAGTTGCGCGGGAACTGGTCCAGCAGGAGCATCAGCGCCAGCGCGCCCTCCGCCGTGGACAGCCAGTACTCGCGTGCCCGTGATGCGGCAGCATGATGCTCCTCAAGGAAAAGACGCCGGAAGTGGGCATCGAACGCATCATCGCGCGCGAACCACTTCGCCGGACCGGCTTCGGTCCAGAACGCCACGACCTGTGCTGCCATGTCCATGTCCTGCTCCACCGGTTGGAGGGGGAACTGCGTGCTCTTCATGGGGCGATTCTACGAGACACAACGGGCTGTGCGTGACCCTGCCCGCAGCACCGCGCTGGCGGCGCCAGGCCGAAGGTCACTTGGCAAGCGGCGGTCCACTCCGCTAGCGTCAGCGACCTGCACCACCATGCTTACGGGGACATCATGCACAACCTGCTGCGCGCCGGCATCGGCCTGGCGCTGCTGTCGCTGGCCGCTGCGCCGGCCACCGGCGCTTCGCGCTTCATCCAGGATCCGTATCCGAGCACGTACCAGCCGCGCAGCAGCGAAGCCGTGCTGATCCACAACGCCACCGTCCTTACCGGTACCGGGCAGCGCCTGGACGATGCGGACGTGCTGCTGCGTGATGGAAAAGTGGCGGAGGTCGGCCGCGGCCTGCAGGCCGGCACCGACGTCCGCCGCATCGACGCGCGCGGCCGCTGGGTGACGCCGGGCCTGATCGACGTGCATTCGCACCTGGGCGTCTACCCCAGCCCCGGCGTCAGCGCGCACAGCGATGGCAACGAGATGACCGCCCCCGTCACCGCCAATGTGTGGGCCGAACATTCCGTGTGGCCGCAGGACCCCGGTTTCGCCGAGGCACTCGCCGGCGGCGTGACCAGCATGCAGGTCCTGCCCGGTTCGGCCAATCTGGTGGGCGGGCGTGGCGTGGTGCTGAAGAACGTACCGACCACGACCTACCAGGCCATGAAATTCCCCGGCGCCCCCTGGGGACTGAAGATGGCCTGCGGCGAAAACCCCAAGCGCGTCTACGGCGGCAAGGGCACCGCGCCCGGTACGCGCATGGGCAATGTGGCGGGATACCGCGCCGCGTTCATCGATGCCAGCGAGTACATCGCCAAGAACACCAGCAAGCCGGCCAAGCCCAAGCGCTGGTTCGGTGGTGACAAGGAAGACAGCAGCGGCGACAGCGGCGGCAAGCGCGACCTCAAGCTGGATACGCTGGCGGGCGCCATCCAGGGCGACATCCGCGTGCACATCCACTGCTACCGCGCCGATGAAATGGCGACGATGCTGGATCTGGCCGACGAGTTCGGCTTCAAGATCGCTGCCTTCCACCATGGCGTGGAAGCCTACAAGCTGGCAGACCGGCTCGCCGCAGAGGGCGTCTGCGGCGCGCTGTGGGCGGACTGGTGGGGCTTCAAGATGGAGGCCTTCGACGGTATCCAGGAGAACATCGCGCTGGTGGATCGGCCCGCCAACAGCTGCGCCATCGTGCACTCGGATTCGCCCGAAGGCATCCAGCGCCTGAACCAGGAAGCGGCGAAGGTGATCGCTTCGGCCCGCCGGGCCAACATGCCGGTCATCGCGCCGGAACGGGCCATCACCTGGATGACCTACAACGCGGCGAAGGCGTTGGGCATCGAGCAGCACACCGGCACGCTGGAGGCCGGCAAGAACGCCGACGTGGTGGTGTGGAACGGCAATCCTTTCAGTTCGTATGCATTGGCCGACGAGGTGTTCATCGACGGCCACCGCTACTTCGACCGCGCCGATCCGGGCAGCAAGCCGGTGTCTGATTTCCGTCTTGGCCAGGAGGTGCGGTGATGGGTAGTCGTTCGACCATGAAGATCAAGCGGCAGCGGGCGTGGCTTGCCCCGGCGATGGCGTTCCTCGCCGCGGCCTCCGTGCTGCCGATGACGGTCACAGCGCAGGACCTGCTGATCCGCAATGCAACCGTGCATACGGTGGGTGCGCGCGGCAGCCTGGACAACGCCGATGTGCTGGTCCGTGCCGGGCTGATCCAGTCCATTGGTACGGGCCTGGCCGCACCGGCCGGGGTGCCGGTGGTGGAAGCCAACGGCCGCCCCCTGACGCCGGCCCTGTTCGGTGGCATCACCGAGATCGGCATCGAAGAGGTGTCGGGCGAAGAGAGCACCGTGGACAGCACGCTGACCCTCGATTCGCAGCCGCTGCGGCCTGAGTTCGACGTTACCCTGGCCTACAACCCCGCCTCGATCCTGGTGCCGGTCGCCCGCGTGGAGGGCATCGGTTTCACTGCACTGGGTGCGCATACCGGCGGCGGCTTCGTCGCCGGCCAGGGCGGCGTGGTGCGACTGGACGGCAGCGCCGATCCGATCGGCCCCCGTGCGCTGTACCTGCGCCTGGGGTCGGCTGCCGCCGAGCTGACCGGCAAGTCGCGCGCCGCGCAGTGGATGCTGCTGCAGCAGATGATCGACGAAGCGCGTGGCCGGGTCGGCACCGATTCACCGCATGCCCTGCTCACCGCCGCGGGGCGCCGCACGCTGGCCGATTACCTGGCGGGCAAGGGCCGCATCATCATCGAGGTGGACCGCGCATCGGACATCCGCCAGTTGCTGCGCTGGTCCGCACGCGAGAAGGTCAAGATCGCGATCGTGGGAGGCGCCGAAGCCTGGCAACTGGCCGCAGAACTCGCGCAGGCACGCGTGCCCGTGTTCGTCGACGGCCTGGGCAACCTGCCCACGACCTTCGACCAGATCGGCGCCACGCTTGAAAATGCCGCCCGCCTGCGCAAGGCCGGCGTGGAGGTCAGCTTCGCGCAGAGTGGCGATGCCTCGCACAACGCGCGCAAGATCCGCCAGTTGGCCGGCAACGCCGTAGCGCATGGACTGCCCTGGGCGGACGGCCTGGCCGGTCTGACCCGCGTACCGGCCCAGGCACTCGGTGTCGGCGATCGCATCGGCAGCATCGAAGTGGGCAAGCTGGCGGACCTGGTGTTGTGGGAAGGCGATCCGCTGGATGTGGCCCACTATGCCGAACAGGTGTGGCTGGGCGGGCGAGCGATGCCCATGCGTTCGCGCCAGACCGAGCTGCGCGACCGCTACCTGCAGCGCACCGCACAGCCCTGACCCCGACGGAGACGATGCAATGGCGCTGCGCTGGTACTTCGATTTCGTCTCCCCGTACGCCTATCTGCACTGGCAGAAACTGAAGACCCTGCCGCAGTTCCCGCGCATCCAGCCGGTCCCCATCGCCCTGGGGGCCGTACTGCATCACCTGGGCAACCTGGGGCCGGCCGAGATCCCGGCAAAGCGGCGCTTCGCCTATCGGCAACTGCTGTGGACGGCGCAGCAGGAAGGGGTGGCCCTGCGCTTTCCACCGGCCCATCCGTTCAATCCGCTGCCCGCCCTGCGCCTGTGCATCGCTGCCGGCTGCACCACGGCAGCCGTTGATGCGCTGTTCGACTGGATCTGGGCTCAGGGCCGCGCTGCCGATGAGGCGGCTGCACTTGCCCAGCTGGCGGAGGTGCTGGACGTGGAGGATGTCGCCAGCGCCATCGCCGCGGTGGAGGTGAAGGAGGCCTTGCGCCGGAATACCGATGCCGCGATCGCGGCCGGGGTATTCGGCGTGCCGACGCTGTCGGTCGATGGCGAACTGTTCTGGGGCAACGATGCGCATCGGTTGATGGCAGCCGTGCTGGACGATCCGGCCCTGCTGATGCAGCCGGACTGGCAGGCCGTGCTGGACCTGCCCACCGCCGTGCACCGGAATCGCTGAACGTCCGGCACGCGCGCGGCCCTCCATTTTGCGATAGCGTTCACGCTTTCAAGCCAGCAAACGCGCCTGGAGGGGGCCTGCGAATGCGTATAGGAATCGTCGTCGACTCGGCCTGCGACCTGCCGCAGGACTTCATCACCCAGCACAGGATCGTCCTGCTGCCCATCACCGTGCGGATCGGTGAAGCCATCCTGGCCGACCACCGTGACGAGCAGGCCACCCTGAGTTTCCTGCATGCCCACGTTGCCGAGCATGGCGCCGAAGCGGAGACCATCCCCTTCAGCGTGCAGCAGATCCGCGACCTGTTCCTGCAGCGCCTGGTCATCGATTACGACCACGTGTTCTGCATGACCATCACCAAGACGCGCAGTCCGATCCACGACAACGCGATGCAGGCCAGCTTCGCCATCCTCAACGATTACAAACCCGTCCGGCAGGCGGCGGGCTTCAACTCGCCCTTCGCCCTGCGGGTGATCGACACGCAGAACCTGTTCGCCGCCCAGGCGGTGACCGCGATCGAGGCCGTGCGCCTACGTGAAAGCGGCGCCAGCGTGCAGCAGATCCGCGAGCGGCTGGAAGAACTGGCCGGCAACGTGCATGGCTACATGATCACACGCGACCTGTATTACATGCGCGCGCGGGCCCGGCACAAGGGCGATCGCAGCGTCGGATTGCTCAGTGCGGCGCTGGGTAGCGCGCTGGACATCAAGCCGGTACTGCACGGGTATCGGGGCGAAACCGGCCCGGTGGCCAAGATCAAGGGCTTCGACAACGCCGTGACCAAGCTGTTCGATGTGGTCGGCCAGCGCGTACGTGCCGGGCTGATGACTCCGACCGTGTGCCTGAGCTATGGCGGCGAACTGGACGAACTGCGTGCCCTGCCTGGCTATGCATCGCTGCGCCAGGTCTGTGGGGACCATGGCGTGGAGGTCTATGAAACGGTGATGAGCCTGACCGGCATGGTCAACGTCGGCAAGGGGGCGCTGACCGTCGGCTTCGCGGACGGTCCGCATCGTTTCGAATGATGAGGCCAGAGCACTCTGCACACGGTTTGCACTTCGCCCCTGCAACGCTTGGCACATTGAACGGAGATCCCGATGACCACGTACTACATCAGCCTGCCTGACCCGGCCAAAGCCCGCGGCAACGACACCGCCCTGTCCTTTCATTCGCAGGGCGCGCAGGGATTTGCTGAAGAACTGCAGGCCGCGTTGACTTCCACGGCACTGTTCGACAAATGGAAGGCAAAGCAGAACGACCCCGATGCCGTCCCCGCACAGTGGGGCGTGACCGATCCGGGCGCCACCGTGAGCGGCACCCAGGATGACCTGCGGATCAACCTGCAGGTGACCACCAGCATCAACGGCGACGTCTTCCGCCAGCGCATGGGCCTGCTCGCCGGCCACCACTGGGAACTCCGCGAAGTCCGCTGAAACAAAAGGGGACGGAGGGGATTAAGTCGTTTTCGGCCATGCCGCCTGCGCCTTGATCCCCTCCGTCCCCTTTTTGCGGCGGGTGGCCGCAGCGGCGGGAAGGTGCGAAAATCCCCCTCTTTCTGGCCAGCCATTGGCGTCGGCCGCCCCACCGAGGTTCCGTGAAGACCCCCCCAGGCTTGCAGTCGCTGATCGACGACGGCGTTATCGATGAAGTGCTGCGTCCGCTGAAAAGTGGCAAGGAAGCGGCTGTGTACGTGGTACGCAGCGGCGACGACGTGCGCTGCGCCAAGGTCTACAAAGACATGGCCCAGCGCAGTTTCCAGCAGCGCGTGCAGTATCAGGAAGGCCGCAAGGTCCGTGGCAGCCGCGAATCCCGCGCGGTGGGCAAGGCCAGCAAATACGGCCGCAAGCAGCAGGAAACCGCTTGGAAGAACACCGAAGTGGACGCGCTGTACCAGTTGCGCGACGCCGGCGTACGTGTACCCGAGCCCCACGGTTACTTCCATGGCGTGCTGGTGATGGAGCTGGTGACCGATGCGGACGGCTTCTCGGCGCCCCGGTTGGGCGAAGTCGAACTGGAACCGGACCAGGCCCGTGAGTTCCATCAGGTACTGGTCCGCCAGGTCGTGCGCATGCTCTGCTGCGGCCTAATCCACGGCGATCTGTCGCCCTACAACGTACTGGTCGGCCCCGATGGACCGGTGGTGATCGACTTTCCGCAGGTGGTCAGCGCGGGCGGCAACAATGCAGCCCGGACGATGCTGCTGCGCGATGTGAACAATCTCACCGCCTACCTCGGCCGCTTCGCCCCGGAGCTGCTGGACAGCTGGTATGGCGAAGAGATGTGGGCCCTGTTCGAGGCCGGCGATCTGCTGCCGGACAGCCCGCTGACCGGCATCTTCGTCCATGACGAATCCACCATCGACCTGGACAGCGTGCGCCACGCCATCAACGATGCCCGCGAAGAAGCCCTGATCCGCCAGCAGGGCCGCGAAGCCGCCGAAGAAGACGACGACTGAAGAATGCAAAAAAGGGGACGGAGGGGATTAAGTCGTTTCTGGCCGTCAGGCCGGAAACGACTTAATCCCCTCCGTCCCCTTTTTTTTCAGCGGGCGTGGTGGGCGATGTGCTCGCCGATGAAGGTGGCGATGAAGTAGTAGCTGTGGTCGTAGCCGGGCTGCATGCGCAGCTGCAGCGGGTGGCCCGCGGCTTCGCAGGCGGCCTGCAGGCGCTGGGGTTGCAGTTGTGCACCCAGGAACTCGTCTGCGTCGCCTTGGTCGATCAGCAACGGCAGCCGCTCGCTGGCGGTCGCGACCAGTTCACTGGCATCCCACTGTGCCCAGCTGCTGCGGTCTTCGCCGAGGTAGGCGGTGAACGCTTTCTCGCCCCACGGCACCTGGCTGGGCGCGACGATGGGAGAAAACGCAGACACGCTGCGGTAGCGGCCCGGGTTGCGCAGTGCCAGCACCAGCGCGCCATGTCCGCCCATCGAATGGCCGCTGATGCCCCGTTGGTCGGTTGCCGGGAAATGGGCTTCGATCAGCGCCGGCAGCTCCTCAACAATGTAGTCGTGCATCCGGTAGTGCGCCGCCCACGGATCCTGGGTGGCATTGAGGTAGAAACCCGCGCCCTTGCCAAGGTCGTAGCTTTCCGCATCGGCCACGTCATCGCCACGTGGACTGGTGTCCGGCGCGACCAGGATGATGCCGTGCTCGGCCGCGTAGCGCTGCGCGCCGGCCTTGGTGATGAAGTTCTGCTCGTTGCAGGTCAGTCCGCTCAGCCAATACAGCACCGGCAGCTTGCGCGTCGCCGCCTGCGGGGGCAGGTACACCGCGAACTTCATCTCGCAGCCCAGCACCTCTGACTGATGCTGGTATACGTCCTGCCAACCGCCCGCGCAGGCGCGGTGTTCAATGCGTTCCATCAGGGTGTCTCCGGTTGTCCAGAAAGCGCCGGCACGAGGCCGGCGCGCGCTTCAGAAATGCACGACCGAGCGGATCGATTTGCCTTCATGCATCAGCTCGAAGGCGTCGTTGATCTGCTCGAGGTCCATGGTGTGGGTAACGAACGGTGCCAGCTCGATGTCGCCCTTCATCGCATCCTCGACCATGCCCGGCAGCTGGCTGCGGCCCTTGACGCCACCGAAGGCACTGCCCTTCCAGCTCCGGCCCGTCACCAGCTGGAACGGACGGGTGGAGATCTCCTTGCCGGCACCGGCGACGCCGATCACCACTGACTGTCCCCAGCCGCGGTGTGCGCATTCCAGCGCCGCGCGCATCACGTTGACGTTGCCGATGCACTCGAAGCTGTGATCAACGCCCCAACCGGTCATTTCCACCACGACCTGCTGGATCGGCGCTTCATGATCATTCGGGTTCACACAATCGGTGGCACCGAACTCGCGTGCCAACTCGAACTTGGACGGGTTGGTGTCGATGGCGATGATGCGGCCGGCCTTGGCCTGGCGCGCGCCCTGGATCACGGCCAGCCCGATGCCGCCCAGGCCGAACACCGCCACGCTGTCGCCTTCCTGCACCTTCGCGGTGTTGTGGACGGCACCGATGCCGGTGGTGACGCCGCAGCCCAGCAGGCAGACCTGCTCCGGGTTGGCGTCCGGGTTGATCTTGGCCAGCGATACCTCGGCCACCACGGTGTACTCGCTGAAGGTCGAGCAGCCCATGTAGTGGTAGATCGGTTCACCGTTGTAGCTGAAGCGGGTGGTGCCATCAGGCATCACGCCCTTGCCCTGGGTGGCACGCACGGCGACGCAGAGATTGGTCTTGCCGCTTTTGCAGAACAGGCACTCGCCGCACTCGGCGGTGTACAGCGGAATCACGTGATCGCCCGGCTGCACGCTGGTCACGCCCTCGCCGACTTCCACCACGATGCCGGCGCCTTCGTGGCCCAGCACGGCGGGGAACAGGCCTTCCGGATCATCCCCGGACAGCGTGAAGGCATCGGTATGGCAGACGCCGGTATGGGTGATCTTGACCAGCACCTCGCCCTTCTTCGGCGGGGCGACGTCGATCTCGACGATCTTCAGCGGCTGGCCGGGGCCAAATGCAACAGCGGCGCGGGACTTCATGGTGGATTCTCCAGAGGACAGGCAAGGACAAGGGTAGGCAGGTGCGCGTTTCGCGCTTGTTTACGAGGGCCCGCGCGGCGGGCCAGGTTCATTTCAGATAGGAACGGATCAGCGCGCTCATGTCGCGCACGCGCTCGGTGCGCTGTGCATCGGACGCTGCCGGCTGACCGAACTCTTCGCGCAGATGCGCTTCCATCACTTCGGACATCAGCCCGTTGACCGCGCCACGGATGGCGGCGATCTGCTGCAGCACGGGCGCACACTCGGCGCCGGCCTCCAGTGCGCGATCCAGGGCATCGCACTGGCCGCGGATCCGGCGCACGCGAGCCAGCACTTTCTTCTTCTCTTCGAGGGAATGCGGCATCGGGGATCCAGACTGATGAACTATACTGGGGGATAGTATACACAGCGACGCGGATTCAGCGCAAAGGCACTCCCGGCGCGCCGCGTCGTCACACCCCTATCCCCCTGCGCATGCAACAAGTGAGTACATTCCGCGGTCATCGTCGCCGCTATCAGGATCTTCCATGCTTCAGGTCCTGCGCGTTCTCGCTCGCTGGTCACGCCAGCGCCGACGTCTCTGGCGCCGCTTGCGCCAAGCCACCGTCAGAACGCCGATTCAAGTAGAAGAGCCCCTCCGCGCGTCGTTGTTCAACGTTGAGCAGATGGAACGCCACGGCCATGCCCTGGCCCGCTCGCACACCGTGCACTCGCGCCCCAGCCAGGAACGCCTGCTGGGCCGACTTGCAGAGAACGAAAGCCTGCTGTCCGATGCCTTCAACCTGCTCACTGCCATGGTGCAGGAGGAGATGCGCATCACGCCTGCGGGCGAGTGGTTGCTGGACAACTACTATCTGGTTGAAGAGCAGATCCACACGGCGCGCCGACACCTTCCCACCGGCTACAGCCGCCAGCTGCCTTCGCTCACCCAAGGCCCGTCGGCCGGGTTGCCGCGCGTGTACGCGCTGTCCCTGGAAGCCATCGCGCACGGTGATGGGCGTATCGATGGTGAAACGCTCAGCCGCTTCATCGCGGCGTACCAGACGATCGCGCCGTTGAAGCTGGGCGAGCTGTGGGCGATCCCGATCATGCTGCGCCTGGCCCTGATCGACAACCTGCGCCGGATGGCCGTGCGCGTGGTGCACGACGGTGCCGACCGCAGGCTGGCCAATTCCTGGGCCGCACGGCTGAATCAGGTCGCCGCGACCAGCCCGAAGGACGTGGTGCTGGTGATTGCCGATCTGGCGCGCTCGCGTCCGCCGCTCTCTGGCGCGTTCGTGTCCGAGCTTTCACGGGGGCTGCAGGGCCGCGGCGGCGTGTTCGCGATGCCCATCACCTGGCTGGAGCAATGGGCCGCCGCCGAGGGCCATCGTACTGAAGAGCTGGTCCACCTGGAGAGCCAGCAGCAGGCGGCGGACCAGGTGTCCATCAGCAACAGCATCGGCAGCCTTCGCTTTCTGGCCACGATGGACTGGCGCGACTTCGTGGAAAGCATGAGCGTGGTCGAACGCGGGCTGCGCCAGGATCCCGCAGGCACCTACCCGCTGATGGACTTCAGCACGCGCGACAGCTATCGCCACGTTGTCGAACGGATCGCGCGGCTGGGGCGCATCGACGAGCGCATCGTCGCCGATTGCGCGGTGGAGCTGGCCCGTGCCGCGGCGCAGACGACGCCAGGCGACTTCCGTTCCCACGTCGGCTTCTATCTTGTTGACGATGGGATGCCGCAACTCAAAGCGCGGCTCTCGCAGACACGGTCGGGGTCCACGCGCCTTCGCCTGCGACCGCAGCGGATCCCGCTGGCCGTCTACCTGCTGCCGATCGCCACCATCGTCGGCCTGCTGACCTGGGGCCTGCTGGCCACCGCGCTGCCGTTGCACGGCGCGCTGCTGGCCTTGGTGGCCACGCTCGCCGTGCTCGCCTTCAGCGAGCTCGGCATCGTGCTGGTCAACTGGGCCGCTACCGTACTGGCGTCTCCACAGCGGCTGCCCCGCATGGACTTCTCGACGGGAATAGCGCCGCAGGCGCGCACGCTCATCGTGGTGCCGAGCATGCTGGGGAGCCTCCAGGAGGTGGACAGCCTGGTCGAAGCACTGGAAGTCCGCTTCCTCGCCAACCGCGATCGCTACCTGCATTTCGCACTGTTGACCGACTTCCTCGACGCCGATCAGGCCAGCCTGCCGTCGGACACGGCGCTGCTTGAGCGCGCCGCGCACCAGATACACCAACTCAACCAGCGCTACGTGGCAACCCAAGCCCATGGCGATGAAGACGACCTGTTCTTCCTGCTGCACCGACCCCGCCAGTGGAATGCCAGCGAGCAGCGCTGGATGGGCTACGAACGCAAGCGCGGCAAACTGGCCGCATTGAACCGCCTGCTCCGCGAGGGCGCCACGGAGGACTTCCTGCAGGTCACCGGCAGGATCGCGGTGCTGGCCGACGTGCGCTATGTGATCACGCTGGATACCGACACCCGCCTGCCACGCGATGCCGCGCGGGAACTGATCGCCACCCTGGCGCATCCGCTCAACCAGGCCCAGTTCGACCCGACCCGGCGCCGCGTGGTGCGAGGCTACGGCATCCTGCAACCGAGCGTGGGCACCAGCCTGGGCGGGCGGCGCAGCTCGCGCTATGCCCGCATGTTCGGCAGCGAGGGCGGCATTGATCCGTACACGCGCACCGTGTCGGACGTCTACCAGGATCTCTTCGGCGAGGGCTCGTTCGTGGGCAAGGGCATCTACGATGTCGATGCGTTCGAGCTCGCTCTGGCAGACCGGTTCCCGGACAACCGCATCCTCAGCCACGATCTGCTGGAAGGCTGCTACGCACGGGCAGGGTTGATCAGCGACGTGCGCTTGTACGAGGACTACCCGACCCGTTACGCCGCCGACGTCAAGCGTCGGCACCGCTGGATCCGCGGTGATTGGCAGCTGTTGCCGTGGTTGCTGCCGTGGGTACCGCGCAAGGACGGCAGCTACGAACGCAATCCCCTGTCGTGGTTGTCACGGGGAAAGCTGCTCGACAACCTGCGCCGCAGCCTTGTGCCGATCGCCATGACGGTCCTGCTGGTACTGGGCTGGTTCATCGCACCGGCGCCGCTGGCATGGACGGCATGGCTGATCAGCCTGTGGCTGCTGCCAGTGCTGATTCCTGCACTGCGTGACCTGTTCCTGATGCCCGTGGACATGCCCATGGAGGCCCATCTGGTCCGCCTCGGCCAGGCCACGTCGCAGCAACTGCTGCGCGCGGCGGTCAACCTGGCCTGCCTGCCTTACGAAGCGCTCTTCAGCCTGACGGCCATCGGCCGCACACTGTGGCGAAGCCTGGTCAGCCGTCGCCATCTGCTGCAGTGGAATCCCTCAAGCGAGGTGGAGCGCAGCCTGGGCAATGGCATGCAGGCGGAGCTGCGCAGCATGGGACCGGTTGCGTTGGCATCGCTGGGCCTGGCCGCGGTGATCGCCGCACGGCAGCCTGCCGCGCTGTGGGTCGCCCTGCCCTTCCTTATCCTGTGGGCCGGTGCGCCGCTGATCATGGCGCGGCTCGGTCGACCGGCGTTGCACCGCGACGCGAACCTGTCCACGCTGCAGGTCGCGTTCCTGGGCAGGCTCGCACGGCGTACGTGGGCATTCTTCGAAACCTACGTCCGTGCAGAAGACAACTGGCTACCACCTGACAATGTGCGTGAGCACCCCACCCACGTGGTGGCCCGACGTACGTCACCGACCAACATCGGCCTCTCGTTGCTGGCCAACCTGTCGGCGCACGACTTCGGCTATGTGCAGGCCAGGACGGTGCTGGAGCGGACCCAGCGGGTGTTCTCCACGCTGGACGCGTTGCCACGCCATCGCGGGCATTTCTACAACTGGTACACCACCGACACCCTGCAGCCGCTTCCTCCCGCGTACATCTCCACCGTCGACAGCGGCAACCTTGCCGGCCACCTGCTGACCCTGCGCCAGGGCCTGCTGGCGCTGGCGGATGCGCCGGTGCTCGCGCCTGCGACCTTCGCGGGGCTGGCCGATACGCTCGGCGTGCTGGAGGAAGACCGGCTTTCCGGCCACGCGGACAATGCCGCCCTGTCCACTGCGGTCGGCACGTTCCGTGCGCTGCTCACGCAGGTCCAGCAGCAGCCTCCCGGCACACTGGGCACGGCAGCCGACAGCCTGGCGTCGTTGGCGCGGCACGCCGAGGCGATTGCGGAGGCGTGGCCTGCTGCGGCTCCCGCCGACGTCCCGGTTCCGCATTGGCCCACGGCGCTGGCCAACGCCTGCACCGACGCGTTGGCCGAACTCCAGTACTTTGCCGGCACGGCGATGCCCGCAGACGCGGCACTGCCCAGCCTGCGCGACCTTGCCGCGCAGGTGCTCGACCCGGCCGCCGCCACACGTGCGCGCGAGACCATCCGCGAGATGGAACGACTGGCGCATGTCGCGGGTCAGTTCTCCCTGATGGAACAGGCCTTCCTGTACGACCGGTCACGGCATCTGCTGTCGATCGGCTACAACGTCGACGAACGCCGCCTGGACAGTGGCTGCTACGACCTGCTCGCCTCTGAAGCACGCCTGTGCAGTTTCGTGGCCATCTCGCAGGGGCAGGTCCCCCAGGAAAACTGGTTCGCGCTCGGCCGCCTGCTGACCGAGGTCAATGGCAACGCCACGCTGCTGTCGTGGAGCGGCTCGATGTTCGAGTACCTGATGCCGCAGCTGGTCATGCCGAGCTACCCGGACACGCTGCTTGACCAGACGGCACTGCACGCCGTCCAGGCGCAGATCGCCTACGGCGCACAGCACAACGTGCCCTGGGGTATTTCCGAGTCCGGCTACAACACCGTCGATACACGGATGAACTACCAGTACCGTGCCTTCGGCGTACCCGGCCTGGGACTGAAGCGTGGGCTCGGCAAGGACCTGGTGATCGCCCCGTACGCAAGCATGATGGCCCTGATGGTCGCCCCGGAGGCTGCCTGCCTCAACCTGCAGCAGATGGCCGCGCTGGGCTTCAGCAGCGATTTCGGTTTCTACGAGGCCATTGATTACACCCCGGCACGCGTACCGCACGGGCAGGACCATGCCGTGATCCGCGCGTTCATGGCACACCACCAGGGCATGGGGCTGCTGTCGCTGGTGTATCTGCTGAGACAGCAACCCATGCAGCAGCGCTTCGTTGCCGACGCGGAGTTCCAGGCCTCGCTGCTGCTGCTGCAGGAGCGCGTACCACGCAGCGGCATCTTCCACCCGCACCAGGCGGAGGGTGTCGGCGAGCCAGCCATGAACGCGGAAACCGAAACGCACCTGCGCATCTTCCACAACCCCGGCACGTCCAGGCCGGCCGTGCAATTGCTGTCCAATGGCCGTTTCCACAGCCTGGTAACCAGTGCCGGTGGCGGCTACAGCCGGCAGCGCGACCTGTCCATCACCCGCTGGCGCGAAGATGGCACCCGCGATCATTGGGGCACCTTCTGCTATCTGCGCGATGTACAGAGCGGTGATTTCTGGTCGACCTCGCTGCAACCCACCTGCGCGCCGGTAGACCAGTACGAAGCCATCTTCTCCGATGCGAAGGTGGAGTTCCGTGGACGCCGGCAGCGCTACGAAAGCCATCTCGAGATCGCCATTTCGGCAGAGGACGACATCGAGCTGCGCCGACTGCGCCTGAGCAACCGCAGCCGGAACACCCGCACCATCGAGATCACCACCTATGCCGAAGTCGTGCTGGCACCGGCGGCGGCGGATGAGCAGCATCCTGCCTTCAGCAATCTGTTCGTGCAGACCGAGATCGTGCGCGACAAGCAGGCTCTGCTGTGCACGCGGCGGCCGCGCTCGCATGATGAAGTCCCACCGTGGATGTTCCACCTCGTGGCAGTGCACGATGCCGACATCGGCGCGATCTCGTACGAGACCGACCGTGCGCGCTTCCTGGGACGGGGCAACACGCCGCGTGCTCCGCACGCGCTGCTGGCCGTTGACGCGCTGTCGGACAGCGAAGGCTCGGTGCTGGATCCCATCGTGGCGATCCGCTGCCGGATCGAGCTGGCCCCTGGGCAGACGGTGATGGTCGACATGGTGCAGGGCGTTGGCTCCGATCGTGATGCGTGCATCGCGCTGGTCGACAAGTACCGGGATCGGCGCTTGGCTGACCGCGTCTTCGATCTCGCCTGGACCCACAGCCAAGTAGTCCGCCGCCAGATCAATGCCTCGCAGACGGATGCCCAGTTGTACGAGCGGCTGGCGGGGCTGATCGTGCATGCCAACCCGTTGCTGCGTGCCGACCCCGCCGTCCTGCTACAGAACCAGCGTGGTCAGTCGGGGCTGTGGGGGCACGGGATATCCGGCGACCTGCCGATCGCCCTGCTGCAGATCGCGGACGCCGACAACATCGAACTGGTGCGGCAGATGGTGCAGGCGCATGCGTATTGGCGCCTGAAAGGACTGCGTGCGGATCTGGTGATCTGGAACGAGAGCCAGCCGGGCTATCGCCAGCTGCTGCAGGACCAGATCCTGGGCATGATTTCGGCGGATCCAGAAGCCAATGTGCTGGATCGTCCCGGCGGCATCTTCGTGCGGCCGGGTCACCAGATGTCGGCGGAGGATCGCGTGCTGCTGCAATCGGTGGCGCGGGTCATCATCAGTGATCAGCGTGGCACGCTGGCCACCCAGGTCGGCCGTCACGAGCCCGCTGACCGACTGCCGCCTGATCTCGTCATCGACGCGCCGGCAAAGACGGCCGACGAGGTGACCGGATGGGTGGATCCGGGCAACACCGCCTCCTATCCTGAGACGGTCATCGGCACGGCGCCGAGCCCCTTCCGCGACGTCGCTGAGGGGCGGCTGCAGGACAACGGCATCGGTGCCTTCTCGGCCGACGGCCGCGAATACATCATCACCCTTCGCGAAGGAGCGCCGACGCCGGCCCCCTGGTCCAATGTCCTGGCCAACGAGAAGCTGGGAACCGTGGTCAGCGAAAGCGCGCCGGGGTACACCTGGTACGAGAACGCGCACGAGTTCCGCCTGACGCCATGGCACAACGATCCGGTGTCGGACAGCGGCGGTGAGGCGTTCTACCTGCGCGACGAAGAAACGGGACATGTCTGGTCGCCCATGCCGCTGCCCTGCCGTGGTCGCGGTGACTACCGTGTGCGCCACGGGTTCGGCTACAGCGTGTACGAGCACACCGAAGACGGCATCGCCTCGGCCCTGTGGATCTATGTCGCCGTGAACGACGCGGTCAAGTATTCGGTACTGAAGCTGCGCAACGTGTCCGGTCGTGCACGCCGCCTGTCCGCAACGGGGTACGTGGAGTGGGTGCTGGCAGACCTCCGCGGGAAATCACAGATGCACATCGTGTGCGAGCAGGACGCCGAGACCGGCGCACTGACTGCACGCAATCCCTACAACACCGACTTCAGCGGTCGGGTCGCGTTCTTCGACACCGATGCCCGCGACGGCAGCCACACGGCCAGCCGCACCGAGTTCCTCGGCCGCAATGGCAGCGTGGCCTACCCTGCCGCGTTGCGGCGCGAGCGCCTGTCCGATCGCCTTGGCGTTGGACTGGATCCGTGCGCGGCGCTGCAGGCACCGGTGGTGCTGGACGATGGCCAGGAACAGGAAATCATCTTCCGCCTGGGCATGGGCAAGGACCGCGAGGAAGCGCTGCAGCTTGCACGCGCGGTGCAGGGCAGCCGCAGCGCCCACGATGCACTGGACGCGCTGCACACCCACTGGGAGGGATTGCTGGGTGCGGTGCAGGTTGAAACGCCCGACCCCAGCGTGGACGTGCTGGTGAATGGCTGGCTGATGTACCAGACGCTGGGCTGCCGCTATGTCGCACGCAGCGGCTACTACCAGTCCGGTGGTGCATTCGGCTTCCGTGACCAGCTGCAGGACACCATGGCCACCGTGCATGCCGATCCTGCATTGAGCCGCGCCCATCTGCTGCTGTGCGCTGCCCAGCAGTTCCCGCAGGGCGACGTGCTGCACTGGTGGCATCCACCGCAGAACCGCGGTGTGCGCACGCGCTGCTCCGATGACTACCTCTGGCTGCCGTTTGCCGCCTGCCGCTACGTGCAGGTCACCGGCGATCAGAGTGTGCTTGATGAGGTCGTCGGCTTCATCGAAGGGCGTCCGGTCAATGCAGACGAAGAGTCTTATTACGATACGCCGCTGATTTCGCCGCTTCGGCAGCCGTTCTACCAGCACTGTGTGCTCGCCCTGCGCCGCGGTTGCGAGCTCGTTGGCGAACGCGGACTGCCGCTGATGGGAACGGGTGACTGGAACGATGGCATGAACCGCGTAGGCGATGCAGGGCGCGGCGAAAGCGTGTGGCTGGGCTTCTTCCTGTTCGACACGCTGCAGCGCTTCGTCGGCCTCGCCCATGCCCGCGGTGATCAAGCCTTCGCGGACTACTGCAGCACGCAGGCACAGCGCCTGCACGATGCCCTGCAGGCCCATGCATGGGATGGCCAGTGGTACCGCCGTGCGTGGTTTGACGATGGCACGCCACTGGGTTCCACACAGAGCGATGAATGTCGGATCGATTCCATTTCGCAGAGCTGGTCAGTGCTGTCCGGTGCGGCGGATCCGCAGCGTGCCGACACCGCGATGGCCTCCTTGGCGGAACATCTGGTGGATCGCGATGCCGCGCTGGTGAAGCTGCTGGATCCGCCCTTCGACAGGACATCCACCGATCCGGGCTACATCCGCGGCTACGTGCCCGGCGTTCGCGAAAATGGCGGCCAGTACACCCATGCCGCGGTGTGGGCGGCCATGGCCTTCGCGCAGCAGGGCAACGCACGGATGGCCTGGTCGTTGGCCGACATGATCAATCCCATCCACCATGCCGTGGATGCCGAGGCGCTGGCGATCTACAAAGTGGAGCCCTACGTCCTGGCGGCCGATGTCTACGCGGTTGCCCCGCATACGGGCCGCGGCGGCTGGACCTGGTACACCGGCTCGGCCGGCTGGATGTACCGGCTGCTGACCGAGTCACTGCTCGGCCTGCAGCGCGAAGGAAATCAGTTGCTGCTGGCGCCCTGCCTGCCTGCGGCATGGACGCACTACACCCTGCGCTATCGCTTTGGCGGCAGCCTGTATGTGATTCGGATTGAACAAAGCGAAGATGCGACCACGCAGCTCCTACTTGACGGCATCATGCAGTCCGACCTGCGCATCGGGCTGCTTGATGATGGCGCTGTGCATGACGCCACGCTGCATTGGTGGCGCCCCGCTGCGGATGTTGGGTGAGCCCGCAACTGCAGCGGAGCGGATTGCATATCACCACGGCTGGCCCATCGTGATGATCTGACAGGGACCGGCACTGTAGTGGGTGACGTTGCCCGTGACGCTGCCGGTGATGGTGGTGCTGCCATTGGCGGATGTGCTTGTGATCACGGTCCTTTCACCGGACGTGTTACCCATCACGACGGTGTTTCTGGACGTATTGCTGACGCGTACCTGCACACGCTGCGCAAGGGCCTGCAGAATCGTCTCCAGCGGGGATGCTGGAGGTGGCTGTGGGCCAGGTTGCAGCCTCGCCTGCAGCGGGTGCGGTGGGTGCGGCGTGCTGTAGACGATGCGGGAAGCGCCTTCGATCCGTCCCGTCCGTGCAGTCGAGTGCATATACAGGGTCACCGGTGCCTCGAACACCAGTTGCCCGTCCACGCGCGAGTTGGCCCCGATGACCACGCGCGGCAGGTGCTGCATTTCGTTGACTGGGCGCTGCAGGTGGAGGTCACCATGAACATGGGATCCCCCTGTCACGGTCACATCGCCGCCCACGAAAGCGAGTCCGCCTTTGACATCGGTGCCGCGCAGCACGATGTTACCGCCGACCGACGCCACACGCCCCTTGATCCGGCATCCATGTTCTGCACGGATGTCGCCTGTGGTGGACTCCACCTGTGCTTCAACGTTCACGTTGAAGCCAAGCGTGATATCACCGCACGCCGTATTTACACTTCGTAACCGTACTCCATTGCCGACCACCACGTTGCCGTTGGTGCTGTGGACAGATCCCACTTCGGCATCGCCGTTGATGTGGACATTCCCATTGGTCGAGACCGTCCTGTCGACGACCGCGCGGTTGGCAATCTTGACGTTGCCGTTCGTCGATTTCAACAGGCCGTAGCGTCGCTCCGGCTGGATACGAATATCATCAGAGATACTGCGAATACCGGGTACCGGCTCATCGCGCAGGGGTAATCTGCGGGCGTTACCCGCAGTCGCAGAACCGTTGTTTGATGCGTACATGCGCGTGCTCCTGAGGCAAATGACAGGGTGCCGCCGCGGCGTGCGCCGCAACTACGCCTCACCTTAGCGGCGCCCACGCAGCCTGCCTGCCAGGAATGTGGCATTGCCGGCACACCCTCCCCACTCCGCTAGCCGCGCACGATATCCACGAACGCGCGCAGCGCCGAGGTCATCTGCCGCTGCCGTGGGTAATACAGCACGAACCCCGGAAAGGGCGGACTCCAGTCTTCGAGCATGCTCACCAGCTGGCCCGAGTCCAGCCATGGCCGCGCGGCGTCTTCCAGCACGTAGGCGATCCCCAGTCCATCCAGCACGGCGCGCACGATGGTGGTCTGCTCACTCAAGGTCAGTCGACCCTGCACATCGATCTCGAAGGTCTCTGCGCCCTGTTCGAACTGCCACTTGTAGAGGTGCCCGCTGGCGAAGCGGAATCGCACGCACTGGTGCTGCAGCAGATCGCGCGGGTGCAGGGGCGCGCCGTGCACGGCCAGATAGGCGGGCGACGCGACGATCATGCCGCGCAGCGGTGGCCCCAGGGGCACGGCCACCATGTCTTCCGGCACGAACTCGTGCAGGCGGACGCCCGCATCGAAGCCCTGCGCCACGATATCCACCAGACCGTCGTTTTCAGTCACCTCGATGCGCACGTCCGGATGCGCCTGCAGGAAACGGCTGAGGCGTGGACTGAGCTGTGTCGGCACGGCGGCCCGTGCGGCATTGATGCGCAGCAGGCCGGCCGGGGTGGCGCGGAACTGGTTCATTTCCTCCAGCGCGTCACTCACCTGCCCCAAGGCGGGTTGCAGGCGCTCCATCAACCGCTGCCCGGCTTCGGTGAGCGATACGCTGCGGGTGGTGCGGTGGAACAGCCCTACGCCCAGCCGCTCCTCCAGCGCGCGGATGGCGTAGCTGACCGCCGACGTGGACAGCGCCAGTTCGGCCCCGGCACGGCGGAAGCTGCAGTGCCGGGCCACGGCGGCGAAGGCCGCGAGGTGGGTCAGGTTATCGGTTGCCATTGTGCAGTGCGCCTTGATGAATCATCCCGATCAACGGCCTATGTCGCCCGCCCGAGCCGGCGTATTGTAAAGCGCCTTTCCATAAACCCTGCCAAGGATCCCCCATGTCCCTCGCCAAATCCTACGCCGTGCATTCCAACACCGCGCCGCTGGTGCCGTTCTCCTTCGAGCGCCGCGCCGTCGCCGCCGGTGATGTGCGCATCGAGATCCTGTACAGCGGCATCTGCCATTCCGACCTCCACCAGGCCCGCGACGACTGGGGCGGCGCCAATTACCCGATGGTCCCCGGCCACGAAATCATCGGCAAGGTGGTGGAAGTCGGTGCCGACGTCACCACGCTGAAGGTCGGCGACTTCGCCGGCGTCGGCTGCATGGTCGATTCCTGCCGCCACTGCGACGCCTGCAACCACGATCTGGAGCAGTACTGCGCCGAGGGAGCGACCTTCACCTACAACGGTACCGACCGTAAGACCGGCGAAGCCACCCAGGGCGGCTACTCGGACCACATCGTGGTCGAACAGCGCTTCGTGGTGAAGGTATCGGAGAAGCTGGACCTGAAGGCCGCCGCCCCCCTGCTGTGCGCCGGCATCACGACCTATTCCCCGCTGCGTCACTTCAAGGTCGGCCCGGGCCAGAAGGTCGGCGTGATCGGTCTGGGTGGCCTCGGCCACATGGGCGTGAAGTTCGCCAAGGCACTGGGCGCACGCGTGGTGATGATTACCACCACCCCGGAAAAGGGCGCTGATGCCACGCGCCTGGGCGCTGATGAGGTACTGGTGTCGCGTGATCCGGAGCAGATGAAGGCGCATGCCGGCAGCTTCGATTTCCTGCTCAACACCATCCCGGTCGGCCATGACACCAACCCGTACATGGGCCTGCTCAAGCGCGATGCCACCATGTGTCTGGTTGGCGTGCTGACCGAGCTGGACCCGCCGCTGACCGGCGTGAGCGTGATCTTCGGCCGCAAGCACCTGACCGGTTCGGCGATCGGCGGCATGGCCGAAACGCAGGAGATGATGGATTTCTGCGCCGAGCACGGCATCGTCAGCGACGTCGAAGTGATCAACATCCAGGACGTCAACGAAGCATGGGAGCGGATGGCGAAGAACGACGTGCGCTACCGCTTCGTGATCGACATGGCCTCGATCAAGGGCTGATCATTGCAGCGAACGGCTGAGCCCCTCGTGGTGGCCGCGTAGAACCTTCTACGATTTGGGCCGGGCGGTGGGACTGGTCGGGGGACGCGCACAAGTACATCCATGTAGCGCTCGTTTCGCGCCATCCATGGCGCTCAACGCCCCCGCCCAGCCCCGCCGCCCGGCCCTGCCGGAATTCTGCGGCGGCCCCCCACGGAAAAGAAAAAGAAAAGCAGATCGGTAGCGCCGACCCATGGTCGGCGGAATGTTTCAGGCAACGGCCCGCTGCGCTCGCCGACCATGGGTCGGCGCTACCGCTTTTCCTTCTTCTTACGTGGCGGGACGCAGACAGTCTGTCAGGGCCGGGCGGGAGGGATTGGTGGGGGCGTTGAGCGCCATGGATGGCGTGAAACGAGGCCCGCATGGATGCGGTTTTTGCCGTCCCCCACCAAGCCCTCCCGCCCGGCCCGATCCCAGCAATCCGCTTCCAGCGACCCACCACGAGGGGCTTCACCGTTCGCAGCAATCAGTACGCGAACTCGCGGAACACGTGGTCTACATCCCCGTTCCAGCGGCCATGGAACAGCGCCAGCTTGCGTTCGGCCGGCGTCAAGCCGGACTCGACGATTTCCTGCAGCACATCCAGGTAATGGCTTTCGTCCATGCCGTCGGCGTTCAACGCCGCACGACGCTTCAGCCCACCCACCGCAATCTTGACCGCTTCGCGCGACAGGTCGCGCACGGTGCCGTTGCGGAACGGCAGGTTCATCGCATGCCGCGGCACGCCGTCGCGCAGTGCATGGCGCTCCACCAGCGTGAAGTCACGCACCAGATCCCATGCGGCATCCAGTGCTTCATCGTCATACAGCAGGCCTACCCAGAACGCAGGCAGCGCACACAGGCGGCTCCAAGGACCACCGTCCGCGCCGCGCATCTCCAGATACTTCTTCAACCGCACTTCCGGGAACGCGGTGGTCATGTGGTCCGCCCAGTCGGTCAGCGTCGGCAGCTGGCCCGGCAGCACCGGCAGCTTGCCGGCCATGAAGTCGCGGAAGCTCTGTCCGCTGGCATCGTGGTACACGCCATCGCGGTAAGAGAAGTACATCGGCACATCAAGCAGGTAATCGACGTAGCGCTCGTAACCGAACCCGTCGTCGAACACGAAATCCAGCATGCCGGTGCGGTCCGCATCGGTATCGGTCCAGATCTGCGAGCGGTAGCTGAGGAAGCCGTTGGGCTTTCCCTCGGTGAACGGCGAATCGGCAAACAGCGCAGTGGCGATCGGCTGTAGGGCCAGCGACACACGGAACTTTTTCACCATGTCCGCCTCAGTGGCGTAATCCAGGTTGACCTGCACCGTGCAGGTGCGCGTCATCATGTCCAGGCCGAGCGAACCGACCTTGGGCATGTAGTTCTTCATGATCTGGTAGCGGCCTTTGGGCATCCACGGCATTTCGTCGCGTGCCCACTTCGGCTGGAATCCCATGCCGAGGAAACCCAGCTGCAGTTCACCGGCGACCTGGGCCACCTCGTTCAGATGGGTGCCGGTTTCCACGCAGGTGTGGTGGATGGTTTCCACCGCGGCGCCGGACAGTTCCAGCTGGCCAGCGGGCTCCAGCGTCACCGATGCGCCATCGCGCAGCAGGGCGATGGTGCGGCCCTGTTCCTGCACGGCCTCCCAGCCGAATCGCTGCAGGCCCTGCAGCAGCGCCTCGATGCCGCGCTCGCCATCGAAGGTCGGTGCACGCAGGTCGTCCAGGCGGAAGCCGAACTTTTCATGCTCGGTGCCGATGCGCCAGGCGCTGCGCGGCTTTTCTCCCGAGGCAATCACTTCCACCAGCTGCGAACGATCGGTAATGGGCGTCTGCGCGACGTGGCTGGGGCTCGACAAGGGACAGGACTCGCTGGTGGGGTGGCCGATGGAATGGGGCTGCCGCCCCTTCATCACAAGGGCGCACTATAGCGTGCGGCCTGCCCGCGTCACGCCTCCGTGACGGACTTCAGCATCCCACCCGCGGGGGCTTGACCCTCGTACACTGGCCCGATGACACCCGCGCTTGCCGACCTTGCCGACCTTGCCGATTGCGACAGCAGCGACGTGCTGGCCGACATGGCCAGCCTGGCCGACTGCGCCCGCGCGGAGGGCTACGCCTGCATCACCGCCCTGCGCGAACACGGTGCACGGTCGGTGGAGATCCCCGCGCCGCAGTTCGCGATCCTGCTGGAGGGCGAAAAGCGCGTCCGCACCGCCAGCCAGTCACTGCGCTTCGTGCCGGGCGACATCTTCCTGATCACCCGTCGCTGCCGGATCGATGTGGTCAACGTGCCCGATGCCCGCAGCGGCCGCTATGTCAGTGCGATCGTGCCGTTCTGCGATGAGGCCCTGACGGCTGCACGCACGTTGTGGAATGAGCCGCTGCCTGCCGCAGGCGAGGTACTGGTCCGCTTGCCGTTGCAGGAACACCGCACGCTGCTGCGACGCTGGCGTCAGTCGCTGCAGGATGGCCACTACAGCGATGCACGGCTGGCCTTGGCGACGTTCGCGATGGCGCTCACGCGGCAGGGCCACGGCAGTCTGCTGCTGCCACCGCAACCGTCGCTGGCCGAACAGGTGCGCGACCGCATCGCCGCCGAGCCCGCGCGTGACTGGCCATCGCATGAGGTGGAAGCAGCCCTCGGCCTGAGCGGCGCCACCCTGCGCCGACGGTTGGCGGCCGATGGCACCAGCCTGCGGCAGCTGCTGATCGAGGCCCGTCTGGCCCACGCCATGGGGCTGCTGTACACCACCCGCTTGCCGTTGAAGTCGGTGGCAGCGCGCGTCGGCTACCGCTCGCTGCCCAGCTTCAGCAAACGCTTCGTCGAGCGTTACGGCCTGCAGCCGGCAGACATCGGCCGCGCTTGACGTTGCCGCGAGCGTTGCACGCACCAGCTTGAGCGCATCGCGCACACGACGCACGCCACGATGACGGCATGCGGCCATCGCCGCGCCATCGAGAACCCCCCATGCCCGTCTTCCCTTTATCCCGTGCCGTCCTGCTCGCACTGGCCTCGCTGCCGTTCAGCGCGCTGGCCGCCCCCCACTCCCCTGCCCCGACCGAACAGGTCGCCGGCGTTTACCACCACCGCATCGGCCAGTTGCAGGTCACGGCCCTGTTCGACGGTGTGGTGGCCCTGGGCCGCCAGGAACTCACCGGCATTGATCCCGCCACGGTGACCCGGGCACTGGAGGGGCGCTTCGTACCCGAAAGCACGAAGGGCCTGCAGACCGCGGTCAACGCCTTCCTGATCCGCGACGGTGGCCGCCTGACGCTGGTGGACGCGGGTACCGCCGACTGCTTCGGGCCCGGCCTGGGGCAGGTGCTCGGCAACCTCCGCGCGGCCGGTGTGGATCCGTCCGATGTGGACGACGTACTGCTCACCCACGCCCATCCTGACCACCTGTGCGGGATTCTCGATGCACAGGGCAAGGTCGCCTATCCCAACGCGACGGTGTGGCTGTCACAGGCTGATGCGGATTACTGGTTGGACCCCGCCAGCGACGCCACCGCACCCCAAGGCGTGCGCTTCGCCTTCGCGCTGGCACGCAAGGCAGCGGCACCCTACCAGGCCAGCAAGCACCTGCGCACGTTCGTGCCGGGACAGCCACTGCCGGGGCACGCCGTCGCGCTGGATACGCACGGCCATACGCCGGGCCACGTGTCCTACCGGTTCGACAGCGAGGGCGAGTCCCTGCTGGTGTGGGGCGATGTGCTGCATTACCACGCCGTCCAGTTCGCCTATCCACAGGCGTCTTTCGAAGCAGACAGCGACCGCCAGGCGGCCGTCGACAGCAGGCGCGCCATGCTGCAACAGGCCGCGGATGGAAAATGGTGGGTCGCGGGCGCCCACCTGCCCTTCCCGGGCCTGGGTCACGTTCGCAGCGAGCGCGGGGCATACGCGTGGGTGCCCGCGGAGTTCTCGCCGCTCTGACCGGGGTGAGGGCCGCGGGCCCGGTGGGAACCGCGCGCCCGGTGGGAATTGCGGCAGGTGGGCATCGCGCGGTAGTGCCGACTTCAGTCGGCACCGGGTTTCCACAGCCGACTGAAGTCGGCTCTACCCCGTCATTGCCGTCGGCTTACAGGCCCAGCCAGCCGCCGATGATGCCGCGCGCTTCATCCACGCCCAGCCGGCTTTCGCCGGAGAACACCTGCACGCCGACGGTATCGCCGAAGGCCTCGTGCAGCTCTTTCTTGACCTTGTTCAGCGAGATCATCTGCTGGCTGCGGCTGAGCTTGTCCGCCTTGGTCAGCAGCGCGTGCGCCGGCAGGCCACGCTGTACGGCATAGGTCAGCATCTGCCGGTCGTATTCCTTCAGCGGGTGACGGATGTCCATCACCACCACCAGCCCGCGCAGCGCCTGGCGGGTGCGGAAGTACTGGTCGATGAAGGCCTGCCAGTGCGCCTGAAGGTCCAGCGGCACCTTGGCATAGCCATAACCGGGAAGATCGACCAGATGGGCGGCAGGGGTGACCTGGAAGAACACCAACTGCTGGGTCCGGCCGGGGGTTTTGGACACCCGGGCCAGCGCGTTCTGGCGGGTAAGGGCGTTCAGGGCGCTGGATTTACCGGCGTTTGAGCGGCCGGCAAAGGCCACTTCGGCCCCCTCGTCAGGCGGCAATTGCCGCATGTTGTGGGCCGAAACGAAGTAATGCGCGCGTTCGATGAGAAGAGACATGCCCATAGGATCGCATGTTGCGACGCCGCGCGCCCGGGGAGCGATTGACCGTAGCGTGAAGCGGCGCTGATAATCAGGTGTATCCGGGCGGAGGGCCTGGCCGGACCAAAACGGAGCTTTAGCATGCGCCACGCTCGCGTTCTTGCCGTTTCCGTACTTGCTGTCTCCGTTCTGGCCGCCGCCGCTTGGGCGCAGACCAGCATCACACCGCTGCCCGACAACGGGCCGATTCAGACCGCGTCGCTGGAAATCGACTTCAGCAAGACCACGTGGGGCGACGCCAAAGCGGGACAGGGAAAGGCGGCTGCCTGCGCGGCCTGCCATGGCGTTGACGGCAACGCCAGCATCGAGATGTATCCCAGCATCGCGGGCCAGAGCGAGCGCTACAGCGCCCAGCAGATGGCCCTGATCGCCACCGGCCAGCGCACCTCCGGTGCCTCGGTGGCGATGGTGCCCTTCGTCAAGGACCTGACCGCGCAGGACATGCGCGATATCGGCGCCTACTTCGCTACGCAGAAGGCGGGTGCCGGCATCGCCGACGACGGCGCGGTCGCCGAGGGCCCCTACAAGGGGCTGAAGTTCTATGAGATCGGCCAGCAACTGTATCGCGGCGGCGATGTCGCGCGCGGACTGCCGGCGTGCATGGCCTGCCACGGCCCGACCGGCGCGGGCAATCCCGGCCCGGCCTATCCGCATATCGGCGGCCAGCACGCCAGCTATGTCGCGCGGCGCCTGCAGGAATACCAGGCTGGGCGCACCGGCGAGACCGACAAGGCCCACTTCCAGATCATGGCAACCATCGCTGCCAAGCTGACCGAGCAGGAGATCCAGGCCTTGGGCAGCTACCTGCAGGGCCTGCATGACCGGGCCGACGATGTGGCCGCGCAGGGTGCACCGCTCGCCGCTCCCTGATGACCGCCTGGCCGCTGCGGTATCCCCCGCGGCGGCCGCCTGAGGTATGTTCATCTCCGCGCCGGCACACCGCTGGCGATCGTTCCTTTGGAGATGTGTGTCGATGAGGTTGATTCCCCGTCTGTTGCTGTCCCTGCTGGCGCTGGCGCCGCTGGCCCTGTCCGCCGCGCCCGCCGCCACCACTGCGACCGACCTGCAGGAAGGTCGCGATTACGAGCTCATCGCCCAGCCCGGCCCCTTCCAGCCGCTGGCCGGCAAGATCGAAGTGGCCGAAGTGTTCGGCTATACCTGTTCGCATTGCGCGCATTTCGAACCGCAGCTGGTCGCCTGGGTCGCCAAACTGCCCAAGGACGTCCGGTTCACCCCGGTCCCGGCTGCGTTCGGTGGCCCGTGGGACACCTGGGCGGCTGCCTACTACGCCGCTGACCAGCTGGGCGTCGCCAAGCGCAGCCACAGCGCCGTGTTCAAGGCGCTGCACGAAGACCGCAGCCTGCCGATGCAGAACGTATCGCCGGAAGAGCTGGCCACCTTCTACGCGCAGTACGGCGTGAACGAAGCCGCCTACGTGGCGGCGCTGAAGAGCGATGCGGTGCAGGCGAAGGTAAAGGCAGCGCGCGAGTTCGCCCTGCGCACCAAGACCCCCGGTACGCCGACGCTGATCATCAACGGCCAGTATCTGGTCAAGGGCACCAGCGCCGCCGACCAGCTGCGCATCACCTCGGCACTGATCGCCCGGGCACGCAACGGCAAGGCCCGCTGAACCACACACCACCCACACGCGGAGGCAATGCCCCTGCGTGTCATCATTCGTTCCTGGCCGACGCACGCCGTCGGCTTCAACCATGGCTGGAGAAGCTTTGATGAAGACCCGTTTCGCCCTGACCCTGCTGGCCCTGCTGCCCCTCCTTGCCGCCTGCAAGGCGGACGATGGCTCGGCCAACGTGACCGCGCCGACCGAGACCGCCGCCACCGCCACACCGGCTGCCGATACCGCCGCAGCAGCCAACAGCGAACAGGCTGCAGGCACCGAGCAGGCCGCTGGCAGCGAGGCAGCCCCTGTGGCGGCCGATGCGCCCATGCGCCTGACCGGCCCGGAGCCGGTCGCAGGCACCGATTACATCGTGATCGAGAATGGCCAGCCCTTCCAGCCGGTCGCAGGGAAGGTCGAGGTGGTGGAGATCTTCGGCTTCGTCTGCCCCGCGTGCGCTGCGTTCCAGCCGCTGGTCGGGCCGTGGAAAGCCGGTCTGCCGGGTGATGTGAACTTCCTCTACGTGCCGGCGATGTTCGGTGGCACCTGGGACGACTACGCGCGTGCGTTCTATGCAGCGCAGACCCTGGGCGTGGAAGAGAAGACCCATGACGCGCTGTATTCCGCCATCCACACCGAGCAGACCCTGAAGGGTGAGCGCGGTCGCGATTCGGTCGAGGACATTGCCGGTTTCTACGCCAAGCACGGCGTTGATGCCAAGCAGTTCACCGCCGCCATGAGCAGCTTCGCGGTCAATGCCAAGACCAATGCCGCCAAGCAGTTCGCCCAGCGCAGCAAGATCTCCGGCACCCCGTCGCTCATCATCAACGGCAAGTATCTGGTGAAGGGCAACTCCTTCCAGGATTACCTGCGCATCGCCGACCATCTGATCGCGCGCGAGCGTGCGGCCAAGGCCGGCAACTGATCCCGGCACAGCGCATCCCGACGTGAACTCCCCCCACGCACGTACCCTGCGTCTGTTGACGGCCAACATCCAGGCCGGCTCCAGCACCCGCCGCTACAGTGACTATGTGACCCGCAGCTGGTCGCATGCACTGCCGGCCGGGCGCAAGCGGAGCAGCCTGGATGCCATCGCCACGCTGGCGCGTGGGCACGACATCGTCGGCCTGCAGGAAGCGGACCCGGGCAGCCTGCGCTCGGGCTTCACCAACCAGACGCATTACCTCGCCCAGCAGGCCGGCTTCAATTACTGGAGCCACCAGCCGAACCGGCGCATGGGCGGGGTGGCGTCGTCGGCCAACGGGCTGCTCAGCAGGCTGGAGCCGGTAGAAGTGCAGGACCACGCCCTGCCCGGCCGGATAGGCGGGCGCGGCGTGCTGCTGGCGAAGTTCGGCGATGGGGCCGAGGGACTGGCCGTGGCAGTGGCACACCTGTCGCTGGGTGCCGGCTCGCGTCTGGCGCAACTCTCGTTCATCGCCGACATGCTGTCCGACCACCCCAACGCCGTGCTGATGGGCGACTTCAATTGCCTGGCCGAGCGGCCGGAAATGCAGGTGCTGTACCAGAAGACCACCCTGCAGCCCCCCGGCTGCGTGGTGCCGACCTTCCCCAGCTGGCGCCCCGACCGCGCCATCGACCACATCCTGGTCAGCAGCAACCTGCAACAGCGCAGTGTCGAAGCGGTACCCGCCGCGTTCTCCGATCACCTGGCCCTGGCCATGGAGATCGAAGTCCCCGCCAGCGCCCTCCGCTGAAAAAAGGGGACGGAGGGGATTAAGTCGTTTTTGGCATGCAGGCAGGCCAAAAACGACTTAATCCCCTCCGTCCCCTTTTTTATCTATTGATGATGCGAATCACTCCCATTATCATGGCGCATCGTGACCGCGCAGGACCGTGCGGGACTGCGACAGCTCGCCCCCCACTCTCCGCTCCGCCCGGCCACCAGGGATTCCCGGCCAGGCGCTTGTAGCGACCTGCCTGGTTGAAGCCGATGACCCGTTCTGCCCCCCTCACCCTGCATCGCCTGCCGCAGGCGCTGCTGGTCGCCCTGTGCACCCTCGCTGCCGCACCTGCGTTTGCCCAGCAGGGTGTCGCACCCGACGGCGCCAGCCCCTCGGCGACCACCCTCGACGGCGTGGTGGTCAAGGGCGAGCGGGCCGAAGGTTATTCGGTGCGCCGCACGTCGGCCGGCACCCGCTTCTCGCTGGCGCCGCGCGAGATTCCGCAGTCGATCAGCATCATCAGCCACCAGCGCATCGAAGATCAGAACCTGGATGACATCCTCGACGTGCTGGCCAACACCACCGGCGTCAGCAGCACCCAGTCCGATACCGAGCGCACCGAGTTCTACGCGCGCGGCTTCTACATCGACAGCTACCAGTTCGACGGCCTGCCCACGCAGATGGTGCAGAACTGGAGCTATGGAGATTCCGGCCTGGATCTGGCCCTGTACGACCGTGTGGAAGTGGTGCGCGGCGCGACCGGCCTGCTGACCGGCGCCGGCAATCCGTCGGCCTCGGTGAACCTGATCCGCAAGCATGCCGACAGCGCCGAGCTGGCCGGCAGCGTGTCGGTCAACGTCGGCAGCTGGGGCCGCACCCGCACCACGGTGGACGTGGGCAGTGCGTTGAATGCCAGCGGCACGGTGCGCGGTCGAGTGATCGGCAGCTACCTGGATACCGAATCGCAGATGGACCGCTACAACCAGCACAAGACGCTGGGCTACGCCGTCATCGATGCCGACCTGACCCCGGACACCCTGCTCAGCGTGGGCTACGACTACCAGCAGAAGCGTGCCAACGGCGCGACCTGGGGTGGCTTCCCGATGCTGTTCTCCGACGGCAGCCCGACGCCGTTCGACGAATCGTTCAGCGCCAACCCGGGCTGGACCTACTGGGACACCACCAGCAAGCGTCTGTTCGCGACCCTGGAACATGCGTTCGCCAACGACTGGAAGGTCAAGCTCGGCGCTACGCATGACACCACCAAGGCCGACGACAAGCTGTTCTACCCCGCCTACAACGACTGGACCACGGGCGCCTCGCTGCTGGACAAGAATACCGGTGCCGGCGTCACGCCCTCGGCCGGTTTCTACAACACCGAGCGCAAGGTCAACGCGGTGGACGGCTTCGTGGAAGGTCCGTTCCAACTGTTCGGTCGCGAGCACCAGTTCATGGCCGGCCTGAGCTACAACAAGCGCGAGTTCGCCAACTACGGCGACTACCAGGTCGGCTGGGCGCCACTGGACAACTACCTGGCGGGCGTCGGCAATTTCCCGGAACCCAACTGGGCTGCCACCCTGCCGTTGCAGAGCGAAGGCACCATTACCCAGAAGGCCGGCTACGCGGCTACCCGTCTGTCGCTTGCCGATCCGCTGAAGCTGATCCTCGGCGCGCGCTACACCGACTGGGAGAGCACAGGCGAAGGGGCCGACCGCTCGCACAAGGTCACCACCCCGTACGCGGGCCTGGTGTTCGACCTCAACGATACCTACTCCACGTACGCCAGCTACACCGAAATCTTCCAGCCGCAGACCGCACGCGACCGCAGCGGCAGCTACCTGGATCCGGTGGACGGCAAGAGCTATGAGATCGGCGTCAAGGGCGCGTGGTTCGACAACCGCCTGAACGCCTCGGTCGCGACCTTCCGTATCGAGCAGGACAACGTGGCACAGGTCACCAGCGAGCTGATCCCGAGCCGCCCGGGCGAGTTTGCGTACATCGCTGCACGCGGTACGGTCAGCCGTGGCTTCGAGCTGGAGCTCAACGGCGAACTGACACCGGGCTGGAATGCCACCTTCGGTGCGTCGCGCTACGTGGCCAAGGACATCAACGACGCCGACATCAACACCAACCTGCCGCAGACCACGATCAAGCTGTTCACCAGCTACACCCCGCAGTCGCTGACCGCACTGACTGTCGGCGGCGGTGCAAACTGGCAGAACCGCATCTACTATCCGGTGCCCGCCTACGGTCGTATCGAGCAGGAGGGCTATGCGCTGGTCAGCGCGTTCGTGCGCTACCGCATCTCGCCGGAGTTCAGCGTGCAGGCCAACCTCAACAACCTGCTGGACAAGCAGTACCTGTCGCAGATCAACGGCTACGGTGCGTTCGGCGACGGTCGCAATGGCTCGCTGACGTTTACCTACAACTTCTGAGTTTCGTTGACTGAAGGAGGTCGGATCCCGCTCGATGGCGAGTGGGATCCGGCCTTTTTGTCTACAGTCGCTGGTTGGACCGCGCGACTGGATCGTGCGGCGGTAAATTCGACTTGAATCACCCACGCTTGCGTAGACGCTATCGGCGTCCGAGTCAAGGCCGACCTATCCAGCAACCATCATCGCAGCAGCAAAATCGACCAAGGTGCCGACGCTAGTCAGGGCAAGCAATGCTCTGGAACCGCTCAAGGTTGGTCACCTCATGACACTGGTGGGCGGCATGCAATCTGCACCCTGTAGCCTCACAGTGCGGACACAGGATCTTCCCGGGTAGTCGGCCACCTGCAGAGCACTTTCCTTCCCCCTACTGAATCAAGTACAGAGCCGCCGCCAAAGCTCGTTGTCGCATTCGGCCACTTCTTAGTCCACGTGCGCTGAAGGCAATGAGCCATAGGCCAGAAGCCAGGGTGATGCGCCCGCGAACGCGGCACACGTAGCTTCCTCGGATGAGCGAAACTCGCAAGACCGTGTTGGCGAAACGTGAGCTCATCAGCGCTGTGCGAGGAGGACAATCACGCCCATGTCACTCGCGAATCAGGCTAAAAAATCTGCACAACCTGTGCGCGTTACTGAGTGTGCATTCTGCGATTTTGATCACGGAACGGCCGTGTCAGTTGGAACAAAGAATCAGGCGCAACGATTTGTTGCTTACCTAGCGCAGGCTCAAGATGAAGAAGCTCATCCTCATCATCGCAGCGTTGCTGATAACGCCGACAATCCCGAACGCAGCAACCGCTCAGGAACCCGGCCGACCCGACATTGTCATCTGCAATGGGTGCCCATTCCCCCGTCAGGCCGCGATCAACACCCAATCGTCGGGCTTGAAGCTGGTCGTCGACTTCAGCCTGGCAAAACTGTATGCCTTTCAGATCGAGTACGACAGGGAAAGGAGACTCTGGTTGGCGTTCCCTCAACAGGTTCCCGAGCCCATCACAGCCGCGTTCTATAGGGTCATGGATTCAACTGCAGCTAATTCCATCGAGCAGAGCAACCGAGACCAAAGCAAACGCGATAGAAAACAGAACGGGGGTCCGCTTGTCACACTCCACCCCGACAATCCTGGAAATTCCAACAACATACGATTTCCAGAGGCCTACAGAGGCCTCAATGCCTACGACATCGTCGACTCCGCATCATCAAGGTCCAGACTGGGTCAGAACCTGGCCTTGGAGCTGGCAGGAGCAACCGGGAGTAGTCCAAACTGGAACTCCATCGCCCTGTCGCTACAACAAGCCGCTCTGTCATTCGGATCGATCTACGGAAGCGGGACGATAACCATCCGAATCACATGGCGTGATGGGTCCACCACCGTTTACACGATCACGGCAGCCAACGTCGCCGAGGCCAGTTATGCTCAGGGCCAGAGCAGGGACGCGAGCGGCAACATGGTCCCCGATCAGTCCATCACTGTGCCCGCCACAGCCCCCGCCTACGCAGGGTCCTACTATTTCGGACAGGCAAACGATCGTGCCCGCTGGAGCAGAAGTGCATCTTACTTCGGCGTCCCGGTAAGCGGCGGGAGTTCCGCAGGGCATCGAATGTCGTGCTCGTGGGACGGCCGCACCGTTACGTGCAAAGCGTTGTAGCAACAGTGCAATCAGCAAGCGGGCGGGGAGGCTGTGCTCTCCCCGCCCGACTCGTCGGTCGTTCAGAACCGCAGATCCGCCCTCGCATACCAGAAGCGGCCACGCGGGATGTCATACGTGGACGCGTCATAACCGTTCAACGAGCACGACAGGCAGATCGGTGGATCCTTGTCGAACACGTTGTTCAACCCCAGGCTCAGCTGCAGGCCCTTCATCCAGTCGACCTTGTAACCCACCTGCATGTCATGGAAGGTGGTCGCCGACAGCTCATTCGTGCCCTCGGCCTGGTTGCCGCAGATGGGGAACGCCACGGCATCGCCACACTGTTCGGTCAGCTTGCTGATATGGCGCACCGTCCATGAAGCGTTCCAGTTGTCCAGCGCCCACGACACGCTGGCGTTGCTGGTCCATTCCGGGATTGAACTATCGGCGACTTCCACGCCCGGTTCCTGCGGCTGCCGCTGCCCGGCTGCACCGAGTGCCTCGTAGCGTCCGACGAAAGTGTTCTGCCAGCCCAGCTTGAACTGCCCCATGTCGGTCTGCGGCAGGGTGTAGAACAGGTCCACATCCCAGCCATCGGTCTTGATCGAACCGAGGTTGGTCAGCCGGTTGTTGAAGCTGCTGATCGCACCGGTATTGGCACGGGTGATGCCACTGCAGTACAGCGGGTCCAGCGAATCCACGCACAGGTCCAGCTGGGTCTGCGCGTTGATGGCTTGAATCGCGCCTTCGATCGTGTGGCGATAGAATGTCACCTCCACATCAAAGCGCTCCGACCACTCGGTGTTGTTAGCGAACCAAGGGCTCCACACGAAGCCGGCGCTGAAGCTGCGCGAGTGCTCCGGATCCAGCTCAAGGTTGCCGCCGGTGGTGACCGAAATCTGCGAGTTCGCCGACTGGAAGCCGGTCGGCACGCCCAACGCCGCGCAGTTGGCAGCATTACCGCGCGGTGCATCGCCGCCCAGCCCGATGGAGCACGGATCGAAGATTTCCAGATCGCCGCGTGCCGCCGAACCGTACAGCTCGCCGATGGACGGTGCACGGAAACCTTCGGCATAACTGGTGCGCAGCACGAAGTCATCGGTCACCTGCCAGCGCAGGCCGTATTTCGGCGTGAACTCGCCGCCGAAGGTGGAGTAGTCCGAGTAACGTCCGGCCAGGCTCAGATCCAGCTTCTCACCCAGCGCGCTCTTGGCGAAGATCGGGATGCTCAGCTCGAGGTAGGCTTCGTTGACGTCGTAGGAACCGGATGTCGGCAGAGACGGAACACCGTTGTAATGGCCGATCACGGTCAGCGGGTCAGGCTGGTAGGAGCCCTCGTACTTGCGGTACTCGTAGCCTGTCGCGAAGGCCACCGGACCGGCAGGCAAGGTGAAGAGCTCGCTGGACAGGTTGGCGGTAAACAGGCTCAGCTCATTCTGGCTGCGGTCACGCACCACCGGCTGGATCCACTGCAGCATGGCCGGGGTAATGCTACCTTCACCACTGAAAATATCCAGTGGTACGCAACCCGGAGTCGCCGCGCAGATTGCCGGATCGCCGAGCGCGAGATTTACGTTGTAGATGTTGTAGCTACCGTAGTTGGTCTGTTCGGCCTTGTTCTTGCTGTACATGCCGTTCACGTCCCAGAACCAGCTCCGATCAGCCGCCTCGAAGTCGCCAACCAATCCCGTTGCTACGTAGCGGGTGTTGACCTCCTGTTCGAACACACGCGCGCCACCTTCCACCGGACGACGGCCGATGAACTGCATGTTTCCCGAGGAAATCAGATCGAAGCCGAACGGGTTGAAGGGATTCAGCGCCGACACGGTGATGTTGTCCGCCAGTGGATTTCCCGTGCCTGCGTTCGGTCCCAGACCCAGAGGTTCGGGCGCCGCCTGGTTCGTGGACTCGCGGCGATTTCCCAGTGCCTTGACGTACCACTGTACGTTGTCACTGATGTCAAACCGGAACTGCCCGAACACGCCCTTTCGCTCTGAGGGGGTCAACAGCAGGTTGTACTCGGCATAGTTGAAACGGTCCGAACTGCTGAAGCAATGGTAGTCGTCTGCACGGCTGCACCCTGCGCTGCCGTCATAGCGGGGTGCACCGGCGCCGACGTTGGGGACCAGATCTTGCACGGCGCCCGTGTTGGGATCGACGAACTGAAATCGCCCTTGGGGAATGCTCCCACTCCCGAACGAGAGTCCGGTGCCCGGCTTGGGCAAGCGCGACTGCTCCCGCGTATTGGCATACACCGGATCCTGCTTCGTATAACTGGCCCCCAGGAACAGGCTGTAGCGGTCCCCCTGCGTACCCCAGGCCAGGTCCACGCCCTTCTGCGCGCCATCGCCTTTGCTGTACTCACCGTAGTTCATCGTCACCTGCGCGCCATCGAAATTGCGGCGGGTGATGATGTTGACCACGCCGGCAATGGCGTCGGATCCGTACAACGACGAGGCACCGTCTTCCAGCACCTCGATGCGTTCCACAATGGCCAGCGGAATGGTGTTCAGGTCGGTTGCAGACCCCACGCCGGAGGCCGACGATTCGTTGACCCAGCGGATGCCATCGACCAGCACCAGCACGCGCTTGGCGCCCAGATGACGCAGATCCACCTGCGCCGAGCCCGCCCCCACCCCGCTGCCATCCGGCGGGAAACCGAAATTGCCGGACGAATTGAACTTCGCGTTGAGCGCCGACCCGGAACCGGTCAGCTGCTGCAGCACCTCGCCGATGGAGGTCAGGCCGGTGCGTTCGATTTCAGTGCGCGTGAGGGTCTGGATAGGCAGGTGGCCCTCCACTTCGGCCCGCTTGATGCGCGAGCCGGTGACCTCGACACGATCCAGGTCGGTGGCGACCCGCGGCGTCTCCTGTGCCATGACCATGGCCGATGACATCAATCCTACGCACAGCGATACAGCGACCGCCAAGGGGCGGCAATGCAGATTGTTCATTCGCTTCTCTCTCTCCAGATGGGCGGGCAAATCAACTGCTGGGATCACACAGCGTCCTAGTTGTAAACAAGTTGTAAAACGGGTGAAGTGATCCACGCCTCGCTTTCACCTGGATTGCACAAAGCCGAATGCGCATGAGCGGTCGCTGCAAACGCCCGTTGAAGTGCCTGCATGCAGCGTGTGCGAAACTGAATTCAGCCTTCCACCGCTATGCTGGGACCATGACTCGACATCCTTGCCCTGCCCTGTCCCTGCTCGCCGTGGCCACCTTGCTGTGTGCCGTTGTACCGAGCGCTTCCGCCCAATCCAGCGACGCCCAGCGCGCCCAACTGAAGGCGGCCATCGCCGATGCCGAGCGCGGCCAGTTCAACGCGGCCCAAGCCGGCACGCTCAGCCGCAACCCGGCGTATGGGTGGCTGGAGTACGCGAACCTGCGGCGCAACATCGAAACGGTCAGCAACGACCAGGCGCAGTCGTTCCTCAAACGCTATGACGGCCAAGCCGTGGCCACGACCTTCCGCGGCGTATGGCTGCCCGCTGTAGCGCGCCGCCAGGACTGGGCGACCCTGCTCGCCAACTGGGCGCCCACCGAGAACACCGGGCTGCGCTGTGCGCAGCTGAGCGCCCGCCAAGCCACCGGCAAGATCGACGCACAGTGGACCAGTGAAGCGCAGGAACTGTGGCGCAAGAACGGCAAGGCGCTGCCCGATGGCTGCGATGCCGTGTTCACCGCGCTGCAGGCACAGGGCGGGCTGAGCGATGCACTGCGCTGGGAACGGATCGATGCGGCGGCCGATGCCCAGCAGCCGGCGGTGATGCGCAGTGCGGCCCGTGGCATGCCCGCGGCCGATCTGGCGCTGGCTACCGACTACGCCGCGTTCGTCGATTCCCCCAATGCGAAGGCACTGAACTGGCCACGCAACGAGCGCAGCAAACGCATCGCCACCGATGGCCTGGAAAAGCTGGCGAAAGCCAACCCGGACGCCACCGAGCAACAGTTGCCGCAGTATGCGCAGGCGCTGGGGCTGAGTGCGGAGCAGCAGGCGCAGGTGCGGTACCAGATCGCCCTGTGGACGGTGGCGTCGTACCTGCCCGATTCGGCGCGTCGCCTCAATGCGGTGCCCGATTCGGCCTATGACGAACGCCTGCACGAATGGCGCGTACGTGAAGCGATGTCACGCGGTGACTGGCCGGCGACGTTGGCCGCCATCCGCAAGATGGGCCCGACCCAGCGTGCGGACTCGCGCTGGACCTACTTCGAAGCACGCATGCTGGAGAAAACGGGACAGGCCGCGCAGGCCAAGGCCGTGTTCGCGCGTGCCGCCAGCTCGCCGACCTTCCATGGCTTCCTGGCCGCCGACAAGCTGCAGCAGCCCTACATGCTGTGCCCCTGGAAGCCCAACGACAGTGCCTCGGCGCGTGCCGCCGTGTCGCGCGACCCGGCCATCGTGCGGGCCATGGAGCTGTACCGCATCGACCGCGCCAGTTGGGCAACGGCCGAATGGAACAGCGCGCTGGCCAAGTTCGATGACACCCAGCGCCGACTGGCGGTGGAAGTGGCACAGGAAAACGGGTGGTTCGACCGGGCCGTGTTCTCGCTGGGCAAGCAGCCCGACGAGCAGCGCCTGTATCACCTGCGCTTCCCGCTGCACCACGATGGCAGCATCCGCCGCGAGGCATCGCGCAACGCAATCGATCCCGCCTGGGTGGCGGCCGAGATCCGCGCCGAGAGCATCTTCAGCCCGAACGCACGCTCTCCCGCCAATGCGATGGGCCTGATGCAGGTGCTGCCCGCCACCGGCGCAGCGGTCGCCAAGAGCATCGGACTGACCAATTACGGCGGCGCGTCGAGCCTGTACGACCCGGACACCAACATCGCCATCGGCACTGCGTACCTGCGCCAGCTGATGAACAAGTACGACGGCCTGCCCTACGTCACGATCGCCGCCTACAACGCAGGCCCCACGCCCACCGCGCGTTGGCAGGGCCAGCGGCCCGGCTTCGATCCTGACCTGTGGATCGAGACCATCAGCTACAAGGAAACCCGCGAGTACGTCGCCCGCGTGCTGGCCTTCAGCGTGATCTACGACTGGCGTCTCAATGGCGATGCGCTGCCGCTCAGTGATCGATTGATGGGCAAGCTGGTGGACACCCGCAAGAAGTTCACCTGCACCGCTGCAGCGGGTTCCAAGGCGGATTGATCGCGCCGCACGCCGCGATGACCGATAGCGCCGAGCCCTGCTCGGCGAGCGCAGCGGAAAACACCCACAGCGGAAGCGTAACGGCCAGCAGCCGTCACTACCTTCGCCGAACCCGCCGTATCATGGGGTCATGAAGATCTATCTCGTCGGCGGCGCGGTGCGCGACCGCCTGCTGCAACGTCCCGCCGGTGACCGGGACTGGGTGGTCGTCGGTGCCACGCCGGCCGACATGCAGGCCCAGGGCTACCGTGCCGTGGGCCGCGACTTCCCCGTATTCCTGCACCCTGACAGTGCGGAGGAGTACGCGCTCGCCCGCACCGAACGCAAATCCGGGCGCGGCTACCGCGGCTTCGTGGTCGATGCCGATCCATCGGTGACGCTGGAAGAAGACCTGCTACGCCGCGATTTCACCATCAACGCAATTGCCTGCGATGAAGACAGCGGCACGCTGGTCGACCCCTATGGCGGTGTGCGTGACATCGAGCAGCGCGTGCTCCGCCACGTTGGCCCGGCCTTCGTCGAAGATCCGCTGCGCGTGCTGCGTGCCGCGCGCTTCATGGCGCGCTTCGCCCCCCTGGGCTTCAGCGTGGCGGAAGAGACCATGGCGCTGATGCGCGAGGTCGCGGCCAGTGGGGAACTGGATGCCCTCGTGCCGGAACGCGTATGGCAGGAACTACGTCGTGCGCTGGCGTGCGAGCGCCCTTCCGCGTTCCTGCGCACCCTGCACGATGCCCATGCGCTGGGCCCGATCCTGCCCGAGCTGGAGGCCCTGTACGGTGTCCCGCAGCGCGCGGAATACCATCCTGAAGTAGACACCGGAGTGCATCAGGAAATGGTCAGCGACATGGCCGCCCGGTTGGCACCCGGCGATGACCTGGTCGGTTTCGCGGCGCTGACCCATGACCTGGGAAAAGGCCTGACGCCACCGGAAGAATGGCCGCGCCACATCATGCACGAACAGCGCGGCGTCAAGCCGCTGAAGGCCCTGTGTGCACGCCTGAAGATCCCCGCCGAGCACCAGCAACTGGCCGAAGCGGTGTGCCGCGAGCACCTCAATGTGCACCGCATCGACGAGCTGCGCGATGCCACGGTACTGGAGCTGCTGGGTCGCTGCGATACGCTGCGGCGGCCCGAACGCATCGCCCGCATCGCGCTGTGCTGCGAAGCGGACAAACGCGGGCGACTGGGCTTCGAGGACAGCGATTACCCCCAAGGGGAGACGCTGAAGCGGCTTCACCGTGCCGCGCTGTCGGTGCAGGCCCGCGACCTCGACACCACCGACCTGCAGGGCCCCGCCATCGGCCAGGCCCTTGCCAGGGCGCGCATCACCGCGATCGCGGCGGCGCGCCGGCGCTGACTCAGCGCGCCTCGCCGCGGGTGAACGCGTCGGCGCGCTGCTTCAACTGGGTGACCGCATCGGGGATCATCTCCATGCCGATGTCGTAGCCCGGGTTCAGCACGATGCCCACGCCATCGGAGATAGCGCTCAGCAACCAGCGCATTTCCACCTGCAGCGCATTCTCGAACTGCGGCAACTGCTCACTCCAGGCGCTGGCACGTTCGACGGCGGAGAAGATCGCGAACATCGGCTCATCGCCTTCACTGGTCAGCACCAGCGGGTTGATCGACTCATCCCAGTCGGCGTCCGGGCCGACCGGCTTGTCCAGCAGCACGAAGACCTGGTCCGCCAGCAGGCTGTCCAGGAATTCCGGGGCCTGCAGCGTTCCGTCCTGGGCCTGCAGCAGTCGCACTTCCAGCTCGTTCAGTGGTTCAAAGGGGGCTTCGGCTTCCACGGTTACTCCTGCTTGCGTGCGGTCACGCGTGATCGTTGCCGCAACTTTAGCAGGCCGTGACGTTGTCATCCTGTGGAACAACGCAACCAATACCCCGGGCGTGGGGATCTGGCCGTGGGGATCTGGCCGTGGGGACTTGGTCGCGGGGATTAGGTCGTGTGGACCTGGTCGCGGGGATCTGGTCGCGGGGACCTGGTAGAGCCGACTTCAGTCGGCTGCTGTTGCGATGCGCGCAGGCGCAGCCGACTGAAGTCGGCTCTACCGGATAGGCGCTCTACCGGAGATTCCGTGGGCAGGAACCCGCCCTACCAGTCAAACCGCAGGCCGATGTTGCCCTCCACGCTCTTCCTTTCGCGGTTGCGGTCTTCCAGGTCGCGGGTGTAATCCGCGACCGCATACGCGCTCACGTTGCGGTTGAAGCGCCCGACCACGCCCACACCGACGTCCCATGCGCTGGTCTGCTGCCCGGACACGATGCGGTTGCTGCCGAAGTCGACGCGGTCATCGCCGTCCAGGGTCTTCCAGTAATTGAGCTTGAAGTACGGCTGCCAGCCGTTGTCCGCCAGTCCGTAATCGCCGGCAATACGCAGGCCGATGCGGCCGGTCCACGCGGTGTCCGCACCGAAACCGATCGCCGCCACCGCATCCGCTGCGTCGTCCAGCGATTGCCGCTGCCAGATCACCTGCAGTTGCGGCTCCAGCCACCAGGCTGATTGACCGAACCGCAGCAGCGGCTTGCCGGCCTCAAGCGAGGCACTGGTGCCGTCGCCGCGTACGTCGATGCCCAGCCCGCGCGTGGACCACGCCTCACCGCGGTAGCGGCTCTGCATCACCACCGCGTCCAGATAGCCGCCGGCAGATCCCACACCGGTCCAGCTCAGCCCAACGTGCTTGTCGTCCAACCGTGTCTGGCCAACCTGGACGTTCTCCCACCCGAGTGCGAGTCCGGTGATGCGGCCCGTGGCGCGGGTGCGCCCGACGAACACGCCCCACTGGCCGCGGAAGGTTTCGTCGCCACTGGCATACAGATCGATACCCGCCTGCAGGCCCTGCAGGTCACCGTCAAAGCCGGTCAGCGCGTCGCCGTTCCAGTGCTGCTCTTCGCTGCTGCCGATCAACCGGCCCCATGCGCCACGCGCCGCACCCTGACCCACCAGCAACCGCTGCTCACCCTGCCGCTCGTGGAAGGTACCCAGCGAGGCCTGGGACACCGTACGCAGCAGCGACGGCACCACCGCGTAGGCCGGCGTCTCAAGCCTGTAGATGGGCGTGACGGCAGCCTGCGAAGGGCGCGCGCCTGGCGTAGGCGGCAAGGCCAGCGGACCGGGAACCACGGCCACCTCATCCGGCACCACCGGCGGCGTCTCCAGAACCGGAGGCGGTACCGGCTCGGGCTCTGCGGGTGCCGGTGGCGGCGCAGGTTCCGGCGCGACCGGATCCGGATCCGGCGTGCCCGGATCCACCGGGACATCCGGCGGCGGTGGCGGTGCGGGCGGCAACACCGGTGGCGGTGTACCGATCGGTTCCGGCGGCGGCGGCTCGGGCAGCGGGGGCGTCACCGGCGGCGGCGCAGGTGCGGGATCTGCACTCGCCACGATGGTGGATCGCAGGTACCAGTTCTCACCTGTCCCGGCATTCACCCCGCCCTTGAACAGGAAGTACTCATACGCGCCGACAGACAACGGGCTGAACAGCGCGAAGGCATCGGCCGTGGTCGTTGCGCCATTGCTTGCCTGCACCAGCAGGATGCCATCGGACACGGTCGCCGCGCCACTACCACCGGCATTGAATACGCCGATGCCGGTCGTGCCGCTGGCGGTGCCACCGGACACCACCAGGCGGTCGCTGGCCGAACTGTCATCGCCCAGCACCGTATTGAGATACAGGCCGCCGCCGTTCCCGGTGTAATTGCCGTTGACGGTGAACACATCACCGGCGACGTCATTGCTGCTCATGTCGAGGCGTCCGGCGTTGATCACCGTCGCCAGTGCTCCCGCCGTGAAGGCAGAAATGCCGTTCGCACCGCTACCGAACAACGCACTGGTCGGATCGATATCCAGCGTACCGGTTGTCGTGCCGATGTCCCCCAGCACCAGCGTGCCATCGAAGGTCAGCTGGCTGTCGTTGCGCAGCGCGATGCTCTCCCAACCGGCGTAGCGCGCCACGGCGGTGCTCTTGACGTTGTCCATCACCAGCGCATCCACGCCGACGCCGCCCTCAAGACGCGGGACCGCACCGAGGTGGGATTCGTTGAGGTTCGCCAAGCGCGCGGTGTCATTGCCCTCGCCCATGTCGATCAGGTCATGCACCACCCCGCCACCGCTCCAGTCCAGCGTATCGTTGCCCACGCTCATGCGGATCTCGCCGCGCACGGTGCCACCGGTGAGGGTCACGCTGTCATCGCCACCACTGACGCTGATGTTGCCGCCGATATAGCCGTCGGACAGGATGATCGTGTCGCGTCCAAAGCCGGTCACCAGGTTGCCGTCGATGGTGCCGCCGGACATGTCGAAGACGTTGTTGTCGAGCTTCATGTTGACCCGTCCGATGCGCCCACCGGTCATCTCGGCGTAGTCGCCGTCCTCGAACGCACCGATGATGCGGCCGCCGGTCATGCGGAAGGAGTCGTAGTTGTCACCCTGCAGCAAGGCGCCGAGGGTGCCGTCGGTCATCAGGAAGTTGTCGGTGCCGTTGCCCTGCTGCACCGTCCCGGTGACGCTGCCACCGCTGATCTGCAGGCTGTCCACACCGTCGCCCTGGTCCAGCGAGGCCAGCGTGCCCGCGCTCAGCACTGCGGTGTCTTCGCCCGCGCCCTGCGTAGTAGCACCATTGACCACGCCACCTTGCACCTCCAGCCGATCGTTGCCGGCGCCCTGTGCAAGGGCCCCGGTGAGGGTCCCGCCGGCACGCAGAATCGCCGTATCGTTGCCCGCACCCTGGTCCACGCTGCCGTCGATGCGCCCGGACAGATCCAGCAGGTCATCGCCGGCACCGAGCACGACATTGCCGGTTACCAGGCCTGCATTGATGAAGTCCAGCGCGCCCCCGCCGGTAGCCGCTATCGCGGTGCCGTCGGCCTGGATGACACCGGTGCCGGTGTTGACTACACGGTTGCGTCCGGTGCTGTTGTTGAACCCGATCGCCGCCGCGTTGGTGGCGGTGAGGGAGCCGCTGTTGCTCAGCACATTACCCACGCCGGCGAAGCTGACCGCGCTGGCATTGCCGACCACGACGCCTGCCCCCGATTGCACCTCCACCGTGCGGCCGTCGTCGGGCCCGCCATCGCCGCTGCCCACCGTCGAGGTCCATGGATTCGGCACAGTGGCATCGCAGACCGTGGTGGTACCCGTCGTCACGCAGTTGGCACCTGCAGGAAGCGCTGCCACCAGCAACGCCGTACCGGCGAACGCGCGCCGTGTCAGCAGAGAAGCTATGCACAGGAAGAGGGGCGATCGCGCGGAACGTTGCATAGGACGTCTCCAACGGGGGAATGAACGAGCTACGAGGAACGTGGCAGTGCCGATGAATCTGAGTTCACATACGTGGACCCTACGTGTCAGGGCCCTGCAGCCGTCGATGACCGCTCAGTACCTTTACGGACCTTAAACTGGGGCCTGATATGCATGGACACTGTGAAAACCGTCAACGCTCACGCGCCGCGCACACGCGTGAATCACTTCATATCTTGACGTAGATGTGTCGACGATCCAGCCACCACGCCACGACCCACCACGCCCCCACGAAACCACACGCGACGAGCAGCGAGGCCAACGCGGGCTGCGTGGGCAACGCATCACGCATCAGTTGCCATGCACGTGCCCAAGCACCCGTAGCGCCCAATACGACCGACAGCACGGATGCCCCCAGATACACCGTGATCGCGTTCACGCCGAACCGCCGTCCCACGGCCGGCCAGCCTCGCCGGTCCACCAGCATGTGGGCGATCAGCAACAGCAGCGTCGCGAGCCCACCGCTCCACAGAACGTAGGTCGGCGTCCACAACGCTTTGTTGAAGGGCAGTGCGCCCGCTCCGGCGACGCCCAGCGCCGCGCTGGCCAACCCCACTGCCAGCAAGGCACCGTGGCGACCCGATCGCAACAGGCCACCGGCGATCACGCCCAGCAAGGTAGTCGCCAACGCACCCATGCTGCTCAGCAGCCCCTCCGGATCGTGGCCCCGCCCGCTGTCGGGATGCCACTGGTACACCCATGGTGCGAACAGCGCAGTATCGAGTCGGCTGGCCGGATCCAGCAGGGGCTGCAGCGTATCCGCGGCAAGCAGCAGCGCCGCATACACCGCCAGCAGCAGCACCAGCGCGATCCACTGCACGGTCGGCCGCGCGAACACCACCAGCACCCCCACCAGCGCGGAGCACAGGGCGATCCGCTGCAGCACGCCCCACAGGCGGTAATGCGGCAGGTCCAGCAGCCACCACGCCAGCGCATGCAGCAAGGCACCAGCGAGCAGGATGCGCGCTGCACGTTGCAGCACGCCACGCACCAACGCGGGACGCGCCGCCGGCAGCGCCGCACGTGGCACCACGCTGAAGGCCATCGACACGCCGACGAGGAAAAGGAAGAACGGGAAGATCAGATCGGTGGGCGTGCACCCGTCCCACTGCGCATGCAGCAGCGGCGCATAGACGTGGTCCCAGCTGCCCGGATTGTTGACCACCAGCATCGCCGCCACGGTGAGGCCCCGCAGCGCGTCGATGGACGCAAGGCGCAGGCCCGCGCCGGTGCTCATGCGGCCTCGTACTGCCCGGCGATCCAGGTCCCACGCACCTGCAGCGCATCATCCAGCACCACCAGGTCGGCCTGGAATCCTTCCGCGATATGCCCCATCCGATCATCCACGTTGAGGAACTGCGCCGGATAGGTGGATGCCATGCGGGCCGCTTCGGCCAATGGCTGGCCCAGCAGTTGCACCGTATTGCGCACGGCCGTCGCCATGTCCAGCGCAGACCCCGCAAGCGAGCCCGCTGCATTGCGGACGACACCTTCGATGGCGGTGATGGTTTCGCCGTACAGGACGTAGCTGGGGTCGGCCGCGCCCACCGGCGGCATGGCATCGGTGACCAGCAGCAGGCGCCCACGTGGCTTCGCAGCCAGCGCGACACGCAGGCTGCCCGGGTGCACGTGCACCCCGTCGACGATGATGCCGACCCAACTGTCGCGGTCTTCCAGTGCCGCCCCGACCGCACCGGGTTCGCGCCCCTGCAGCGGTGACATCGCGTTGTACAGATGGGTGAAGCCGCGGATGCCGGCATCCAGCCCGGCACGCACTTCTTCGTAGCTGGCGGCGGTATGCCCGGCGGCGACGATCACCCCGCGCTCCACCAGCGCGCGGATGGTCTCCAGCGGCACCCTCTCCGGGGCAAGCGTCAGCAGGGTCACGCCATTGTCCAGCGAGGCGGCCAAGGCGATTTCATCGGCATCGGGCACGCGGAATTTGCTGGCGTCATGGGTGCCCTTGCGCGCCGGTGCGATGTACGGGCCTTCCAGGTGGATGCCGAGTACGCCTGGCACCGCCTGCGCAATGGCGTCATGCGTGGCCGCGATCGCTGCACGCATCACCTCCAGGTCATCACTGATCAGCGTGGGCAGCATCGCGGTGGTGCCGAAACGCCGGTGGGCTGCGGCAATCGTGCGCAGTGTCGCCACGTCCGGCGTGTTGTTGAACAACGCGCCGCCACCGCCGTTGACCTGCACGTCGATGAAACCGGGCAGCAGCCAGCCCCCTTGCAGGTCCACCTGCTCGCCGGCATGGCCAAGCGACGGTGCCGCGTCGGGCAACACGGCGGTGATGCGGCCCGCTTCCAGCACGAGGGCAAGGTCATCGCGGAACTCATCGCCCACCAGCATGCGGGCATTGCGCAGCACCTGTTTCATCAGACGGTCTCCGTGACCTTGTTCAGATGCGGCGGCAGGTCCGGGTTGTGCCCGCGGCGCAGCGCCAGTGCGTTGATCGCGCGGTAGAAACTCTGCACCGTGAGCAGCGGGGCGCACAGGGGATGCGGTGCTGCCGCGACCGGCAACTCGCCGCCGGCACCGGCCAACCAGACCTGCGCGCCACGCGCGGCGAATTCATCGGCCACCGCACGCGTACCGGCGCCGGTCTCGTCAGGCTGGGCAAAGGCCAACACCGGGAAGCCAGGGCCGACCAACGCCATCGGGCCATGCTTGACCTCGGCCGAGCTGTAGGCCTCTGCATGCAGCCCGCAGGTCTCCTTGAATTTCAACGCCGCTTCCTGCGCCGCGCCCAGGCCCAGGCCGCGCCCCAGCACGAACAGATTGCTGGCTTCCACCAGGCCATCAGTCACCGCACTCCAGTCCGCCTGCCAGGCGCTGCGCAGTGCATCCGGCAATGCCTGCAGTGCTGCCCGCAGCGCGCTGTCCTGCTTCCAGTACGCTGCCAGCTGCAGCAGCGCGGCCAGCGAGGCCAGATAGCTCTTGGTGGCCGCAACACTGCGCTCGGCGCCGGCATGCAGCGGGATCACTGTATCGGCCAGCTGCGCCAGCGGTGAATCCTCCACGTTGACCAGCGCCACCACCCGCGCGCCTGCGGCCTTGGCCGCTTCCGCGTTGCGCAGCAGGTCCGGACTCTTACCGGACTGCGAGATCACGATGAACAGTGCGCCGCGCAGCTGCAACGGCGCAGCGTACACCGACCCGACCGACGGCGAGGCAGAAGCCACCACCACCCCCAGCTGGGTTTCCAGCAGGTACTTGCCGTAGGTAGCCGCATGATCCGAGCTTCCGCGCGCGCAGGTCACCACGAATGGCGGAGGCGACTGGCGCAGGCTGGCAGCCAGCGACTCCATCACGCCATGGTTGCGCGCGAACTGGGCGGCGATGACTTCCGCCGCTTCAGCGGCTTCACGGTACATCAGGGTGTCGGCAGGTGCGGGCAGCGTCATGACGGTACTCAGGGAGGATCGGAAGGAAGGGTGCGTGTTGCCGACGGACGCATCGGCGCAGTGGATCCGCGCACCACCAGCTGCGGCACGAAGCCCTGGTTGTGCAGCGGTGACGGCGTGTCGTCGTAGGCGTCGCTGCGCAGTTGCGCGATCAACAGGCGCGCGGCGTGGCGGGCGATGTCCTCGGTTGCCTGTTTGGCCGTGGTCAGCGGCGGCCACGACTGCCGCGAGAACGGACTGTCTTCGAAACCGGCGATCGACAGGTCGTAAGGCACGTTCATGCCAGCCGACTTTGCAGCGGCAAGCACGCCGGCCGCGATTTCGTCGTTGGAGCCGAAGATCGCCGTCGGCGGTTCACGCAGCGCCAGCAGCCGCCGAGCACCGCGGAATCCGTCGTCGAAGGTGTAATCGCCCTGCACCACCAGATGCTTGTCCACGGTCATGCCGTAGTCCTTCAGTGCGGCTTCGTAGCCGGCGTGCCGCTCCACCGAGGACCGGTGCGAACTGCCACCCCAAAGGAAGCCGATGCGCTGGTGGCCCAGCTGGATCAGGTGCTCGGTCACCTCATAGGCCGCTTCGCGGTCGTCGACGAACACGCATGCGCCATCGGCCGGGTCTTCGGTGGCCGCGATGATGCGCACCAGCTTGATGCCACGCGCGGTCAGTGCCTGCACCAGGTCGCGGCGCTCGGACATCGGGGCAGTCAGCACCAGTCCGGCCAGCCGCGAACGCGCCACCCAGTCCGCCAGCTCCTCGGCAAGCATCGGCGAGCTGGAGTCGCAGGGATGGATCTGCAGGCCGAAGCCGGTTTCCCGGCACGCCGCCAGCACGCCGTTCTGTACGCCGATGATGTGGTACGGATTGGGGTTGTCGTAGACCAGCCCGACCACGAAGGTCGTGCCGCTGCGCAGGTTGCGTGCCGACGGATCGGGCTCGTAGTCCAGTTCCGCCACGGCGCGCAGCACGCGCGCACGGGTGGCCTGCATCACCGATGGTTCGTTGTTGATGACACGCGATACGGTCTTCAGCGAAACCTTCGCCTTTTCGGCGACGTCCTTGATGGTCGCTCTGCGCATTGCCGTTCCCCGCGGTTGGTCTGGTGCGTCCATGATCGCCGATCAGGCCGCATCGCGCGGCAGGCCGGCGCGATGGCCGATCACCGAGTAGAACAGGATGTACAGGTAGCACGGCACCATCAGCAGCAGGAACACCAGCTGGAAGTCCGCATGCTGCTTCAGCACCGCGAATGCCTGCGGGATGATCGCGCCGCCGGCGATACCCATCACCAGCAGCGCCGATCCGGTTTCCGTGAAGCGTCCCAACCCACGGATGGCGAGCGGGAAGATGGCCGGCCACATCATGGCGTTGGCGAACCCGAGCAGGGCCACGAAGGCCACCGAGGCATAGCCGTGGGTGAAGTAGGCCCCCAGGCAGAACAGCACGCCCAGGCAGGCGGAGATGCTCAGGTAACGCGACTGCGAGACCACCTTGGGAATCAGCAGCAGGCCAACCACATAGCCCACCAGCATCGCGCCCAGGGTGAGCGAGGTGAACATCTTGGTCTGGTCCAGCGGCAGGTCGAAGCTGTGGCCGTAGGTGCCGATGGCATCACCGGCCATCACCTCCACGCCCACGTAGACGAACAGGCACAGCACGCCCAGCCACAGGTGCGGGAACTGGAAAATGCTGCTGCGCTCCACGCCGCCCTTGCCGGCGGGACTGGCATTGGCTTCAGCGGTCTTCAGCTCGGGCAGCGGCGAGAACAGCACGGCCACCGCCAGCACCACCAGCAGCGCCGCCATGCCCAGGTAAGGCGCATGGATCTTCGCAGCGAACTCGTTGAGCAAGGTCGCCCGGGTCGCTGCGTCCGCCTGTTCCACCGCAGTGGACAGATCCCCTATCCCATGCAGCACCAAAGTGCCGATCAGCAGCGGGGCCAGCATGCCCGCGATCTTGTTGCAGATGCCCATCATCGCGATGCGTCGCGCGGCCGTTTCGATCGGCCCGAGGATGCTGATGTAGGGATTGATCGCAGTCTGCAGCAGCGCCAGGCCACTGCCGATCACGAACAGGCCGCCCAGCGCACCGGGATACCAGCGCTGCGTGGCGAACTCGCCGAACAAGGCGGCGCCGGCCGCCATCACCAGCAGGCTCAGGCTCAGTCCCTTCTTCATGCCGGTGCGGCGCAGGATCCACGACGACGGCAGGGCGAGGAAGAAGTACGACAGATAGAACACCATCAGCACCAGGAACGCGCCGACTTCGTCCAGCTCGAAGGCCAGCTTGACGAAGGTGATCAGCGGCCCGTTGAGCCAGGTGAAGAAACCGATCAGGAAGAACAGGACGCCGACGATGGCGATGGAGGTCGTGACGCTGGTACGTGCAGGTGCAGCGGGGACAGCGGACATCGGCAAGGCTCCTGCTGCGACGCCGCGGTCTGCGTCGTCGACGAATGGCTGGGAACAACGTTGTCACATTCTTTCGACGAGCGCGGGGGATTTGTCAACTTGCTCGCGCTGCTGTCACCCCGGATGCTGCAGCGCCACATGCGACACAGGATTTCGATCTGAATACGTAGAAGGCCCTGTGCCACTGATGTGGAAGGCGCTTCTCCCGCCGCTGCTTGCCAGCAATGTAATCGTTTCCGGTCAAAACAATCTCTTGCAGCGCAGCAACGAAATATTCACAGGTTCGTTGACATCGTTGTCAACAGAGCGCCATATTCCGCTTCAACCGCGGGTCATTCTCGATCCGCACCCTGCAGGAGCCCGCGTGACCGCTGCCAGCCATCCCGCCCCCGCCCACGTGCTGTCCAGCGCTGCGCCGAGCTTCCTGGCCGCAGATGTCGGCGGAACCCATGTACGGGTGGCCCGCGTGCAGGCCAGCGGCGACGACGCCCATCCGGTCCGTCTGCTGGATTACCGCAAGTACCGCAACGTCGACCATCCGGGACTGGCTGCCATTCTTTCGGATTTCCTCGGCGACAGCACCCGCCCCGCTCATTGCGTTGTGGCCACTGCGGGTTACGCCCGCGAAGACGGCACGGTGATCACCGCCAATGTGCCGTGGCCGCTGTCGGCCCGCCAGCTCGAGACCGATACCGGCGTGCAGCACGTACATATCGTCAACGATTTCGAAGCCGTCGCCCATGCCGCCGCCCAGGTGGATGCCAGTGGCGTGCTTCACCTGTGTGGACCCGAAAGCGCGCCGCGCGGACCGACCCTGGTGGTCGGGCCCGGCACCGGGCTGGGTGCGGCGCTCTGGATCCCCACGGCCCATGGTCCGGTGGTCCTGGCCACTGAGGCCGGACAGGCCAGCCTTGCCACCAGCGATGAACTGGAAATGGCGATCCTGCGCCACATGCTGCGCGCACGGTCGCATGTGTCGGTGGAACACGCCCTGTCAGGTCCCGGACTGATCAACCTCTATACCGCGGTGTGCGCCGTGGAAGGCCAGCCCGCCACACTGCGCACGCCCGACGCCGTGACAGCCGCTGCGGTGGCGGGCACCGATGCGCAGGCACGCAGGGCGCTCGAAGTCTTCTGTGGACTGCTCGGCAGCACCATCGGTGACATGGCCCTGCTGTATGGCGCCCACGGCGGGGTTTACCTCGCCGGCGGCATCCTGCCGCAGATCCGCGATTTCCTGCGCGCCAGCACCTTCGTCGCGCGCTATCTCAACAAGGGTCCGATGAGCGAAGCGCTGCAACGGATCCCGGTGAAGGTGGTCGAGCACGGCCAGCTGGGCGTGATCGGCGCCGCCAGCTGGTACCTGGGCCAGCAATCCCGCTGACCGCTGCAGCGCGCGCAGGCGCGTGCAGGCAGCACCGAACATGCAGCACCGGAACACGCCGTACGCACCACCCGGACTACCCGATCACGCCGGCCGCGGCGCGATCGCACGACAGCAGCAACCACGCGCCGACGAGGCGAACATCGAGTGATGAGGAGAGACATCATGAATACCCGCAAGTCCGTACTTTCGGCCGCCGTCGTCAGTTGCCTGGCCTTCGCCGCCCATGCCCAGCAGACCCCGCAGGACCTCGACACGATCACCGTGGTCGGCATCCGTGCCAGCCTGGAGAAATCGCTCGACACCAAGCGCAACAACGTAGGCATCTCCGAAGCGATCACCGCCGAGGACATCGGCAAGTTCCCCAGCACGAACGTCGCTGAAGCGCTGTCGCAGATCCCGGGCGTGACCCTGGACCGCCGCTTCGGCCAGGGCGAGCGGGTCAGCATCGATGGCACCGATCCCAGCCTCAACCTGTCCTTCCTGGATGGCCACCCCGTCGCGCAGGCAATCTGGCTGTACGGCGAGCAGCCCAATCGCGGCTTCGATTACACCCTGTTGTCGCCGCAGATCCTCGGCCGTGCGGAGATCATCAAATCGTCCGAAGCACGCCTGACCGAAGGCAGCCTGGGCGGCACCGTGTTGATGCACACGCGCCAGCCGCTGGACCTGAAGAAGAATGAAGTCGCCGCTTCGGTGGGCTACAGCTACAGCCAGCAGGCCAGCGAGGGCAAGCCGAACGCGGCAGCACTCTACAGCTGGAAGACCGATGACGAGACCTTCGGCATCGCGGTATCCGCGCAGCACTATGAAGAAGCCGTCGACCGCCAGGGCACCGAAGTGTTCGGCTACGCCAAGGCCAGCAGCTTCCCCAACGCCACCGGTGTGGCGCCGGACGTGGACGTGCCCAACTCCATCAACGCGGCGTGGTTCCAGCAGGAACGCAAGCGCGACAGTGCCGTGGTGAACCTGCAGTTCAAGCCGAACGAAGACCTGGAGTTCAACCTCAGCGGTCTGTACATCAAGGAGAACTTCGACAACTACAACCAGTCGATGTACTCCTTCCTGACCTGGAACGATGGCACGCGCAACGCGGTCGATACGCTGGGCGGCGTGCGCAACGGGGTCGCCACCACGGGCCATTCCGGGGCCAACAGCGATCTCACCAGCGGCACGGTCATCTATGACAACAACGTGCGCGAATCCGAAGTCACCACCAAGGGCCTGGACCTGCGCGGTGCCTGGAAAGGCGAGACCTGGGGTGTCAGCGGCCAGGCGGGACAGAGCAAGTCCGAGAACAAGAACCTGGCGCAGTACTTCATCGAGCCCGTCTACAACGGGGCCTACGGCTGGAGCCTGGACAAGGGGCTGAGCTTCGATGATCCCGCCGCTGCACGCGACCCGGCCAACTGGGGCGCACCCGGCGGCTGGCTCGGCAACAACGGCGTGTTCGCCACCGAAAGCAAGGACACCTACGCGCAGCTGGACTTCAATGTGCAGTTCGACAGCATCTTCAACCAGCTGCAGTTCGGCGTACGCCACGGCAAGCATGAAGAGAACTTCGAGCTCAACGTGTATGGCGGCGTGCGTACCGGCAACCTGGTCGACGTCGGCACGATCGGCCTGACTGACATCCAGGGCTTCGGTGATGACCAGGCTCGCCACATCCAGGTCGGCCGTGACAACGTGCTCGCCTGGGTCAAGGGCAGCCCGCTGGACTTCGCCAATCCGGATCCGTCCAGCTACCTCAACAACAGCTGGGCCCTGGAGCAGACCAACAACGCAGCCTATGCTCAGTTGAACTTCTCCAACGGTCCGATGCGCGGCAACGTCGGCGTGCGCTACGTCGACTCCAAGACCCAGGGCAGCGGCTTCGTCTACGGCGGCACCCCCACGCTGACCGACCTGGACAGCAAGTGGCAGACGCAGACGAAGAAGGAAGACTTCGTCCTGCCCTCGCTGAGCGTGGCCTGGGATACCGACAGCGACTGGGTGTTCCGCTTCTCCGCCGCGAAGGTGATCGCCTGGGCGCCGTACAACCAGATGGTCAACAACACCTTCCTCAACGACACCCAGCTGACCGGCTCCGGCGGCAATGCTGCACTGTCGCCGTACGAATCCTGGAACTTCAACGTATCGGCGGAGTACTACTACGCGCCGCAGGCGGTCGCTGCGTGGTCGGTGTTCTACAAGAAGATCGACAACTACATCGACACCTCCGCCACCATCGAGCGCCAGTACAACTCGATCCGCGATACCTCGCCCACCACCTGGGCCAGCGTGGTTGGCACCAACGGCTGCACCGTGGATGGCTACTGCGATTACAGCATCCAGCGTCCGCGCAATGCCGGCAGCGGCCACGTCAAGGGCTTCAACCTCAGCCTGCAGCAGCCGTTCGGCGACAGCGGCTTCGGCCTGACCGCCAACTACACCTATGCCAACGGCGAGAACAACAGCGGCGATCCGCTGCCCTACCAGTCGCGCAACTCGATTGCCTTCAGCCCGTACTTCGAGAAAGGCCCGCTCAACGCACGCCTGACCTACAACTGGCGTGACAGCTACCTGGCCGGTGGCTACGTCGCGGGTGCGGCACCGGCAAGCGTGGACGACTACGCCGAACTGGGCGCCAGCATCGGCTATACGTTCAACGACAACTGGTCGCTCAACGTGGACGCGCAGAACCTGCTGGACGAGACCTACTTCCAGTACCTCGGCGACAAGGAGCACCTGGCGGGCAAGTACAAGAGCGGCCGCCGCTACATGGCGACCGTGCACTTCAAGTTCTAAGCTGACGTTGTTCCCTCGCAACGGGCCCGGTCATCCGGGCCCGTTGCATGAGGGGGTTTGGAAAAACGGCGACGCCCCGCAGGTCGCCCTTCACAGGAGTCTGTTCTGATGCGTCTGGTATCCCTGGCACCGCTGCTGCTGAGCATGGCGTTCGCGCCGCTGGCTCTGGCCAACGACCCACCCGCGATCGACAACGCACCCGGCCCGCAACTGCGCAGCGGCAGCGTGATGGTCATCCCCGCCCCGGCGCAGGTGCATCGCACCACCGGCGAGGGCTTCACGATCACCGCCGCGACGTCCCTGCAGGCCGAGGGAACCGCCGCACGGCGCGTGGCCGCGCAGTTCGCTGATCTGCTTGCACGCAGTGGTGGCCCCACGCTGGTGCCGGGGAAGGTCACCGCCCAAGGCGGCGTGCGCTTTGTGCTGGACCGCAGCGCCCCGGCCACGCGTCTGCCGGCGACACCGGATGAGCGCTATGTACTGGAATCCACGGCCCGCGGCATCACCGTGCGGGCGACCAGCGAAGCCGGCCTGTTCTATGGCGCCACTACGCTCGCGCAGCTCGCCACCGGTGGCAGCAACGGGTTGGTGCCACCGGTGCGTATCGAGGATGCCCCCCGTTTCACCTGGCGTGGCTTGATGCTCGATTCGGCGCGCCATTTCCAGAGCCTGGACGAGATCAAGCAGGTGCTTGATGCAATGGCCGCGCACAAGCTCAACACCTTCCACTGGCATCTCACCGATGACCAGGGCTGGCGCATGGAGATCAAGCGCTACCCGAAGCTGACCGAAGTCGGCAGCTGCCGGATTCCGGCCGGCGACGGCGGACGCGATGCGGTCACCGGCGCCCCCCGTCCTTACTGCGGCTTCTATACCCAGCAGCAGATCCGCGAGGTCATCGCCTACGCCGCGGCGCTGCACATCCAGGTGATCCCGGAGATCGACGTGCCGGGGCATGCGACGGCCGCCATCGCCGCGTATCCGGAACTGGGCGTACTGGACACCCCGCTGCAGCCGTTGAGCGAATGGGGCGTGTTCCCGAATCTGTTCAACACCGAGGAGAGCACCTTCGTCTTCCTGGAAAACGTGCTGGAGGAAGTGATCGATCTCTTCCCGGCGGCCTATGTGCACGTCGGCGGCGATGAGGCCGTAAAGGATCAATGGATCGCTTCGGCACGCGTCCAGCAGCGCATGAAGGAACTGGGGGCGACCGATGAAATGCAGATGCAGAGCCATCTGATCAAACGCCTGGAGACCTTCCTGGAACAGCACGACCGCCGATTGATCGGCTGGGATGAGATTCTCGAAGGCGGGCTGCCGCCGCAGGCCACGGTGATGTCCTGGCGTGGCACCGAAGGGGGATTGAAGGCGGCCAGCGAAGGCCACGATGTGGTGATGTCGCCGGTCACCGACATGTACATGGACTACCTGCAGACGGCATCGCCCAACGAACCACCGGGTCGGCCCCTGCTGACCACGCTGGCACGCACCTACGCTTTCGAACCGGTCCCGGCCACGCTGGCGGCGGACAAGCAGCACCATATCCTGGGCCTGCAGGCCAACATGTTCACCGAGCACACGCGCACCCATGCGCGCCTGCAGCACAACCTGTTCCCGCGCCTGGCCGCCGTTGCCGAAACCGGCTGGAGCCCGGTGCAGCAACGTGATTTCCGCGACTTCCTGGCCCGTCTGCCCGCACAGCTGCAGCGCTACCGCGCGTGGGGGCTGGCCTATGCGCAGACGCCCTTCGAGGTGGCGGTGGACCACCAGGACGACCGCCGTACCGGCAGCGTGCAGGTCCGCCTGGCAAATCCACTGGGCTACGAGGTGCGCTATCGCACCGATGGCCAGCCGGTCACCGCCGACGCGACGCTGTACACATCGCCGCTGCAGGCCACCGTACCGGTCACCGTGCAGGCGGCTGCTTTCTTCAACGGCCAGCCGCTCGCGGCTGCACCGACCCAGGCGGCCTACACCGCCCGATCGCTGCTGACCCGCCGCGATGATGAACTGCTGACCTGCCCGGGCCCCGGACAGCTGCTGCTGCGGCTGGAAGATGATGGTCCGGCCGATGGCCCGCGCGCCGTGTTCAACGTCAACATCTTCAATCCATGCTGGCGCTGGGCCGATGCAGACCTCACCGGTATCCGCACGCTGAAGGTCCGCGCCGGCCGCATCCCGTACTACTTCCAACTGGCCCACGACGAACCGCAGCGAAAGTTCGAGGCGGCCACGCGCCCACACGGCGAGATGAAGATCCGTCGCGGCGACTGCAGCGGGCCGGCGCTTGCCGAAGTCCCGTTGCCCGCCAATCTGGGCGCCGATGGATTCATCACCCTGGAAGCCGCGTTGCCCAAGCGACTCACCGGCAAGGGCGATCTGTGCATCAACTTCACCGGCGACACCCGTCCGGCGATGTGGGTGCTGGACGAAGTAACTCTGGCCGAATGACGGCAAGCCAGTAGCGCTGCGGCGTAGCTTGATCGCTACGCCACAATGGCACTTTCGGCCTGCGCATTCGCGGCAAGCGCTGACAGATGATGCAGTCCACTTCATCCAGGCTGTTGGAGCGGCATTTCCGCCGCTCCAACACGCTGGAAAAGACAATGAACAAGACCATCCTCGGCACGCTGCTGCTTGCCTGTGTATCCACGTTCAGTGCGGTGGGCAGCGCTGAGGCAGCAGAGACCAGAATGCTGTACGGCACCGCCTACGGTCCGTATCTCCATTATTACGACGTCGTCAACCAGGCCAAGCTGCAGGCCTGGGCAGAATGCGATTCCTTGTCCGGCACAACGACCGACTTCTTCACGATCGAAGATGCCGTCCGCGATGGCGAGAATGTCACCATCACCATTTCCCAAGGCTGCGTGATCTGAGCCAGCAACGGGAGGAGGCGGACGCTGCCAGCGTCCGCCTCAGCCGCGCAGGCGCAGCAGCAGGTCGCGCCACGGTGTCAACGCCGTGGCCACGCCGGCCAGTACGCCGATCGTGTTGGCCAGCGCATCGGCCGGATCGGCCATGCGGGTCTGGGTCAACGCGCCTTGAGCAATCTCGATAGCCACGCCCATCAGCACCAGGGCCGCGCCTACCCACGTCAGTGCACGTCCCCGCTGAAACAGCTGCACCGCGCTGCCCGCCAGCAGGAAATACGCCAGGAAGTGCTCCACCTTGTCACTGCCCTGCGGCAGCGCCAGCGGAGGCGGCGGAATCAGGCAGACCACGATCACCGTCAGCACGGCGGCCAACCAGGCAGCCAGCCAGAAACGGGGATGGCGCAGCGGCTTGAGCCACGGCTTGCTCACAGCCGCCAGCTCAGGTCACCCAGTTCAAAGGCGGGTTCGAAGTCGATGTCCCGTTGCAGGCCGATGACCTGGAAACGTTCGCCCATCCCGCTCGGCAAGGTGAGCTTTTTCACTTCCTCGCGCAGCTGCACGCGCCCCACTTCGTCGGTACGTTCGTCGGCCAGGGTCAGCACCTGATCCAACCCATTGCCGAGCAGAAAACTGGCCTGGCTGCAGTAACCGGCGAGATCGAAACCCGCATGCAGGCCCGCCTCGGCCATGGCGGTGAAGTCCACCGACGCGGTGATGTCCTGCAGCCCGGGCCACAGGTAGACATCGTTGTGAACATGGTGGCGGTAGAAGGCGCGAACCGTTCCATCGTCCCGCTCGGGCAGGTAATACTCACGCCGGGTGTAGCCATAATCCACGAACAACATCGCGCCGCGTTGCAAGCCGCCGGCCACCGCCTGCAGCCAGTAGGGCAGCTGCGGTAACAGTTCGGACCGGTAGCCTTCGGCGAAGGGGGCATCGAGGTAGCGCTCCAGGTGCCGCACGGCACCGCTGAGCAGCATGTCGGCCGGTTGCGCGCCGCGTATGAACTGCCCGTCCGCATCCAGCTGCACCGTTTCCTCATGCACCTCGCCATCGCGGATCAGGAAGCGCGGTGTGGGCAGCGCATCGATGACTTCGTTGGCGAACACCACGCCTTCCCAGTCGTCATCGAAGGGGCGGTCCAGCCATTCCACCCGGCTACCGATGTCCGCTGGGAGATTCTGTTGCAGGCGCTCACGCTGGCGCTGGCGCAGGTCTGCACTGGGTTCCAGGATGGCGTAGCGCGCCGGTAATGCCTGCAGCTCCGCCAGCCGCAGCAGCACGGCTTCGGCAAACGCGCCGCTGCCGCCACCGAGTTCGAGCAGGCGTGCCTGCGGGCCCAACTGACCCAGCACCGGGGCCAGCGCATTGGCGACCGTGGCGGCGAACAGCCCGCCCATTTCGGCGGCCGTGGTGAAGTCGCCACTGGCGCCGAATTTGCTGGCACCGGCGCTGTAGTACCCCCAGCCCGGTGCATACAGGCACAGCTCCATGAAACGCGAGAAGGGCATCGCCCCGCCCTGCGCGCGGATCTCTTCGCGCAGCGCGGCGGCCAGTTGTTCGCTGTGGGCCAGGGCATCGGCTTCGGGCAGGGGGATCGTGGACTGCATGGCGTCTTCAATTGCGGTGACAATGGTGCACAGGATAGCCGAGCCGTGGAGTACCCGATGACCGACACCGCCCCCGTTGCCCTGATCACCGGCAGCGCACGCCGCATTGGTGCGGCCATTGCCAGTCACCTGCACCAGTCGGGGTATCGGGTGGTCCTGCATGCGCATCGTTCCAGTGACGAACTGCAGCAGCTGGCGTTCGCGTTCGAACTGGCGCGTCCGGGCAGCGTGCTGGCGCTGCAGGCCGACCTGCGCGATGCCGAGGCGTTGCCGGATCTGGTGGAGCAGGCCGTGGCCCATTTCGGGCGGCTCGACGCGCTGGTCAACAATGCCTCCACGTTCTTCCCGACCCCGCTGGGGCAGATCACAGCGGAGGCCATCGACGAACTGTACGCAGTGAACGCACGGGCACCGCTGCTGCTCGGCCAGGCGGCTGCGCCACACCTGCGCCGCAGCTTGGGCTGCATCGTCAACCTGACCGACCTGCACGCCACCGATCCGATGCGCGACCATCCGGCCTACAGCATGGCAAAGGCCGCGCTGGAGATGGCCACGCGCTCGCTGGCGCTGGAGCTGGCGCCGAAGGTGCGGGTCAACGCCGTGGCGCCTGGCGCGATCCTGTGGCCGGAGAGCGGCAAGGATGATTTTGCCCGTGAAGCCCTGCTGGCGCGCACGCCCCTGGCCCGGATCGGCACGGTTGAAGAAATCGCCGAAGCCGTTCGCTGGCTGATTGCCGATGCGGGTTTCGTCACCGGGCACACGCTGCGGCTGGATGGCGGGCGCACCCTATCCTGAGTCACCGCTGTCGGTAGCGCCGAGCCGTGCTCGGCGAGCGCACAGCGCGGCCTGGGTCAGGCATCGCGATGACGGACGGCATCCGCCGAGCGTGGCTCGGCGCTACAGCGAGCGCACAGCGCGGCCTCGGTCAGGCATCGCGGTGACGGACGGCATCCGCCGAGCGTGGCTCGGCGCTACAGCACACGCACAGCGCGGCCTGGGTCAGGCATCGCGGTGGCGGATGGCATCCGCCGAGCGTGGCTCGGCGCTACAGCGAGCGCGCAGCGCGGCCTGGGTCAGCCCCCGCGGTGACGGACGGGAGCCCGTCGAGCGCAGCATCACCCTTCGGCGTCGGAACCCAGTTCCACGACATCAAACGCTTCGTCGTATTGCCGGTGGGCACGCCACAGGGCGGCCAGGGTCAGGCCACTGACCGGGTCAACGAAGGTCGGCGCGATATCGGCCAGCGGCTTCATCACGAAGGCATGCTTGAGTTCAGGCCGCGGAATGCGCAGATGGCCCGGGCCCTCGACGATCAGGTCGCCGTAGAACACCACATCGATGTCCAGCGTCCGGTCGGAAAACCGCGGTCCGCTGCGATCACGCCCGTGTTCGTCTTCCAGCGCATGGGCCCATGCATCCAGCGCATCCAGGTCCAGGTCGGTATCGATCGCCACCGCATTGTTGATGAAAGCAGGCCCATCAAAGCCCACGGCCGCCATCCGGTAGGCGGGCGACACGGTAATGTTGCCGAAACGTGCGGCCAGGGCCGCGACAGCGGCATGCAGGTGGCGGCGGGGCTGGATGTTGCTGCCCAGGCTCAGTAGCACGGTGGTCATGCGATCCATCAGAGGGAGGGGGGGAGATAATGCCGTCGTAACGGCAGTACCCTTACCATTGGACCGCACTTGATGGGGCGATGCCAATGACTTATTGCGTCGGAATCGAGGTGGACGAGGGCCTGGTCTTCGCCGCCGACACGCGTACCAACGCATCGGTTGACGATGTCCGCATACATCGCAAGCTGCATGTCTTCGACTATCCGGGCCAAGCGGTTTTCGTGCTGATGGCTGCCGGCAACCTCGCCACCACGCAGTTGCTGGTGTCGCGCCTGCAACGGGATGTGGAGGAACAGCGCGAGCCCAACCTGCGCAGCCTGCGCCACCTGTTCGAAGTCGCCGAGTACGTCGGCGCCCTGCTGGTGGACAGCCAGGTGAAGTGCCGCGACGTGGAGCATGGGCACGATGGGGTCAATACCCAGGCGACGCTGATCCTTGGCGGGCAGATCGCCGGCGAGGGACCAGGCCTGTACATGGTGTATCCCTTGGGAAATGCGATATCGGCTTCGCCTGAAACGCCCTACCTGCAGATCGGCGAATCCAAGTACGGCAAACCGATCCTGGACCGCATCATCCGGCCTCATACCCGGCTGGATGACGCAGCGCGGACAGCCGTGGTTTCCCTGGATTCCACCATCCGTTCCAATCTTTCGGTCGGCCTGCCCCTGGACCTGACGCTGATCCGCCGCGATGAACTGCACATCGGCGGGCAGTTGCGTCTGAGCGGCGACTCGCCCTTGTATGCGGACATCCATCACAACTGGGCGCACCGACTGGAGCAGGCGGTCGCCGCCTTGCCGCGGTTCCCCTGGGAACAGCAGATGTAGCGACGCGGCGGTGCGCGCCGGACGTGCTTGGCGCTACGTCGTCAATGCCGTTGCCACGGAGTGGAAGACCTGCTGCATGTCCAGCGGCTTGCGCAGCACGTGCACGTCAACGCCCTCGGCAACGGACAATTCGGCGTCATCGCCTTCATCAAGCATCAGCAGCGCCGTGCCTTGGAATCCCTGCGCGGCGAGTTCGGCCAGCAGTGCATGGGCAGGCAGCAACGCAGCGCCCCCATCCAGGATGGCCAGCGCCGGCATCGCATTGGCCTGCAGCATCCGCAGCGCAGCGGCGCCATCGGAAGCGAGGTGCAACAGATAGCCTTGGCTGGACAACGCATTCCCCAACAAAGACAAGCGGGTCGCCTCGCCATCCACCACCAGGACGGCGGGGCCAGTACCGCGCACTGCGGGCGGATGGGACACCTGATCCGCTTCGGACGGATCACTGAGGGGCAGGTGCAGGTCAAAGCGAGTGCCCTGCCCCGCCACGCTGGTGACCTCGATACGCCCTCCGCAGCTTTCGATGATCCGCTTGCACGACGTTAGCCCCAGGCCGGTACCGTCGGGCTTGGTGGTGAAGAAAGGACTGAACAACTGGGCGAGCGTCCCGGCATCCATGCCGATGCCTTCGTCGGTGACCGTAATGCACAACCAGAAGCGGCCCTCATGGCGCCCCGTGCGCTCGGCGCGAAGCCCCAGCCGTCCCCCGTGCGGCATGGCCTGCAGCGCATTCAACGCGAGGTTGAGCAGCACCTGCTGCAGTTCGGTGAAGTTGCCCTCCACCGTCAGGTCGAGGTCGTCCTGCCGCACCTCCAGTGATACGGCCGCAGGCAGGCTGCCTCGCAGCAGCAGTTGCACCGCCTCGAACAAGTGACCCACCGGTACCCGCTCGCTGGGCTTGCGTGACCCCCGCACGAACGACAGCATCGATTCGGCCATTTCGTGGCCACGGCGCCCGCACTCGGCGATGACATCGGCCATGTGTCGCAGTTGCGGATCGTCGGTGCGGGCCTTCAGCAGCTCCGGCATGATCAGCAGGGGCTGCAGGATGTTGCGCAGGTCGTGGCTGAGCCCTGCCGCCAGCAGCGAAAGACTCTCCAGGCGCTGCGCGCGCATCAACTCGCCTTCCACCCGCACCCGGTCGCTTTCGGTACGCGCATCGCGCACGGCGCGCGACACTGCCGCCGGCAAGCGAGCAGGCTGGTGCTTGAGAATGTAGTCGTTGGCCCCCCGTTGCAGTGCAGCCACCGCCGCCTCTTCGCCGGTGGTGCTGGTCAGGAACAGGAACGGCAAGGCGGGCTGGACCTGTCGCACCACGTCCAAGGCACGGAAGCCGGAAAAACCGGCCATGGTCAGCTCCGCGAGCACGACATCGGGCTGGAAGTCCTGCAGCGCGCCCAGCAACTGCGCTTCTTCCTCCACCCGCTGGAAGCTGGCCCGCATGCCGGCGGCGAGGATCTGTGCAATGACGCGGTCCGCATCCTCAGGCATGTCTTCGACCAGCAGGATGCGCAGATCGCCTGTTTCAGCCGCTTTTACTGCCATGGTGTCACCTGGCCTCCCTAGGCCGATCCCCTATCCCACTCCACGTCGCCGCCCCTCGCGTGCCCGCCGCCCCACCCGGCGGTTCGCGTGAAGCCACTATAGTCCAGGGTGACGGCGTCCGTGCAAGACCTACCCGGGTCAGCCGTGCGACTTGCGCAGGGTCTGGTCAGCTTGCCGCCAGCTGAGTGCGGCGCGCGATGAGGGTGTGGCTTGGGGGCTGCCTGCAGCCTGCGGTCCGGACATGTTGAAAATGGAACTGCCGAAGGTCCAATAGGCCATCGAACCCAGTGCGGCCAGTGTGGTCACCGCGACAAGTGCCCGCCGCCAGTTGACGCGGCTGGCTCCGTTCACCGGGACGGTTGCGCTGGGCATCGCCAGCGGGGCGTTGCCAGCATCCACCAGCAGCAGCCGATGCTCCGTCGGTTGAGTGCGCGACACCGACGGCGGCGCACTGTTCGCCGAGCCAACTGCCGACCCTGTGGAAACGACAAGCTTCATCACGACGTCCAATCAGCGAAACAGCCGATCATTTGACCAAGCGTCGGCTGGCCCGGCCAGCGTCAACAACGACAAAGGCGCCTTGAAGGCGCCTTTGTCATGAAGCAGGTTCAGCCACTCGGGAGACGGCTTACTTCATCGGGGTTGCAGCAACTTTCAGCTGCGCCGCATCCACGCGGGTCACGCCCTTGATGTTCTTGGCGGTGGCCACGGCCTTGTCGTGCTCGGCCTTGTTGGCCACGTTGCCGCTCAGGCTCACCACACCATTGACGGTGGTGACGCTGATATCGGTAGCCGGAACGTTGCTGCTGACCGCCAGGTCACCCTTCACCTTGGTGGTGATCCAGGTATCGGTTACCGGCTCGTTGGAGTCATGGCGATCTGCATGGGTCTTGTCGTGGCCGGCATGCATGTCCTTCTTGTCCTGATCATTGGCCATCGCCAGCGGCGCTGCCAGCAGCATGCCCAGGCCGATGGTCGCGGTGAGCAGTTTCGAGTTCGTCTTCATGGTGCGGTCCTCCTCGTTGGTGGGTGAAGTGTCCCGTAATGGGCGTCCAGCCCGTGTGCGGGCGCCGTCATGCCGGGGTGAACCACCGCGCCGCCAGCGACGACCGTTCATGTTTCATCCTCGGCGCCGGGGCCGTTACGCTGGGCATCCCCCCCATGAAGGAACCGCCATGGCGATCGACCTCCAGCTTGCTTTGATCGGCTACGGCCTCGCCGGACGGGTGTTCCATGCCCCGTTGATCCAGCACACACCGGGGTTGGCGCTGCACAGCGTGGTCAGCTCGCGACGCGATGAACTGCGGCGACACTTCACCGACGTGCACGTGCGTGCGCAACCGTCCGATGTGTTCGACGATCCCGCCGTGGATGCGGTGGTGATCGCCACGCCCAATGACCAGCATGCCCCGCTGGCCATCGCCGCCCTGCGCGCCGGCAAGCACGTTCTGGTGGACAAGCCCTTCGCGCTGGATGTGGCGCAGGCCGAGGCCGTACTGCGCGCGGCAGAGGAGGCGGAGCGCTGTGTCACCGTGTTCCAGAACCGTCGCTTCGACGCGGATTTTCTGACGCTGAAGGCGGTGCTGGACAGTGGCCAGCTGGGCGACGTCGCCGAATGTCATTCGCATTTCGATCGCTTCCGGCCGCAGGTACGTGACCGCTGGCGCGAGCGCGATCTCCCTGGCGGTGGCCTATGGTATGACCTGGGTCCGCACCTGTTGGATCAGGTGGTGCAGCTGTTCGGCTGGCCACAGGCCATTACCGCGGACCTGGACTGCCAGCGCGCGGCTGGCAGCATCGACTACCTGCATGCCGTGCTGCACTACCCGCGCATGCGCGCCATCGTGCATGCCGGCTCGCTGGTCAGCGTCCCCTCGCCGCGCTTCACCGTGCATGGCAGCGCGGGCAGCTGGATCAAGCACGGGCTGGACGTGCAGGAAGCGCAACTGGCTGCGGGAAAGGCGCCCGGGGCGCCGGGCTGGGGGCTGGATCCCCACCATGGCGAGCACAGCTGGGTGGATGGCGAAGGCAACCTGCAGCACCGTACCGTGGACAACCTGCCCGGTGACTACCGCCGGATCTACGCCGCCTTTGCGGCAGCGGTCCGCGGCGATGCAACGGCCGAGGTCCCCCCACGGCAGGCGCTGCAGCTGATGCAACTATTGGATGTGGGCAGGCGCAGCGCCGCCGAGGGCCGCACCATCCGGCTGGAACCTGCAGGGTAGCGCCGAGCCACGCTCGGCGGCGTTTCGGGGTGCGCCGTGGATCCGCCGCGCAGGGCGCGGCGCTACCTCGCGGATCAGCTTTTCTTGATGGCGTGCCCGCCGAACTCGTTGCGCATCGCCGACAACAGACGGTCACTGAAACTGTTCGACTGCCGCGAACGCAGGCGCTCGAGCAGGGCCAGGGTGATGACCGGCGCGGGCACGTCCAGCGCGATGGCCTCGGCGACCGTCCAGCGTCCTTCGCCGGAGTCTTCGACGTAGGGAGCGATACCGTCCAACGACGGATTTGCCTGCAGGGCCTTCGCGCTCAGATCCAGCAGCCACGAGCGCACCACGCTGCCATGGCGCCACACCTCGGCCACCTGGGCCAGGTCCAGCTCCAACGCTTCCTTGCGCTCCATCAAGGCGAAGCCCTCCGCATAGGCCTGCATCATTCCGTACTCGATGCCGTTGTGGATCATCTTGGTGTAATGCCCCGCCCCGCTGGGCCCCACGCGTGCCCAGCCCTTGTCGGCGGCGGGTGCCAACGTCTGGAAGATCGGCGCCAACGTTTCTGCTGTTGCGGCATCGCCGCCGATCATCAGGCTGTAGCCTTCCTGCAATCCCCACACGCCGCCGCTGGTGCCGCAGTCCAGATAGAAGATGTCATCGTCGGCCAGCGAACGGGCACGGCGGATGGAATCCTGATAGTTGGAATTGCCCCCGTCGATCACCACGTCGCCCTCGGCAAGGTGAGGCACCAACTGCGCCAACGTCTGGTCCACGGTATCGCCGGCCGGCACCATCAGCCACACCACGCGCGGTACCGGCAACGCCGCCACGGCCGCGGCCAGCGAATCGAACACCGCCATGCCCGTTTCCGCTGCGCGCGCACGTGCCGCTTCCATCGGATCGTGGCCGACGACGCGGTGGCCACCCTGCTGCAGACGCTGGGCCATGTTGGCCCCCATCCGGCCCAGGCCGATCATTGCAATATCCATCTGTTTCACCTTTGCGTTGGGGGACCGGGGCGGGGTGCGCCCTGCGATCCGGAATCAGAAGTCAGGCTGCCTGGCATGCCGGTCACCGCGCAGTGGCGCAACTGCGCCTGCTGCCAGCGCCGATACAGCGAGGTGTGCAGTGTGTGCATCGTCAGCTCCACGGTGAACGGCGTCCGCGGATTACGGTCCAGCAGGCGCGCGATATGGAAGCCGATGGGTTTTATACCGCGCGGGTGGACGAAGATCAGGAACTGCCGGTAGAACGGATCGTCCAGCAGGGCGTCCATGCGCGCTACCAGCGCGGCTTCGTCCGCGGTCAGCGACGCGCGCAGCGACGGATCGCGCTCCGCCAGCAGGCGCTCGAAGAAGCGCACGCCGCGTCGGGGTATCTGCCCGGACAGCGCCCACAGCGCCTGGTTGCGCTCGTCATACCAGCCCAGTCCGCCGTGCACACGCAGCGCCTCGGCGGCCTCGGCACCCACGTCCACCACGATGAAGTTCTCGGCCTGGTTGTTGAGGTCATCCAGCGTGTCGCGGCCGAAGGCATGGGTGATGTAGCCCGGCGCGCCCATGAACGCCTGTCGCCCCATCGCCGCGGTCCGCACCGCTTTGCCATCCGCGAACGGTTCAGTGGCCTGGCGGCCGAGCAGGATGCTGTCGGTGTCGTGCAGGCCAACGAAGGTGCCAATGCTCACCTCGCCCGCAGTGAACGCCTGATCGAAGCCTGCATCGCCATGCAGTTCGCGCTGTGTCGCCAGCTGGGCCACCTGGCGGCCAACCCCGCATTCGCTGCGTACCGCACCGTGGTAGAAGGCGTCCATTGCCGCGCTGTTGCGGGCAACAGGCTGGTAGCCACGGCCGAAGCTGCGCGTGCGCTCCCACCCCTGGTCAGCCGCCCCCCGCAGACCGAAACCGATCCAGCCCAGTTGGAGGCCGGAGAACCGGTAGCCTTCATTGTCTTCAAGCGCGTGGGCCGCCTGCCTCGCGGCGTCACCCACGCGCATCGCATAGGCGCACAGCGTGGCGGGATCGTCCAGAAGCTGTTGCATGAGGGCCGTCCGCGAGGGCGGGTCCAACTGCAGGGGCAGGACCACCTGGAGGTCACCGTGGGCGCGTGCGTCCTGCAGGTCAGCACGTGTGCAGACCGGCCCGCCCTGTACGACAGGCGTGCTGATCGACGCATCCGTGAAGCGCCATCCCAGCCGCTCCAGCAGCCCCTGCATGCAGTCCGCAGGCACGGGCGCAGCGATCGCCGGCATGGCCAGCAACACGCCCAGCAGGCTCGCTACTGCGCGCATGCTCAGCGCAGTCCGTCGTCCACCGTGTCGGCCGGCGGCGACGGCGTGGCGGCCGCAGGGGCGGTCACCGGCAGGTACTGCTGCAGGCGCTGGAAGAAACGACCGTAGAAATCGCCATCCTGCACCGTACTGCTGGCTACTTTGACCAGCGAATCATCATTGCTGCCGAAAGGCAGCGACACCGAGCCCAAGGCACCCACGCCCACGCTGGCCGAGGTCGGGCTTTTCTTGAGTGCATAGCGATCCTGCACCGCGCTGACGAAGACCAGTGCCTGGTCGGCACGCGGCGCGCAGGATATCCGCAGGACCAGCTGCTCGTGGTCATCATCGCGCGGTTGGAAGTTCTTGCTGCCTTCCACGGCAGTGTTGTCGGCACGCGCGATCGCATACCCCTGGCTGAGCAACGTGCGGCGCGCCGCTTCGCAGGCTTCGCCGGGGGATCCATCGACGGTACGGGAGTACATGTCGCCGGAATCGAACGACTCGCGCAGCAGCATGCTGTCAGCCGCACGACCGCCACCGCAGGCGCTGAGCGTCAGCGTAGTGAGGGCAGCGAGGAACGGAAGGCAGGGGCGCATGGGAACTCCGGGCAGATCCATCGGCATGAGGGTAGCCGGGTGCCTGTTGGCGTGAGGTCAGGGATGCCGGGGGAAAGGCCCTTTCGCGGTGGCGAAAGGGCCCCTGGTTCACTACTCAGTCTGCCCAGCGGCCAGCACCGGTGGACTGCGGCAGCACCTGGGCCGACAGCGGGCGGTCCACTTCCAGCAGATTCACGGCATCGGCCAGGATCGAAGCAGACTCGCGCAGCAGCGGGTCCGGGCGCTTCTCGGCGGCCTTTTCGCGTGCGGCATCCTTGACGATGTCGCGCTCGTTGCCGGTCAGGCCGTCATCGTTGCTGTCATCGGCCAGCGGATCCAGATCCAGCCCGAGCTCCTTGCGTACCGCCTGGCGGTCCGTGCGCTGCTTGTCCTGGCGTTCACGCTCGGTGCGACGCTCCGCTTCGTTCAGCGAGATGTACTTCTTCGCCTTCTCCGCACGGAACTGCTCGACATCTTCGTTCCACCACTGGAACTCCTTGTCGGCCGCGATGCGCGTGTCATGGCGGGTTTCCAGCTTCGGCAGCAACGGACCAAAATTGCCGTACTGGGTATGCGGCACGGCGGCGATGCGGGTCCACGGCAACGCGTTGTCGTAGGTGCTTTCGCCGTACTCGCTGGCATCCACGCTGGCCGGGAAAGCCAGATCCGGCACCACGCCCTTGTGCTGCGTGCTGCTGCCGCTGACGCGGAAGAACTGGGCGATGGTCAGTTTCACCTGGCCGAAGCGCTGGCTGTCGCCACTCGGCCAACGATCCAGGTCGACGATGTTCTGCACCGTGCCCTTGCCGAAGGTTGTTTCACCGATCACCAGCCCGCGGCCGTAATCCTGGATGGCGCCGGCGAAGATCTCCGACGCCGAGGCCGAGCCGCGGTTGATCAACACCGCCAGCGGGCCGTCCCACGCCACCACTTCACTGCGGTCGCTGTTGACGGTGACGCGGCCACCCGACTCACGCACCTGCACCACCGGGCCCTGTTCAATGAACAGACCGGTGAGCTCGATCGCTTCGTCCAGCGAACCACCGCCGTTGTTGCGCAGGTCCAGCACCACACCATCCAGCTTGTCGGTCTTGAAGCCGGCCAGCAGCTTGGCGACGTCGCGGGTGGCGGAGGCGTAGTCGGTCGCGTTGCGACGGCGTCCTTCGAAATCCTGATAGAACGTGGGCAGCTTGATGACGCCGACCTTGCGCGCGGGCTCGCCGTCCTTGCCCGGGATGGTCAGGGTTTCGCCCTTGGCAGCCTGTTCGGCCAGGCGCACCTTCTGGCGCGTCAGCACCAGCGTGTGGTGCTTGCCGTCCACGCCCTCTTCGGCCGGGATGAACTCCAACCGCACCTGGGTGTCCTTGCTGCCGCGGATCTTGGCGACCACGTCGTCGATACGCCAGCCGATCACATCTTCGATCGGACCCGAGGTGCCCTGGCCGACGCCGACGATGCGGTCACCGGGCTTGAGCTTGCCATTCACTGCAGCCGGGCCGCCGGCAATGATCTCGCGGATCACCACCATGTCGTCCTGGCGCTGCAGCTGCGCGCCGATGCCTTCCAGCGACAGCGACATCGCCTGGTTGAAGTTCTCGGCCGTGCGCGGGGTGAAGTAATCGGTATGCGGGTCGACGGCACTGGTATAGGCGTTGAGGAAGAACTGGAACACGTCCTCGCCCTTCAGCTCGCCCACCGACTTTTCCAGCGTGGCGTAACGCTTGTCCAGCGTGGTGCGGATCTCATCCGGCTTCTTGCCGGCCAGCTTCAGTCGCAGCCAGTCATTCTTGACCGACTTGCGCCACAGCTCGTCCAGCTCGGCGTCACTGGCCGCCCACGGCACATCCTTGCGGTCGTACTCGAACCGCTCGTCGGTGCTGAAATCAGGCTCGCGCTTGAGCAGGCTGCGGGCATAGCCCACGCGCTGCGCAACGCGCTGCTTGTACACCGCGAACACCTGGAAAGCCGGCTCCAGCTCGCCGCCCCGGATGGCCGTGGCGATGCCCGCCTCGAACGGGGCGAATTTCGCCACGTCCGCCTGGGTGAAGAACTGCTTGCCGCCGTCCAGCGACTCCAGGTAGCGCTTGAATACGTCCTTGGACGTGGCTTCGTCGAGCGCACGCGGCCGATAGGCGTACCGGCTGTCGGAGAGCAGCCCATACACAAGCTTGGAGGTGGTCGCCTGATCGGCCGTGGCCGCCGACGGCAGCGCGGGGGCATCCGCCTGCGCGGCCAGCGACAACGGGGCAGTCAGTGCCAGGGCAATCAGGAATACGGGGGCTTTGAATTTCATGGAGTTGCTCAGGGCACCTTGCCGAAAGGAAGACTGCGTGCATTTCAGACACCACGACAGTGCCGAAAGTTGCGCGCTTTGTCACCCGCGTTCATGCAACGCGGATTTCCAGCGTAGACCGGTGCCTGTAGCAAATTGTGAACGAGCGGCTTTTCCGCGAACGGCCCGCTGCGCACGCCGACCAGGGGTCGCTGAGCTCCGGTAACGCCGACCCAGGGTCGGCGAGCAATCCCTGGTAGCGCCGACCCATGGTCGGCGAGCGCAGCGGCGCAGAGCGTCAGGCGACGCCAGCGCCCTTGGCCTGCACGTCGGCGTGGTACGACGAGCGCACCATCGGGCCGGACGCCACATGGCTGAATCCCAGCGCGTAGCCGTAGTCTTCCAGCGCCTTGTAGTCCTCCGGCGTCCAGTACTTCAGCACCGGATGGTGGTGGGCGGTCGGCTGCAGGTACTGGCCGATGGTGATCATGTCCACGTCGTGCGCACGCAGGTCACGCATTGTGGCCTTGATCTGCTCGAACTCTTCGCCCAGCCCCAGCATGATGCCGCTCTTGGTCGGCACGCCCGGATGCTGCGCCTTGAAGTTCTTCAGCAGGGTCAGCGACCACTGGTAGTCCGCACCCGGCCGCACGTTGCGGTACAGGTCCGGCACCGTCTCGATGTTGTGGTTGAACACATCCGGCGGGTTCTGCGCCAGGATCTCCAACGCGCGCTCCATGCGGCCCTTGCCCCGGAAGTCCGGGGTCAGCACTTCGATACGGGTGCCCGGGGATTTCGCGCGGATGGCGGTGATGCAATCCACAAAGTGCTGGGCACCACCGTCGCGCAGGTCATCGCGATCAACGCTGGTCACCACTACATACTTCAACCCCATGTCGGCCACGGTCTGGCCCAGGGTCGCCGGTTCACTGGCATCGGGCGGCTTCGGCCGGCCATGCGCCACGTCGCAGAACGAGCAGCGTCGGGTGCAGACCTCGCCCAGGATCATGAACGTGGCCGTGCCATGGCTGAAGCACTCGTGGATGTTCGGGCAACTGGCTTCTTCGCAGACCGTCACCAGACGGTTCTCACGCAGCTTGGCCTTCAGGTTCTGCACGGCATTGCCCGAAGGAATGCGCACACGGATCCACGACGGCTTGCGCAGCACCGGGGCATCGGCGAACTGCACCGGCGAGCGGTTGATCTTGTCGCCGCCCAGCTGTTTGACGCCTGCCTGCAGGGGCGCGGCGGCGGGAGCGGGTTCGCCCTGCAGCATCTGCAGGGGAATGGAGCGGGCAGTCTGTTCGGTCATGATGTTCCCGGCGGCAACGCGGCCGCATGGTGTCAGTTCAAGTCAAGCGGACAAATCGGGCAGGTCCGGCGTCGGCTGCAGCAGCAGGCCGAACTGGCGGGCCAGCTGGTCCAGCAGCACCGGCGTGACGGCGGCCAGGCCGGACGGACCCCCCAAGTCTACCATCGTGGTCACCCGCAGCCCTTCGTAGCCACAGGGGTTGATGCGGTGGAACGGCTCCAGATCCATGGCGACATTGAAGGCCAGGCCATGGAACGTGCAGCCACGCCGCACGCGGATACCCAGCGCAGCGACCTTCGCCCCGCCAACGTACACACCGGGGGCGCCGTCCCGGCGCTCGGCGCCGATGTTCCACTCGCCCAGCGTATCGATGATGGCCTGTTCGATCCGGCACACATAGTCGCGCACGCCGATGCCCAGCCGCGGCAGTCGCAACAGCGGGTAGACCACGATCTGGCCGGGGCCGTGATAGGTCACCTGCCCGCCGCGGTCCACCTGCACTACCGGGATGTCGCCGGGGGCCAGCACATGTTCGGGTTTGCCGGCCTGGCCGAGGGTGAACACCGGATCGTGCTCGACCACCCACAGCTCATCCAGGGTGTCGTCGCTTCGTTCGTCGGTGAAACGCTGCATTGCGCGCCACACCGGCTCGTACGCTTGGCGGCCGAGATCACGGACGATGGCAGGCTGCGGCCGACGGCCAGCGGCCGTCACTACCGCCGTTGGCGCTAGATCGTCCACTTTACTTCCGGGTGCTCGCGCAGCACCTCGTGGGCCAGGTCGTACTGGGCGCGGTCGCGGGCGGCGAACGCCATGCGCACGGACACGTACTTGCCGTTGGACGAGTGTTTCCAGCTGATCTGTTCGGTCAGCACCTCGATGCCGGCCGCAAGCAACAGCCTGGGGAGTTCCACTTCAAGACCGGAGTTGGCCGGGCCCATGGCGCTGAGCTCGAACGTGCCGGGAAACTGGAAGCCGTGTTCGGGATTGTCGGATTTGATTTCCATCCGCCCATTATCGGGCTGGTGAAGATCAAACCCAAGGGGGGCGATGAACCCCGCTGCGTTCGCCGGGCGAGGCGCGGCGCTACCGATATCCTGGGTAGCGCCGACCCATGGTCGGCGAGCGCAGCGGGCGTTCGGCAGGTGACTGCCCTTACTTGGCCAGCTGCATCAAGGTCGAATTGACCCAGCCCTTGTTGCCCATTTCATCTTCCACTTCCCACATGGTGCCTTCCTTGACGCCGGTCGGGTACAGCAGCATGCCCGGCTCCAGGTCGCGTACCGACGCGCCGGTGCCCTTCGCATTGGCCAGCAGACGACCGGCTTTCAGCATGGTCACCGCCTGGCTGCTGTTGGCAGCGGACGCGTTCTCCGGCAGGCCACCCAGCTCGGCCACCATGTTGGTGTACGCCTGCAGGTAGGCCAAGGTGATCACCTGGCCGAGCTCCGTGTTGGCATAACCGCCCACGCCCATCGCGCCGATGCCGCCGCCGCCGAACAGGCCGCCACTGGCGCCCCAGCCGAGGTCGGTCTTCTTGGAATTGCCCTCGACGATGGCGACCTGCTCGGACGAACGCACATCGGTCAGGGTCAGGGTGACGTCGGCCGTCTTGCTACGGAAGTTCAGCCCACCCACCACCGCGCCCGCCTTGCCGCCGATCAGCCCACCCAGCAGGCCGCCGATGGCGTTGCCGCTGGCATTGTTGTTCTGCGAGATCAGGTCCGGCACCAGGACATAGTCGGCAGCGCGGATCTGGCCCTTGCCGATGTTCGAGCGGCCACGCAGCTCGCCTTCCGACGCCAGCGCGCGTTCGGCCTGTGCGGCGGCCATGCCCACGCCGCGGTCCACCAGGGTGAAGCACTTGGACTTGTTGACGAATACTTTGATCAGCTTGGACGGCGCCGGCAGCTGCTGGCCGGTCCACCAGTTCACCGTGTCCTCCGGTTCGATCACCGAGATCGAGCCGAGCGGCTTGCTGCAGACCGGAATCTGCGCCTGTCCCTGCTTGCCCTGTTCCTGGGCGGAGGTGCGGCTGGACGCGAAGCTGTCCCGCAGACCGGCAGACGCCGGGGCACTGACAGCCATCAGGCCGACGCCCAGCACGGCGGTGACCACGAGGGTGGCGAACGAATTCTGTTGGGTCATTTCTGTTGTCCAGCGCTCTGGCCCGTTGCGGGCAAAGCGCAATCCATTGGGTTGAGAGAGGCCGGTGGCGGCAGGCCAGGATCCTTGAAAGCGCCGGGGCGCCGGCGCAGAGGATAAGACACCGCCTGCCCAACGGCAACCTCAGCTGAACGCCGGCCCGAGGGGTCGGGGCACAGAACAGAGCAATGCATGTGACGTCATCGACCTGCCTTCACATAGGCGATACCGTGAATGCGCGAGAAACGACAAAAATCCATCTTGGAATCCCATGCACCCAACGCGCATTGCAGCAGCTATCGGACTGACCGGCCTGCTGGCCGTGGCCCTCCCCCTCCACGCCGCCGAACAGTGCAGCCAGAGCGCGTTGGCTGACCATCCCCCGCAGATCAACTTCCGCGTGGACAACGACCTGCTCGGCGGTGCCGACCAGGATCAGGGATATACCAACGGGGCGCAGATCACCTTTGTCTCGCCGAATCTGGTCGACTTCACCAACGACCCGTGCCTGCCGCGCATGGCGCGCTGGGTGAACCGCCATCTGGAGGCCCTGCACCCGGGCGAGTTCGAACAGCAGAACATGATCTTCAGCGTCGCCCAGGGCATTTTCACCCCGACCGACTTCACCCGCCGCGACGTGATCGAAGATGACCGCCCGTATGCCGGCGTGTTGGTCGGCAGCTTCGGCTACAACGCCCGCAGCGGGAACTACCTGCAGACCACCCAGTTTACCTTCGGCGTGGTCGGGCCCTGGGCGCAGGGCAAGGAAGTACAGGACGCCGTGCATGACCTGCTGGACGACGACAAATTCCAGGGCTGGGACAACCAACTGCACAACGAACCCGTGCTGATGCTCACCCACGAGCGGATGAACCGCTGGCCGCGCGATGCCACGGACAATGCCAGCGGCTGGGGCTGGGACGCGATCAGCCATTACGGCGGCGCCGTCGGCAACCTGGCCACCCACCTGAACGCGGGCGGCGAAGTGCGCTTCGGCTGGAAGCTGCCCGATGACTTCGGCAGCACCCCGCTACGCCCGGCCGGTGAAAACACCTCACCGTCGCGTGGCGGCCGGCCGAGTGGCTGGTCATGGCATCTGTTCGCCACCACTGACGCGGCGTGGGTGATCCGCGATATCACCTTGGACGGCAACACCTTCCGCAACAGCCACAGCGTCGACAAGAAGCACGTGGTCGCACAGGGCGGCTACGGCGTGGCCGTGATGCGGGGCCGCTGGAAATTCGCCGTGGCGCGTTACCACAGCACCAAGGAATTCGACGGCCAGCGGCAGTCGCCGATCTTCGGCAGCTTCACCATCAGCCGCAGCTTGTAACCGGCGCCGATCCACGCCGATCCACGATCCGCCGACCACGGCTCGGCGCCACGTGCCGCCCCACCGGTAGCGCCGAGCCATGCTCGGCGAGCGCAGCAGCGAGGCGGCGCTCAGTCGCGGCGTGACAGCCGACGCAACGGCCTGCGCCGCAGCGAGCGCCGACGACGGCGTGCAGTGAACTCCTCGGCAAACACCAAAGTGAAGCGGCAGACGAACTGAAGTACGGGTGTGATCCTGTTCATGACCTGATCGTTGCAATCAGCCCAGCAAGCGCCCATCAGACCGGTCGTCTTTGCTTGGCGGCGCCGCCGCACTCACCTGCGATCTCTTGATCGCAGGTGAGCCGGCATGCTGCGGTCTTACCAGCCGAAACCCGCACCGAAGCCGACCGACGCATCGTCTCCGCTCAAGGCGCCGCCCAGCGTCACCGTCGCACGATCACTCAGCGCACGCTGGTAACCCACCGACAGCGCCGATTCACCGCCCTGAAAGCCCACACCCACGCCGACCCGATTGTCGGTGCGCACGCCGGCGGCGCTGGTGGCCATGTTGAGCATGGCCGCGCTCATCGCACCCTGTCGATCAATGCGACGGTCCATGTTGCGCAGGCGGCCATCCACTTCACCGCGCAGCCCTTCAAAGCTGTCGTTGAGCGCACCCACTTTTCCATCGGTGTAACTATTGGCCGAGGCCACGCCGCGGTCCAGTTGGCCCTTGTTGACCCCATCGGTGTCTGCGGTACCCTCGGCCACATGGGTCAACTGACGCTCGTTGCCAGCGCTGCCCACCGATACCGAGTTTGGCCGGTCAGCCACCGAGCCTTTGCCCAAGGCGACTGAATTGTCCGCAGTGGCCACCGCGCCATCGCCCAAGGCCACCGCGCCCGCACCACTGGCCACTGCCCCGGTGCCGATCACTGCAGAGGGCGTCGGCGTGGCAGAAGTAGACACTGCTACTTCTGCTGCCGATGCCGCCGCGGACGGTGTGCGTGCCGCTGACGACCCCGCTGACGATGCCGCATCCAGCGTGCCGACACGCGCCGGTCCGGCACCCGCCACGCGCTGATCGATCTCGCTGACCTTGCGGTCCAGCGCACCCAATGCGTCGCCCACGTTGTGATAGGCGCTGTTCTGGATCGAATAGGTTGGTGCGACGAACGCACCCTGCAGGCCCACGCTGGCACCCCCGCCGAGCAGGCTGGCGGTATTAGCCAGTGCCCGGAACATCTGCCCACCGTTGATCGCCTGCATGCTGCCGGCAGCGACTTGACCATCGGCTAGATTATTGACGATGGTGCCACGGGTGCCACCCAAGCGTGCGCTCGCCAGGCTGGTGTCGTCGTAGGTCACCGCACTGAGAAGCGTGCCGCTGGCCGGATCCAGCACGCCTGCTGCCTTCAGCTGGGCGATGGTGACCGCCTCGTCATCCTGTAGGCCATTGGCCAACCCGCCAAGACGGCGCCTGCCTGCCGTGCCGGCAATGTTGACCCGGTCACCGCCCTTCGCCGTGGCAACATCCACGCTACCGCGCGCGGCGTCGAAGGACACCAGGCCGAAATCACCGTTTTCCAGTTTGCCTACCCGCTCGTTGGTAGCGAACAGCTGCGAACCATTCACTGCATCGGTGCTGCCCGATGACAGCGCACCGGCGGCCAGGTTGACGATGCGGCGCTGAAGACCGGTCCCGGCGTTGCCCACCGATACGGTGTTGGCCTGATCGGCCAGGCTGGATGCGCCCAGTGCCACACTGTTGGTGGCCAACTGGGTCGACACCGTGGCGCCGGTGCCCAGGGCGAGCGATCCATCCGCAGTGACAGAGCTGTCGCGACCGATAGCGACCGCGCCATTGGGGGTAATCCTGCCGAAGCCGGCCCTTGCGCCCTCACCGATCGCGATGCCACCGGCATAGGTCACCAGGCTGTTGGCGCCGATGGCCACCGCGCCCCTGGCGTTGTACGCGGTACCGGCGTTGGCGCCGTCGCCGATCGCCACGCCACCGGTGGCGAACGCCGTGTGTGCGCCCACCGGCGCCACGCCGTTGATCGGCGCACCGAAGGCAATGTATTCAGAACCGGTTGCGGTGCTCACTGCGGCGTTGAGCTGCCGCAGGTTCACCGCATCGGTGGCGGCAGCGCCGTCGGCCAGCCCGCTGATCCGGTGGTTGGTGAAATTGGCCGCTGAATTGAACGTGGCCGGCCCTTCGATAGCGACGCCCGCGTTGCCGCGCAGCAGCAACCGCCCGTCAGTGAATCCCTGTACGAGAGAACTGGACTGGAAGGAGCCGTTGGATCCGATGGCACCGGAGCCGTTGGCCAGCGCGAAGGAAAAGTACCCACCACAGGCCGAGGCGCTGTTGGTGCCGGCATGCGTCCATAGCCGGCCGCTGCCACCCAGGGCCCCGTTGGGGCACAGCGACAGCGTGCCGCCCGTGGGGATCACCTGCGCCGATGCAGCACCGGGAACAAGAGCCGCCAATGGCGGCAGCGCCAACACCACACTGATGGCCAGCCGACGCTGTACACGGGACAGCTGCCAGTGCGCGCGCGATGCAGCACGGATGCTGCGGGAGGGGGAATGTTCGATCAAGGGGCAGCCTCTAGGCGCCAGCGCACTGTCGATGGACGGCGCGCTGAGGGAAAATGGAGAGGGATGAGTATCGGGCGGTGAATTTCCGGCCCCCATCGGACGGGTCCCACACTGTTGTAGAACAAAAAAAATGGCCCGCGATCCAAGGATCGCGGGCCATCACGTCACAGCAGCATCAAGCCTGCCGTGCGGTCATCGCACTTGCTTACCAGCTGAAACCGGCACCGGCCGACACGCTCTGGTCGCTGCCACTGAAGGCACCACCCAGCGAGACCGAGACGTTCTTCTTCTCGCCCAGGATGCGCTGGTAACCCACGGCCAGTGCACTGCGGCCGTTCTGCGAGCCGATACCGGCACCGACGCGGTTGTCACCGTTCAGGCCTGCGGTATTGATGGCCATACCGGCGTATGCAGCGCTGATTGCGCCCATGCGGTCGATACGCTTGTCAACGGCCTGGAAGCGGCTGTTGCTCCAGTCACGCTCGGCAGCGAAGCGGTCATCCATCTGCTTCAGGTTGACCGCATCGGTCGGACGCGTACCAGCGGCCACGTTGCCGATGACGCGCTCTGCACCCGGGGCACCGACAGACACTTCGCGCTCACGGTCAGCGATGGAGCCGCTACCGATGGCCACCGAGTCCTTGCCGGCCGCCGAGGAACCGCCGCCGATGGCGACTGCACCGTCGCCGCCCGCTGCACCGGCACCACCCGGGGTACCGTCGCCGATCACGATCGAACCTGCACCCTCACCGGCACCGATCATGCCTTCACCCGGGGCCGGACCCGGACCCGCACCCTGGCCCGGACCGCCGATCGAACCGTCGCCCACGCCACGTTCGATGGTGCCCACGCGGCCATCCAGTGCAGACCACTTCGATTCCCAATCGGCATTCATCTGGAACAGCTGGCCACCGTTGATGGCTTCCATGCTGCCCGCGCCGATCAGACCATTGCCGACATTGCCGAGCACCGTACCTCTGCTGCCGCCCAAGGTGGCACGAGCCAGGCTCATGTCGTCGTACACCACCGCACCCAGTGCTTCGCCATCCCGATCAACCAGGCCAGAGGCCCTCAGCTGTGCGATGGTCGCCGCGTCGGTGTCGGCCATGCCATTTTCCACACCGCTCAGACGACGCGGCCCTGCAGCGCCACCCACGTTGACCACCGTACCGCCGGTGGCCGCTGCGATGCTGACATCGCCGGTAGACAGGTCCTGCTTCACCAGGCCCGCGGTGCCGTTGGACAGGTCCTGCACGACGGTGTTGAGGTTGGTGATATCACCTTCGTTGGTGGTAACGCGACCATCCAGGTTGGTGATGTCGTTCTCGTTGACAGCCACACGGTCATTGGTCGTCTTCAGCTGCGAACCGTTCACCGCATCGGTGCTGGTGTCGGTCAGGTCGCCAGCGGCCACGCCGGTCAGCTTGCGGTCACCGCTGCTGCCGGCGAAGTTGACCGCAGCACCACCGGTGGACTTGCCTACGGTCAGTTCTGCATCCGTACCGGCCTGCTGCACCAGACCCACGGTGCCATCGGCCAGCCCGTCCAGACGGGTGTTGATGGTGGTGATGTTGCCTTCGTTGGTCGTGGTGCGGCCATCGATGTTGGTGAGGGCATCACCGACGTTGTTGTACTCAGTGCCAGCAGCGCCAATCCTGTAGGTCGGGCCGGTGATGGTGCCGTCCGGGTTGACGGTTGCATTGCCACCCAGGCCAGCCGTCACATCCTTCAGCTGGGCGATGTTGGCCGCATCGTTTTCGGCCATGCCGCGGGCCACGCCGCTCAGCGTGCGATCCACATCATTGCCGGCGAAGTTCACCTTGGTGCCATCCTTGCCGGTGGCCACGTTGACCGTGCCGGTGGAATCGTCGTAGGTCACCAGACCTTCGGTGCCGCCGATCAGGCCGTCCATGCGCTTGTCCACCGCCTTGAAGCCTTCACCCACGCCGGTGTAGTCCCTGCCACCGATGTTGTAGACCGGCTTGGTGATGGTGCCATCTGTGCCGACTGCGGAATTGCCACCCAGGCTATCAGCCACGCTCTGGGCGGTGCCGTACAGCTGCGAACCGTTGATTGCTTCGTTGCTGGCGGCACCTACCGTGCCGGCGGCAACACCGATCAGCTTGCGGTCATCGCTGGTGCCGGCGAAGTTGACGGCAGCGCCACCGGTGTCCTTGCCCACGGTCAGTTCTGCATCCGCATCGACCTGCTGCACCAGACCGGCCGTGCCGTTGTTGAGCTTGCTGATGGCGGTCGTGTTGCCGTCAATACTGGTCGTGTTGTTAGTGGTGCGGCCATCAATGTTGGTGAGGGCATCGCCGACGTTGTTGTAAACGTTGCTGCCCACGCTGTAGCTCGGCGCGGTCACCACACCAGTGATGGGATCGATGGCCGCACTGCCGCCCAGTGCAGCTGCGACGCCGCTGCTGATCGCACCCACGCGCGCGGTCTGGGTGGTGATGCGGCCGTTGGTGGTGTTCAACTGCGAGCCGTTGATGGCCTGCGTGCTGCCTGCGGCCACACTGCCGTTGGCCACACCCGAGACGACGCGTGATGCCCCGCCCTGACCGGCGAAGCTGACCGAACCGCCGCTGATGTCCTTTGCGACCTGCACCGTCTCGCTGTCCACGTCGTAGCTGACCAAGCCGACGCCGGCGGCCATGCCGCTGACACGCGTATCCAGATCACCCAGCGCACCGCCGACATTGTTGTAGATCGTGCCGTCCTTGAAGGCATAGTTCGGGCCGGTGACAACGCCGGCGGCGTTGATATTCGCGCCGCCGCCAAGACCGGCAATGACCGGGGTCAGCTGGCTGACGTTGACGGCATCGGTCGCAGCGGTGCCGGCGCCCATGTTGACGATCTTGCGCTGCGCGGCTGCAGTGCCTACCGAGACGGTGTTGGCGACGTCTGCCAGTGAGCCTGCACCCAATGCCACGGCACCCGCTGCGGTGGCCGAGCTGGCGCTACCGATCGCGACGCCGTTCGGTGCGTTCTGCACGCTGCCGAGAATAGCGACTGCGTTGGCGGAGTTCAGGACCGGAGTTGCATACGCACTAGCAGTACCGCCTTGCGGCGTAACAACAAAAGCACCGCTGCTACCGGCATCGACCTCTACGAAATTGTTACCCAGCAGGATTGAGCTGGCGCCTGCATTCCGGAGCTGGGACCCGATTGCGATAGCGTCAGCCGCACTTGCTGTCGAGGCATCGCCGATCGCAATGGCGTCATTCAAACTCGCGTTGGCCCCATTGCCGATACCAATGGCGCGATCCCCCCCAGCGGAGGCTGCGAGGCCCATCGCTACGGAATTCAGGCCTGCTGCGGAGGCGGTGACACCGGCTGCAGTAGAGCCGTCACCCGTAGCGAGGGCGGAAAAACCTAGTGCGGTTGAACTGACGGCAGTTGCTTGACTGTTGCGGCCGAGAGCAACGGAATTGGCCCCCGATGCCGAGGGAGCGGTGGAACCGTTGACGCGGGGATCGCCGAAGGCCAGATTGTCCTCAAGTGTCCCAAGCTGCTGGGTGCCGATGCCGCCTGACATGGTTGTCGTCGAAGACGACTCCTCGCAACGCAGGCCGTCGGCCGAGACCGCTTCGTTCACCGCGCACTGCAGCGCAGTCGGCGAGTCGGCAGCCAGTGCGGCACCGGCCGGCATCACCAGGGCAACGGCCATGGCGGCGGCAAGGCGGGTGCGGCTCTTCTTGCCGCGCGATGCGGTCAGCTCGGAGGCCACGGCCCACGTCCCGGTAGAAAGATTGAAGATCAGTTTGTAGACAGCATTCATGAGGGTTTTCCCGATGAGTGCGCGACGGGATCCGTCGTGCTGGTGACTGCGATGGCGTTATCTGAGTTCCGGGTTTCCGGAATTACGCCATCGTTCTCTTTCGGGTGTTTTGACCCCATCGGTCCGGTCCTAGAACGCCGCCACGCTCCCGTTCCCTACGGATTCGTATGGGTTTCCAGCAGCAGCGGGGCTGGGACTCATACGCCCATGGTGGGGGCGTGTAGCGCGCTGGCAGCCGAATCCGCCAGACAGCGCGCAGCGTGCAGCAGACCGTCGATCTCACACGCACCCAGTTGCTGATCAAGCTCGGCTTCGCTGGCGGTCAGCTGAGCGGCGTGCAGCAGGCGCAGCACGCTGGCCAGGCTGTGCAGGCAGCGGCTGGCGCTGGCCAGGTCGTTGCAGCGGCCCGCGTTCAGTCGATTCTCCGCCCACGGCGATCCGTTGGCGCAGCGGTCCGGCTTCATCTGCTGCAATTGGGCCAGCAGCGCAGGCTGGGGCGTTGGCGCGGCGGCCTCGGCCAGCTTGGCGGCGATGCGCTCGATGTGGGCCGGCGATAGCGTGTTGGCGGCGTCGCCGATCAGGGCGTGCAAGCGTGCATTGGCGGACTGGCGTTCAAGCATGCAGGGATACCTCGCAGTGCGTGCGGGCCACCTGCCGGAATGCAAGGTGGCGGACGGTGCGGGTTGGCATACCGGTGAGCGTGTCGCCACAGAAAGACATACCGGCGGGATCCCGGGATCCCCCACGCACCGTCCGCCGCAGACGCGGAAGTCGGTGCATTCTGCTCAATGCTTTGCGTGCATCAAGTCTGTGACAACAAAACGCTCTTACAGGATGCCAATCCCGGCTGGTGCGGTTGCAACCAGCCTGCACAGCGTGCGGGTGCTTGGACGAAAGCGTCTATCAGGCAACCTGTAAAGAGTGCGGTAGCGCCGCGCCGTGCTCGGCGGAATTGGTCCGCCAACGGCCCGCTGCGCTCGCCGACCATGGGTCGGCGCTACCGGTTACCGGGCGCCATGGCCTGGTAGAGCCGACTTCAGTCGGCTGCATGGGCCAGTCCCTCGTAGAGCCGACTTCAGTCGGCTGGCGGGAAGCAGCCGACTGAAGTCGGCTCTACCCTGGGTTAGCGCCATGGTCTGCGCCACGGCTTGACGGCCAGCGGCCGTCGCTAGCGGATTATTCGGATTCCCACCACATCCAGAAGCTGTCCCACAGGCGCTTGAAGAAGCCAGCTTCTTCAACAGCAGCGATCGCAACCAGCGGCGCCTGCGCGACGACCTTGCCATCCAGGGTCACCTTCAGCGTGCCGATCTGCTGGCCGGCAGTGAACGGCGCCGTCAGGCTCTTGGGCACGTCGATGCTCGGCTTCAGATCGTTGTAGCGACCACGCGGCAGGCTGACCAGCATCGGCTGCGCAACACCCAACTGCACGTTGTCGACCTTGCCCTTCCACACCTTGTGCTCGGCCACGACCTTGCCCGGTTCATACAGGCGGTGAGTCTCGAAGAAGCGGAAGCCCCAGTTGAGCAGGGCCAGGCTGTCATCGGCACGCTGCTTTTCCGACGCGCCGCCCAGCACCACTGCGATCAGGCGCTGGTCACCGCGCTGCGCTGAACTCATCAGGCAGTAACCGGCCGCCGAGGTATGGCCGGTCTTGATGCCATCCACCGTGCCGTCGCGCCACAGCAGCAGGTTGCGGTTGGGCTGCTTGATGTTGCCCACGGTGAATTCCTTCACCTTGTTGTAGGCGTACGTTTCCGGGTAGTCGCGCACGAAAGCGCGGCCCAGCAGGGCCAGATCGTGTGCGGTGCTGTGATGACCTTCGGCGGTCAGGCCGTGCGCATTGACGAAGTGCGAGTTCTTCATGCCGATCTTGGCGGCATAGCTGTTCATCAGCGAGGCGAAGGCTTCTTCGCTGCCGGCCACGTGTTCGGCCAGGGCGATCGCGGCATCGTTGCCGGACTGGATCGCCATGCCCTTTTCCATGTCTTCCAGACGCGCCGTCTGGTTGACCGGGAAGCCGCTGTAGCTGCCATCCGTGCCCGCGCCGCCTTCGCGCCAGGCGCGCTCGCTCATCATCACCTGATCGTCCGGCTTGACCTTGCCGTTCTTCACTTCGGCCGCGACGACATAGCTGGTCATCACCTTGGTGATGCTGGCCGGCGCCAACTGGGCGTCGACGTTCTCACCGGCGAGGATCTGGCCGGAGGCGTAATCCATCAGGATCCAGGCCTTGGACACGCTGGGCACCGGTGCGGGCGGCGTGGCGACGGTAGTCGGCGCAGTGGCCGCTGCCGGGGCAGCCGGCGTCGGCAGCGCGGTCTGGGCATGGGCCAGACCGACCACCAGGGTGGCGGCCAGCGCGGTGGCAGCGAAACGGAATTTCATGGGACTGCAGACTCCTGGAGCGGCCGGAATACGGCTGGATAGGCGAGATGGTGAACGCGAACGCCATTGTAGGCGGTCACGGCGCGGGCGCGGCAGGCGGCGGTCGCCTGCCGCTGCCGATCATTCCTTGACGATCTGCGGTGCGCCGAACCCCAGACCGGCGATGCGGCCAGCGAGTTCCGTGGCATTGGCGTGATCGTTGGCGGGTACGCGCAGGCGCCAGAGCGTGCGGCCCCCGGCGGCGATATCGCTGATGGTCGCGCCGACGATGCCGGCAGCGGTGAGCTGGCCCTGGGCGCGGGTGGCGTTGTCACGGCTGGCGAAACTGGCGACCTGCAGCAGCACGTTGCCCAGCACCTGCTGGGACAGCGTGGCGGTCGAGGTTGACTTGGCGGCGACGGCGGGGCCCGGTTGACGGGGGGCTGCCGTCAATGCCGCTGCGGGGGACTTATCAGGTTGACGGCCGGCGACCGTCGCTACCGGGGTAGTCGGCTTGCCGGTGGCGACGCGCACGTTGTTGTCGCGCATCCAGCGGTCGAAATTGTCGGCCGATCCGGGCTTCGCACTGTCGGCAACGCGGTAGCGGTAGGCCTCCGGGCCGGTCGGCGGCTTGCCCGCGACGGCAGCGGTGCGCGGTGCGGGCGCTGCGATGGCGGCGGCGGCGGCGGCAACAGGGGCCGACGCCGGTGGCAGACGGTTGACCAGGCTGTCGATGGCCGACGGTGCGGCATCAGCGGCAGCGACCATCGTGGTGGCGCGGCGCTCGGCACGGGTGGGCTTGGCGCTGGCCAACAGATTGCCCTCACCCGGCTGCAGCGCACTGACTTCCACATTGCCCGTGCCGCGCTGGGTGATGCCCAATCGCACGGCTGCGGCGTAACTCAGGTCGATCACCCGGCCGTCGTGGAAGGGGCCGCGGTCGTTCACCCGCACGATCACCGACTCGCCGTTGTCCAGGTTCGTCACGCGCGCGAAGCTGGGCAGCGGCAACGTCTTGTGGGCGGCGGTGAACTGGTACATGTCATAGACCTCCCGGTTGGAGGTCAGGCGGCCATGGAACTTGGCACCGTAGTAAGAAGCCGTGCCTTTTTCCGCATAGCCCTTGGTGCTGTCCATCACCTTGTACTGCTTGCCCAGCACTTCATACGGCGTCTTGTTGCCGATCGGCGAGCGCGCCAGATCCTGCACTTCCGGCTCCGGGATGCACGCTACGTTGGGAATGTACGTCGGGGTGGTGTCTTTCACCCCCGGCTTGTACAGACCGCCGGCGGTGTAGTTTCCGCGCGTGGCCAGATCCTCCGCCGCCGCTGCATACGGCGAGCCATCAGGGCAGTGGGCCGGTCGGCTGCTGCCCTTGCCCTGCACGACGGTGCCGGGTGGCTTGCCCGGACCGATGGCGGTTCCGCCGGGTTTCTTGGGCGCGCTGCTGCATGCGGCCAGCGCAAGGATCAACGCTCCGGGGACCCACCATCTGATGTTCATGCCGGCGGCAACTCCTGTCCTGCGATGGCCTGCGACAGCTGGAATACCGCCATCGCGTACATTTTGGAGATGTTGTAACGGGTGATGGCGTAATAGTTCTGGAAGCCCAGCCAGTACTGTTTGCCGGTGCTGCCTTCAAGCGTGATCGGCGTGGCGGTCGCGCCCGGCTGCACCGCGCCGACCGGCTGATAACCGCGTGCGGCCAGATCCTGCAGCGACCAGGTGGGCTTCCACTCGGTCGGATTGAACTCTTCGCGGCCGGTGGCCAGCGTAGCCGGCACCGCTACTTGCCCGCCGCGCACCCAGCCGCCCTTCTTGACGAAGTAATTGGCGATGGACGAGAACACGTCGTCGTAGCTGTTGAACAGGTCACGGCGACCATCGCCGTTGCCGTCCACTGCGTAATCCAGATAGCTGGACGGCATGAACTGGCCCATGCCCATGGCACCGGCATAACTGCCTTTCAGCGTCGTGATGTCGAGCTTTTCATCACGTGCGAGAACGAACGCCTTGGCCAATTCGTCGCGGAAGAACAGCTCGCGCCGCACCTCGCGTTCGAGCTTGGCGGGATCGCCGCTGCGCGGGTAATAGAAGGCCAGTGTGTAGAGCGCATCGAGCACCCGGTGGTTGCCGGTGTTGCCGCCATAGCTGGTTTCCACGCCGATGATGGCCACGATCACCTCGGCCGGCACGCCCGTGCGCTGCTGCACGCGCATCAGCTCATCCCGATGTTCGGCCAGGAACTTCTTTCCGCCGTCGATGCGTGCCTGGCTGATGAAGATCGGCCGGTACTCGTTCCACGGCTTGACCCGTTCTGCCGGACGCGACATCGCCGCAATGATCGTCGGACGCACCTGCGCCTGGTCGAGCACGCTGGCGATATAGGCAGGATCAAGTTTGTGCGCGGCAGCGGTATCGCGGATGAAATTGGCGCGCGCGACGTCGAACGGGACGGGCGTCAGGTCGACCGGCGGTGCGGTAGCCGCAGCGGCCTCGGGCGCGGCTTCCGCCGGTCCCTTGGTGTGTCCGCTGGCCGGTTCATGCGGCGCAACGGTGGCCTGCGAAGGCGATGGAGGACTCGACGGCTGAGTCGCGCAAGCGACCAGGCCGAGGGTGAGCATGCAGGCCAGAGTACGTCGGATCATCGCCGCAGGTTAGCAGGTCATGGATGAAATAAAACCCCTAAGACCATGAATAGCAAAGGATTGATTAAGTGAGTCAACCTTTGTAAATCCTGCGTGAAAAAAGCAGTGACAACAAACCGGTTGCGCCCCCATCCCCCTACGGGCGCAACCGGCCTGCCGGACCATGCGATTGGGCCGCCTGCATCTCCCCAGAGCAGGTGGCTAACGTGCGGTCTTGCTGCTCCTGTCCGCAGGTCGGCGCTAGATGAACGCGCCCTGCATGACAGGCCGCCATTGTGCAGGGGGTTTGCGACAAATCCATTGATCAAAATCAAAAATTCGTTAAGAAGTGTGATCTAGAGCAGATTTGATGTGTGAAATCTTCACGACGCCTTGCTGGGGTAGAGCTGACTTCAGTCGGCTGCACTTCCGCGCCCGGTCCGGCAAGCCGACTGAAGTCGGCTCTACCTCGGATGCCCTTCAACGCTCGGCCTGGTAGAGCCGACTTCAGTCGGCTGGGCTTCACGCGCGTAGCCTGGTAGAGCCGACTTCAGTCGGCTGGGCTTCACGCGCGTGGTGAGAGAAGCCGACTGAAGTCGGCTCTACCGTGGCTGCGCTTCACGCGCGTGGTGAGGCAAGCCGACTGAAGTCGGCTCTACCGCGCCGGCTCTACCGCGTCGGCTCTATCGGTAGCCGCCGTGAACCGGGTTGTGACTGCGTACGGCCATCACCAGACCGAAGCCTGCCAGCAAGGATACCGCCGAGGTGCCGCCGTAGCTGATCAGGGGCATGGGTACGCCCACCACGGGCAACAGGCCGGAAATCATGCCGCCGTTGACCAGTACGTAGACGAAGAAGGCCAGGCCGGTGGCGCCGGCCAGCAGGCGCGAGTAGGAATCCCGCGACTGTCCGGCGATCCACAGGCAACGCCCGATCACCACCAGATACAGCGCCAGCACCAGCGCGACGCCCATCCAGCCGAACTCTTCGCTCAGCACCGAAAATGCGAAGTCCGTCGTCTGCTCCGGGATGAAGTTCAGGTGCGACTGCGAGCCCTGGCCCCAGCCCTTGCCCTCCAGGCCACCCGATCCAATGGCGATCTTCGACTGGATGATGTTCCAGCCCGCGCCCAGCGCATCCATCTCCGGGTCGAGGAACATCATGATGCGGTCTTTCTGGTACGGCATCAGCAGCCAGAACCAGGCGACCGGTGCGACCGCGGCGATGCCGCCCACGCCCAGCCCGACCCACCACCACGGCAGGCCGGCCAGCAGCAGCACGAACACGCCGCTGGCGGCGATCAGCACGGCGGTGCCGAAGTCCGGCTGCAGCATCACCGCCGCCGTCGGTGCGCCGATGATCAGCAGGCTGACCAGCACCGTCGTGAAACGGGGCGGCAACGGCATGCGGTGCAGGTACCAGGCCACCATCATCGGCAGGCTGACCTTCAGCAGTTCGGCCGGCTGCAGGTAGAAGAGCTTGAGGTCCAGCCATTGCCGGCCGTACTTGCCGGTACCGATCGCGAACACCGCCAGCAGCGGGATCATCGAAATGGCGTAGATCATCGGCGTCACCGAGCGGATGCGCAGGATCGGCACGCGTGATATGCCCCACATGGCCGCCAGGCCAACGGCGAAGCGTGCGCCCTGGGCGAAGACCAGCCCGTCGCCACCCGCGCTTTTCAGCGTGGCGAGACCGATCAGCATCAGTGCGCCCAAGGCGGCACACAGCATCCAGTCCAGCGTGCTGAAGAAGCGCACCAGCATGTCGCCGGCCCAGCGCAGGAAATCCTTCATCGGGCGGGCTCCGAGGGGGGTATCCGCCGAGCATGGCTCGGCGCTACCGGGGTGGCGGGCTCCGAGGGGGGCGTCCGCCGAGCATGGCTCGGCGCTACCGGGGTGGCAGGCTCCGAGGGGGCTGCTCGCCGCGCAGGGCTCGGCGCTACCGGGGCGGGTTCAGTCGGTGGCGCCGCGCCCTGCCCGGCGGGCACTGCCTGCGGGGACGGCAGACCGACCTGCACCGGCAGATCACCGGCCGCCAGCGCCGCGGCTTCTCCGTTCGCGCGCGCTGCGTTGTCTTCGTTATCGAACACGGTGCCGCCGAACGCCACGCTGCCACGCTCTACATCCAGCGGCAGCACGCCCTCCGGCATCTTGCCCAGCAGCCACGCATCAAAGACCTTGCGCGCGATCGGGGCCGCCGCCGACCCGCCGTAGCCGCCGCCTTCCACCGCCACGGCGATAGCGATCACCGGATTGTCGGCCGGCGCGAAGCCGACGAACAAAGAGCGGTGGCGCAGGTGCAGCGGCAGGCTGCGCGGATCCACCGCGGCGGTGCCCTTGCGGCTGATCACCTGCGCGGTGCCGGTCTTTCCCGCCATCACATACGACGCGCCGGCCGCCATGCGCGCGCCACTGCCACCTGGCTGCATGGTGGCCATCATGCCTTCGCGCACGGCCTGCACGTTGTTTGGATTCGGGCTGATCGGTTTGGTTTCGCTGGGCGGCGTGATGGTCCAGTCACTATCGAAGCCATCGCGCTGCTGCATCACCAGGTGCGGCGTGCGCAGCTGGCCGCTGGCGATGCCGCTTACCCCGTGCGCCAGTTGCAGCGGCGTCACCTTCCAATCGCCCTGGCCGATGCTGACGTTCACCGTGTCGCCGGGGTACCAGCGCTCTTTGCGCGATTTCATCTTGTACGCCGGCGACGGCAGGATGCCCCCGATCTCGCCGGTCAGGTCGATGCCGGTCGGTGCCCCGAAGCCGTAATAGCCCATGTAGTGGTCGAAGCGCTCGATACCAAGATCCAACGCCAATCGGTAGTAGTACGTGTTGACCGACTGTGCGATGGACTTGCGCAGATCGGTCCAGCCATGGCCACCGCGGTTGGCGTCGCCCCAGCCGCGACTGGTGCCGGGCAGGTAGAACATGCCCGTCGACAGCACTTTGTCTTCCGGCCGGCGCACGCCGGCATCCAGCCCGGCCAGTGCGATCAACGGCTTCAGCGTGGAGCCCGGTGCCACACCGCCCAGCACCAGCCGGTTGAACTGCGGGCGTGAGGGATTATCGTTGAGCGCGCGGAAGTCGGCGTGCGATATCCCGTTGACGAACAGATTGGCGTCATACGAAGGCAGGCTGACCATCGCCAGCACTTCGCCGGTACGCGGATCCATCGCCACCGCCGCGCCTTCCTGCACGCCGAAGGCAGCCACCATGGCCCGCTGCAGGTCGGCATCGATGGACAGCCGCAGGTCGGTGCCCGACTGGGCGGCCACGCGGCCGACCGTACGGATCGCCCGCCCCTGCACATTGGTTTCCACCTGTTCGTAGCCGACCTTGCCGCGCAGCTGCTGTTCGTAATAACGCTCCAGCCCGGACTTGCCGATATGGGTCAGCGCGGCATTGCCCTCGCCGAGCATTTCCAGGTCTTTGTCATCCACCCGGCCCACGTAGCCGATCACATGCGCGAACAGGTCGCCAAAGGGATAGCGGCGGGTCAGGTAGGGCTCCAGCTCGACCCCGGGGAAGCGCCAGCGGTCCACCGCGAAGCGCGCCATTTCTTCTTCGCTGACGCGCAGCTTCAGGGTCACCGGCAGGAAGCTGCGACGCGCCTTGCGCGAACGGTTGAAGGCCTCGATTTCTTCCTCGCTCAGCGGGAAGATTTTCGCCAGCCCGGCCAAGGTGGCGTCCATGTCCTTGACCTTGTCCGGGGTGACGTCCAGACGGAAGGCCGGCACGTTCTCGGCCAGCAGGCGGCCATTGCGGTCGTAGATCATCCCGCGACCGGGCACCACCGGACGGGGCTTGATGCGGTTGGCATCCGAGCGCGTGGTGTAGATCTCGTGGTCCAGCACCTGCAGCTTGAAGTACCACGCGCCCAGCCCGCCCAGGCACAGCACCACGGCCAGGAAACCGAGCACCGCGCGACGGCGGAACTGCTCGGCCTCGGCGTGCGGATTCTTGACCGGGCGGCGGGTGCTCATATCGGCATGCCCATCTCAGCGACCGCGCCGTCCGAAACGCACCGCGTCCAGCAGCACGAATACCAGCGGCCACAACGCCATACCCAGCAACGGGGCCCACCAATAGGCCCACGGCAGGGTCGGCTCGCCGACCACGATGTGCACCACGGCGCTGACGATGCGGTCGTTGAACAGCAGGCCGCCGATGGCGAGGATCTGCTGCGACATCGGGAAGAACCGGATGCGCGCACGGAAGCGTTGCAGGATGAAAGCCAGGATCACCAGGCGCAGCGCCTGCTCGCCCAGCACGCCGCCATAGAGGAAATCGGCGACGACGCCGCTGGCGAAGGCCACGCCCAGCCCGACCCGTTCAGGCGCTTCAATGACCCAGTAAGCCAGCACCAGGGCCAGCCAGTAAGGGCGCAATGGCTGCAGGAACGGTGGCAACGGCAGCAAGCCCAGCATCAGGGCGGCGATCACGCTGACCGGCAGCACCCAGCGGTTGTCGCGCAGGCGGCTCACGGGCGTGTCTCCGTCGTGGGGGCGGTCGGTGGTGACGATGCGTTGCCTGGTAGTGACGGCCGCTGGCCGTCAGCCGTCGTGGCTGCGTCGGTGGGTGCTCGCCGAGCATCGCTCGGCGCTACCGAAGCCGCGTCCGTGTTGACCGGGGGCGGCGGCGGGATGCGGATCGGCGAACCGGGCCGCAGCAGCAGCACGTCGCGGCCGCGATCCAGCGCGGCGGCCGGCTTCAGTTCGCCCACCAGGAAGGCGTGGGTGTCATCCGGGCGCAGCGCCGCGATGGTGCCGACCGGGAATCCCACCGGGAACCGTCCGCCCAGTCCAGAGGTGACGATCTCATCGCCCACTTCCACCCCGGCACTCAGCGGAATGTCACGCAGCTCCAGCGTGTCGCCACGGCCATAGACGATCAGCCGCACGCCGTTGCGCGCCACCGTCACCGGCACCGCATGGTCCGGGTCGGTCAGCAGCAGCACGGTGGAGGTGCTGCCGGTCACACTGATCACCTGCCCCATCAGGCCGCCGGCATCGATCACCGCCTGACCTACGTGCACGCCCTCACGGGTGCCAGCCGCCAGTACCAGGCGCTGTTTCACCGGGTCCAGGTCGATATCGAGGATCGGCGCCAGCTGCACATCCAACCCGCTGCGCTCGGCGACGTTCAACAGTTCACGCAACTGCGCGTTGTCCAGCGCAGCGGTCTGCAGCCGGGTCAGCCGCGCATTCGCCACCAGCAGGCTGTTGCGCAGCTGCCGGTTCTCCGCCACCAGCTGGCCATGGCTGGCCGCGTTGTCGCGCACCTGGTTGCCCAGCCGCCCGGGCAGGCCCGCCAGGTTCCACGCCGGCTGCACCAGCACATTGGCCTGCTCGCGCAGGCGCGCCAGCCAGCCCGCCTGGTCGTCCAGCACGATCAGGGTGATCGCCAGCACCAGGTAGGTGAGCAGCCGCAGCGGGCTCGCGGCATCGCCGGAGCGGGAAGCAATGGGGGGTCCGGCGTAGGGCGGCACGATGCAGCTTCAGCAGAAAAGAATCGGGAAGGAAACACGACGGCGCCCCGCCGGTGCCGGTCTGCCATGCAGGCAGGCCGTACGCCGGAAGGGCGCGGCGCTCACGACAAGCCGGCCGGGCTTACTCCGGCGCAAAGAACTCGTTGCCGTGCATGTCCACCAGTTCCAGCGCGCGACCGCCACCGCGGGCCACGCAGGTCAGCGGATCATCGGCCACCTGCACGTGCAGGCCGGTTTCTTCAGAGATCAGGCGATCCATGTCGCGCAGCAACGCACCACCACCGGTGAGCACGATGCCGCGCTCGGCGACGTCGGCGCACAGCTCCGGCGGCGTCTGCTCCAGCGCCAGTTTGACCGCGCTGACGATGCCCGACAGCGGCTCGTGCAGCGCTTCAAGCACTTCGTTGGAGGTGATCTTGATCATCTTCGGCACGCCCTCGGCGAGGTTGCGGCCGGAGATCTCCATCTCGATCACTTCCGCCTGCGGGTAGGCGCAACCCAGCTCCACCTTGATGCGCTCGGCGGTGGCTTCACCAATCAGCATGCCGTGGTTACGACGCACGTAATTGGTGATGGACTCATCGAAGCGGTCGCCGCCGATACGGACCGAGGCCGAGTAGACGATGCCGTTCAGCGAGATCACGGCGACTTCGGTGGTGCCGCCGCCGATGTCGATGACCATCGAACCCCGCGCTTCGGTCACCGGCATGCCGGCGCCGATCGCGGCCGCCATCGGCTCTTCGATCAGGAACACATCACGCGCACCGGCCTCTTCGGCCGATTCCTTGATGGCGCGACGCTCCACCTGGGTGGAGCCGGCCGGCACGCACACCAGCACGCGCGGGCTCGGGCGCAGGAAGCGCGACTTGTGCACCTTCTTGATGAAGTGTTTGAGCATCGCCTCGGTGTAGGTGAAATCGGCGATGACGCCGTCCTTCATCGGGCGGATGGTGGTGATATGGCCCGGTGTACGGCCCAGCATCTGCTTGGCCTCGGTGCCCACTGCGGCCACCGATCGGGTGCCTCCGATGGCACGGTCCTGGCGCACGGCGACCACGGACGGCTCGTTCAGCACGATTCCCTGCCCGCGCACGTAGATGAGGGTATTGGCCGTGCCCAGATCGATGGACAGGTCATTGGAGAACATGCCGCGGAGTTTCTTGAACATCGAGGAAGTGATCCTGAGGAGGTGCGCTGCCTCTGCCTGGAGTGGCGGAATATGGGCAGAAATCGAGACGTGCAAGCCTAGCAACCCGCCCCCCTGCGAGCAAGGACATATCCAGCTGAACCCGCGTATTCAGAGGCTTTCGGCTGGATTGGTACAGGTTTGGCGACCATCGTACTCCTCGCCGCTGCCGCGTGGTGCCACAGCAGACGACAGCGCGCCCCGCACGGTCCGGCGCTACCCTTACGCCGCTCCAGCCGGTAACCTTTGCGCCGTCGGGCGCCCACGGGCGCCGTTTGCCTGCCCGCCCTGCGGCACGCACTCCACCCATTCCCGCATAGGCTTACATCGATGTCCGCTTTGATCTGTGGTTCTCTTGCCTTCGACACCATCATGGTGTTCCCGGACCAGTTCAAGAATCACATCCTGCCGGACAAGGTGCACATCCTGAATGTGTCGTTCCTGGTGCCGCGCATGCGCCGCGAGTTCGGCGGCTGCGCCGGCAACATCGCCTACAACCTGCACCTGCTGGGCGGCGACCCGATCCCGATGGGCACGGTGGGCACCGATTTCGGCCCCTATCGTGAACATTTCGATGCACTGGGCATCGACCTGTCCCGGGTACGCGTAATCGACGAGCTGTTCACCCCGCAGGCCTTCATCACCACCGACCACGACAACAACCAGATCACCGCCTTCCATCCCGGCGCGATGATGCGTTCGTATGAGAACCACGTGCGCGACGTGCCGGGCGTCAGCCTGGGCCTGGTCGGCCCGGATGGCCGCGAAGGCATGATCCAGAACGCGCTGGAGTTCCACGAAGACGGCGTGCCCTTCATCTTCGATCCCGGCCAGGCCATGCCGCTGTTCAACGGTCCGGAGCTGCGCACGTTCATCGAGCAGGCGGATTACGTGGTGGTCAACGATTACGAGTCGAACCTGCTGCAGGAACGCACCGGCTGGGACGAGAAGGAAATCGTCAGCCGCGTACAGGCCTACATCACCACGCGCGGCCCCAAGGGTGCGGTCATCCACACCCCTGAAAAGAGCTACGACATCCCGCCGGCGCACGAACGCCGCGTAGTGGACCCGACCGGTTGCGGCGACGCCTTCCGTGCCGGCCTGATCTACGGCATCCAGAAGGGCTTCGACTGGCTGACCATCGGCCGCATGGGCAACCTGATGGGCGCGCTGAAGGTGGAGCACCCGGGCACGCAGAACCAGCGTTTCACCTTCGACGAGTTCAACGAGCAGTTCAAGCAGCAGTTCGGTTACGCACTGAACGTCTGAAGCCGAGGGACGCTGCGCCGCATTCGCCTGGTAGCGCCGAGCCATGCTCGGCGAGCGCAGCGGCAGCCCCCGTTTCCCGGGTAGAGCCGACTTAAGTCGGCTGACAGCAATCGCGAACCCCCAAGGTAGAGCCGACTTCAGTCGGCTGGCAGTGATCATGCACCGCAGCCGACTGAAGTCGGCTCTACCTCCACGCGTTACCGCGTCATGTGTGCTGCCGCCACGCCGACTGCAGCGCCGCGCAGTCCGCGAAACGCCAGTCTGCCATCCCAGGCCATGGGTCACCCGGTGTATTGACCAGCACCGTCTGCGTGCCCGCAGCACGTCCCGCCGCCAGGTCCATGCGGTGATCCCCCACCATCGCCACCTGTGCCGCTTCGACACCCCAGCGCTGCAGGTGGTACACGATGCCGGCCGGCGACGGCTTGGGTTCGGCCTCATCGCGGCCGATGATGTGATCATCGGCGAACAGATCGGCCACCCCGATCGCCTCCAAGGTCAGCTTGGCCACCGCATGATCATTGCGAGTGAGGATTCCGAGCTCGCAGCCACTCCCGTGCATCGCGCGCAGTAACGCCACCGCGCCGATGGCCGCCTGCGCGCCCAGCGCCAGCTCACGCTCATGATCGAAAAGCCAGGCGCGCTTGGCCCGCTCATCCTCGTCGGGCAGTGCAACCAGATGCTCGATGATGTCTTCATGCGCGGCTATGTCCAGCGCGCGCTTGATGGCGGCGAAATCGTGCACGGCCACGGTCAGCGTGCCGTCCAGGTCGAATATCCAATGACGCACGCCCGAAAGAACGGCATGGCCGGCCGGCGGCATCGGCTGCATCATTTCCACGGCATCTGGCTCGCATCCAGGCCGCCGGTTTCAAAGACGGCCGTGCGCGTACCGCCGGCCTTCACCGGGAACTCGATGCTGATTGCCTTGGCCTGACGCGCCAGCTTCCACAGCGCGGCGTTGTCGGTGATGAACATGGCGATCGCCTCATCGGTATCCGGACGCCACGCGGCCATCGCGCGCGGGGTTCCACCGTCCACGCTGACCTGCACCTTGCAGCCGCCGGGGCAACGGAAATCACCAGCCTGCAGCACCAGGTACGCATGCCGTTTCCACTCGGGATGATCGCGGAAGACCAACTGCACCGGCTTGGGGCCACTTCCGTCGACGTCGACGCGCTCCTTGCCGTAGATCGATGCGGACCGCTGCGTTCCCTTGGTGCCAACGGGAATCTGGTTGTACTGCCACAGCGCCTGCATCCGGCGCAGGTCGCGCGCTTCGTCGGCCTTGGCCTTCACGTCAGCGAATCCCGCTTCGATGCGAGCAGCCGCGGCCGTTCCTTTGTAGACATCCAGCAATGACCCGCCGTGGATGCGGGCCCGCTCCCATTCCTGCGCTGCCACGGCGGTGTCGTACTGCTTGGCCACCTCGTCGGCCTTGGTTTCCTTCTGCGCCTGGGCGGCGGCGGCCGCCGCCTGCTGCGCCTGGCGCTCGGCCTCCGGGTCGCTACAGGCGACCAGCGCCAGCGCGCAGGTGGCAACGAGAATCAGGTGTTTCATGCAGGCTCCGCGTGTGGTCGTTGAACCCCTACTGTAGAGCCGACTTCAGTCGGCTGCATCTCCTGCCCCGGTAGAGCCGACTTCAGTCGGCTGCATCTCCCGCCCTGGTAGAGCCGACTTCAGTCGGCTGCAGGCAAGCCGACTGAAGTCGGCTCTACCGGTCGAACGATCCAACGATCCAACGATCCAACGATCCACCGATCCACCGATCCAACGATCCAACGATCCAACGTTCCACCGATCCACCGTCCACCCGTCCAACCGTGCACCGTTCGACCGATCCCCCGTCCACCATCCACCGGCCGCCGATCCACCCGTCCACCCGTCGAACGATCCACCGTCCACCGATCCACCGGCCGCGGATCCAACGATCCACCTGGCCACCTGCCCGTTCCCTGCCGCGTTACCGCACTTGCCGCCACCACTGGGTGGATGGCGCCGGTGCACCGATATCCAACCGCTCGCCCATCTGCGGTGCCGTCAGCACCACACCCTGTTCCTGCGCCAGCGCGGTGATGCGCTCGAAGGGTTCCGTCCACGGATGCAGCGCCAGGTCGAAGGTGCCGTTGTGGATCGGCATCATCACCTTGCCGCGGACATCCAGATGCGCCTGGAGACTCTGTTCGGGCTGCATGTGCACGTCGGCCCAGTCGGCGTCGTAAGCGCCGGTCTCGACGAGCGTCAGGTCGAACGGACCGTACCGTTCGCCGATCTGGGCGAAGCCGTCGAAGTAGCCGCTGTCACCACTGAAGAAAATGCGCTTGCGTCCACTGTCGATCACCCACGACGCCCACAACGTGCGGTTGCCATCGGACACGCCACGACCGGAGAAATGCTGTGCCGGCGTGGCAGCGATCTTCAGACCGTGCACCTGGGTCTCCTGCCACCAGTCCAGCTGCTGGATCTTGTCGGCGGGCACGCCCCACGCCCGCAATCGATCCCCCACACCCAGCGCGGTGATGAAGTGGTCGACCTTCGGCGCCAGCGCACGGATGGCATCGTGGTCCAGGTGGTCGTAGTGGTCATGGGAAATGATCACGCCGGTCAGCGGCGGCAACGCTTCAATATCAAGCGGTGGCGCATGGAAGCGCTTGGGTCCCATGAACGACATCGGCGAGGCGCGCTCGGAAAAAACCGGGTCGGTCAGCCAGAAATGACCATCCAACTTCATCAGCACGGTGGAGTGTCCCAGCCGCCACAGACTGTCGTCCGGCGCGTCCAGCAGGTCCTGGCGGGTCAACGCATGCACCGGAATCGGTGCGGGCGGGGTGGCATCCTTGGGCTTGTCCACCATGAAGCGCCAGAGCACCCCCAGGGTGCCGACGAATCCCAGCGACGACTTGCCCGCGGGATTGTGGAAGCGTCCATCCTGGTACTGGGGAGATTCTTCGTAGGAAGCGGCAGGACGCGCGCCGCAGGTCAGCAGGCCAAGTGTCATGGCGATCAATACCGTAGAAATGAGGAGGAAGCGCGGCAGGCGACGGGTCATTCGGGCTTGCCCTGAAAAGTACACCGAAGAGTCTACTTCTATTTCGTTGGAAGTAAACTGAACGGTGTAAAATATCGGTATGAGTGCCGATACCCGCCCTACCCGCCTGACCGACCGCAAGCGCGCCGCCATCCTCGCGGCGGCCGTGACGGAGTTCCGCAGCTTCGGGTTCGCGGCCACCAGCATGGACCGGATCGCTGCCACGGCAGAGGTGTCCAAGCGAACGGTCTATAACCACTTCGCCAGCAAGGACGAGCTGTTCACCGCCATCCTGTTGCAGCTGTGGGAGGCCAGCCAAGACCTGGATGCGCCGGACTACGCACCAGCCCAGCCGCTTCGTCCGCAACTGCTGGGATTCGCCGCAAGGAAGATGCGGCTGATGGCCGATGAGAGTTTCATCGACCTGTCGCGGGTGGCGATCGCCGAACTGGTGCATGCCCCGGAGCGCGCGCGGGCGATGATGGAACGGCTGGCGGAGAAAGAAGAAGGGCTGACCGCCTGGATGCGGGCGGCACAAGCGGATGGTCGGCTGCGCACACTGCCCTCGCCGGCTGAAGCCGCGCATCAGCTGCAAGGCATGCTGAAGGCGTTTGCGTTCTGGCCGCAGGTGGCAATGGGGCAGGCGCCGCTGGCACCGGAAGCGCAGCAGCGATTGATGGAAGAGTGCGTGGACATGTTCCTGGCGCTGAACGCACTGGAACATACGTCGGTCTAGCCCCGAGCGGCGCAGGAGGTTGGCATTGGTAGAGCCGACTTCAGTCGGCTGGCGGCAGGAAGCCGACTGAAGTCGGCTCTACCAAGCAGCGACAGCGAGAGCAACAGCGACAGCAACAGCGACAGCGACAGCGACAGCGACAGCAACAGCAACAGCAACGACAGTTACAGCGAGAGCAACCGCGATCGCGAAGGCAACCGGAACCGCGAAGGCCAAGACGACACAACGGCAACGGCAACGGCACGGCAGCAGCGACCGCTACCGCAATCACGAAGGCAGCGGCGATGGCACCAGCAACCGCGCCCGTTCCAGCAAGAGCGGGTGCCGACCGACGTCAGCACCCGCTTTCGGTGTTACTGGGCTTCGGCCTTGGACAGCATGTCCTGCACCGAGCCGGTGGTGATCGGGTGGTAGCCCGGCTTGGCCTTTTCAAAGGCAGCCTTGGCAATCTCCAGACCTTCCGGCGTCTTCACCAGTTCGGCGTAGATCGGCATGATCAGCTTGCGACGGCCCACCCGCTCGATGAACTCGGCGGCGGCCGGAGTCGCCTCAGCGTAGCCACTGCGGATCGCCAGCGGGTACCAGCGCATGGCGATTTCACCGTTCGGCGTACCGGTGAACTTGAAGGCACGGTCCAGCGCGGTGAGCTTGTCCAGCGGCTGCTTCGCGCCCAGTCCGTCGATGAAACGCACCCATTCCTGCGTGCTCCATTCAGCGGTCAGCTGGTTGGTGGGCAGCTTGCCGGTACCTTCCCACGCAATGCGCGCGGTATCGACATTGCTGAAGTTGCGCGACTGCGCCTTGGCCGCGAATGCCGGGATGCCCGGCTCGTCGAGCCATGCCTTCAGTTCGGCATCCGTCACTGCGCCGGGCTTCTTGTCGAGCAGGTTCTTCTTCAGATAGTCGACGAACTGATCGGTGTTCGCGCTCTGGAAGGCATGGTCGTTGAACCAGCCACGCAGGAAGGGATCGAACACCTCGCGGCCGAAGCGCTGTTCCAGGAACTCCAGGAACCAGGACCCCTTTACATAGGCAACCTGGCTCAGCGCCTCGTCCGGGTCACGTTCGTTCAGCGGCGGCAGGGCCAGCGCCTGATCGGCCGGGCTCATGTCCTTCACCTCGGCCAACAGGTCGGTCTGGTCGATCTGCCGCTCCATCTCGGCCATTTCCTTGCCATACAGCGCTTCGGTGATGCGACCCTGCACGTAGGTGGTGAAGCCTTCGTTGAGCCAGATGTCCTTCCAGCTGGCGTTGGTCACCAGGTTGCCCGACCAACTGTGCGCCAGTTCGTGGGCGACCAGCGAGACCAGCGACTTGTCGCCCACGATCACGGTCGGGGTGGCGAAGGTCAGGCGCGGGTTTTCCATGCCGCCGAACGGGAACGACGGCGGCAGCACCAGCATGTCGTAGCGGCCCCAGCGGTACTCGCCGTACAGCTTTTCGGCGGCGCCGATCATCTTCTCGGTGTCTTCGAACTCCTTCGCTGCCTTGCCGACCATGGTCGGTTCAGCCCACACACCGGAGCGGCCGGAGATCGGCTCGAACACCAGGTCACCCGCAGCGATCGCCAGCAGGTAGGAAGGAATCGGCTGCGGCATCTTGAAGGTGTAATCACCGTCACGCGCGGCCTTGGGGTCGTTGTCGGCGCTCATCAGCACCATCACGTCCGGGCGCGAGACCACGTGCGCGCTGTAGGTGAAGCGAACGCTCGGCGTGTCCTGCAGCGGCACCCACGAGCGCGCGTGGATCGCCTGCGACTGGCTGAACATGAAGGGCAGCTTCTTGCCTTCGGTCATCGACGGCGCCAGCCACTGCAGGCCCGAGGCCGTCGGAGCGGTGTGGTAGCTGATCTCGACCTTGGTCGGCTGCGTGGGGGTTTCGATGGTCAGCTTGCTGCCGAACACCTTGTCCACGGGCGCCAGCACGAACGGCAGCGGGCTGCGCGCGCCATCGGCCGCGATGGCCTCGACCTTGGCGACGGCCAGCTCACGCGTGTCCAGCACCAGCTGCTTGGCGTCCTTGTTCTTCCACTCCAGCGTGTAGGTCGCGGTGCCACCGATCTGCTTGCTGTCGAAATCCAGCTTCAGGTCGAGGGCGATGTCCTTGATGACGACCTTGTCCGGCTCGGCATAGGAGCTTTCGTCGTGGCTGCGGTTTTCAGCGTTCACGGGGGCAGCCGGCGCACTCTGCGCGGGGGGAGTGGCGACCGGCGCGGCGGTCTCCTGGGAGCAGCCGGCGGCGAGGGCCACGGCCAGCGGAAGGAGCAGGAACGGGGTACGCATGCATCGAGACCGTTTCAGGGGTAAAGGCTGATTTTACCCCTGTTCCGCCCTTGGTAGCGCCGAAGGTAGCGGCAGGAGCCGCTGCCAACGTCGCTTGCGACGGCCCGGAGGGTGCCGGTCAGGACGACCGGCATAGCAACGCTCGGCGGGATCCCGCACGCCGAGCATGGCTCGGCGCTACCGGGTTACAGCTTGTAACCGGAGTGGATCGAGACGATGCCCGCCGACAGGTTCTTGTAGTGGCAGCGTTCGAATCCGGCCTCACTCATCATCGCCTTCAGCGCATCCTGTGGCGGGTGCTTGCGGATGCTTTCGGCCAGGTACTGATAGCTGTCCGAATCGCGCGCGAACAGACGGCCCAGCTTCGGCAGCACCTTGAACGAGTGGAAGTCGTAGATCGGCTTGAACCAGTCCAGTGTGACCTCGGAAAACTCCAGCACGCGTGCCTGCCCGCCTACTTTCAGCACGCGATGCATCTCGCGCAGCGCCGCATCTTTATCGGTCACGTTGCGCAGCCCGAACGCGATGGTCACCAGGTCGAAGCTGGCATCCGGGAACGGCAGGGCTTCTGCATTGCACTGCACGTAGTCCAACCCGGCCACCAGGCCGCGGTTGGTCAAGCGATCACGGCCCACCGACAGCATGCCGGCGTTGATGTCGCCCACCACGACCGCACCGTCCGTGCCGACCCGCTCCTTCAGCAGCGCGGCAATGTCACCGGTACCGCCGGCCAGATCCAGCACGCGGTCACCGGGCTTCACCTGCGCGGTGGCCACGTAGTAGCGCTTCCAGACCCGATGCACGCCCAGGCTCATCAGGTCATTCATCAGGTCGTAGTTGCGCGCGACCGAGGTGAAGACCTGGCCGACCAGCTTCTGCTTGTCCTTTGCATCGACATCGCGGAAGCCGAAATGGGTAGTTCCGGACTTGTAGGGGGATTCGCTCATGGATGGATTATCGCACCGCGCGGAGCCGGCGGCACCCCCTGCCCGTATCATGACCCTTTGAATTCACGGAGACCCCCATGATCACCACGCCCGACTACCACGCCCTGCTGCAGACCGCCCTCGCCGAAGCCCGCCAGGGCATGGCCGAAGGCGGCGTGCCCATCGGCGCGGCCCTGTATCACAACGACGGTCGGCTGCTGGGCTGTGGCCACAACCGCCGGGTGCAGGAAGGCGACCCCTCCGTGCACGGCGAGACCGATGCGTTCCGCAAGGCCGGCCGCCAGCGCGGCTACAAGAACACGATCATGGTCACCACCCTGGCCCCCTGCTGGTACTGCAGCGGGCTGGTCCGCCAGTTCAACATCGGCACCGTGGTGGTGGGCGAGTCGCGCACTTTCCAGGGCGGCATCGACTGGCTGCGCGAGAGCGGCGTCAACGTGATCGACCTGGACAGCCAGGAGTGTGTCGATCTGCTGGGCGCATTCATCGAACGTCATCCGGAGATCTGGGACGAAGACATCGGCGAGTAAGCGGGACTCGCTGAATATTTCAGCCTTGGCATGGCGACCACGACCTTGGAACGCCGATTGCACACAGCAATGACGCTGCGTGCACTGGCCGATAGCGATGATCGGGACTCCCCCACCCCCACATCATCAGAAGAAGTAGCAGCCATGCGCGCAGATGTACCCAATGTCCCTCCGGTCATCGACGTGGAGGCAGAGCTGAACCACTGGCGCCAGCGACACGCCGAAGGCGCCATGGGCCCGGGCTCTTTCGGCCATTTTGTCCCGTGGATCAAGTTTGCCTGTGACTCGCTGATCACCCACCCCCGCGCCACCAACGAGCAGCGCGAGGATGCGTTCCAGACCCAGTACGCCCTGCAGATCATGCCGCGCCTGACAGAAGCACAGGCCCGCGCCTTCATTGAACAGGTATGGGACCACGTCTATGTGGCCAGCATGGTCCGCACTGATGATCGTCCGCGCCTGATCGCCTGATCAGCGCGCTCACGCGGCGGCCTGCGGTCATCTGAAACGGCCACCGGGGGGGCGATGGCCGTTCATCTGGACGAGGGATCTGCGCGCAGCCGGGTGAATGGGCAAACGGTTGAAGGGGGCAGCCGACTGAAGTCGGCTCTACCCGGTCGGCGTTAGTTACCTTCCTGATTCGCGCCAGCCGCCACCCAGCACTTTGTACAACGTGATCCGGTTTGCCTGCTGTGCCAACGCGGTCTGCAGCTGGCTCTGCTGTGCGCTGTAGGCGGTACGCCGCGCGTCCAGCAGCGTGACGAAGCTGTCCAGCCCGGCGTCGTAGCGCGCCTGCGACAAGCGTTCGGCCTGCGTCGCGGCCTCCACCAGTCCACGCTGCGAATCGGCCTGGGCATCCAGGCTGGTGCTCAGCGCCAGCGCATCGGCGGTTTCGCGGAAGCCGACCTGGATCGCCTTCTCATACTCGGCCAAGGCGATGTCACGGTCCGCTTCGGCCACGGCCAACCCGGCACGCAACCGGCCGCCCTGGAAGATCGGCAGGCTGATCGTCGGCAGGAAGCTCCACATCCGCGTGCCGCTGTCGAACAACCCCGACAGTTCGTCGGACCGGCTCCCCAGCGTGCCGGTCAGGCGGATGCTGGGAAAGAACGCTGCACGTGCCGCACCGATGTTGGCGTTGCCCGCCAGCAAGGTGTGCTCGGCCGCCATGATGTCCGGGCGGCGCAGCAGCACATCACTGGGCAGGTCCGCCGGCGGCGGCGCCAGGGCCAGCAGCTGCAGTTCGTTGTTGCCGGACGGCAGCAACGCGGCGTCCACCGGCCCACCGATCAGCAGTGACAAGGCATTGCGGTCCTGCTCGACCTGACCGCGCAGGCGCGCGGCATCGGTGCGGGCGGTTTCCACCAGCGTACGGGTCTGGGCCAGCTCCAGCGCCGAGCTGCCGCCGCGCTCGAAACGCGCCTGCGCCAGCCGCAGCGAATCTTCGTGGCTGGCCAGCGTGGCTTCGGAGATGCGCAGCTGTTCGCTGTCGGCACCGAAGGTCAGCCAGGCCGTGGCGGTTTCCGCGACCAGGCTCAACTGCGCATTGCGCCGGTTGGCGGCCACCGCGAAGTACTGCTGCAGTGCCGCCTCGCTGAGGTTGCGCACACGTCCGAACAGATCGAGCTCGAACTCGGTGATGCCCAGCCCGGCCGTGAACTGCTCACTGACCGGCATGTCACCGCCGATGCGCTCCATCTGCCCCTGCACCGCGAGCCCGGGTACGCGGTCGGCGCGCTGGATGCGGTACTGGCCGCGGGCACGTTCGACATTCAGCACGGCCACACGCAGATCGCGGTTGTTGTCCAGCGCCTGGGTGATGACGTCCTGCAGACGCGCATCGGTAAAGAAGTCACGCCAGCCCAGCGCGGCGACGTCGGTGGCCCGGCCCTGGCCCGCTTCGATCGGCCACTGCGCGGGTATGGCGGGCGCCACGTCGGTGCGCTCAGGCACCAACGTGGCACAGCTGGTCAGGCCGAGGCTGGCCACCAGGGCCAGCAGCAAGGGGATCTGCTTCATGGGGTCTCACTCGATTGCGGCGCGTTGCGCAGCTTGCGGTTGAACACGCGCTGCACGACGACGAAGAACAGCGGGATGAAGAACACGCCCAGCAAGGTGCCGGCGAGCATGCCGCCCAGCACACCGGTGCCGATCGCGCGCTGCGCACCCGAGCCGGCGCCGGAGGCGATGGCCAGCGGCAGAACGCCCAGGCCGAATGCCAGCGAGGTCATGATGATCGGACGCAAGCGATCGCGCACGGCGTGCATGGTGGCCTCGATCAGTCCGGCGCCCTTCTCCAGGTTGTCCTTGGCGAATTCCACGATCAGGATGGCGTTCTTCGATGTCAGGCCCACCGTGGTCAGCATCGCCACCTGGAAGTAGATGTCACGCTCCAGCCCGAGCAGCGTGTTGGCCAGCACGGCACCGAGGATGCCCAGCGGCGCGACCATCAGCACCGAGGTCGGCACGCTCCAGCTTTCGTACAACGCAGCGAGGCACAGGAACACGATCAGCAGCGACAGCGAGTACAGCAGCGGGGTCTGCGAGCCGGCCTGACGCTCCTGATAGGACAGCGCGGTCCACTCGATCTCGTAGCCCGGCGGCAGATCCTTGGCGATGCGCTCGATCTCGTTCATGGCATCGCCCGATGCCACGCCCGTGGCCGGTTCACCTTGGATTTCCATGGCCGACACGCCGTTGTAGCGCTCCAGCCGCGGCGAACCGAAGTCCCAGCGCTTGGACGCGAAGGCACTGAACGGCACCATCTCGCCGGCCGCATTCTTCACCGACCACACGTTGAAGTCGTCCGGATTCATGCGGAAGTCCGCATCGGACTGCACGTACACGCGCTTGACCCGGCCACGGTCGATGAAGTCATCGATGTAGCTGCTGCCCCACGCGGTGGCCAACGTGTTGTTGATGGACGTCATGTTCAGGCCCAGCGCATTGGCCTTTTCCACGTCCACGTCGATGCGCAGCTGCGGGGTGTCTTCCTGGCCGTTCGGTCGCACGTTGGCCAGCAGCTTGCTCTGCCCGGCGGCACCCAGCAGCTGGTTGCGCGCGTTGAGCAGGGCCTCGTGCCCCTGGCCACTGTTGTCCTTCAGGAAGAAGGTGTAACCCGAGCCGATACCCAGTTCCGGCATGGCCGGCGGCGGGAACGCGAAAATGAAAGCGTCCTTGATACCGCTCAGTGCGCCCATCGCACGGCCGGTAACGGCCTCCACGCTCTGCTCCGAACCGCGATCCTTCCAGTCCTTCAGCTTGACGAAGGCCATGCCCGCGTTCTGGCCCATGCCGGCGAAGCTGAAGCCCTGGATGGCGAAGATCGATTCGATCGCTTCGCCTTCGTTCTCCAGGAAGTGGTTTTCCAGCTTGGCCATCGCCTCCAGCGTGCGCTCCTGGGTGGAGCCCACCGGCGTCTGCACCAGCGCCATCATGATGCCCTGGTCTTCGTTGGGCAGGAACGAGCTGGGCAGGCGCATGAACAACAGCACCATCACCAGCGACAGCGCCGCGAACACGCCCATGAAACGCCACGGGCGGGAAATGATGCCCTTGACGCCACGCTGGTACTTTTCGCTGGACTTGTCGAAGCCGCGGTTGAAGCCACCGAAGAAGCGACCCGACCAGCCCTTGTGGGCGACGTGATGCTCGCCCTTTTTCAGCGGCTTGAGCATGGTGGCGCACAGCGCCGGCGTGAGCACGATCGCGACCAGCACCGACAGCGCCATCGCCGAAACAATCGTGGCCGAGAACTGCCGGTAGATCACTCCGGTGGCACCGCCCATGAAGGCCATCGGCACGAACACCGCCGACAGCACCAGGCCGATGCCCACCAGCGCGCCGGTGATCTGGGTCATTGATTTGCGCGTGGCCTCCAGCGGCGACAGGCCCTCTTCGGCCATGATGCGCTCGACGTTCTCCACCACCACGATGGCATCATCGACCAGCAGGCCGATCGCCAGCACCATCGCGAACATCGTCAGCATGTTGACCGAGAACCCCAACACCGACAGCACGCCGAACGTGCCGAGCAGCACCACCGGTACGGCGATGGTCGGGATCAACGTGGCGCGGAAGTTCTGCAGGAACAGGTACATCACCACGAACACCAGCACGATCGCTTCGATCAGCGTCTTGATCACGCCCTTGATCGACACCTGCACGAACGGGGTGGTGTCATACGGCACCACCGATTCCAGGCCGGCCGGGAAGGTCGCCTTCATGTCCTCCAGTGCCGCGCGCACGCCATTGGCGGTATCCAGCGCGTTGGCGCCGGTGGCCAGGGTGATGGCGATGCCGGTGGACGGCTTGCCGTTGTACCGGGTGACGAAGTCGTAGCTTTCCGCGCCGAGTTCCACACGGGCCACGTCGCCCAGGCGCAGCTCGCTGCCATCGGTGCCGCCACGCACCAGGATGTTGCGGAACTGCTCCGGCGTCTGCAGGCGATCCTGCGCGTTGATGGTGGCGTTGAGCTGCTGGCCCTTCACCGACGGCGCACCGCCCAGCTGGCCGATCGCCACCTGGGCGTTCTGTGCGGTGATCGCTGCGGTGACTTCATCCACCGACAGCTTGTAGGTGTGCAGCTTGTTGGGATCCAGCCAGATGCGCATGGCGTACTTGCCGCCGAACACCTGGATGTTGCCCACGCCCGGCACGCGGCTGAGCGGGTCGACCACGTTGGAGCCCACGAAATCGGAGATGTCGTTGGCGTCCATGCTGTTGTCATTGGACACAAAGCCCAGCACCTGCAGGAAGCCGCTGCTGGACTTGGCCACGTTGATGCCCTGCCGCTGCACTTCCTGCGGCAACAGGGGCATCGCCAACTGCAGCTTGTTCTGCACCTGCACCTGGGCGATGTCTGGATTGGTCCCGGATTCGAAGGTCAGGGTGATGGTGGCCTGGCCGTTGGCCGAGCTGTTGGACGAGAAATAGATCAGCCCGTCGAGGCCTTTCATGTTCTGCTCGATGATCTGCGTCACCGAGTCTTCCACCACCTTCGCCGACGCACCGGGATACGTGGCGGAGATCTCGACGGCCGGCGGGGCCACTTCCGGATACATGGACACCGGCAAGGTGGTTACCGCCAGCGCACCGGCAAGCATGATGATGATCGCGATCACCCACGCAAAGATGGGTCGATCAATGAAGAAACGTGCCATGGGGTTCTCCGCTTACTGCGCGTCGGTGCCGGCCGGAGCCTGGGCGGGTGCAGCGGCGTCGGGGGACGCGGCGGCCGGATCTGCGGCGGCCGGTGCAGCCGCGGGCTTGCCATCTGCCGGCTTTACCGGTTCGCTGCCCTTTTCGGTGGCCTGCACCGGCATGTCCGGGCCGATCTTCTGCAGGCCCTCCACGATCACCTTGTCGCCTGCCTGCAGGCCATCCTCGACCAGCCACTTGTCACCCAGCGCGCGGCTGACCTTCACCGGACGCACTTCCACCTTGTTGTCCTTGTTGACCACCATGGCACTGGTATCGCCCTTGGCGTCACGGGCGATGCCCTGCATCGGGACCAGCAGTGCGCCATCACGCACTCCGCCGCCGATCACCGCGCGCACGTACATGCCCGGCATCAGTACGCCATCCGGGTTGTCCACCTTCACCCGCAGGCCGTAGCTGCCGGTGGTCGGGTCCACGCTGACTTCGGAGAATTCCAGCGTGCCCTTGTGCTCGAACGGCGTGCCATCATCGAGCAGGATGCTGACAGGCAGGCTCTGGTTGTCCTGCAGGCGGCCGGCCGCCAGCTCGCGCCGCAACTGCAGCAGTTCGGCGGCAGACTGGGTCAGATCGACATAGATGGGATCCAGCTGCTGCACCGTTGCCAGTGCCTCGGGCTGAGCGGCGCTCACCAATGCCCCTTGGGTGACACTGGACTTGCCGATGCGGCCGCTGATCGGCGCGGTGATCCGCGCATAGCCCAATGTCACGTTGGCCGCATCCAGCGATGCTTTTGCCGCGCCGACATCTGCCTCGGCCTGCTTCTGCGCGGCGACCGCGTTCTCCAGATCCTGCTTGCTGACCGCATCCACCTTGGCCAGCTCATTGATGCGAGCGGCGCTCAAGCGCGAGGCGTTGGCGGTCGCCTCCGCACGTGCCAGCTGGGCGCGGGCATTGTTGGCCTGCGCGCGGTAGCTGGCATCGTCGATCTGATACAGCGGCTGGCCTTCGGTCACCATGCTGCCTTCGGTGAACAATCGCTTGCCGACCAGGCCATTGACCTGCGGCCGCACTTCAGCAACCAGGAATGCATTGGTGCGCCCCGGCAACTCCCGGGTCAGCGATACCGATTCGGCTTTCAGGGTAACCACGGTCACTTGCCCGGGTCCTTGCTGCGGCGGTTGGTCATCACCGCCACCGCAGGCGGCAACGACCGCGGCGATGGCCAGCGAAAGCGCGATGGGGCGAACACGAGTCAGAAACATGGGGAGGGTCTCGATAGCAGGGAGTCTGTAGCGCCGAGCCACGCTCGGCGGCCCTCTCCTCGGACGCCCCCATTCAGGAAGCGAGCCAAAAGCGACGGCAATCATGGGCAGGAAATATACATACATGACTGTTTGTTTGTAAAGGGCTACACTTCGTTGACGTTTCGCACGCATTCTGAGCAATGGCCCGAAAGACCAAAGAGGAAACCCAGGCGACCCGCGAAGGCATCCTCGACGCCGCCGAAGTCTGTTTTCATGAGCATGGGGTGGCGCGGACAACGCTGGAGATGATCGGCGCCCGCGCCGGCTATACCCGCGGCGCGGTCTACTGGCACTTCAAGAACAAGATCGACGTCCTGGCGGCAGTGATCGAACGGGTCCGCCTGCCCTTCATGCAGGAACTCGACCGCGCGGCGACAGAAAGCCGCGACACGCCGGTGCTGGACCTGCGTTCGGTAATATTGGGTTCGTTGAATGACCTTGCCGCCGATCCGCGCCTGCGCAACACGATGGAGATCATGCTGCGCAGCGACACCTCGGCCGACAGCAAGGTGCTGGCTGACCTGCAGCAGGCCGGATTCCGAGATGGGCTCGAACGCATGGCGCGCGCCTTGCGGCGGGCCGAGCAACTGGGTCAACTGAAAGCCGGCGCGAACCCCGAGGTGGCCGCGCGGATGCTGCACGCCACGGTGCTGGGCGTGTTGCATGGGGCGATGGTGGAGCCGGATCTGATGGATATCCGCCGCGATGGGATGCTGGCGTTGGACATGACGCTGAGCGCGTATGTCCGCGATGGCGTATTCCAGACGGGAAGCGAGCCGAACCCGCCGTAAGCGGCCCGCCCCCCGACTGCCCGGGTTCCGCCACCTACTCCCTCATCCGGCGTCGGGATCCACACACTGCGCTGCAATCAGGTCGGCCGGCTGCGCTTCTTGCAGGGCGTACGCAATCACGCATTGCTCGCCGGGCTTCGCGCCCCAGCGTACGGTCAATCGACCGCTCGGTTCGATTCCGCGCACCCACAGGCGACTGGCCTGCCCGACGACGCCGACAACCTCCCCGGCTTCGTTGTAGACGTCCAGCCCAAAGGGCAACGGCTGCCCGTCCGCCCTTGGCGCCTCAATCAGCGCGCTGCGGCCACTGCTGGTGGGGATCACCAGCCTGACGACCGCACCGGCTGTTGGCACGCCGATCACCGAAGCGGTTTTCAGCTCCACGTCCATCGACAGTCCCTTGGGATCGATGGTCACTTCGTTGCGACGGAACGGCGTCATGTAGGGAACCACCGCGTAGCCGTCCGCGTTGGTCCTCACCCCGACGGTACTGTCCAGCGCGATGTCGGCCGCATCGGGAACATGCACCAGGGCGACCGTATCACCGAGCTGCTGGGAGAAGGTCACGCCGTCACCGTGGACGATGACGCCGCCCGTAGCGCCGAGACTCAGTCCATCGCTGCCTGCCGAGTGCGTATAGCCCGCACTGAGGCTGGCCACGGACGTCTGGTAGTTCACGCCGGTGTCGTAGCTGCTGCCCTGTCCACGATACTGGCTGGCCGTTACGTTGTAGCTGCCCTGGTTGCGATCGCCGAAGTTGCCATTGATGCCCGCGCGTGCATCATCGCGGCCACTGTTGCGCCTGTTGGCCGCCAGCGTCATCCGCGGCGCGCTGGTGCGCGCACCCAACGGGATGCTCATGTTGAAGTTGATGCTGTTGCCTTCCCGGCCTGTCCCGCCACCCAGGCTGCGCTCCGTGCTTCGCTGGAGGGCAATGCTGTAGGTGGCAGGCCCCAGCCGATCGGAGTACCCGACAGAGAAGGCACTTCGCCTCTGGCGCTGGTCCCAGTAGTCCACGCTGCTGGCACTGACATACAGCAGGCCGGAACGTTCACCCAGGCGCTGGTTGAGATTCAGGTCGAGCCGCGCGCGTTGCTGCGCGGGTGGCGTCCACTCACGGCGTTCATCAACGTACTGGCGAAGCCGTGCGGCATCGGCCAGCGATACATAGCCGGCAGTTGAATAACGATACGCTGCCATCGAAAGGTTGGTGCCGCTGGTTGCGATGTCCTTGCTGTAGGCCAACCGGAACGACTGCCCGCTCATCCTGCCGGGCGCATCCGCCAGTGCGCCACGCAGATCGGCTCGTGCAAAGGTCACGTCACCGGAGAATGCACCCGCCGCTGTGTTCAGGGCAGCGCCAAGCAGCACGGCCTGGTAGCCGTCGCTGGCGGTGGCGCCGGTAAAGCCGGTCACCCGATTGCTCAACCCCTTGCGCAGGGTTGCTTCGAGCAGACGTGGCCTTTCACGCAGCGCCCTGTCCTGCAGCACGCCCACCGTCAGGCTGAAGCGCTGCTGGCCTGCGCGCAACAGCTGCGGAACCGACGCAAAGGGCACCACGAAGCGCTGCACGCGGCCATCGTTCTCGGTGATCTCCACGTCCAGATCGCCGGCGTACGCCGTGCCGTACAGATCGTTGATTTCGAACGGACCTGCGGCGACATTGGCCTGGTAGAGCACGCGATCGCGTTGCCGGATCACCACCCGCGCATTGCTCTGCGCCACACCACGCACCACCGGCGCGTAGTCGCGGAGCGAATCGGGCAACATGCGCGGATCGGTGCTGATGGAGAGACCGCGGAACGACACCCCGTCAAACACGTCGCCACGGGTGCTGGCCTCGCCCGCTGTCAGCTCCACGCCCAGAGCAGCGATCGATCGCTCCGCGTAAGAGCGCCCAGCGCGATATCCCGTTCGCGGCCCACTACCCTGTGACAGGAAACCATCATGCCGCAGACGCCATGCGCCGACGTTCAACCCTGCATTGAGCATGACGCTGGTGGATTGGCTGTCGTAGCCGCGGTTCTGGATGCGTTGATGGCTTACGCTGTAACCGACCAAGGCGGCGGTAATGCCGTCGTCCCACAGCTCCTGCGGAACCCAACCACGCGGATCCCGCGCGAGGTAGGCCTGTGGGATGTCGATATCCAGCACCTGTTCGCCCACATCGAAACGCGCAGCCGCCTGCGGGATGTAGAGCGACAAGGGATCGCAGAACACCGTGTCCGGCAATGGCCGCACCTCCTCTGCCAGGCCGTCAACGTCGGACACCTGCCCGGCCGCCGGCACGCGCGCCAGCTCCAGGCCCAGCACCTGCACCAGCGCGGGCGTGAAACACAGGGCAAGGCTACCGTCATGCAGCGCGCGCAGTTCCACCTCACGGCGGGCCACCACGGTGCCATTGACGCGTATGTCGGCGCTGTAGGTCCCCGGCAACGCATCACCCCGCTCAAAGCGGGTCAGGTCGAGCGCACCCGCCTGGGTTCCCTGCAGGAACTGCGGATTGAACTCCACGTTGGGAGCGGCCATGACCGCCACCGGCAACAGGGACGCAACCACCGCGGATGCCAGGCGGCAGGGCCGGCTGGAGAGCAGTGACGTTGGGCAACGCAGGAACATCAATGAAACTCCAATAGGCGCATGCGCACCGCCGTGACCCATCGGGGCAGGCAGGTGCAAGGAAACTCTTCAGCGTGGATCAGCGCGCGGAGGTCGCTCAGTCCTCCAGTGCGACCGACTGGCCCACGTTGCCGCCTTGGTCGTTGATCCAGTCGAACTGCACGTTGCCGCCGACCGGGCGTGCGTTCAGCCCCTGCACGGCAAACACCTGGGTTGCCAGCGGCTCGATCATCCGCGGGTCGTCCACCGGATGGTCCGTGCCCTGTATGCGCAGCGCGAGCCTGCTCAAGTGCACGTAATACGGCGTCGGGTTTCGAGCCTGCAGCGCCCAGCCCTCCCCATCGGGAACCAGCGACCACTGCAGTTTCTGCGCGGAAGACATCACGTCCGCCAGCCCCTTCGGCCGGTAGATCAGCTTGATCCGCGTGCGCAGGCTGAACTGCAGAAAATTACCGGTGGGTACTTCGTCGGCCTGGGGAGCGGGCGGGATATCCAGTACGTTGAGCCAGTAAAGGCTTTCGCGATCCTGCGGCATCGGCGTACCGGTGAACTGGAGGCGCAGCACCTGGCTCTTACCCGGGTCCAACCGGAATACGGGTGGCCGCAGCACGAACGGTGTCTTCACCGTCTCCGGCGCAGCCTGTTTGTCACCATCATCGGTCCATGCCTGTACAAGCGACGCACGCTTGCCGACGTTTTCCAGTCGTACCGATATCTCGCGCGCAGCGCCGGGAAATATCTGCCGCGTGCCATGCACGATGACCTGCGCAGCGGCCGGGATACCGGCGAGCAGCGAAGAGGCTAGCGCAAGGCAGGTCAGTCCCGTACGGAACAGGCTCATGAATCATTACTCCGGGGAGGGTTGCCACGAACGGACGGGGCGCTGAGGCCCCGTCCGCTACAACGGGCGGGTCAACAGATCAGTTGTAGTCCAGCGTGTACTGCAACGAAGCGGAGACGTCGCCCGCACCGGCCGCTTCACTCGCGTAGTACTCACCCTCGAAACCCAGCGTGGCCACGCCTGCAGCGAAGGGGACGCGTGGGGAGATCCACGGTGTGGAGCTCAGGAAGATCGGCGCACCGGTCGCGTCACGCAGTTGGATCTGCACGTTTTCCGCACCGCCGGCCGCGGTGTTGTCCAGGCGCCCGTTGGTTATCGCGTCGGTGTGATTCGGGTTCAGCTCCAACGCAACGCCGGTGCCGATCTCGCACGGGGTGCCGGTGCTGCCGATCTGGATCTGGAAGGGCTTGTGGCCCGCCGTTGCGCCCGCGGCGGCAAGCGAACCGGTGGACACCGTCGCCAGTGCGATTGTCGGGTTGAGGGTCGTGCCGCCGTTGCCCGGGAAGGTCACTTCACAGGTGGATGCGGTCACTTCACCGGTGAACGTGATAGTGCCGGACTGGGCGTACGCCGATGACGAAGCGCCAATGGCCAGCACGGCCAACAGAGCAATGGAAATTTTTTTCATGGGTGTAAGTGTTCCTTCATGGGTGGTTGTAGTTTTCTGCAACACGGCGCGATGTCCTCCTGCGCTTGGCCAACGTTATGCAGCACTCGCATCGCGATTAATCGGACATGGACCAAACGCCTTTTTTAAAGTCCCTTTTTGAAACTTACACAGCTTTCTTCAAGGCATAGGAGACAGTCATGTGTCGGCCGCGACGCAGCCCTGCGCCTTCGCAGGAACGCCTGTCCGGCATGCCGACCGCAGCGAGCTTCATGGATACGAAATGGTGTACTGAAGCGGCGCCTGGAATATCCCTGGCGTGGCATCCCCGCCGTCGGCGTAGTACTCGGCAAACAGCCGGAACTCCACGGCACCACCGATCGAGGATGACGGAGCGAGGGCCATGCCGCCGGTCAGGTCGATGGGCGCCCCCAACGACGTCGTCAGGCCAACCACCGCGCTGGTGCCGCCGCCCACTCCGATTCCGGTAGTGCGCATGCGGCCGTTGAGCAGGCTGTCACTGCGGTCGACATTCAGCGTGAGGTTCGCACCACTGTTGGAGCAGATCGGATCGGATCCGCTGAGTGTCAGGACCACAGGTGTGTTACCGGCACTTTGTCCGGCCAGCAACGAGGTGCTGGCGACCGTGGGCAAGGGGATGGTGGGATTGTTACCGACCAGACCGTTGAAGGAGACGTCACAGGTCGTGGAGGTGACACTGCCGCTGAAAGCGATGGTGCCGCTCTGTGCGCTCGCGGTTGATGCCCAGCCCAGCAGGGCGAACATCGCAGGCAGCACGGTTGACGATCTACGCATGGTGTTGTCCTTGGTTCTACAGTAATGGAAGCGCCGAAAAGCGCATGCGCTTCTCGACCTCCCATCGTCGGACGACCTCACGGCTGACAGCCTAGTACGCGGCCGAGTGGAGACCGGGTGTTATCGAACCCCCGGCTTACGTCACGCACCCGCATTGAACTGCACCACAGCGCGCGGCACCTCGTGCCGACCGTCGGCACGGTGAAGCGAGACCTCGACGCCGTTCATGTCACCGGTGCAATAAAAAAGGCGCCCTCTCGGGCGCCTGTCGGAGCATTGCGGGATCCTTCTTCCGTCAGCGGTAGATCAGGTCGTACTGCACCGACGTAGACACCAATCCGCCACCCGCCGATCCGGTGGCGTAGTACTCGGCGGCATAGTTGAGAATCACGAAGCCGGTCATCGGGGGAATTATCCGCACCTGCGAGTTGGCGCCCGTGCGCAGGTTGATGTCGGCGCCGCCATCGTTGAGATTGATCAAGACCACATCTACGCGCTCCGCTGATCCGACGTTGTCCAGTCGGCCTTGTGCATTGACGTTGCCGCTGTCGTGGAACGCGATCTGAACGCTGCTCGCATGGCAGGGCTGCAGGTCGCTGCCAACCTGCACCCGCCAACCGCGTCGACCGGCACGCGCACCGGCCCGGGCAAGATCACGTGCTGCGGCACTGGGCAGGGTCAACCCACCTTCAGCGCTGCCACTCCCGTTGATCGAGACCGCACAGGTGGTCAGCCGTTGGTTTTCGCGGGCCGACGCCAATGCCGACGGTGCGTAACTGTATCCAACAGCCATCAGCGCCATTGCCATGGCGAAGGCTTGAGTGTTCATGCAATGCATCCGATACACGCCCCGGGAAGGGCGTTGCTGGCCGCAGCGTAGCCGATGCCTGCGCACTCCCCCCATCAGACCAGACGCATAACCCATCTGCAGGAAGACCGCCTTTCAGCGGTCTCCTGATCAGAGGATATAGCGACTGAGGTCAGGATCCTTGACCAGCTCTCCCAGATGCGTGTCCACGTAGATGGTATCGATCTCCAAGGTCTCACCATCGCGATCCGGCGCCTCATAGCTCAGTGAATCCAGCAGGCGCTCCAGCACGGTGTGCAAGCGACGCGCGCCGATGTTTTCCTGGCGCTCGTTCACCAGGAACGCAATCTCCGCGAGCCGGTCGATCGCCTCTTCGGTGAAAGTGACCTTGACGCCCTCCGTCAGCAACAGCGCTTCATACTGTTTGGTCAGCGCGGCCTTGGGTTCGGTGAGAATGCGCACGAAATCGGCCTTGGTCAGTGCACCCAGCTCCACCCGGATCGGAAAACGCCCCTGCAGTTCCGGGATCAGGTCACTGGGCTTGGCCAGGTGGAAGGCACCGGAGGCGATGAACAGGATATGGTCGGTCTTCACCGTGCCATATTTGGTGGACACGTTGGAGCCTTCCACCAACGGCAGCAGGTCACGCTGCACGCCTTCGCGGGACACATCACCACCGCCCACGTTGTCGCCCCGCTTGGCCACCTTGTCGATCTCGTCGATGAACACGATGCCATGCTGTTCGCAGGCGTCGATCGCGGCGGCACGTACGTCGTCTTCGTTGACCAGCTTGGCGGCCTCTTCTTCCTGCAACAGCGGGCGCGCGGCCTTGATGGTCAGCGTACGCTTGTTGGACTTTGCCCCTCCGAGGTTGGCAAACATGGATTTCAGCTGCTGGCCCATCTCCTCCATGCCCGGCGGCGTCATGATGTCCATGCTGACGTTGGCGGCGATCTCCAGTTCGATCTCGCGTTCGTCCAGCTCGCCATTGCGCAGCATGCGGCGGAACTTGATGCGCGTTTCATTATCCTGCGCAGACGGCTCGTTGCGCGCGGCTTCCGGATCAAACCCAATGCCGCCGCTGCGACGCGGCAGCAGCGCATCCAGGATGCGGTCTTCGGCGCGCTCTTCGGCCTGCGTGCGGACACGCACCTTGGCCTGCTCGCGGTACAGCTTCACGGCCGTGTCGGCCAAGTCGCGGATGATCTGCTCGACATCCTTGCCGACGTAGCCCACTTCGGTGAAGCGCGTGGCCTCGACCTTGACGAACGGCGCGTTGGCCAAGGTCGCCAGGCGGCGGGCGATTTCGGTCTTGCCAACGCCGGTCGGGCCGATCATCAGGATGTTCTTCGGCATGACCTCGTTGCGCAGGCTTTCCTCCAACTGCATGCGGCGCCAGCGGTTGCGCAGCGCAATGGCTACGGCGCGCTTGGCATCGTGCTGACCGACGATGTGGCGGTCCAGTTCCTGCACGATCTCGCGCGGAGTCATGGAAGCGGAGGTGTGTTCGAATTTCTGCGACATGGGGTGCTCACCAATGAGGATTGCCGACTGAAGTCGGCATTACCAGAACGGTTGCCGACCGAGGTCGGCACCAGCGGAACGATTGCCGACTGAAGTCGGCGCTACCCGGTGGAATCAGAGCTCTTCCACAACCACGTTGCGGTTGGTGTAGATGCAGATGTCACCGGCAATACCGATCGCCTCGCTGGCGATGGTGCGTGCATCCAGTTCGGTATGCGCCATCAGGGCACGCGCAGCCGACAACGCATACGAGCCGCCGGAGCCGATGGCGATGATGCCGTCTTCCGGCTCGATCACATCGCCGGTGCCGCTGATGATCAACGAGGTTTCCTTGTCGGCCACCGCGAGCAGCGCTTCGAGCTTGCCCAGTCGGCGTTCGGTCCGCCAATCCTTGGCGAGCTCTACGGCGGCACGCTGCAGCTGGCCATGTTTCTCCAGCTTGGCCTCGAACAGTTCGAACAACGTAAAGGCATCGGCAGCGGCACCTGCAAAGCCGGCCAGCACCTGCCCGTCGCGGCCAAGGCGACGCACCTTGCGTGCGTTGCCCTTCATCACCGTGTGGCCAAGGGTCACCTGGCCGTCGCCGGCTATTGCCACGTGCTCGCCACGACGGACGCAGACGATGGTGGTGGCGTGGAAAACTGTGGGGTTCTGGCTGGGGTCCATGGGGCCTCCGGAATACTGTCAGAGGAACATGGGGACAGCAGCAGCTGCCATCAAGCCGCTGTGGTGGGTCGCGGTTCATCGCCTGGCCGCGACGCCCCCCGGTCAGGGGTATTCCAGCAGGTAATTCACCTGCGAGCGGACCGTGCTCGGTTGCGCTGCGCCCGTCGCATAGTAGCTGGCAAACCAGGACATGACACCGATCCCGTTGTCATCCATGAGCACGATCAACGAGTTCTCGTTACTGGCCAGATTCACGTCCTGGCGCTGCTCGTTGGTCACCACGATATTCACGTTGGACGCCTTGCCGTAATTGTCCAGCCGGCCCGCCGCGTTGGTATAGCCAGCATCGCGGAACAGCGCGCGGACAGAGGTCTGGTCGCAGGGATGCTCGCCGGATCCTACTATCAGATGGAAGGGAATGGGCGTGCCGCGCCGCCCTGCAGCCGATAGGGACCGGTGCGCGATGGAAGGCAGCATCACCGTCATGTTGGGACCGGCAATCGGGACAGCCAATGGCTGCACCACGCAGGTGGGCCGGTTCACGCTGCCAGTGAACGACAACGTGCCGTGCTGAGCATGGGCCACATTTCCCAGGCCGGTAAGCGCCAAGGACAGCCATGCACCCATTTTCCTGCCCATCCACCCGCTCCATATCCATTGATCTCCTCCGGCGCCCGCTGCGTGCGCTCACGCGGAGGCGTGGAGGTGGACGGAGAGCATGGGGCCAGGTGGCTTCCGCGACAGCCCATCAAAGCGATCGCCGCAACTATTGGGGTGGATCACGTCTGAATCCGACCGTGTTCAACTGTTATCGCTTTGGTTTCGCTGCTTTTGACGCTTGGCGCGCGGGTGCGCTGCGTCATACACCTTGGCCAGGTGCTGGAAATCCAGGTGGGTATAGATCTGCGTTGTCGCGATATCGGCGTGGCCGAGCAGTTCCTGCACCCCGCGCAGATCACCGGACGATTCCAGGATATGGCTGGCGAAACTGTGGCGCAGCATGTGCGGGTGCACATGCTTGAACAGCCCCTGGCGCTGCGCCAGCTGCTTGATCCGCACCTGTACGGCACGCTGGCTGATCGGCCCGTTGCGTCCGGGAAACACCGGCGCGGCAGGGGCATCGGGCGTTTCCATCCGCCACGCCTGCAGTGCGTCGCGCGCAGGACGACCAAAGGGCACCCGGCGTTGGCGGTTGCCCTTGCCCAGCACGGTGACCAGCCCACTGGCGAAATCAAGATCCCGCCAGGTGAGTCCGCACAGCTCGCTCAACCGCAACCCGGAGGAATAGAACAGTTCAAGCAGCGCGCGATCACGACGGCCGAGCTCGCCGTCGGTCGGCAGCTCCACCAGTTGCACCGCCTCATCGGCATCGAGTACCTGCGGCAGGCGGCGCGGCGCGCGCGGTGCTTTCAACCCGGTGGTCGGATCCACCGTCAGGCGGCCATGCTTCATCTGCCACGCATAGTAGCCACGGCAGGCTGACAGACGGCGCTGCAGGCTGGTGGCGGACAATCCACGTCGATGCTCATCGGCGATGAAGCCGCGCATCTGCTCGCCATCCAGGGCATCCACGGACACATCACGTGCATGCGCCCACTGCTGCAGCGCGGCCAGGTCACGCCGATAGGCGTCCAGCGTGTGGGCCGACATGCGTCGCTCCACCGTCATGTACTGCAGGAACGGCTGGACGGCATCCATTGCGGCGGTCAGGCCGGTTTGAACCGATGCAGTGCCACGACCAACGCCTCGCCCATCATGCGCAGGAACAAGGTGCCCATGCCCGGATAGAAGCGATTGCCATCATGGCTGCCCACGGCGATGAGTCCAACGCCCGGCAAGGGCAGCAAGGCGGTGGTCTGTATTTCTTCAGCGCGTGCGCCGTACAGCACCGCGTTCTTTTCCGGCTGCAGGCGCCCACATAGCGGCTCACCGTCCTTCAGGCAGTCGCGGAACGGGCCGAGCAGCGGACTGTCGGCGGGAATGATCTGCAGCCACGGCGCCTGCTCCAGTCCTGCCACGGGCGTGTGCATCACCAGACGCACCAGATCGCCGTCGAAATCTTCTTCCAGCGATGCCGCCATCGCCCGCAGCGTATCGGCCACCGTGGATTGTTTCATCAGCGCAAGCGTCAACTGCTGGGTACGCACGGCAAGCCGTTCGTTGACCTGTGCGGTGTGGCCGAGATCGGCCAGGCGGCGCGACAGTTCGCGGTTCTTGTCGCGCAGCACGTCCAGCTGGTAGCTGGCCAGTGACGCAGTGGGGCCGTCGTCACGCGGCACCACCAGGGTCAGCGCCAGGTCCGGGAACTGCTTGAGGAAACCCGGATGGCGCCGCAGCCAGGAGGCGACCTCATGCGCAGCGATCTTTTCGGTGGTTCCGGTCATGCACTCCACTCCCCTTCGAAAACGAATGCGGCCGGACCGGACATGAAGACCGGCTGGCCCTCGCCGGCCCACTGGATGCGCAGGTCGCCGCCGGGCAGGCTGATGCGGGCACTGGACGTGAGCCGTCCGCGTTGCATCAGTGAAACCGCCGCCGCGCAGGCGCCACTGCCACACGCCAGGGTCTCGCCCACGCCGCGCTCGTACACACGCAAGCGCGCGTGGTCCGGCTCAAGCACCTGGGCGAAGCTGACGTTGACCGACTCCGGGAACGACGCATGGTGCTGCAGCGAGTGGCCCAGCCGTTCCACCGGGGCCGCATCGACCAGGCCGACTTCGATGACCGCGTGCGGGTTGCCCATCGACACCGCACCGAAGCGGACGGTCTCTCCCTGCAGCGGCAGCAGGTACTCGCCGCGCGGATGTGCAAAACCGATCAGCGGAATCTGCGCCGGCTCGAACACCGGCACGCCCATCTCCACTGAATAATCGCCATCGGCCAGCCTGCGCACCGGGTGCGTCGCCAGGGGACTGTCGATGGTGAACGCGTCCTCGCCGGTGTCACCGTTGCGGACCAGCCACGCCGCCACGCAGCGTGCACCGTTGCCACATTGCTGCGAGGTGGATCCATCGGCGTTCCAGATACGGTACGACGCCACGGAGGCCGCCGCGCGCGGCGCCTCGATCGTGATGATCTGGTCGCAGCCCACGCCGGTGTGGCGGTCCGCCATCTGTGCGGCCAGCTGCGGTGACGGCGGCAACGCCCCATTGCGCAGGTCCAGCATCACGAAGTCGTTGCCTGCGCCGTGCATCTTGCTGAAACGCAGGCGGTTGCCTGCTGCCTCAGTCATTGCTGCCGCCGGTGGTGTCATCGATAGGCGATGCGACCGGGTCGGGCACGATGCTGGGATTGCCCGCATCGGTGGGCTGGGTGGCCGGCGGCGTGGCGTCGTCGGTGGCCGGGGCATCGACCGGCTCGACCACTTCTTCCACCGGTACCGGCTTCTGCGGCAGCACCAATGGGCCCTTGTTGCCGCAGGCGCTGAGGAACAGCAGCGCGCACGCTGCCAGCGGAATCACGATGAGGTGTCGGCGGGAATTCTTCATGCGCCGAGTGTAGCGCCGAGCCATGCCCGGCGTCGCCCATCCGGGTCATGCGGCGCGTGGCGGATTCATGGTCCGGCAGGGGGCAGCGGGCGGCTCCACAGCCAGAGGCACACCACGGCCATGCTGCCGATGGAAAACCACTTGACCCAGGCGATCGGCACGCACCACAGCATGATCCCGGCACACACGGCCATGGTGATCGTCGCCATCCATTTGCCGTACCGGCTGACCGCTCCGTGTGCCTGCCAGTTGCCGATGGCCGGACCGAAACGGGGGTGCTGCAGCAGCCAGTGGTGCAGCCGCTCCGAACCTCGCGAGGCGGCCCATGCCGAGATCAGGATGAACACGGTAGTCGGCAGGCCCGGCACGAAGATGCCGACGATGCCGGTGCCCAGGCTGGCATAGGCCAGCAGCCACCACGCCCACTTGAAGCGCACCCGGCGTACAGGTACCGGGTCTGCGACGACGGCAGGACGATCAGGCGGGTTCATGCCGACAAGGATACCGGTAGTGACGGCCGTCGGCCGTCACTGACCTGCGGACGGCCAGCGGCCGTCACGACCGGCGGCCCGGTCAGGGACTGGACACATCCAGCTGGTCCAGCACGAACGCATACGATTCAGCCAGCTCCTTGTAGCGCTGGAATCGACCGGACTTGCCGCCGTGGCCGGCTTCCATGTTGGTGCGGAACACGATCGGGTAAGAACCGGTGTTGTCGTCGCGCAGCTTGGCCACCCACTTGGCCGGCTCCCAGTACTGCACCTGCGAATCCCACAGTCCCGTGCCCACGAACAATGCCGGGTACGCCTGCTTCACCACGTTGTCGTACGGCGAGTACTTCAGCATGTAGTCGTAGAACGGCTTCTTCTCCGGGTTGCCCCACTCGTCGTACTCGTTGGTGGTGAGCGGAATGGTCGGGTCGAGCATGGTAGTCACCACATCGACGAACGGCACCTGCGCCACCATCACCCGATAGTCCTGCGGCGCCTGGTTGGCCACCGCGCCCATCAACAGGCCACCGGCACTGCCACCGGACGCCGCGACGCGATCCTTGGCGGCCCAGCCCTGCTGCACCAGCCCACGGGTGACATCGATGAAGTCGTTGAAGGTGTTCTGCTTCTTCAGCAGCTTGCCGTCCTCATACCAGTCACGGCCCATTTCCTGGCCGCCACGGATGTGCGCGATGGCATACACCACGCCACGATCGAGCAAGCTGACAGCGGTCTGGTTGAAGTACGGGTCCATCGACATGCCATAGCTGCCGTAGGCGTACTGGAACAGCGCCGCCGTGCCGTCTTTCTTGAAGCCCTTGCGGTACACCAGCGACACCGGCACCTTCACCCCGTCGCGGGCGGTGATCCACACGCGGTCGGTCTCATACTTCGACGCGTCGTAGCCGATCACCGGCTGCTGCTTGAGCTGGCGACGCTCGCCGGTCTGCGTGTTGATCTCGAACACCGTGGTCGGCGTGGTCATCGAGGTATACGCATAGCGCAGCCACGGCGTGTCGGCCTCGGTGTTGTCATCCAACCCCATGGAGTACGCCGGCTCATCGGCCTTTACGTAATCCGTGCGGCCATCCTTGAACAGCAGGCGGATGCGCTCCAGGCCCTCGGAACGCTCGGCGATGGCGCTGAAGCCATCGAACAGCTCGAAGCCTTCGATGTAGACCGCCGGGTCATGCGCGATCCAGTCCTTCCACTGCGCGCGCGAGGTCGCGTCGGTGGGCGCGGTGACCAGCTTGAAGTTCTTCGCCCCGTCATTGGTGCGGATCACCCAGCGGCCGTCGAAGTGGTCCGCATCGTATTCCACCTCGCGATGGCGCGGCGCGAGCACGGTGAACGTGGTCGGATCGCTGGCTGGCGCGTAGCGCTCTTCGGAGGTGACCGTGCTGTGCAGCCCGATGGTGATGAAGCGGTCGTCGCGGGTGCGACCGATGCCCATGTAGAAGCTGTCGTCCTTCTCTTCGTACAACACCACGTCGGCGCTGGCCGGCGTACCCAGCACGTGCTTCTTCACCCGCACGGTGAGCAGCGTTTCCGGATCGTTCTCCACGTACAGCACCGTGCGGTTGTCATCAGCCCACACCACGTTGCCCGACGAACCGGTGATGACGTCGTCGAGCACCTTGCCGGTGCGCAGATCCTTGAAGCGGATGACGTACTGACGGCGGCCCACGTCATCGTCGGCCCAGGCCAGCAGCTGGTTGTCCTGGCTGACTTCCATCGTGCCGACGCTGAAATAGCCCTTGCCGGCCGCCATCTGGTTCACGTCCAGCAGGACCTCCTCGGCGGCCTGCATGTCGCCCTTGCGCCGCGCATGGATCGGATAGTCCTGGCCGGTCTCGAAGCGGCTGTAGTACCAATAGCCGCGCTCGCGTGCCGGTACGCTGGAATCATCCTGTTTGATGCGGGCGACGATTTCCTTGTACAGCGTGTCCTGCAGCGGCTTGAGCGGTGCCACGACCTGGTCGGTGTAGGCATTCTCGGCCTGCAGATAGGCCAGCATCGCCTTGTCTTCGCGCTTGTCGTCGCGCATCCAGTAATAGTCGTCGTTGCGGGTCGCACCGAACGGGGCCTTGACCACGTGCGGTCGCTTTTCGGCATCCGGCGGGACAGGCGGGGTGGCAGCGGTGGCGGTCGTGGTCATCAGGCTCGCAAGCAACAGGCAGAGAGTAGTCTTCAAGAGGTGTGGCTCCGTACGGAAGATGCAAGGGGGCCAGATCCGTCTCCCCCCGTTGCAGCGATATGACCGCAGATCGGCGCGCAGGACAAGCCTGCCGTTGGTCACCGGCGTACCATGCGGGGCATGAGCACCCTGCCCTCTTCCCCCGCTGCGGGTCCGGCTTACAGCCGGCGCAGTCATGAAATCGCGCCCTTCCACGTGATGTCCCTGCTGGCCCGTGCACAGGCGCTGGAACAGGCGGGCCACGATGTGATCCACCTGGAAATCGGCGAGCCGGACTTCACCACGGCCGCGCCGGTGGTGCAGGCAGGCCAGGCCGCGCTGGCCGCCGGCCACACCCGCTACACCGCAGCACGCGGCCTGCCGGCACTGCGCCACGCCATCGCAGGGCACTACCGCAGCCGGTACGCGCTGGACATCGACCCGGAACGGATCCTGATAACACCGGGCGGATCCGGCGCGCTGCTGTTGGCCAGCAGCCTGCTGGTGGATCCGGGCCGGCACTGGCTGCTGGCCGATCCAGGCTATCCCTGCAACCGCCATTTCCTGCGCCTGGTGGAAGGGGCCGCGCACCTGGTGCCGGTCGGATCGGGCACGGCGTACCAGCTCACACCGGACCTGGTGGCGCAGCACTGGACGACCGACAGCGTCGGCGCCCTGGTCGCCTCGCCCGCGAATCCGACGGGTACCGTGCTGTCGGCCGAGGAACTGGCGGCGTTGTCGCACTCGCTGCACACACGCGGTGGCCACCTGGTGGTGGACGAGATCTACCACGGCCTGACGTACGGACTCGATGCGCCCAGCGTGTTGCAGGTTGACGACTCGGCCTTCGTGCTGAACAGTTTCTCCAAGTACTACGGCATGACCGGGTGGCGACTGGGCTGGCTGGTCGCCCCGCCGGCCGCCGTGCCGGAACTGGAGAAGCTGGCCCAGAATCTCTACATCAGCGCATCCAGCATCGCCCAGCACGCTGCCCTCGCCTGCTTCACCGATGAAGCGACGGCGATCTTCGAACAACGCCGCGAGGCATTCCGGGAGCGTCGCGACTTCCTGCTGCCTGCGTTGCGCTCGCTGGGTTTCCGCATCGACGTTGAGCCGCAGGGGGCGTTTTATCTCTACGCCGACGTCAGCGCGTTCACCGACGACGCGCAGGCGTTCTGCGCGCACTTCCTGGAGACCGAGCACGTGGCGATTACCCCCGGCCTGGACTTCGGCTCGCATCGCGCCACGCAGCACGTACGCCTGGCCTATACCCAGGAAATTCCGCGGCTGCAGGAAGCAGTGAAACGCATCGCACGCGGGCTGAAGACGTTCACGGGCTGACACATGCCCGATGCCCGCGGGAGCTCCGACAGAATCCGCCGAGCACGGCTCGGCGCTACCGTCGCGTGTAGCGCACGAAACGAAACCCATACGGGTGGCGCGCATCCGCTGCGTGCAATTCACTTTCTGCTTCCTGCCACACCGCCGGATCAACCTCCGGAAAATGCGTATCCGCAGGCACCTCGGCCTCTACCCAGGTCAGGTACAGCGTGTCGGCCTGACCGATCAGCAGCCGGTAAATCTCACCGCCGCCGATCACACACAGTTCGGCAGCCGCTTCGTCACCGGCCACGGCCAACGCCTCATCCAACGATGCGACCGCGCGCATGCCCTCGAACGGGACCTCGCCACGACGCGTGAGCACCAGATTGGTCCGGCCGGGCAGTGCACGGCCGAGCGATTCGGCGGTCTTGCGCCCCATCAGCACCGGCTTGCCCACGGTCAGCGCCTTGAAGTGTTTCAGGTCGTCCGGCAGGTGCCACGGCAGCGCATTGCCTCGGCCAATACCGCGATTGCGGTCCAGCGCAGCAATCAACGAAAGCCGTACCGCCGTCATACCGCGACCGGCGCCTTGATCGCCGGGTGCGGATCGTACCCGTCGATGCGGATGTCATCGAAGCGGAAGCCGAACAGGTCGGTCACCTCGGGATTGAGCCACAACGTGGGCAGCGGACGGGGCGCGCGGGCAAGCTGCTCGCGGGCCTGATCGTAGTGATTGGAGTACAGATGCGCATCACCCAGCGTGTGCACGAAGTCGCCCACCCCCAGGCCGGTGGCCTGCGCCACCATGTGCGTCAGCAGCGCATAGCTGGCGATATTGAAGGGCACGCCAAGGAAGATGTCACCGCTGCGCTGGTACAGCTGGCAGCTGAGCTTCCCGTCCACCACGTAGAACTGGAACAGGTTGTGGCACGGCATCAGCGCCATCTGCGAGAGCTCGCCCACATTCCATGCGCTCACCACCAACCGCCGTGAATCCGGGTTGCGCTTGATCTCGTCCACCAGCCACTGCATCTGGTCGATGCTGCTGCCATCGGCCGTCGCCCAACTGCGCCACTGCTTGCCGTAGATCGGCCCGAGGTTGCCGTTCTCGTCGGCCCACTCGTCCCAGATCCGTACCTGGTTGTCTTTCAGGTAGCCGATATTGGTGTCGCCCTGCAGGAACCACAGCAGCTCATGGATGATCGAACGCAGGTGCAGTTTCTTGGTGGTGACCAGCGGGAACCCCTGGTTCAGATCAAAGCGCATCTGCCAGCCGAACACGCTGCGCGTGCCGGTACCGGTGCGGTCACTCTTTTCGGTACCGTGCTCCAGCACATGCGACAACAGATCCAGGTAGGCTTTCATGCCTTGGCCCCGGCAGAGACCGCAGGCAGCACCGGCTGCAGCACCGGCGCACGCCGCGACAACCACAGCAGCACCAGGCCGAGCGCTACCAAGGGAAGGCTGAGGATCTGCCCGCGGGTAAGCCAGTCGAAGGCCACGTAGACGCCGTTGTCAGGCATGCGGACGAACTCCACGGCGAAGCGGAACAGGCCGTACATCAGCGCGAACAGTCCGGAAATCAGATAGCGGTTGCGCGGCTTGGCCGACACCATCCACAGCACGACAAACATCACCAGCCCTTCCAGGAAGGCTTCGTACAGCTGCGAGGGATGGCGTGCGTACTGGTTCAACGCACCGGCGGCGAACTCTGCCTTCAGCGCCGCCGTGTCCAGCTGTGCCAGCGGTGCGGGCAGGCCGGTCGGGAAGACCACGCCCCAGCTGCCATCGGTGAACTTGCCCCACAGCTCATCGCCGATGAAGTTGCCGATGCGACCGAATCCGAGACCCAGCGGGACAAGCGGCGCGACGAAATCCATGGTGTCGAAAAAGTGCAGGCGGTGCCGGCGCGACCACCACCAGCTGGCGCCCAGCACACCCAGCAGGCCCCCGTGGAAGCTCATGCCGCCATCCCACACCTTGAGCAGCAGCAGGGGATTGGCCAGGAAGTCACTCAGCGCATAGAACAGCATGTAGCCCACGCGCCCGCCCACCACTACGCCGAGCATCCCGTAGAACAGCAGGTCGGAGAAGCCATCGGTGTTCACCCCCGGCAGGCGGCCGGCGGCGATGCGGCGCTTGCCCAGCCACCAGGCCGACGCGAAGCCAAGCAGGTACATGATGCCGTACCAGTGCACCTGGATCGGCCCCAGCGAAATGGCGATGGGGTCGATGTCGTGGAAATAGATCATGGGCAGCGCCTTGCAGAGATCGGGGTATTTTAGCGCCTGTGCTCAGCCAAGAATCTGCGGCGTGTCGGGCAGCGCATCTTCGTGTGACCGCATGGACGGCGGAAAGTGCCCGGCCAGCAGGTCCGATACCTCGTTGATCGCCAGCACCAGCGCGGCTTCCGGATCACCGCCCTGCAGGCCCGCACGCAGGTGCGCGCAGATCGCCTGCCACTGCGTCTCCGCCACGCGCCCCTGCAGGCCACGGTCGGCGACGATCTCGATGGCGTGGTCGGCGAGCAGCAGGTAGATCAGCACGCCGTTGTTGGCGGCGGTATCCCAGGTGCGCAGGTGCGAGAACGCACACTCGGCCGCCTGCCGTGGCGTCACCTGGCGCCACAGCGCGGCGAGGGGCAGATCCGCCTCCACGGCGAACATCACCTGACCGCCATGGCGCCGCTCGCCTGCTGCGATCGCGTCGGTGATCGCCTGCAACGTCGCGGCAGGAAAGGTGCGTCGCACCGAGGGAGACGCCACATGGCGCAGAGTACGCGCGATCATCACCATCCTCCCGAAGCGCCGCCGCCGCCAGAGCGGCCACCACCGCCACCCCAGCCACCGCCACCACCGAACCCACCGCCGCCGCCAAATCCACCGCCGCCGCCCCAACTGCCGCCGCCCCAACCGCCCCCGCCAGCGAAGCGCCCGGGGTGGCCGGAAGTGACGGCCATCAGCAGACCGACCAGACCGGCGATGCCGCTGGCCAGCAGCAATGAGGTGAACAGGAAAGCGGCCAACGCCGCCCCGCCTCCGGCAATCAGCCCGCGCACCGGGCGCGGCAGCCGACCCAGCACGGCGCGCAGGAACGAGCCGACGAAGAAACCAATCACCACCGCGACGATCCAGCCATCGCCCCCGTTTCCACTCTGCTGGGCACGATGGCCACTGACGGGTGCCGGAAGCGGCTCTCCTTCAATGAGCCGCGCCAGCACCCCGGAAGCCTCGGTGATGCCACCTGCGTAATCCCCCGCGCGGAACGCAGGCACCAGATATTCCTGGATCACCCGGTTGGCGACAGCATCGGGAATCGCCCCCTCGAGCCCGTAACCTGGCTCGATACGCACGCGCTTGTCATCCTTTGCCACGACCAGCAGCACCCCATCGTCCACGCCCTTGCGACCCACCTGCCACTGGTCGAAGACCCGGGTGGTGTACTGGGCGATGTCTTCCGGCTGCGTGGTCGGCACGATCAGCACCTGCAACTGGCTGCCCTTGCGCTGCTGCAGCGCCGTGGCCTGCTGCACCAGTTGCTGGGTGCGGGCCGCGTCCAGTGTGCCGGTGGTATCGACCACCGGCGAGTCCAGCGCGGGAATCGGCGCCAGTTCCTGAGCGTGCACGCTGCCCAGCGGCAGCCAACACAGCAGCACCAGCAGCAGCGTGGTCAGGCGCATCGATCAGCTGCCCGGCTGCGGAGCAGGCTGTGCTGCCGGCTGGCGATTACCGAACTTCACTTCCGGCGCGTTGGAAATCTGCGCTTCGTTCTCCACGGTGAAGTTGGGCTTGGTCTTGTAGCCGAAGATCTTCGCGGTGATCACCTGCGGGAACGAACGGATATAGGTGTTGTAGTCCTGTACCTGCTGGATGTAGCGGCCGCGCGCGACGGTGATCCGGTTCTCGGTGCCTTCCAGCTGCGCCTGCAGGTCGCGGAAGTTCGCATCGGACTTCAGCACGGGATAGTTTTCCGTTACCACCAGCAGTCGGGACAACGCGCTGCCAAGCTCGCCCTGGGCCTGCTGGAACTGGCGCAACGAGGCCTCGTCATCTGCGTTCACGTTGACCTGGCCCACCCGCGCGCGGGCGTTGGTGACCTCGGTGAGCACCGTGCGTTCCTGGTCGGCGAAGCCTTGGACCGTGTTGACCAGATTGGGCACCAGGTCGGCGCGACGCTTGTACTGGTTGAGCACTTCGGACCAGCTGGCCTTCACCGACTCATCCTTCTGCTGGATGGCGTTGTAGCCACAGCCGGACAACAGGGCGGTCAGCAGGAGCAGCGGGATGAGGCGGGTCAACAGGCGCATGGCCGGGCTCCACGGAGGTTGCGGGAAGCGGGAGCATGCCACGACGGAAGTTAATGCCGTGCTGCGATGGTCGAACGGGTGAGACCCCCTCGCGGCTGGCGCTGACAGCGGGTTACGAGCTTGGGGCCGGGCGGTGGGACGGCGCGGGGGACGGCAAAAACTGCGTCCTGCGTGCCTCGTTTCGCGCCATCCATGGCGGGGTCCACGTCATCGCATTCGCGCTGCCGCTCCCACGCTTTGCTTCGCAAACCGTGGGCCCCCGTCTCACCAGACCCACACCCCGCCCCTTCGCGGCCGCCCCTGACTCAGGGGCTCCCTCCACCCGACGAGTTACTGCCATCGGTAGCGCCGAGCCGTGCTCGGCGAAATGTTACCGCCAACGGCCCGCTGCGCTCGCCGACCATGGGTCGGCGCTACCAAGGCACCGCCATGAACCTGTCGAAGGCGGGGCGGGGTGGGTTGGCGGGGGCGTTGAGCGCCATGGATGGCGCGAAACGAGGCCCGCAGGAGCGGCCTTTGCCGTCCCCCGCCAACCCACCCCGGCCCGCCGTCCCGCGGCTGTTGCCGTTGACGTTGACCTTGCTTCAAAAAGCAGGTGCCGGGCCGTTGGCCCGGCAACCTCTTTACCAGTTACCGGCACCCGGCACGTTGTGTTGCACCGCGCGGCGGCGCATCAGCAGGTTCAGCCACTCCACCAGCACCGAGAACCCCATCGCCGCGTAGATGTACGGCTTGGGTACGTGCACATCCATGCCATCCAGGATCAACACCGCACCGATCAGCAGGATGAAGGCCAACGCGAGCATCTTCACCGTCGGGTTGGCATCGATGAAACGACCCAGCGGGTTGGCGGCCAGCAACATGACGGCCACCGACAGCAGGATCGCCGCCACCATCACCGGCACATGGTCGGCAATGCCGACGGCGGTGATGACCGAATCCAGCGAGAACACGATATCGATGATTGCGATCTGCAGGATCACCATGCCGAACACGGCCGAGGCCTTGGTCGTGGTGGGATCTTCGTCTTCCCCGCCGGTGATCAGTTCGCGGATCTCCATGCCGCCCTTGATGATCAGGAACAGGCCACCCAGGATCAGCACGAGATCGCGGATGGAGATGCCCATGCCGGCCACCGTGAACAGGTTGGCCTCCATGTGCGCCAGATACGCCAGGGACACCAGGAGCAGGATGCGGGTGATGCAGGCCACCGCGATGCCGAGCTTGCGCGCGAAGGGACGGCGCTCTTCCGGCAGCTTGCTGACGGCAATCGAGATGAACACCAGGTTGTCGATACCCAGCACGATTTCCAGCGCACTCAAGGTGAGCAGGGTCAACCAGACGTTCGGATCGGAGAGCAGTTCAAGATACATGGGGGGAGTCTTCGAGAAGGCAGGAAAGGGTCAGAACAGCCGGGGAACCAGGATCATCCCCCAGCACAGCAGTACATTCACCAGCAGCACGAACACCGCCGCCGAGCCCATGTCCTTGGCACGACCGGCCAGTTCGTGGATCTCGGGACCATAGCGTTCGATCACCGCTTCAATGGCGGAGTTCAGCAGCTCCATGGCCAGCACCAGCAGCAGCGAGCCGATCATCAGCACGCGCTCGACCGGGCTGTCGCCCAGCCACAGGGCCAGGGGGGCCAGCACCAACAGCAGGCATGCCTCCAGCCGGAACGAGGACTCGTGCAGCCAGGCGGCGCGTAGCCCCTGCCACGACCAGCGTGCCGCCTGCAGCATGCGCCGCGGCCCGCGCGGCATGTGTCCGAACTGGTCAGCCATGCAGCGCACCCCGTGCAGATGCACAGGCAATCAGGTCGCAACGCGGCAACCGCAGGGGCAGGAAGCGGACGATCATGGAAAACCAAGGTAGGCAGCAGGGCGCTATTTTGCCATAAGGCCGCGTGGGGCACGGGCGCGGCGAAGCGTGCGCGACGGCGGTCCCGTTATCATGCAAGGCTGCAACCCGTTGGAGCCCCTGATGAAAACCCGTCGCCGCCCACTGCTGCTTGCCCTGGCCCTCGGCCTGTCCACCACCGGCCTGGCCCATGCTTTGTCTCCCCCTGCACCGCCGCAGGTGCCCGAGCAGGTGTCCAACGTGGCCTGGGCCACCGACATGACCGAGTTCAGCAAGAACGACGCCGCGTCGCCCCCACCGCGCGGCGGCATCGAGTTCATCGGCAGCTCGTCGATCCGCATGTGGGAATCGCTGGCCGCGGACTTTCCCGGTAAACCGGTGTTCAATCGCGGCTTCGGCGGGTCCGAAGTGCGGGACAGCACCTGGTACGCCAATCGCATTGTCATCCCGTATGCGCCGTGCAAAGTGTTCCTGTATGCCGGCGACAACGATCTGAACAGTGGCCGCACCCCCGTGCAGGTGCGCGATGACGTGGTGGCCTTCGTGCAGCGTGTGCACGAGGCCCTGCCGAAGACCACGGTGGAGTACCTGTCGATCAAGCCCAGTCCGTCACGCGCGCACCTGCTGCCGGGCATCAACCAGGCCAACACATTGATCCGCGAGGCACTGTCTGCGCTGCCCAACACGGGCTACACGGACATCTACACGCCCATGCTGGGCGCTGATGGAAAGCCGGATCCGGCGCTGTTCCGCGAGGACATGTTGCACATGACGCCGGCTGGCTACGCGATCTGGACGAAGGCGATCGCACCGAAGGTACAGTGCGATGGCGTGTCCGGTTGATCCGGTAGCGCCGAGCCGTGCTCGGCGAAATCCGGCAGGCCGCTGCAAACCCAACCCCGCCGCGCTGCGCGCACGCAGAGCGTGGCGCGGCGCTACCGTGATCGTGCGCTGACAGTTCGAGAGGCCCGGGGCGACCGGTAGCGCCGAGCCGTGCTCGGCGAAATCCAGCAGGGCGCTGCAAACCCAACCCCGCCGCGCTGCGCGCTCGCCGAGCGTGGCGCGGCGCTACCGTGATCGTGCGCTGACAGTTCGAGAGGCCCGGGGAGACCGGTAGCGCCGAGCCGTGCTCGGCGGAATCCAGCAGGCCGCTGCAAACCCAACCCCGCCGCGCTGCGCGCTCGCCGAGCGTGGCTCGGCGCTACCGTTCGGCAGCCCGCGACAGTGTCTTGCCGCGGCCGACTCAGCGGAAAATGATGGTGCCTTCGGTGCCCTTGCCGGGTTCGCTGGTCAGTATCACTTTCCAGCCGAAGCGGTCGCACAGGCGGCGGACGATCGACAGGCCCAGGCCGGTCCCCTGCGGGCGATCAGGCTCGGCGCGATAGAACGGCTCGAAGGCCTTCGCCAGCGCTTCGGGTGACATGCCGATGCCCGTGTCGCGTACCCGCACACGGTCCTGTTCGACAAACACGTCCACGCGGCCTTCGTCGGTGTAGTTGCAGGCGTTGCGCACCAGGTTGCTGATCACCACCTGCAGCACGCGCGGTGGACCATGCAGCTCGACCACACCGGGCGTATGCAACTCCACATGCACCGGCCGATCAACCATCAGCTCGGTGGCCGTATCCACTTCATGGCGCACCACCTCGCTGACGTCGAACATCTCCAACTGCGGATCGACGTCGGCTTCGCGCGCCAGGATCAGGAAGGCATCGATCACCGCCTCCATTTCGCGCCCAGCGCGCTGGATCCGCTGCAGGCTGCGCAGTTGGCGCGGCGAGGCGGTTTCATCGGCGAGTGCCATGTCGCTGGCGACCCGGATGACGGTCAGCGGCGTTCGCAGTTCGTGGCTGGCATCGCGGGTGAAGTTGCGCTCGCGCGCCACGTTTTCGGTCACCCTGCTGGCCAACGAATGCAGTGCAGCCGCCAGCTGGCGGGTCTCGCCCTGCATGTCGGCGGGCAGTTTCTGCGGATCCAGATCACTGGCCTGGGGCTTACCCGGATCCCAACGCGATACACGACGGGCCAGCCAGTTCACCGGCGACACCAGACGCTTGGAGGCCCGGTAGGTCACCCAGCTGGCGCCGTACACGGCGAGCAGGGTCAACAGAACCGGCACGATGCCGAACCAGAATGCCAACAACTCCGCGCGGGAGCGCAGGAACACCAGATACAGCCGCCCCTGCGGCTGCACATCCACCCAGACCAGCTGATCATCCCGGCGCAGCTCATGGAAGCCGGCCGGCAGGTCACGCAGGTTCGCTGGCAGATTCAGGCTGGAACGCCCGGTTTCCACCAGATAGCCACGGATGTTCTGGGTGTTGGGCGGAGGCTGCGAGGGCGATGCGTCGTGCAGCGTCCAGTAATAGGCCGCCTCCTCGCGCAACGCCGCACTGACCAGACTGTGCTTGATCACCAGCGAGACCAGCCAGGCACCGAGAAGGATGCCAAGGCTGGCCAGCACGGCCTGCAGGATGAAGGCGATACGTATCTTGCGCGGCAGGCCGTGCGGCATCGGACGGGATCACTACAGAAGATGGCCGCGCCGAGTATAGGCAGCGGGTACGTCAGCCCCCTGTGCAGGCGTGGATGGCCTGCACAGGGGGCATGACTGCGACTTCAGCCCATCGGCTGGGCGATGTCCGCGATGCGGTAACCGGCGCTCTGCACGGTGTGCAGCAGCGGGCGATCGAAGGGCTTGTCGATGATCTTGCGCAGGTTGTACAGATGGCTGCGCAGGGTGTCCGAATCCGGCAGCCCATTGCCCCATATCTCACGCTCGATTTCCTGGCGTGTCACCACGCGCGGGGATTCACGCATCAGGATGGTCAACAGACGCAGGCCGATCGGCGAAAGCTGCAGCTCGGTGCCGGCACGCGTAGCACGCATGCTCACCGGATCCAGCACCAGATCAGCGACCTTCAGCACTTCCGAACCCACCTGACGACGCTCGCGACGGATCAGGGCACGCAGACGCGCTTCCAGCTCCTGGATGGCGAACGGCTTGGTCAGATAGTCATCTGCACCGAAACCCAGGCCAGTGAGCTTGTCGTCCAGCGTGTCGCGCGCGGTCAGCATCAACACCGGCGTGGACTTGCGGGCGTCGTTGCGCAGGCGGCGGCAGACTTCGATGCCATCCAGGCGCGGCAGCATCAGGTCCAGCACGACGACGTCGTAACTGTTCTCAGCCGCCAGACGATAACCGTCCAAGCCGTCCTGGGCATAGTCGACCTCGAAACCGCGGCCTTCCAGATACTCACCGATCATCTCGGAGATATTACGGTTGTCCTCCACGACCAGAACAAGGCCGGAGGTTTCCTTCGTCTGACGCATGGTCTTCCCTCTAACTTCAGCTTTGTGAAACATGCCGGATCGAGGGTGCACGGGATGTGAAGTGCCTGCACGGTGCAGGCAACGTGTTTCAGAGCAGCGGCTGCAACAGCGGCCAGACGTTGGCCAGCACCTTGGGTTGCGCCTGCGCGGTGGGATGCAGGCCGTCAGATTGCATCATTCCGGGCTGCAGGGCCACGCCTTCCAACAGGAACGGGAGCAGCGGCACCTTGTACTGGTCGGCCAGCGCGCGATACACCGCGGCCAAGCGCTGGCGGTAGGCCGGCCCATAGTTGGGCGGCACGTCGATGCCCAGCATCAGCACCTTGGCCCCGCTTTTCTGGCTGGCCTGGATCATCTTCTCCAGGTTGCCGCGGATCTGGGCCGGGGTCAGGCCCCGCAGGGCATCGTTGCCGCCCAGGGCAAGCACCACCACCCCCGGTTTCTCGCGTGCCAGCAATCCCGGCAGCCGGGTTGCCGCGCCGGCGGTGGTTTCACCGCTCATGCTGGCATTGACCACGCGGGCTGTCGGACCCGAACGGGTGCTGAGCCGCTTGCCCAGCAGGTCCACCCAGCCGCTGCCGGCCGGGATATTGTGGGCAGCGCTGAGGCTGTCGCCGAGCACCAGCACCGGCCCGGCTTGACCTTTGGCACACGCCAGCACCGGCAACAGCAGCAACCATGCCAGCAGCATCCCCATCCGGCCCCACGGCCGGTTCTGTCCTGTAATGCGCATTGGAGTCTCCTTATCGACAGCCTGTCCCCCCGCAGCGCGCCCGTCGCCATCGCCGTCGACCAGGTCGGCAAATCCGTGCATGGCCCGGAGGGTGAAGTCCACATACTGGACAACATCAGCATGACCGTACATGAAGGGACCTCGGTCGCCATCGTCGGCGCGTCCGGTTCCGGCAAGACCACCCTGCTCGGGCTGCTGGCCGGGCTGGACCTGCCCAGCCGCGGCCGCATCACGCTGGCCGGCAGCGAGCTCGGCACGCTGGACGAGGAAGCGCGGGCGCAGCTGCGCGCACGTGAAGTCGGCTTCGTGTTCCAGAGCTTCCACCTGCTGCCTGCCCTCACCGCTGCCGAGAACATCGCGCTGCCGCTGGAGCTTGCTGGCCGCGAAGACCGCAAGCGGGTGGACGAGGTGCTGGCGGCAGTGGGCCTTTCGCACCGTGCGCGCCATTACCCGCGCCAGCTGTCCGGCGGGGAACAGCAGCGCGTCGCACTGGCGCGTGCCTTCGTGGCCCGTCCGCGGATCCTGTTCGCCGACGAGCCCACCGGCTCGCTGGACCAGTCCACCGGCCAGCAGATCAGCGATCTGCTGTTCGCCCTGAACGCCGACACGGCCACTACGCTGGTGCTGGTCACCCATGACCTGCGGTTGGCACAACGCTGCCAGTACATCCACCGCATCGACAATGGACGCCTGCAACAGGTGCACCACGAGGCCGTCGCATGAACCTGCTGCGCCACGCCCTGCGTTCGCTGCGACGGGAAGCGCTGGCCGGCGACCTGCTGACGGTGTTTGCCGCGCTGGTGCTCGGCGTGGCGGTGATGACCGCGGTGGGTACGTTGGTGGACCGGGTCAACCTTGCGCTTGCCAACAGCACGGCTGAAATGATCGGTGGCGACCTGGGCGTCAGTGGACGCGCCGAGCCGCCTGCGGAATTCGCCGCCGAGGCCACGCAGCGCGGTCTGCGCAGCACCCGCATCGCCGCGTTCGGCAGCGTGTTGTTCCATGGTGAGGCCAGCCAGATGGCCACCATCAAGGCCGTGGAAGCGGGCTATCCGCTACGCGGGCAGCTTCGCATCCGCACGGGCAGCGATGCGCGGCTGGACGATGCCGCCGCCGCGCCTGCACCGGGCCAGGCCTGGGCCGACCCGCGCCTGCTGCAGGCCCTGGACCTGCGCATCGGCGATGACCTGGAGTTCGGCGCGGGCACCCTGCGCATTGCAGGCAGCATCGAAGCCGAGCCGGACACCTCAAGCGAGCTGCTGACCCTGTCACCGACGTTGCTGGTCAACCGTGCAGACGTGGAAGGCACCGGCCTGCTCGATCCGGGCAGCCGCATCAGTTATCGCACCATGTTCGCCGGCGAACCGGAGGCCATCGCCAGCTTCCGCGCGTGGCTGCAACCGCGCGTGCAAGGGCTGCGGCTGGTCGGGCTCGGCGATACCCAACGCGGCGTGCGCGAGTCGTTCCAACTGGCCGGACGCTTCCTCGGCCTGAGCGCTCTGCTGGCCGTACTGCTGTCCGGCGTGGCCACCGCGCTGGCGGCGAACCGGTTCGCCCTGCAGCGCATCGATCAGGTCGCCGTGCTGCGCTGTCTGGGCGCCCGCCAGCGCGACATCCTGGCCGGCCTGGCCCTGCAGTTGCTGCTGATGGCCATCCCTGCCTGCCTGGTCGGCGTGCTGATCGGCATGGCCGCGCAGGAAGGGCTGGTGCAGATTCTCGGCGGACTGGTCCCGCAGCGTTTGCCGTTGCCGCAGGCGATGCCGGCCCTGACGGGCGCAGGTATCGGCTTGCTGCTGCTGATGGGCTTCGGCCTGCCGCCCCTGCTGCGCCTGCGCAACGTCGCGCCGATGCGCGTGCTCAACCGCAGCTTCGCCACCCTGCCGCCCACCTCGGTCCTGGTGTACGCCGGCGCGTTGCTGGCCAGCCTGGCGCTGACCGTGCAGGTCACCGGCGACCTGAAACTTGCCCTCTGGGTACTGGGCGGGCTGGCCGCGCTGGCACTGCTGGCCGGGATCGGTGGCTTCGCGCTGCTGACGCTGGTGCGCGGGGTGCAGCACCGGCTGCATGGCAACTGGCGGCTGGGCCTGGCCGCGCTGACCCGCCGCCGAGGCCTGGCGGTGATGCAACTGGTGGGTCTATCGCTGTCGCTGTGCTCGCTGCTGATGCTGGCCGTCGTGGGTCCGGGCCTGCTGCAGCAGTGGCGTGACCGCCTGCCGGCCGACACCCCGAACTATTTCCTGATGAACATCCAGCCGGACCAGCGCCAACGTGTGCTGGACGCATTGCAGGCGCAGGGTGCCGTGGATGCGAGTGTGGAACCGTTCGCGACCGGTCGCCTGCTGGCGTTGAATGGTGAAGCCCCGCGCCGACGGGGTGATGATCAGCAAGCCGAGCAGGATAATGGCCCGCAGCAGCCTGCCGGGGCCGACAACGATCGCGACCGGCCACTGAACTTCAGCTGGCGCACGACCTTCCCGCCTGCGAACCAGCTGCTGCAGGGTCGGTTCTGGGCAGCCGACAGCACCGCGGCGGAGGCCTCCGTGGAAGAAGGCTGGGCCACGCGCTACGGCGCCAAGCTGGGGGACCGCATCACCCTTCAAGTGGGCGAGCAGCAGCGCGACTACACCGTCACCAGCATCCGCAAGGCCGAATGGAACAGCTTCCGGGTGAACTTCTTCCTGCTGGTGAATGCCAATGCGGTGGGCGATGCGCCCTACAACCTGATCTCGGCCTTCCACCTGCCGCGCGCGAAGGCCGCGGGCTTGGGCAAGCTGGTGCGCGAGCAGCCCAACCTGTCGCTGCTGGATATCGATGGCCTGATCAGCGAGGTGCGGCAGGTGATGGACCGCGTTGCGCAGGCGATCCAGGTGGTCATGGGGTTCAGCCTGCTGGCCGGCGTGCTGGTGCTGCTGGCTGCATTGCAATCCACCGCCGGTGAGCGTCGCTATGACAGTGCGGTGCTGCGCACGCTGGGTGCCACGCGCCGGCAACTGCGTGGCGCGGTGCTGGTGGAATTCGGTGCGCTGGGCCTGCTTGCGGCGATCCTCGCCGTGGGTGCGGCCGCGATCATCGGCGTGGTGGTGTCGCGGCAGGTGTTCGAACTGGCCTTGTCGCCGCCGTGGACCGGGCTGTTGCTGGGTGGCGCAGGCGGTGTGGCGCTGAGCGTGGTCGCCGGCTGGTGGGGCACGCGGCGCATCCTGCACACCCCGCCGGCCCTGGCGCTGCGCGAGGTATAGGGGAACGGGCGGCCACCCGCCTGACCCTCTGACCGGTTCCGGAAACTGAAAAACGGTAGCGCCGAGCCATGCTCGGCGGAACGTGTCCGAACCCATCGGCAACGCGCCGCCGCGCGTCGCAGTCGTGTACCGACGCGCACGTCAGTGCTTGGCCGATGACCTCTGGATTCCGACGCGATTAGCGTGGAGGCTCCTTCAAGGAGGTCGCTCCGATGCGCACACCTGCGTTGCTGCTCTCGTTCACCCTGCTGTCCCCCGCCATCGCCCAGGCGCAGGCCTTCATCCATCCCGGCATCCTGCTCGATGCGCCGGCGCTGCAGGCAACACGCGAAGCGCTGCGCGCAGGCGATCCGCTCAAGACCGCCGCCATGGCCGCCCTGCGGCAGAGCCCCTTGGCGTCGCTGGATCATGTCGCCACCCCGTTCGCGAAGGTGGAATGCGGGTCGTACGACAAGCCCAGCATCGGCTGCAAACCCGAACGTGATGATGCCAAGGCCGCGTACACCCACGCGTTGCTGTGGGCGTACCTGGGCGATGAGGCGCATGCACGCAAGGCCGCGGAGATCATGGACGCCTGGGCGACCACGCTTTCCGGCGGCCACGAAAACAGCAACGCGCCGCTGCAGGCATCGTGGACGGCGCAGCTGTGGACGCGTTCGGCAGAGATCATCCGCCACACCAGCACGGTGTGGCCGGCAGGGGATGCGCGGCGCTTCGGTGATTGGCTGATCGCGCAGTACCTGCCCGACATCAACCGGATGGGGGCGTGTCCGGGAGGAAACTGGCATGCCAGCGGTATCGAGGCACGCATGAACATGGGCATCTACACCGATCGACGCGATCTCTACGACAGCGCGGTGAATGATTGGAACACCCGCTTGCCTACCTATGTGTACATGCCGGTGGATGGCGCCACCCCGCTACCGCGTCCTGGCTGCGCGACGCCCATCGAAACCTTGTGGTTCGGCCAGACGGTCATGGCGGCCGGACTGGCAGAGGAGACCTGCCGCGACCTGGAGCACACGGCCTACGGCCTGGCCGCCTACCTCAATGCAGCGGAGACCAATCGGCTGCAGGGGGGCAGCCTGTACCAGGCGCAGGGCGAGCGGCTCATGGCAGCGATGGAGTTCCACACCGATATGCTGGGCCGCCCGGACATCCCGACGTGGTTGTGCAAGGGGAAACTGGTATCGGATGTGCGCGGCACGCTGGAGATCGGCTATTCCCATTTCGCCGGCCGCCTGGGGCAGGCACTTCCACACACCGCCGGATGGCTGGCCACGCACCGTCCCAGCCAGGGTGACTTCCATTTCCTGTGGGAAACCCTGACGCACGGCTCCGCACTCAAGGATTGAAGGCCGTTGACCTGTCGCCCACGCCGCAGGCGCATAATCCGCCCACTCCACCGGCGTGATCGACATGGCCCAGTACCTTTATCCCGTGTTGCTGCTCCTGGGCAGCAACATCTTCATGACCTTCGCCTGGTATGGGCACCTGAAGTTCAAGACCGCGCCGCTGATGACGGTGATCCTGATCAGCTGGGGAATCGCGTTCTTCGAGTACTGCCTGCAGGTACCGGGCAACCGACTGGGCAGTGCGGTGTATTCGGCCCCGCAGCTCAAGGGCATGCAGGAAGTCATCACCCTGGTGGTGTTCGCGGTGTTCTCTGCGTTCTACCTCGACCAGCCGCTGAAATGGAACCACTACGCCGCGTTCGCGCTGATCGTGGTCGCCGCGCTGCTCATGTTCAAGGAGTGAGGGAGCGCCCCGGTAGCGACGGCCGCCGGACGCGGTAGTGACGGCCGCTGGCCGTCAGCTGTTCTGACTGGCACCGGGCAGGCCGTGCGCCTGTCACCGGGCAACGCGTCGCTGTGCGTGCTACAGCAGATGCAGCGCCGCCCGGGGCGACGTGTCAACGGCGCCGTCGGCACTTTCCAGCCGCGCGATGCGTCGAGCTGCCGCGCTTCCCAGCGACGACAACGGCGCCAGGCTTGCCGCGAGGCCACTGCCCTGCTCCACCGCGTGCAACTGCACAACACACATGCGCCACCGCTGACCACCGAGGCTGCCGGCGAGACGGCGCCATAGTCGCTCGCCCACGCTGGCATCCTCGCTGCCTACCGGGCGTACGGCGAGACCGCTGACAAGCCGGTCCCATGCCAGGAAGTCACTATCAGGCAGCAGGTACAGGCGCCAGCAACAGCGGCCTCGCGCATCGGTGAAGCACAGACTTTCGCGCACGCCTTCGCTGTCCAGGCCTTGGCAGGCGTGGGCGGCCACTGCCTGTTGCCAGCCGGCCAGTTCATTGCTGTCGGCGCGATAAAGGCACAGCACGGTTCCGAGCGCCGCGAGCTCGGAGGCGCTCGGGCGGTGGATGGGCTGCAGCGGCAGGCTGCGCGGCAAGGACGCGCGCACTGCAGGCAAGGCTCTGCTCATGGAATCACCTCGTGGAGATCGCAAGGAGCGGAAGAGGAGCCCCCGGCCGCCGCCATCGCCACGAGGGCAATGGGCGGAAGACGAGGGGGAGAGAGACAGGTGGGGCGACCGCCTGTGACAGTGGCAGCGCACCGGGTGCGCTGACACCGGGAGGGAGGGAGGCGGCCGACCCGGTTACTTGGTCAGGATCAGCTTGTCGTTGCTGGTATGGCGCAACCGGTAGAACCGGTCACCGTGCTGGATGAGGATCTCGCGGCGCCCTTTCAGCAGGGCTTCGCTGTCGATCACTTCCTCGGCAGGCACGGCGCGGACCGGGCGATCGCGGAGGGTCAGGACTTCGGGGCGCAGCAGCACAGCTTGAGCATTCATCGTCTGGACTCGTTGCGAGGGGCGATTCAAATGATAACGATTCTCAGTTCGCAATCAACACCCATTCTCAATTTGATTGATGGGATTGATGATCGCTTAATCAATATCGATAGCCCCTATCTATCAAATTAACGTGTTTCGGGAGATTGGTAGCGCCGAAGGAGGCGGCAGGAGCCGCCGCCAACGTCGCTTGCGACGGCCCGCAGGGTGCCGGTCAGGACGACCCGCATAGCCACGCTCGGCGAGCGCGCAGCGCAGCGCGGTGCTTCAGCTGCCCGCCGAGCACGGCTCGGCGCTACAGGGAGGATGCGACACGTCCGCCCCGGGCCTCAGCCGGCGAACACGGCCTCGACCTGGGCCCATACCTCGTCATCCACTGCGGTCAGCAGCTCCAGCGCCTGCAGGTTCTGCAGCAACTGCTCCACCCGGCTGGCACCGAGGATCACGCTGGACACGTTCGGATTGCGCAGGCACCAGGCAATGGCCAGCGTGGCCGGCGACTGTCCCAGATCGGCTGCCAGTCGTGCGTAGCGACGCAACTGTGTCATCCGCGCCGGACCGTCCGCCCCCAACACCAGGTCCTGCAGCCATTCCATCCCGTCCCGCCCCAGTCGGGAGCCGGCGGGGAATCCATCGTTGTATTTGCCGGTCAGCAGCCCGGACGCCAGCGGCGAGAAGGTGGTGATGCCCAGGCCCGGATGCGCATACAGCGCGGCGTACTCGCGTTCCACCCGGTCGCGATGCAGCAGGTTGTACTGTGGCTGCTCCATGGTCGGACCGTGCAGGTTGTGGTGCTGCGCAAAATCCACCGCCTCCTGGACCTGCAGCGCCGACCATTCAGAGGTGCCCCAGTACAGCACTTTGCCCTGCCGCACCAACGTATCCATCGCGCGCACGGTCTCCCCGATGGGCGTATCCGGGTCAGGCCGGTGGCAGTAATAAAGATCCAGATAGTCCACCCGCAGCCGCTTCAACGCCGCATGGCAGGCATCGGTGACGTGCTTGCGCGACAGCCCGCGCTGGGTCGGCCCCGGGTCGGCCGCACTGCCGAAGAAGACTTTGCTGGACACGCAGAAACCATCGCGCGGCAGGCGCAGGTCGGCGATCACATCCCCCATCACCTGTTCGGCGCGACCGTTGGCATAGGCCTCGGCATTGTCGAAGAAGTTGATGCCGTTGTCCCACGCCGCAGCTACAAGATTGCGCGCCTGGTCCCGGGCGATCTGCTCGCCAAAGGTGACCCAGGCGCCGAAGGACAGCGCGGAAAGCTTCAGCCCGGAAGACCCGAGACGGCGGTAGAGCATGCAAATCTCCTGCTGCAGGCCCGCAGACCGGGCTTCAAGGTCCATATTCTACCTGCAGGGATGCCTTGCCCTGCCTGCCACCCGCGGGCCGTTTCGCCGCTGATCGCATCTTGCTCGCCGCTTTTCCTTGCCCCCGCCCCTGCCCTGCACTAGGCTTCCCGTTTTTCGCGGTGCCCTCAGGGGATTCATCATGGTCGAAGGTTTGGGCAGGATCGGCTTCGGCCTGTTTGGTCTGGCGGTGCTCATCGGCATCACTTGGCTGTTCTCCAACAACAAGCGTGCGGTGGACTGGAAACTGGTCATCACCGGCCTCGTCCTGCAGATCGCCTTCGCCGCGGTGGTGCTGCTGGTGCCGGGTGGTCGCGATGTGTTCGATGCACTCGGCCACGGTTTCGTGCGCGTGCTGAGCTTCGTCAACGAGGGCTCCGGCTTCATCTTCGGCTCGCTGATGAACGTGGACAGCTACGGCTTCATCTTCGCCTTCCAGGTGTTGCCGACCATCATCTTCTTCTCTGCGCTGATGGGCGTGCTGTATCACCTGAACGTGATGCAGGCGATCGTGCGCGTGATGGCGCTGGCGATCACCAAGGTCATGCGGGTATCCGGCGCGGAAACCACCAGCGTCTGCGCCAGCGTGTTCATTGGTCAGACCGAAGCTCCGCTGACGGTGCGTCCGTACATCTCCAGGATGACCGAGTCCGAGCTGCTGACGATGATGATCGGCGGCATGGCGCACATTGCCGGCGGTGTCCTGGCGGCGTATGTGGGCATGCTGGGCGGTGGCGATCCGGAGGCGCAGGCGTTCTACGCCAAGCACCTGCTGGCCGCCAGCATCATGGCCGCGCCGGCCACGCTGGTCGTCGCCAAGCTGCTGATTCCGGAAACCGGCACGCCGCTGACACGCGGCACCGTGAAGATGGAAGTGGAGAAGACGTCCAGCAACATCATCGATGCGGCCGCCGGTGGCGCCGCCGATGGCCTCAAGCTGGCCCTGAACATCGGCGCCATGCTGCTGGCCTTCATCGCCCTCATCGCGCTGATCAACGCACCGCTGACCTGGATCGGTGATGTGACCGGCCTGGCGGCAGCCATTGGCCGCCCGACCAACCTGTCGACCATCTTCGGCTATCTGCTCGCGCCGATCGCCTGGGTCATCGGCACCCCGTGGGCCGATGCCAGCACGGTCGGTTCGCTGATCGGCCAGAAGGTGGTGATCAACGAATTCGTCGCGTATTCCGAGCTGTCGCGCATCATCAACGGCCAGGTCGCAGGGGTTACCTTGTCCGACGAAGGCCGCCTGATCGCCACCTACGCACTGTGCGGCTTCGCCAACTTCAGCTCCATCGCGATCCAGATCGGCGGCATCGGCGGGCTTGCGCCGGAACGCCGCCACGATCTGGCCCGTTTCGGCCTTCGCGCGGTGTTGGGCGGTACCATTGCCACCTTCATGACCGCCACGATCGCCGGCGTCCTGACCCACTTTGGTTGATACGCTTCGGATCAACCGCGCTTCACTGAGAACAGTTTTCCTATGAGCAGCAACGTCGTTGTCGTCGGTTCCTTCAATGTCGATCATGTGTGGCGCTGCGAAGCGCTGCCGGCACCCGGGGCGACCATCGCCGGGCGCTACAGCACCGGCCCGGGCGGAAAGGGCTTCAACCAGGCCGTCGCGGCACGCCGCGCCGGTGCAGACACCACCTTTGTCTGCGCCTTGGGCGACGACGCGGGTGGCGCCATGGCCCGTGGCCTGGCGGCACAGGACGGCTTCACCCTGACCGCCGAGGCGAGCAGCGAGCCGACCGGCACGGGCGGCATCTACGTCGATGCCCGTGGCCGCAACACGATCGTCATCGGCCCCGGTGCCAACGCCGCCCTGAGCATCGGCTTCGTCCAGCAGCAGCAAGCGCTGCTGGCGGCTGCCAAGGTCGTGCTGGTGCAGCTGGAATCGCCCGTGGAGACCATCGAAGCGGCGCTGGCGCTGGCCCGCGAGGCCGGTGTCACCACCGTGCTCAATGCGGCACCGGCCGACGCGCCGTCCAGCATCGGCCTGCTCAAGCTGGCCGATGTGATCACCCCGAACGAAACCGAGTTCGCCGCCCTGCTCAGCCGCCACGTAGGCGAGCGGATCGACCCGAACGATGTCGCCGCCTTGGACGGCGCCAGCCTGCATGCGCTGTGCCGCAAGCTGGTGGGCAGTGGTACGGTCGTGGTGACGCTGGGCGCCGTGGGCGTGTTCGTGTCGCACGACGAAGATACCCTGCGCGGTGACAACCAGCCTTACTACCGCGTGGGGGCCGAGCAGGTCCACGCGATCGACACCACCGGGGCCGGCGATGCCTTCAACGGTGCGTTGGTGGCGTCCATCGCACACGCGCCGGATGCTCCGTTCGCGCGCCACGTGCGTTTCGCCAACCAGTTCGCCGGGCGTTCCACGGAAAAGGAAGGCGCGGCCGCCGCCATGCCGCACTTCACCCCGGACGACCAGCACGCCTGATCAGCGAATGGTGACGGCCGCTGGCCGTCACGGTGTCGCCGCTACGCTCGCCGAGCGTGGCTCGGCGCTACCCTTGTTTGCCTGGCAGCGCCGAGCCATGCTCGGCGGGGTTCGTTCGACAGACCCAGCCGCCCACCATGGCCCCGCGCTGCGACCGGCGGAAGCAACCGTCAAGCATCTGCTGATGCCGGTGCGGCATGAGCCCCTTCCAGATCGGCCTGAACCGGGCCGCAGCCGGGCGTCTTCGGCCCGCACACCGGCACTACAATGGCCGCCATGCAGATCGGCCCTTATTCCATTGCCCCCAACGTCGTGCTCGCGCCCATGGCCGGGGTCACCGACAAACCGTTCCGCCTGCTGTGCAAGCGGCTGGGCGCAGGGCTGGCTGCCTCGGAAATGACCATCAGCGACCCGCGCTTCTGGACCACGCGCAAGTCGCTGCATCGCATGGACCACGCGGGCGAGCCGGATCCGATCAGCGTACAGATCGCCGGCACCGAGCCGCAGCAGCTGGCCGAGGCCGCGCGCTACAACGTCGACCATGGCGCGCAGATCATCGACATCAACATGGGCTGTCCGGCCAAGAAGGTGTGCAACGCCTGGGCCGGATCGGCCCTGATGCGGGATGAAGACCTGGTCGCGCGCATCCTCAGCGCGGTGGTCGGTGCGGTCGACGTGCCGGTCACCCTGAAGATCCGCACCGGTTGGGACTGCGACCACCGCAATGGGCCGCGCATCGCCCACATCGCCGAAGACAGCGGCATCGCCGCACTGGCGGTGCACGGCCGCACCCGCGACCAGCACTACACCGGCCAAGCCGAGTACGAGACGATCGGCGCGATCAAGGCCGCACTGCGCATCCCGGTGATCGCCAACGGCGATATCGACTCGCCGCACAAGGCAGCGCAGGTGCTGGCGAAGACCGGCGTGGATGCGGTGATGATCGGCCGCGCCGCGCAGGGCCGACCCTGGATCTTCCGCGAAGTCGCCCACTATCTGGCGACCGGTCAGACCCTGCCGCCGCCCTCGCTGGCAGAGGTCCGCGACATCCTGCTCGGTCACCTGTCCGCACTGCACGCGTTTTACGGCGAGCCTCAGGGCGTGCGCATCGCGCGCAAGCACCTGGGCTGGTACGCCAAGGATCGGCCTGAGAATGCCGCGTTCCGCGCAGTGGTCAACCGCGCTGAAGACCCGAACAGCCAGATCGCCTTGACCACTGAGTACTTTGATCGGTTGATCGCCGATGCGCGCGAGACAGCGCTCGTCGACTGACCCTTTCGCCGAGCACCACTCGGCGCTACCCGGATACCCCCCATGACGCCGCCGATTTCTTCGCCCACCTACCTGCATGGCTTTTCCAGCACGGAACAGGAGCGCCTGATGACCCAGGCGCGCCTGCTCGAACCCACCATCTTCGGGCAGATCGACTACACCGGCGTCAGCCGGCTGCTTGAAGTCGGCAGCGGCGTGGGCGCACAGACCGAGATCCTGCTGCGCCGTTTCCCGGAACTGCATGTCACCGGCGTGGACCTGAGCGAAGCCCAGCTGGCGACCGCGCGGGCCAACCTTGAGAAGACGCCGTGGTGCAGCGACCGCTACGTGTTGCATCACGCCGATGCCGGCGAACTGCCGTTCGGTGCGCGCTCGTTCGACGGCGCGTTCCTGTGCTGGGTGCTGGAACATGTGCCGTCGCCGGCGCGGGTGCTCAGCGAAGTGCGCAGGGTGCTGTCTCCGGGCTCGCCGGTGTACATCACCGAAGTGATGAATGCCTCTTTCCTGCTCGATCCGTACTCGCCGCACATCTGGCGTTACTGGATGGCGTTCAACGATTTCCAGCATGATAACGGCGGTGACCCGTTCGTCGGGGCGAAACTGGGCAACCTGCTGCTGGCCGGGGGCTATCGCGATGTACACACCGAGATCAAGACGATCCATCTGGACAACCGCGAACCCGCCCGCCGCAAGACGATGATCGCGTTCTGGGAACAGGTGCTGCTGTCGGCGGCCGAGCAGCTGCTGCAGGCCGGCACCGTGGACGAAGAGACCGTGGACGGCATGCGCCGCGAGTTCCGCCAGGTGCAGAACGATCCGAATGCCGTGTTCTTCTTCTCGTTCGTACAGGCCCGCGCCACGGTCTATTGACCGTCGCCCCGATACGCACGCGATCTGCCCTGGTAGCGCCGAGCCGTGCTCGGCGAGCGCGCAGCGCGGCCTGCGTCAGACACCATCACGCCGGACAGATTCCGCCGAGCATGGCTCGGCGCTACCCCTTACGCACGCGATCTGCCCTGGTAGCGCCGAGCCATGCTCGGCGAGCGCGCAGCGCGGCCTGCGTCAGGCACCATCACGCCGAACAGATTCCGCCGAGCATGGCTCGGCACTACCCCTTACGCACGCGATCTGCCGTGGTAGCGCCGAGCCGTGCTCGGCGAGCGCACAGCGCGGCCTGCGTCAGACACCATCACGCCGGACAGATCCCGCCGAGCATGGCTCGGCGCTACCGTACGGGTTCGTGCCAGATGCGGTCCCACATCTCGCCCAACCGGCGACTGACGTCGGCGCGCGCTTCGGGACTGCTGTAATCACTGCGCAGCTGCTCCGGCACGATGCCGCGCCATTGCCCGTCGCGCTGTTCGGCCACTGCGAAGTTGAACGTGTAATCCGGTTCCAGGCCCATCCGCAGGTCACTCAACACCAGACGCCCATCGACCACCTGCGCACGCATGAAGCCACGATTGAACCAGGTCAGGCGCTTCACCGACGGGATATCACCGGCTTGCCGCAGCGCCTGTACGTTGGAGGCGAAACCTTCAAAGTGCATCGGCCCCTCATCGGCCACCAGCGAACGGTCCGCCACCACATACCCGCTCGGCGTCATCGCCACCACCCGCCACAGCAGCGTGTTGAACGGCATCGGCACGGAGAACCGCGGGGCGTCCCCCAGCCCCATCGACGCCAAGCTCTGCTGCGCGGCGCGGTCGACCTGTGCCTTGGCCAACAGGCTCCAGCCCAGATAGCCGCTGCTGACCACCAGCGCGACCGCCAGTGCCCTGCCCGCCCACGGCCGGCTTCGGCCGAACCACGCCAACACACAGCCCAGCAGCAACCACACCGTGTACAGCGGATCGATGATGAAGATGTTCGAGCCCATGGCCGGCGAGGGCTGCAGCGGCCACCACAGCTGCGTGCCATAGACCGTCATCGCGTCCAGCAGCGGATGGGTGACCAGCGCCAGCTGCATCGCCCAGAACCAGCGCACCGGCGCCTGCGCCACGCGTCCGTTGCCGAACCGTTTGAACAACCACCACAGCACGGCGGCGACCCACGGCAGCACCAGCAGCGAGTGGCTGAAGCTGCGGTGCTCGGTCATCACCGCGACCGGGTCGGCCGCCATGAAGCCCAGCCACAAGGCGTCGAGATCCGGCAGCGTGCCCAGCGCGGCGCCGGCCAGCAACGCAGCGCGACGGTGGCCGGCCGGGGCGATGACAGCGGCTACGGCGCCGCCAAGTACGATCTGGGTAAGGGAGTCCATCGGCCGATGCTAGCAGCCGCGCGCTGCGTGTGGACTGTTGCCGCTGCGCTCGCCGAGCGTGGCTCGGCGCTACCCAAGCCGCCGAGCATGCCGCCGCGCTACCACGCGCCGGTCATCGTTCCCCGCTACCCTCACATCCGGGCACAACACCTTAACCACGGGCAACCCGTTGCAGTCCACAATGCACGTGCGACGCGCGCCGTGTATCATTCGCGCCCATCTTTCCATCCGAATCAAGGGATATAACGCCTGATGTCCAGCTACCTGTTCACATCCGAATCGGTCTCCGAAGGCCATCCGGACAAGATCGCCGACCAGATCTCCGATGCGGTTCTGGATGCGATCCTGGCCAAAGACCAGCGCGCCCGCGTGGCCTGCGAAACCATGGTCAAGACCGGCGTGGCCATCGTGGCCGGCGAGATCACCACCAGCGCGTGGATCGACCTCGAAGCCCTGACCCGCCAGGTCATCCTGGATATCGGCTACAACAGCTCCGACGTCGGCTTCGACGGCGCCACCTGTGGCGTGCTGAACCTGATCGGCAAGCAGTCCCCGCACATCGCGCAGGGCGTTGACCGCAAGAAGCCCGAAGAGATGGGTGCGGGCGATCAGGGCCTGATGTTCGGCTACGCTACCAACGAAACCGACAGCTACATGCCGGCGGCGATCCACCTGTCGCACCGTCTGGTCGAGCAGCAGGCGAAGATCCGCAAGAAGAAGAATTCGCCGCTGTCGTGGCTGCGTCCGGACGCCAAGAGCCAGGTCACCCTGCGCTACGAAGACGGCCAGGTTTCGGCCATCGATGCCATCGTGCTGTCCACCCAGCACGCCCCGGGCATCAAGCAGAAGGACCTGATCGAGGCCGTCCGCGAAGAGATCATCAAGCCAGTGCTGCCGGCCAAGTGGCTGCACAAGGGCACCAAGTTCCACATCAACCCGACCGGCAAGTTCGAGATCGGCGGCCCGGTGGGCGACTGCGGCCTGACCGGCCGCAAGATCATCGTCGACACCTACGGCGGCTGGGCCCGTCACGGCGGCGGCGCGTTCTCGGGCAAGGATCCGTCCAAGGTCGACCGTTCGGCGGCTTATGCGGCCCGCTACGTCGCCAAGAACGTCGTGGCGGCCGGCCTGGCTGATCGTTGCGAAGTGCAGGTCTCCTACGCCATCGGCGTGGCCGAGCCGACCTCGATCTCGGTCACCACCTTCGGCACCGGCAAGATTCCGGACGAGCAGATCGAAAAGCTGATCCGCAAGCATTTCGACCTGCGCCCGTACGGCATCATCAAGATGCTCGACCTGATCCACCCGATGTACCAGCAGACCGCGGCCTACGGCCACTTCGGCCGCAAGCCGAAGGAGTTCAGCTACATCAATGGCACCGGCGACACCGTCAATGCCACGGCCTTCTCCTGGGAGAAGACCGACCGCGCCGCCGCCCTGCGCGCGGATGCGAAGCTGAAGTAAGCGGAACACAACACGTACTACCCGAAGGGCCGCGCAAGCGGCCCTTTTTTTTTCGCCAATCGAACGCCCGCGTAGGTTGCGGGTAGAGCCGACTTCAGTCGGCTGGCGTTTTCCATCAAGGCCCCGCAGCCGACTGAAGTCGGCTCTACCAGGGCACTGGCTTGCCGCCCCATGCGAAGATGGCCACATGTCGACCGAACTCAAATCCCACCAGCTCACCATGACGGTGTTGATGACACCGGACATGGCCAATTTCTCCGGCAAGGTCCATGGCGGTGCCGTGCTGCGCCTGCTCGACCAGGTGGCCTATGCCTGCGCGAGCCGCTTCGCCGGTCATTACGTGGTCACTCTGTCGGTGGATCAGGTGATGTTCCGCCAGCCTATCGCCGTGGGCGAGCTGGTCACGTTCCTGGCGTCGGTGAACTACACCGGCACCTCGTCGATGGAGATCGGCGTCAAGGTCGTGGCCGAGGACATCCTCAAGCGGAGCGTGCGCCACGCGAACAGCTGCTTCTTCACCATGGTGGCAGTGGATGAGGAAGGCCGCCCCACGGCCGTGCCTGCGTTGCAGCCGACCTCCTCCGACGAGAAGCGCCGCCACGCCGCCGCACTGCTGCGTCGCCAGTTGCGGCAAGAGATGGAACAGCGGCATCTGGAACTGCTTGCATCGAACCCGCCTGCGCCGGAAGGATGAGGTAACGCTGACCCGTGCGCGGCGTGTGCCACACACCACCGTGCCGGACAGATTCCGCCGAGCGTGGCTAGGCGCTACGGACGCACGGAAGCGGCCCACCTGGTAGCGCCGAGCCATGCTCGGCGAGCGCGCAGCGCGGCCTGTGCCACACACCACCGTGCCGGACAGATTCCGCCGAGCGTGGCTCGGCGCTACAGACGCACGGACGCGGCCCACCCGGTAGCGCCGAGCCATGCTCGGCGAGCGCGCAGCGCGGCCTGTGTCAGACCTCAGCTGGCTGGGCGCACCCAAGCGTCAGCCGGTATTCTGCACGCCCTGCGACACCCCATTGACACACGCCACCAGCGCGCGCAGCAGGTCGTCGTCTTCGCCGCCGCTGGCCCGCCAGCGCTGCAGCAGATCCACCTGCAGCACGCTGATCGGGTCCACGTAGGGGTTGCGCAGGCGGATCGACAGCGCCAGCCGCTGGTCGTGCTCCAGCAGTGACGGCTGGCCGGTCAGCGCCAACAACCAGCGCTCGGTCAGGGCCCACTCGTCCTGCACCTTCGGGAAGAAGCTGCCGTGCAGTTCGCCGGACAGCCGTGAGAACTGTTCGGCGATGGTGATGTCGCCCTTCGAGAGCACCATCGCGATGTCATCCAGGAAGGTGCGGAAGAACGGCCAGTCCTGCGCCATCTGCCGCAGCGTGTCTTCGTGGCCGGCATCCACCGCGGCCTGCAGGCCAGTGCCCACACCGTACCAGCCCGGGATCACCGCACGCGCCTGGCTCCAGGCGAACACCCAGGGAATGGCGCGCAGGTTGGTCAGCGCTGCGTCCTGGCCCAACCGGCGCGAGGGACGCGAACCCAGTGTCATCCGCTCGATCACATCGATCGGCGTCGCGGTGCGGAAGTAATCCATGAAGCGCGGTTGTCCGACGAACGCACGGTAGGCGGTGCTGCTCGCATCGGCCACCATGTCCATCACCGGCCGCCATGCCTCCTCGCGCGGCTCAGGCGCGCGAGGACGCAGGCTGGAACGCAGCACCGCGCCGGTGGCCTGCTCCAGCGAGCGCACCGCCAGCGCGCGGATGCCGTACTTGCGATGGATTACTTCGCCCTGTTCGGTGACCCGCAGACGACCGTCGATGCTGCCACGCGGCGAGGCATCGACCGCGTGCGTGGTTTTACCACCGCCGCGACTGATCGAACCACCGCGGCCATGGAAGAAGGTCAGCGCGATGCCGTTCTCAGCGGCCACGTCCAGCAGTTCCACCTGGGCGCGCTGCAGGCCCCAGCGCGATGCCGCGATGCCGCCATCCTTGCTGCTGTCGGAGTAACCCAGCATTACCATCTGCACGTCATTACGCGATGCCAGATGAGCGCGATAGACCGGATCGGCCAACAGGTCGCGCAGGGTCGCGGTGCCATGACGCAGATCGTCCACCGTTTCGAACAGTGGTGCGATGTCCAAGGGTACAGCGCCCTCCTCATCCACCAATCCGCCGCGGCGGGCCAGCGCCAGCACGGCCAGCACGTCACCGCGATCATGCGCCATCGAAATGATGTAGCTGCCCAGCGCATCGGCACCGTGGCGTTGGCGTGCGTCAGCGAGTGCGGCGAACACCGCATCCAGGCGTTGGTTACCCTCTTCATCGGTGACCGGCAGCGCCTCGTCACCACTGGCATACGGCCCCAGCAGCGCAGCACGCGCTGCGACGTCGCGGGCCTGCCAGGCGTCTTCGCCGTCCAGCGACAACGCCAGCGCACGTGCATGCACGCTGGATTCCTGGCGTACATCCAGCCGTGCCAGATGGAAGCCGAACGTCTTTACTCGCCACAGCAGCCGCTGTACTGCAAAGCCGCCGGCGTGTTCCCCGCGATTGGCGATCAGGCTGTCCAGAATCAGCTGCAGGTCCTCGATCAGCTCACCCGGGCCCGCATAGGCGCCGTCGCCATCATCCAGCGTCGCCTGCAGGCGAGCGCGCATGCGGTCGTTCAACAGGCGGTACGGCATGTCGGCATGGCGCGGCCGCGACTGCACGTCGGGCAGGCGCTGCAGATAGTCGTCCAGCCTTGCCTTCAATGCAGGACTCACCGCCACCCGCTCGGTGGACTGGCTGAGCAGGCTGGCCAGCTGCAGCAGTTCCTTCTGGTACTGGCCCAGCACCGCGCGGCGCTGCGCATCCAGTGTGTTGCGGATGGTGCTGGCATCCACGTTGGGGTTGCCATCCATGTCGCCGCCCACCCATGTGCCGAAGCGCAGCAGGCGTGGCAGCGGCAGATTCTCGCCGTAGGTGTCGCGCAGCGCCTGCTGCAGCGACTCGTACAGCACGGGAATCACGCGGTACAGCACCTGCACCAGATAGAAGCCGACATGTTCGCGCTCATCATCCACGGTCGGCCGCACCGGTGAGGAATCGGTCGTCTGCCAGGACGCGGTCAACGCCATGCGGAAGCGTGCATCGTCGGCAGCCGCTTCCCCGGGCGTTCGCTGGCCGTCCAGGTTGTCCACCAGGCTGGCGACCATCAGTTGCTCTTTCTCCAGCAACGCGCGTCGCACCGCCTCAGTGGGATGCGCGGTAAACACCGGCTCGATGTCGATGCGCGGCAGCCAGCGTTCCAGCTCGTTCAACGTCACGCCCTGCGATTTCAGGTGCTGCAGCGCATCCTGCAGGCCATCGGGCTGCGGGGCGTGCGTGCCAGCGCGCTGGTAATCGCGGCGTCGGCGGATGCGATGCACACGCTCGGCGATGTTGACCACCTGGAAGTACGTGCTGAAGGCCCGGACCATCGCCTCGGCCTCCTGCGGCGAGCGGCCCGCCAGGCCGTCGGCCAGGTCGGACAGCGGCGACGCGTTCTCGCGGCGGGCAATGGCCCGCGTGCGCACACTTTCCACGTCGTCGAAGAACGCCTCTGATACCTGCTCCACCAGCAGGTCGCCCACAAGGGCGCCAAGCCGGCGCACATCGTCGCGAAGCGGGATATCGGGGGTGGCGAACATGATGCTGCTGCGGAACTCGTTCATCGGCGACGCACGAACCTCAAGCCAGGAGCCTGTACCAAGCGTAGCGCAGTTCAATTGCGTGCCGACGGTTGGTTTCAACGGTGACGGCCGCGGCCTCGATACAGACGGCCGCCGCGTCGGTAGTGACGGCCGCTGGCCGTCAGATGCATCCGGCTCCGGTCACCGGCCGATGCGCTCGCCCTTGCCGATGGTCTGTTCCAGCCAGCGCTCACTCTCGGCCAGCATGGTCATGATCGACTCGCGTGCGCGGTACGCGTGCGATTCGTTGGGCAGCATCACCAGCCGCGAGGTCCCACCCAGTCCCTTCACTGCCGCGAACATGCGCTCGCTCTGCATCGGGAAGGTGCCGGAGTTGTTGTCGTCCACGCCGTGGATGAAGAGGATCGGGTCCTTGATGTTGCCCGCGTAGTTGAAGGGCGACATCTTCAGATAGGTGTCCTGCGCCTGCCAGTAATTGCGCTCCTCGGCCTGGAAACCGAAAGGTGTCAGCGTACGGTTGTAGGCACCGCTACGGGCGATGCCGGCTTTGAACAGGCGGCTGTGGGCCAATAGGTTGGCGGTCATGAAGGCACCATAGGAGTGCCCGCCGATGGCGATGTGGTCGCGGTCGGTAACGCCGCGCCGTACCACTTCATCCACCGCGGCCTGTGCGTTGGAAACCAGCTGCTCCAGATACGTATCGTTGGGCTCCTTGTCGCCCTCGCCGATGATCGGCATGGTCGGGCTGGCCAGCACCACATAGTCCTTCGCAAGGAACGCCTGCGGACCCCAGTAGCTGATGGCATTGAACAGATAGGGCGAGCCGGTGACCTGACTTGCGGCTGCCGCACTCTTGTACTCGCCCGGGTAGGCCCACATCAGCAGCGGCCGCGGGCCATCGCGCTTGGGGTCATATCCCGGTGGCAGCAGCAGCGTTGCAGTGAGGTCAACGCCATCCTTCCGCTTGTAGCGGATCTGTTCCTTGCTGACACCCCGCAGCGCCGGCAAGGGATGGGCGAAGGTGGTCAGCGCGCGCGGTGCCACGCCAACGGCAGCGTCACCCAGCGGCTGCACGTAGAAATTCGCGGGCTGCTCCGGGCTCTCGCGGGTGAACAACAGCGACGATGCATCAGCACCCAGCAGGGCGATGGGCACCGAGTACGTCGGCGCCTGCGAATGGAAGAGCCGCGTGGTCTTGCCGCTGGCCAGCTCATAGCGGTCAAGGAACGGCCGGTCGCCTTCCGGCGATGCACCGGCTCCATAGAAGTAAATACTGTTGCCATCGGCGCTGGTCTGCAGCAGCGCGCGGCCGTTGTCATCGCGCAGCGTGCCCGGCTTGCCCGGATCGCTGTAACGGTCCTGTGCATCGCGGTCGAACAGCAGCCTCGGATCGGTCGCTGCCTCATCCGGGGCGATCAGCCAGGTCTTGCTGCGGCGCGTCTTCCACCACGCTTCGTTGAGCAGGGCCAAGTCACCGCGCGCCCAGGTGATGCCGGCATAGCGGCTACCCAGTTGCGCCAGCGTCACCGGCGGTTTGTCGAACGGTGCGGCCTGCATCAGCACCGCATCGCGGATCGCCGCCTCGCGGTTCGGGTCGCCGCCGTCCTGCGCCTCGGCCCATACCAGGGTTGCCGGCACATCCGCGCGCCAACTGATGTCCCGCACGCCGGTCACCTCGGCGTCGTTGCCGGTCGGCAGGCCCTCCACCAGCGGCCGCACGGCGACGGTGTGGACCAGCTTGCCGCCGCGGTCGAGCACCTCGATGCGGCGCGGGAAGCTGCTCACCGGCACCACATAGGAATAGGGCCGCTGCGCACGTTGGCTGAGCAGGTAGCCGCCATCAGGCGACAGGCTCAGGCCGAGGTATACACCGGCCATGCCCACCGCCTTTGCCTGTCCGTCCAGACCGATCTCGGTCGGTTGGCTGGTGGCGTAGTAATCGAACAACCGGGCGTCGGCTTCGTTCTTCAGCAGGTCCTGATAGGTGCGGATGGACACCACACCGGCGCCCGCACTGGTCTGCTGCACGGCCGGGCCGGTGGGGGCGACATCGCTGGACGGTGGCGCGCCTGCGTTGGCAAGGCGGCTCATCACCAGCAGGCCGCGACTGTCCGGCAGCCATTGGTAGCCATCGCCGAGCACGGTATTCAGGTCACCGCGCAGGCGTCGTGCACTGGCATTGGCCACGTCCACCAGCCACAGCTCATTGGCGCCACTCGCCGGATCGACCTGGTTGAAGGCCAGCCACTTCTGATCCGGTGACCACGCCAGGCTGGCAACAGACAGCACGGGCGGCAGCCCGCTGATCTGCCGGTCCTTGCCGTCCCCGATGCCCATCAGCCACAGCTTCGCACCGTAACTGAAGCGGCTGTCAGAGAACGTGCGCGGATTGATGCGGCGGCCGGCGAGCTTCAGCTCGGGCTGCGCCACCACGCCAATGGAGGGCAGCGGCGGCATCTGCAGCATGGCGGCCAGGTCACGCTGCGGCGACAGGAACAAGCCGGGTGCGCGCGGCTGGTCGACGACCGCCTGCAACGCGGCGGAGGGAAGCTGGTAGCCGGCGACCTCGGTACTGGCCGTTGTCACCTGCGGGGTCGCGGCCCACGCGGTCGGCATGACCGCCAGCAACGCCATCGACAGCACCGCCCCCTTCCATCGGCCCGAACGCCGCACACGCTTGCTCATGTCCACCCCTTCAGTTGCTTGTTGAACCCCGACCTTAACAGCCGCCGCGCCGTTCACACCCTGCCGATGGTTGGGGCCCCCCCGGGCCGCGATATAATGGGCCTCTTCCCCTGCCGAGGGGCGCTGCGACCGGACAACCCGGCCAGGCTCGGAGGGTGGCAATGTAAAACGGCGCCCGGCTAGATACGAGCAACCGCTCGTCCACAACCGGAGCAATGAATGAACGCTGTTGCCAAGACCTTCTCCACCGAAGGTGATTACAAGATTGCCGATATCTCGCTGGCCGACTGGGGCCGCAAGGAACTGGACATCGCCGAGCACGAGATGCCGGGCCTGATGTCGATCCGCCGCAAGCACCAGGCCGACCTGCCGCTGAAGGGCGTGCGCGTGACCGGCTCGCTGCATATGACCATCCAGACCGCCGTGCTGATCGAAACGCTGAAGGACATCGGCGCGGACGTGCGTTGGGCGTCGTGCAACATCTTCTCCACCCAGGACCATGCGGCCGCTGCGATCGCCGCGACCGGCACCCCGGTGTTCGCCTGGAAGGGCGAGACGCTGGAAGAGTATTGGGACTGCACCCTGGACGCGCTGACCTTCACCCTGGCCGATGGCACGCTGACCGGTCCGGAACTGGTGGTCGATGACGGCGGCGACGTCACCCTGCTGATCCACAAGGGTTACGAGCTGGAAAACGGCAGCACGTGGGTGAACGAGCCGGCGGCATCGCACGAAGAACAGGTCATCAAGAACCTGCTCAAGCGCGTGGCCACCGAGCGCCCGGGTTACTGGGGCCGCGTCGTCCAGGATTGGAAGGGTGTCTCTGAAGAGACCACCACCGGCGTGCACCGTCTGTACCAGCTTGCCCAGGCCGGCACGCTGCTGATCCCGGCGATCAACGTCAACGACTCGGTCACCAAGAGCAAGTTCGACAACCTGTACGGCTGCCGCGAGTCACTGGCCGACGGCCTGAAGCGCGCGATGGACGTGATGCTGGCCGGCAAGGTGGCCGTGGTGTGCGGTTACGGCGACGTCGGCAAGGGCTGCGCGGCCTCGCTGCGTGCCTACGGCGCGCGCGTGGTGGTTACCGAGATCGACCCGATCTGCGCCCTGCAGGCGGCGATGGAAGGCTTCGAGGTCAACACCCTTGAGTCCACCTTGGGCCGTGGCGACATCTATGTCACCACCACCGGCAACAAGGACATCATCCGCATCGAGCACCTGAGCAAGATGAAGGACCAGGCCATCGTCTGCAACATCGGCCACTTCGACAACGAGATCCAGGTCGATGCCCTGAACGCCCTTGCCGGCGTGCAGAAGATCAACATCAAGCCGCAGGTCGACAAGTACGTGTTCGACAATGGCAACGCGATCTTCCTGCTGGCCGACGGCCGCCTGGTGAACCTGGGCTGCGCCACCGGCCACCCGAGCTTCGTGATGTCCAACTCGTTCGCCAACCAGACGCTCGCGCAGATCGACCTGTGGGCGAACAAGGACAGCTACGAGAAGAAGGTGTACCTGCTGCCGAAGAAGCTGGACGAGGAAGTGGCGCGTCTGCATCTGGAAAAGATCGGCGTGAAGCTGACCACGCTGAGCAAGGAACAGGCCGATTACATCGGCGTGCCGGTGGAAGGTCCGTTCAAGCCGGATCACTACCGCTACTGATCCAGCGGTTCACCGCGATGATCCATGGACGGGCGCCTTCGGGCGCCCGTTTCTGTTTGAGGACTGCCGTTGTGCCTGTCGAACACGGTAGCGCCAAAGGCAGCGGCAGGAGCCGCTGCCACCGTGCACCGCTCGGCATACCGTCCGATCGCGCAGAAGATCGCACGGGTGAGCCGCGCCAGATCACCCGGCGCCAGCTCCACTTCCAGGCCGCGCCGTCCCGCACTGACATTCAGTGTTGCCAGCGACTCGGCGCTGATATCGATGAACGTGCGCAGCCGCTTCTTCTGCGCCAGCGGACTGATGCCACCGACCAGATACCCTGTCGCGCGCTGCGCGGCGTCGACATGGGCGAGCTCGCACTTACGGCAATTTGCGCTGTGCGCCAATGCTTTCAGATCAAGCTGCCCGGACACGGGCACGAGGGCGACCAGCAGTTCGTGGCCCTCGGTACTGACCACCAACGTCTTGAACACCTGTTCCGGCATCAGTCCCAGCTTTTCCACCGCCTCGTGACCGAAGGAATCCGCGTGCGTGTCATGGACGTAGCTGCGCACGGTGTGATCGATCTTTTCGCGCTTGAGCAGGTTGATGGCGGGCGTCATCGCGCCATGGTAGCGCCGAGCCGTGCTCGGCGAGCGCAGCGGCGGCTCCTACACGGCCAGCCGGCAGGGCGCAGAGCACCGCGCGGGGCGCTCGCCGAGCGTGGCTCGGCGCTACCAGGGCCGCTGATCGGCCCACACGCTTCCCGCCTGCGCGCATCGTTGGTAGCGCCGCTGATCGGCCCACATGCATCACGCCTGCGCGCATCGTTGGTAGCGCCGAGCCGTGCTCGGCGAGCGCAGCGGCGGCCTCTACACGTCCAACCAGCAGGGCGCAGAGCACCGCGCGGGGCGCTCGCCGAGCGTGGCTCGGCGCTACCAGGGCCGCTGATCGGCCGACACGTATCCCGCCTGCGCGCATCGTTGGTGGCGCCGCTGATCGGCACGCACGCATACCGCCTGCGCGCATCGTTGGTAGCGCCGAGCCGTGCTCGGCGAGCGCAGCGGCGGGTTATGGGCGCCAGTTGGCGTTGCTGTCCCAGAACGCGACCGCTCGCGCGTAGGCATTGCGGTCCAGCGGCACGCCGGATCCGCCCTCTTCCACGCCCAGGGCGTTGCGCATCATGGTGATCGGTGCCATCGGCACTTCTTCCGGCTCGGCGGTGTAGATGCAGCCGACGATGCCCCACTCCGCATCGATCGGTGAGCCTTCCTTTGCCAGCTGCTCGGCGCTGTACAGAATCACCACCAGATAGTTCGCCACCGGCGACTCCACGCCTTCGAACCAGCGGACCAGCACCGGCAACTCGTCACGATTGCGCGCTTCATAGCCGCTGCGCAGCAGGTGCTGGTTCTGCGCGGTGATGGGCACGGTCAGGCAGCGGGTGCTTGTCCAGTTTTCATACACGAAGAGTTTGCAGAACGGCGCGTAGCCCTCGAGCACCGTCAAGGGTGCGTGGCCGTTGAGGTGCTGCACGAACTGCTCGGCCGTGCAGTCCTGGATGGTGTTGGCGCGGGGCTTGCGCGGGAACAGGCGGGGACGGGCGAACTCGGTCAGGACGATGGACATGGCAGGCACGGCGGGGCGGGAAACGTAGGCCTAGGGTACAGGCGCGCCGACGCTGACGCGCAGCTCCACACCCAGCGCACGCAGGGCGCCCAGCACCGTGCTGAAGGTCAGCGTGCGGCGGCCGGACAGCTGCCGCTGCAGCACATCGAAGGAGAGCCCACAGGCCTGTGCGATGCGGCGCAGGTCGCCGGGATCGGTCACATCCCGCAACGCCTCGGCCAAGGTTCCGGGATCACCGCCGCTTTCAAAGATGCAGGCATCCAGATGATTGGCGATGTCCAAGGGGGTGCGCGGCCTTTCCTGCTCTACAGCGGTGCGCAGGCCCGTGGGATCGCGCATGCCGTTGCGTTCCAGAAGGCGTTCAACGTGCTGGGCCACCTCGGTGGCAAGTTCGCGCACGTCATCACCGATCAGCGAACGCAGGCGCGCAACAGGGAGAGCGGGATCCGTCATGGGGTTTAGCCTCGCTAACGTGGAGGCCGCCTGCGCCAGGGCGCGAGGCGGCGGACGATGCGGGTTGGAGTACCGGGAGCTAACCAAAAAAACCGGCGGATATGATCCCCACGCATCGCCCGCCAGAGAGCTGGCGCGGAGATGCATTCTCCGCCGTGCCCAGAGGGCAAAACAGAGGCAAAAGGGTTAGCTGTGCAGGACTCCAATCCCGGCCGGTGCTTCTACGTCACCGGCCTGCACATCCTGCCCAGTAGGGCCCGAGCCGGTCCATCAGGAAACCTGCAATGCCACGAGACGGCTGCCGCGCGCTGCCCCGACCTTGATGACTTGCATATCCATCGCGATGGAGAGATATAATGAACTCAAGCCCGCTGCCGCTACCGCCATGACCTCTCTCAGCTTCGAGTTCTATCCTCCCAAGACCGACGAACAGCGCGGCCAGCTGGACCGTACGGCGGCCAAACTGCGCAGCTTCGCGCCCGAGTACGTGTCGTGTACGTTCGGTGCCGGCGGGTCCACCTTGAGCTATACCTCCGAGACCGTACGCCACCTCAAGCAGCACCACCGTTTCGAGTCCGCACCGCATCTGTCCTGCGTGGGCGGCAGCCGGCAGGAAATACGCGAGCTGCTCAAGCTGTACCGCGCCATTGGCTGCACCCGCATCGTCGCCCTGCGCGGCGACCTGCCCTCCGGCATGGGCCATCCCGGCGACCTGCGCTATGCGGCCGAGCTGATCGATTTCATCCGCGCCGAGCACGGCGACGCTTTCCGCATCGAAGTGGGCGCCTATCCGGAAACGCATCCACAGGCGGCCGACGCGCTGACCGACCTGAAGCACTTCAAGGCGAAGGTGGATGCGGGCGCCGATGCGGCCATCACCCAGTACTTCTACAACGCCGACGCCTACTTCCACTTCGTCGATGCCGTACGCCGTCTTGGCGTCACGGTACCGATCGTGCCCGGCATCATGCCGATCTCCAACTTCAGCCAGCTGCGCCGCTTCTCTGAGCAGTGCGGTGCTGAGATCCCGCGCTGGATCAGCCGCAAGATGCAGGCTTACGGTGACGACAGCACGGCCATCCGGGCGTTCGGGTCCGAGGTGGTGGCCCAGTTGTGCCAGCGCCTGCTGGACGGCGGCGCGCCGGGCCTGCATTTCTACACGTTGAACCTGGCCAAGCCCACAACGTCGGTGTTGAAGCTGCTGCGCAGCTGAGGCGGCACACCACCACGGCAGGCCGTGACCCGCTACTCTGCAGGCAATGAACATCTTCGCCGCCTGCCTGCCCCTGCTGCTGTTGGTTTCCGCCGTGCCGTCGGCGCATGCGCAACCGCAGCGCCTCAACCGCTGCACCGACGCAGGGGGGCAGAGCGTTTACACCGACCGGCCGTGTGAGGCCGTGGGTGCACGTGCACGCTTACCCGAGGCCACCGCGCCGGCAGCAGGGAACACGCAGGAGCGCAATACGCTGGGCGCAAGCTGTCCGCGCCGGCTGAGCGAGCTGGTTGGTGCGTTGCGCGGTGCGGTCGCTGCCAATGACGTCAATCGACTCTCGACGCTGTACTTGTGGAGCGCGGTGTCCGACGTCGGTGCACAACGCATCCTCGGCCAGTTGGAATCCATTGCGCGGCGCCCGCTGGTCGATATCGTGCCGGTGTATCCGACGGACGAACCCGATCCGGGCACGCCGCTGGCCGAGTCGACCGGCGATGTAGCGCAGCCGCGCGCGAACCCGATCGGCCTGCGTTTGCACCAGGTGTTGCCGGGTACGGCAACGCCCTCGAGCACCGTGCTGGGCCTGCGGCGGCAGTACGGGTGTTTCTGGATCACGCTGTGAGGTAACGCGGCGCCGGGCTCGGCGGGGGCCGCATGCGCCGCTGCGCTCGCCGAGCGTGGCTATGCCGGTCGTCCTGACCGGCACCCTACGGGCCGTCGCAAGCGACGTTGGCAGCGGCTCCTGCCGCTGCCTTCGGCGCTACCACGGCACGGTCAGTCGGTCGGCCAGAGGCCGCGGATCGCGGCGATGCCCTGTGCGCCATGTCGGCGCGCGGTGGTGATGTCCTGCACGCCCAGGCCACCGAGCGCGTAGATCGGCAGGGCGACCTGTGCGCGCAGCGCGGCGAAGCGCTCCCAGCCCATCGGTGCGGCGTCGGGGTGGCTGGCGGTAGGCTGCACCGGCCCCAGCACCACGAAGTCGCAGCCCAGGGACTGCGCTGCCTGCAGCTGCTGCAGGTCATGGCAGGATGCCGCGACGGGCTGTTCGGCAGGCAGGGGGCGCTCGCGTAATGCCGTCAACTGCTCTGCGCCAAGGTGCACCCCGGTCCCAAGATGACGGGCCAGTTCGATGTCCCGGTTGACCAGCCATTGGCTGACGCCCCGGTGACGACGCACGGCGGACTCGCACAGCTGCGCACGCTGTGGATGATCGGCTGGCAACCGCAACTGGATGCGCTGATGACCTGCGTCGACAGCGCGCCACAGTTGCTCGTGCCAGCGCTCGTTGTCGATGTCATCCTCGAGGGGCGCGGGCGTGATCAGATAGCGATCCGGCTCGCGCAGCGCAGCCACGACCGGCAGGTCGGCCGGCGGCATGGAGTAGCGGCCCAGTTTGTCCGGCGCGACCCAGGTGATGGCCTGGCCTTCACGACCGCGCGGTGTGCCCTTCCAGCTGCGTACATGGCGCACTTCCAGCACCAGGTCCTTGTCCGGGTAGCACTGGGGTACGTCCATCAGCCACTCACCGATGTCCGCTTCGATGCCCAGCTCTTCGTGCAGTTCGCGGGCAAGCGCCTGTTCAGAGGTTTCGCCGGGCTCGCGCTTGCCGCCGGGGAATTCCCACAGACCGGCCAGATCGCTGTGTTCAGTACGCCGGTTGAGCAGCACGCGGCCGCGGGCGTCGGTGATGACGCCGGCCACCACGTGTATCGATCGTTTGGGGGAGGACATGGAAGCAGCATGCCCAAAACGAGTGAGGTGACGCAAGATGCCTGTCCGCCGTAAGCGACCAGACGACAACGGGCCCCCGAAGGAGCCCGTTGCCGTGTCCACATGCTCAGCCGTGACTCAGAACGCGACGTTCCAGTTCAGCTGCGCACCCACTTCCCGCTGACCTTCACCTGCACGGCCCTGGGCGGCCAGCGACAGGCGGCTGCGGCTGGAGGTGTTGACCGACACGCCCAGCTCGGCGATGCCCACGTTGCGGGCCAGCGGCAGGCCAACAACGGTGAACGGGCTGCTGCCGGCCACGAACTGGTGGCGGGAATCCGCGCGCAGTTCGCCGGCCGCGTTCTGCCACGCCAGCCCCGCTTCCAGCCGTGCGCCATCCTGCTGACCGCCGCTGATGTCCCAAGCGGCCCGCACGCCGGCGGTGGTCGTCCACACCTCGTCCTTGCTGGAGGCGATCGCCAAGGCGGCATTGCCACCGGATTCGACGCCGCCCTCGGTGGACAGGCGCGTGTAAGCCAGTGCCACGTACGGGGTCAGCGTCAACGCATCGTCGACCTGGAAATCCCAACCGCCTTCCACGAAGCCCGATATCGCGTGCGCGTCACGGCGGCTGGACAGCGACTGTCCCCATGCCGTGCCCGCGCCCACGGTGCGACGCGTATCCAGCGTGTAGTCCGCATAGCTGGCGCCCCCGTTGACGTACAGCGCATCGCCACGGAATCCGCCATACAGACCGCCGTGCACGGCATCGACTTCCGTCGTTGCGTTGCGCGCATCGACCTGCTGGCGCAGCGACTCGGGGCCACCGGCCACACCGACCGTCCAGCGCTCGCCGATGCTCCAGTCCGCACCGGCCATCAGGCCTTCACGGTGGTCGCGGGTGCGGGCTGCCGTGCCATCGCCATCGCGGCGGCTGGACGCGCCACTGCCCCCGATCCAGGCGGACGGGCCACCCTCACTGGCCGGCATGCCGCTACGCAGGCGCTGGCCGATGCCATCGCGCAGGAAACGGTCTTCCAGCAACAACGCACGACTGCTGGCGTGAATTTCGCCGGACAGGTCATCGAACGCCAGGCGTGCGCTGTCCGCATCCAGCATCAGCAGGCGGTTGTACAGCGCCAGGGCGTCACCTGACTGCTGCAGCGTATCCAGCGCAGCGGCCGTGGCGAGCTGGTTGCCGGTGGCGGCGACGGTGACGAACACGCGCGGCGGTGGCGGCGGGGTAACCGGATCCACCGGCGGGATGATCGGGTCCACCGGCGGATCGACCGGCGGGTCCACCGGCGGATCAACAGGGGGATCCACCGGGCCGGTGTCTTTCACCGCGATGTTCAGCCGCACGTCGTTGGCGGTATAGCTCAGCGATGTATCCAGGAAGGGCGAGCGGGAGATCACGTCGTCGAAGGTGCCGACGACCCCGCCTGCTGCGGTCAGGATGGTGTAGGTCTGTCCGTCCTGGTAGCTGGTCGCAGGATCCAGTGCGGTGACGCGCACGCCGGTGTCGCCGGAGTTGGCGAGGTTCGCGCCGCGGCCGATGTTCGCCTTGCCGGTCACCGTCAGCAGGTCGGCCTGCCCGTTGCCCAGCACGTCCACGTCAAAGAACGCCTTGTTGGCGACCTGTTCGGAGAATGCTGCGCTGGTGTTGAAGAACAGATCACCATCGATGGTCATCGTGCCGACACCGGCGTTACCTGGCGACAGCGTGCCGCCATTGAACACGTAGGTGCTGCCCAGCGTCGCATTGCCTGCCAGCACGCCGGATCCGCTTACTTCGGCCAGCGAACTGCGGCGTACTTCGCTGCCCAGGCCGGCACCGAAGTCGATGTCCTGCTGGAAGCCGGATGCACCGTTCAGCACCAGCGTGCCGCCCTGCACATTGATCTGCTGCTGCAGGGCCTGGCTGGGGCCCACATAGCCCGCGCCGGCATACATGTCCGAGTTGATCACGAGCGTGCCGCCGGTGACGGTGACATCGCCGCCGAAGGCACTCAGGTCGCCGTCGAGCGTGGTGGTGCCCGCCACTTGGGTGAGCGCGCCGCCGTGCAGGTGGGCGTTGGACGTTCCCGACGAGACGGTCTGGATGGTGTTGCCCAGTGCGATGTCGCCGGTGTGGTTGAACACCAGCCCGCCCGCGCTGCCGTTCATCGAGATCGCCGCGCCGTCCAGTGTTCCGGCTTCTTCCGCGGCCAGCCACTGCGGACCGCCGTCGGCCACGGACCACGTCGCCATGCCGCCGCCCAGCACCAGGTAACCGCTCTGGCCCAGCACGATGCCGCTGCCACCGGCAACCCGCCCGCCGTTGCTTACGCTCAGCATGCCGTACGGCCCTTTCAGCAGCACCGCGCCCACGGTCAGCCCGTTCGCCGCTTCGATGGCCGAGCCGGCACCGCTCACACGGGTCTGTTCGTCCACCGCCACGGGCGCCATGCTGGCGTCGTTGAGACCGCCACTGATGTTCACCGCATCACTGCGGATGACCGCCCCATCCAGCACATCGAGGTTGGTGCTGATGTCCATCGCGCCGGTGTTGGTCCACGTGGTATCCGCGCCGGTGATGAGCGCCGTGGCGGTAGTCGGGCCGAAGCTGTCCTTGATCGCCGCACGGTCGGATACGATGGCGCCACCGGCTTCCAGCAGCAGGTGGTTGGTGACATCCACGCGTGCGGCGCGGATCGCCGAGCCTGCGCCGGTGACCACGATGCTGCCGGTCTGGCCGAAATCGCCACTGCCCAAGGCGTCGTACTTTTCGGCATTTACTTCATCGGCGGTGACCACGCCGCCGTCCTGCACGCGCAGTGTGCCGTCGCCGTTCTGTCCGACGCGCACCGTAGTGGCATCAACCACCGAACCGGCGCCGCTGACGGTCAACGTGCCGGTGGCGTTGTTGGACGCACCGAGCACGAGATCCTGTGACACCAGCTGGCCACCGCCACTGACGGTGATCTCACCGCGGCCGCCCTGGGTGGCACCGGACTGTGTGCCCGCGCCGACATAGATGCCGCGATCCGCCGTGACCCGGCCGCCATCGATCGTCAGGGTGCCCTGTCCGACCTGTCCCACCAACAGGTTGTTGTCAGTGACAAGCAGTTCGCCACCGTTGCTGACGTTGATCGCACCGCTGCCTGCAGTGTCCGAGCCGACGCTGAGGCCGAAGTTGTTGACCACGCTGTAGGCCATTGTGGTGGCGACACGCCCGCCATCGATGTCCAGCGTGCCGGTGCCCTGGCGACCGACCAACAGCTGGCGCGCGGTGAGGCTGGAGTCGGCACCGCGCACGACGGCGTTGCCCGTGCCGCCTGCGCCGTAGCCCAACGACACCGTGTTGTTGGAGGTCGCCTTGCCACCATCCAGCAGCTGCAGGCTGCCGGTTCCCGCTTCACCCACGCGCAATGCAGCGCCGGTCATCTGCAGGTAGGCCGTGGGCCCGATCACGCGCAGCGTGCCGTTGGCGCCGGCGACCGTGCCCAGCGACACCAGGCCGTTGGCGGTCAGGTTGCCGCTGCCGACCAGATCGATCGCCACGGTGCCGGTGTTGCCGATGAAGAAGCCGTCGGCGTAGACGCGGGAATCGCCCACCACTTCGTCGGACGTAAAGTCGTAGGGCACGGCGAAGGCCGACGGCACGGAGGCGGCGCTGAGGCCGAGCGCCGCCAGCACCGCAACGCCCAGCGGCGAGCGACGGCGCGTCGCAACGGCAGCGCGGGCCGGTGCGGAAAGTGTAGAGGCCAGTTCAGAGGCCACCTGCATGACGCCGGTAGCCCGGTTGAAGACCAAGCGGTAAATCCTGTTCATGAAGCTCCTTGGGATAGCGATCTGGACGCGGAGGGGACCGCGTCCCGCACACGGGGGATGTGCAGTGGACCCTGCGAGTTGAAGAACGCGCGGGGCCTGTGACCCTACGGGTGATGTCAGAAAATACCGAGGGCGTGATCCGACTTCCGTGTGGGGATCTGACCAATATGTCCGTAAGGGTTTTCTGATCTACGCTGATTGGTGACACGCATCACCCGAGGCATAGCGAGCGTGATGCATTTGTAGTCGCGTGTTTTGCGATCGGCCTGCACGTTGTGGAGACGCAGATGAAACCGATGCGTTGGATTTAGTGCAGGAAACGTCATCGTTCGCGATGGTCCTGCGACCACTCGTGCGATCGTCCAGCGGTGGTTTGCCGTCGTCTTGCAATGGTCGCTGGATGGTCGTGGTTTGGACGCGGCTTGGTCGTGGCTTGGACGTGGCTTGGTGGCGTCTTGGTCGCGGTTTGGACGTCGCGTGGTCGCGGTTTGGTCGCGGTCTGGTGGCGGTTTGGTCGCGGTTTGGTCGCGGTTTGGTCGCGGTCTGGTGGCGTCTTGGTCGCGGCTTGGACGTGGCGTGGTCGCGGGATGGCTGCGGCTTGGTAGAGCCGACTTCAGTCGGCTGGCTGTGTGCGGAAAAAGCAGCCGACTGAAGTCGGCTCTACCGTCGGCTGGCTGTGTACGGAAAAAGCAGCCGACTGAAGTCGGCTCTACCGGCGGCTGGCTGTGTGCGAAAAAGGCAGCCGACTGGAGTCGGCTCTACCGTCGGCTGGCTGTGTGCGGAAAAAGCAGCCGACTGAAGTCGGCTCTACCGCCGGATTTACCGGCGGCTATACCGTCGGGTTTACCGGCGGGTTGCGCGAGATAAAAAAAACCCCGCTTGCGCGGGGTTTTTTCTGGAGTCAGCTCAGCTGCCCGTGGCAGTGCTTGTACTTCTTGCCGCTGCCACAGGGGCAGGGGTCATTGCGGCCGATCTTCGGCTCGCCGCCCTGGCCCTGCGCGACCTGCGCGGCTTCCACCTGCGCGGCTTCTTCGTCAGCGCTGTAGCCGCCGGCATCCTGATGCTGGAACTGCGACTGGCTGAGGCGCGCCTGTACCTGCTGACGCTCGGCGGCTTCCAGTGCCGCCACTTCCTCGTCGCTGCGGATGCGCACGCGCGACAGCATCGTCACCACTTCGCGCTTCACGTCTTCCAACATGTTGGAGAACAGCTCGAACGCTTCCTTCTTGTACTCCTGCTTCGGCTGCTTCTGCGCATAGCCGCGCAGGTAAATGCCCTGGCGCAGGTAATCCATGCGAGCCAGATGCTCCTTCCAGCTCTGGTCGAGCACGGTCAGCATCACGTGCTTCTCCAGCGCGCGCATGGTGTCTGCACCGACGCCACTTTCCTTTGCATCGAAATGCGCGTTGACGCGCTCCTGCACCTTCTGCGCGATGCCTTCGGCGTCCAGCTCTTCGTGGCTCTTGACCAGGTCGGTGACCGACATGTCGAGGCCGAACTCGGACTGCAGCGTGGCTTCCAGGCCCGGCAGGTCCCACTGTTCATCGATCGAGTTCGGCGGCACGAAGCGGGCGACGATGTCGAACACCACGTCGTCGCGGATGCCATCGACGTTGTCCTTGACCGAATCGGCATCCAGCAGTTCATCGCGCTGCGAATAGATCACCTTGCGCTGGTCGTTGTTGACGTCGTCGAAATCCAGCAGGTTCTTGCGGATATCGAAGTTGTGCGCTTCGACCTTGCGCTGGGCCTTTTCGATCTGCCGGCTGACCAGGCGGTCTTCGATGACGTCGTCTTCCTTCATGCCCATCATGCGCATGGCCTTCTGCACCCAGTCGGAGGCGAAGATGCGCATCAGGTTGTCTTCCAGCGACAGGTAGAAACGGGACGAACCCGGATCACCCTGGCGGCCGGAACGACCACGCAGCTGGTTGTCGATACGACGCGATTCATGGCGCTCGGTGCCGACGATGTGCAGGCCACCGGCGGCCTTGACGGCGTCATGCCGGACCTGCCACTCGGCCTTGGCCGCGGCGCGCTGGGCGTCGCTGGCCTCCTCGCCCATCTCGTGCAGTTCGGTTTCCAGCGAGCCGCCCAGCACGATATCGGTACCGCGACCGGCCATGTTGGTGGCGATGGTCACCGCACCCGGACGACCGGCGTTGGCGACGATGGTCGCTTCGCGGTCATGCTGCTTGGCGTTCAGCACTTCATGCTGCACACCGGCCTTGGCCAGGTGTTCGGACAGCATCTCCGAGGTTTCAATCGAGGTCGTACCCACCAGCACCGGCTGGCCCCGCTTGTTGCATTCCTGGATATCGGCCAGCACCGCGTTGAACTTGCCCTGGCGATTGAGGAACACCTGGTCCGGCGAGTCCTTGCGGATGGTCGGGCGGTTGGTCGGGATGACCACCACTTCCAGGTTGTAGATGCTCTGGAACTCGAAGGCTTCGGTATCGGCCGTACCGGTCATGCCGGACAGCTTCTTGTACATGCGGAACAGATTCTGGAATGTGATGCTGGCCAGCGTCTGGTTCTCGCGCTGTACCGGCACGCCTTCCTTCGCTTCCACCGCCTGGTGCAGACCGTCCGACCAGCGACGGCCGGCCAGGGTGCGGCCGGTGAACTCATCGACGATGACGACTTCGCCATCGCGCACGATGTAGTCCACGTCACGCTGGTAGATGGCATGCGCGCGCAGCGCGGCATTGAGGTGATGCACGACGGTCAGGTTCTGCGCCGCGTACAGGCCTTCGGTCTCCGCGTCGAGGATGCCGGCTTCGACCAGCAGACGCTCGGCGTGCTCCATGCCTGCTTCGGACAGGTGCACCTGCTTGCCCTTCTCGTCGATCCAGAAGTCGCCCTCGGCTTCTTCGTTTTCCTGCTTCACCAGGTTCGGCACGATGCGGTTTACGCGGATGTACAGCTCCGGGGAATCATCGGCCGGACCGGAAATGATCAGCGGGGTACGCGCTTCGTCGATCAGGATGGAGTCGACTTCATCGACGATGGCGTAGTGCAGGCCGCGCTGGTAGCGGTCGGCCTTGGACAGCGCCATGTTGTCGCGCAGGTAATCGAAACCGAATTCGTTGTTGGTGCCGTACGTGATGTCGCTGCCATAGGCCTCGCGCTTGTCACCGTGCGGCATGCCCGGATACACGACGCCCACGCTCAGGCCCAGCCAGTTGTACAGCTTGCCCATCTGCGCGGAGTCGCGGCGCGCCAGGTAGTCGTTCACGGTGACCACGTGCACGCCCTTGCCTTCGAGCGAGTTCAGATAGACCGGCAGCGTAGCGACCAGGGTCTTGCCTTCACCGGTGCGCATCTCGGCGATCTTGCCCAGGTGCAGCACCATGCCACCGATAAGCTGCACGTCGTAATGACGCATGCCGAGAACACGGCGGCTGGCTTCGCGGCAGACGGCGAACGCTTCCGGCAGCACCTTGTCCAACGCCTCGCCATCGGCGATGCGCTGCTTGAATTCCGGCGTCTTGGCCTGGAGCTGCTCATCGCTGAGCGCTTCCATCTCCGGCTCCAGCGCATTGACCTTGGCGACGATGCGATTGAGCTGGCGCAGCTGTCGTTCATTACGACTGCCGAATACGCGGGTAAGCAGGCTGTTGATCATTGAGGGAACCGGTTGTCAGGTGAACGCCGGCACGGCTCCATCGGGAATCCGTCCGCCGCAAACGAAACGAGGCGCCCTGCGCCCCGTCTATGGCATCACCCATTGTAACTTGGGATGGACGTGGGAGGATTCAAGCGCTTTGGCGGTTCGCTGGCCGGACCATAGCGCCGAGCGATGCCCGGCGGCGTGCCCGCCACATTCGGCACACCCCGGGTGGGGCTGCCGCTGCGCTCGCCGAGCATGGCTCGGCGCTACCGGAACCCGTCAGCCGCGCGAAACGCGACCGACCGGGGTGTTGCCGCCGTCACCCAGGAACTTGCGCGGATTGACCACGCGCCCGCTCTCCCAGACTTCGAAGTGCACATGGGCACCGGTGGAACGACCCGTGGAACCGGCCTTGGCCACTTCCTGTCCGGCACGGACCAGGTCACCCACCTTCACCACCAGGCGCGAATTGTGCGCGTAGCGGGTCACGTAACCATTGCCGTGATCCACATCGACGACGTTGCCGTAGCCGCCCTTCACACCGGAGAAGCTGACCACGCCTTCGGCGACAGACATCACCGGATCGCCGACCTTGGCATGGAAATCAATGCCTTTGTGACTGCGTGCACCGCGACCGAACGGATCAGCACGGGTGCCGAAGCTGGACGTGACATAGCTGTTGCGGATCGGCATGCGCGAGGGCACGGCGTTCTGCTGCAGCTGATGGTCGAACATCAGCGATTCCATCACCGAGAGCTGGCTGCCTGAAGCAGCGAATCGCTGCTCCAGCACCTGTAAGTCGGCGTTGATGTCCTTGACCGGGATATCCACGGTCGGACCGCCGGCGTCGCCTTCACCCAGGCCGGGGGTTTCCTGGAAGTCGAACTCGCCGTCTTCCAGTTTGCCCATCTGGGTCAGGCGCTCACCCAGCGCATTGAGGCGGGTGGCTTGTGCCTGAAGTTCCCCCAGGCGCGCCGCGAGGGCGTTCACCTCGGTCTGCGACTGCAGGCGGACCTGGGCGAGTTCCCGCTCCTGGCGGTCTACCTTGGCCTGCAGGCGGGAATCGCCCAGCAGGTTGGCCCCCATTCCACCGGCGAAGCCGATAATGCAGCCCATGCCCAGCACGCTGCCCAGCAGGGCGCGGGGACGATCCTCGAAGTAGAAGCGAAGACGCGCAAGGGGCGTTTTTGCCTTTCCATCACGCGTTTTGATTACGATCTTTTTGAATGCCATCAGTGAGTTTTCATGTCTGAGCCGAAATCCAGTGGTCGTCCCGCATCTACGCCTAAGCCGGCGCTGGATGCGGTCATGGGTGACAAAACCGGGAACCCGCTGCGTCGTGCCTTATGGCTCGATGCGTTGGACCAACAATTACGCCCCCACTTGCCGCTCACCCTGCGCAACCATTGCAGGCTGGCGAACGTGAACGACGAACACCTCGTTTTTCTCGTCGAATCCCCTGTCTGGCATGCCAAATTGCGGCTTGCCGAAGCACAGTTGATCGACGCGGCCCGGTCCATCGGGCTGAAGGCCACCAAAGTGACCATCAAGACTGCGTCCCCCGCTCCACCACGCTCCCCAGCGATCGACAACCGGAATGGACCCCACGCAGTTTCAGCCGCCACGCACAAAGGACTACGCGACGCCTTGGCCAGCCTCCAGGACACGAAACCGTCCAGGTCCTGATGACCGCGAAGCATCCGGCTCCGCTTCCCCGCTCTGCCAACATGCCGTGGAAATGGCGTGAAGCTTTTGCGAGGACCGTGGGGCATCCTAACGGCGTCGGGCCGTCCAGTCGTTAGAGTTTTGTTATTTAAACGTTAAGTTCAGGCTTCTGACGTAACAGGTTCACAAACTGTGACGCCGTACTGGCCCCTTCCTGCTGGCCGTGAAGACCAGGGCCCTGAACGCGAAACGCCGCCCGAGGGCGGCGTCAACTGGCTGATATCGCAGTGTTTTTCAGGCGTAGGCCGGAGCGCCGTAGGCGACCGGCTCGGCAGCGGCGGGGGATTCGTAGCTCACCCACTCCCACGCGCTGGCATCGGCCATCAAGGCACGCACCAGCTTGTTGTTCAGCGCATGACCGGACTTGAACCCTTCATAGGCGCCCAGTACCTGGCCGCCGGCAAGGTACAGATCGCCGATGGCATCAAGGATCTTGTGCCGCACGAATTCGTCGGCATAGCGCAGGCCGTCTTCGTTCAGCACGCGGAACTCGTCCAGCACGATGGCGTTGTCCATCGAACCGCCCAGGCCCAGGTTGCGCTCGCGCATGTACTCCAGGTCACGCATGAAACCGAAGGTCCGGGCGCGGGAGATTTCCTTGGTATAGGCCATCGTGGAGAACTCGATTTCCTGCCGCGACTGCTTGGCGGGGATCATCGGGTGATCGAACTGGATGGTGAAACCGAGCTTGTAGCCCTCGTAGGGATCAAAGCGCGCGACCTTGTCACCTTCAGTGACTTCCACGGTCTTCAGTACGCGGATGAAGCGCTTGGCGGCGTCCTGTTCGATGATGCCCGCCGACTGCAGCAGGAACACGAACGGGCCGGACGAACCGTCCATGATCGGCAGCTCGGCCGAGGACAATTCGACAATGATGTTGTCCACACCCAGGCCGGCCAACGCTGACATCAGGTGTTCGACGGTCTGGATCTTGGCGTCGTTGCAGGTCAGCCCGGTGCACAGGGTCACTTCGGTCACCAGCTCGGCCTTGGCCGGAACATCGACGACCGGGTCCAGATCCACGCGGCGGAACACGATGCCATGGTTGACCGGTGCCGGGCGCAGGGTCATGTAGACCTTGTCGCCGCTGTGCAGGCCAACGCCGGTGGCGCGGATCGTGTTCTTGAGGGTGCGTTGCGGAATCATGGGGGGTGACCAGAAGCGTGCGGCGGGCCGCGATGGCCTGCCCCAGGGGGTGCAACAGATTAACACGCGGTCGCCCCTACTCCGGCTGAAGCCAGGCAGGTGGTGGCGCCACGCGGGTGCGGCGGGTGCGATTACAAGGCGGCCGGGCCCATCCTGGCCCGGCGCCTGCAATGCAGGACATGGTGCGTGATGCCGGGGAGGACAACCCCGGCAGCATGGATCAGTCGGCCTGGCGGCGCAGGAAGGCCGGGATGTCCAGGTAATCGTTGGGCAGTTCGGCGGTCGGCGTGCTGCCCGCGCTGGCGCTCGAGCTGCTGGACGACGAAGACGACGCGCTGGACGAAGAGGACGCCGCTACGCTGTCGCTGCTCGCGCGACGCAGGCCCAGGCCGACACCGCCAACGGCCTTGGACACCGCGTCACCGCCGTTGTCGAAGTCGGAGAACTCCGGCTGGCCGGTGGTGGCGTTGCGGACCAGCTTGATCGGCGCACGCTCGCCCGGACGCTGGCTCTTGCCGGCGGCCACGCGGTTGAGGCCGGTCGCGACCACGGTGACGCGCACTTCGTCCTGCATGTCCGGATCGAGCACGGTGCCGACCACCACGGTGGCGTCTTCCGAAGCGAAGCCGTCGATGGTGCGGCCGATCTCGTCGAACTCGGCCATGGTGAAGTCGGCACCGGCGGTGATGTTGACCAGGATGCCGTTGGCACCGGCCAGGTTCACATCGTCCAGCAGCGGGTTCTGGATGGCCGACTCGGCAGCGGCCTGCGCACGGTCATCACCGCGGGCGGTACCGGTACCCATCATCGCCAGGCCCATTTCGGACATCACGGTGCGCACGTCGGCGAAGTCGACGTTGATCAGGCCCGGACGCACGATCAGATCGGCGATGCCCTGCACGGCGCCCTGCAGCACGTCGTTGGCGGCACGGAACGCCTGGATCATGGTGGCGTTGCGGCCCAGGACAGTGATCAGCTTTTCGTTGGGGATGGTGATCAGCGAATCGCAGTGCTGGCTCAGTTCTTCGATGCCCTTCAGCGCGACCTGCATGCGGCGACGGCCTTCGAACGGGAACGGCTTGGTGACCACGGCAACCGTCAGGATGCCCATCTCCTTGGCCAGCTGCGCCACCACCGGTGCAGCGCCCGTGCCGGTGCCACCGCCCATGCCGGCGGTGATGAAGACCATGTCCGCGCCCTGCAGCGCGTCGATGATGCGCTCGCGATCTTCCAGCGCAGCCTGGCGACCCACTTCCGGGTTCGCACCGGCGCCCAGGCCCTTGGTGACGTTGGTGCCCAGCTGCAGCTGCAGCTTCGCACCGCAATTCTTGATGGCCTGCGAGTCGGTGTTGGCGGTGATGAACTCCACGCCATCCACCGCTGAGTTGACCATGTGCGCTACAGCGTTTCCGCCGCCACCGCCCACGCCAACGACCTTGATCACCGCATTGGGTGCCATCTTTTCGATCAATTCAAAATGCGCCATGTCCGTGTCCTCGGTTGTATCCGCTTCCTTTGGCATGTTGCGGGAGAGGCATCCTGCCCTCCGCTGCATGCCGCCGTTGCGGCTGTAGTGGTTTGTGTATCCGTGTGTTGCGTGTTGCGGTGTTGCGTTTTCTTTCAGCCGACTGAAGTCGGCTCTACCCGCGATCAGAATTCGCCGCGGAACCAGGTTTTCAGTTTCTTGAACATGCTGCCCGCACGGCCTGCCGGCAGCGACGGCCGACGCGGGTGTTCGATCTGGCTTCCCATCAGCAACAGGCCGACGCCGGTTGCATGCACGGGGTTGCCCACCACTTCGCCCAGGCCGGTGACATGCTGCGGGATGCCCACACGTACCGGCATCTGCAGCATCTCTTCGGCCAGTTCGACCACACCTTCCATCTTCGATGCACCGCCGGTCAGCACCATGCCGGCGCGGACCAGTTCTTCGAAACCGGAGCGACGCAGTTCGGCCTGCACCATCTCGAAGATTTCCTCGTAACGCCCCTGCACCGCCTGCGCCAGCGCGTGGCGCGGCATGCGACGTGGCGGCCGGTCGCCGACGCTCGGCACCTGGATGCTTTCTTCGGCGGTCGCCAGCTGCGCCAGCGCGCAGGCGTAACGCACCTTGATCTGCTCCGCTTCCGGGGTCGGTGTGCGCAGCATGTGGGCAATGTCATTGGTGACATGGTCACCGGCGATCGGCAACGACGCGGTGTGGCAGATCGCGCCCTGCACGAACACGGCGATGTCAGTGGTGCCGGCGCCCATGTCGACCAGCACCACGCCGAGCTCGCGCTCGTCGGCGGTCAGCACGGCGACGCTGGAGGCCAGCGATGACAGCACCAGATCGTCCACCTGCAGGCCACAGCGCTGCACGCACTTGCTGATGTTGGCGGCAGCCGACTGCGCGCACACCACCAGGTGGGCATGCACTTCCAGGCGGACGCCGGTCATGCCGACGGGGTTGCGGATGCCTTCCTGCGAATCGTCCAGCACATACTCGCGCGGGATCGCATGCAGGATCTTCTGGTCGGCCGGGATGGCCACGGCCTTGGCCGCGTCGAGCACCCGGTCCAGGTCGCCCCAGGTCACTTCGCCGTCGCGGATCGGGACGATCCCGGGCGAGTTCTTGCACTGCACGTGGTTGCCGGAGATCGACGCGTACACCGAGCGGATCTCGCAACCGGCCATCAGCTCGGCCTCTTCCACCGCACGCTGGATCGACTGCACCGTGGACTCGATGTCCACCACCACGCCGCGTTTGAGCCCGCGCGATTCGTGCGAACCGATGCCGATCACCTCGATGGGGTTGCCCGGCGAGTACTCACCCACCAGCGCCACCACCTTGGAGGTGCCGATGTCGAGCCCGACGATCAACGATTTATCACCCTTGCGATTCATGTCCTGTCCTGCGTTTTTTTCGGCTCTGGCGCCGGTGCTTCACCCCAGCTGAGGGTGAAGCCATTGGTGTATCGGAGGTCGGCGCGCTCGATCGGCGCGGCCTGGCTGGCGAGCTGGGGCAGCACGCGTACGTAGCGCTGCAGGCGTGAGCGCGCATCGTCGCGGCCCACCACGACTTCGGTGCCGTTGCTGAGCAGCAGCGACCAGCTGCCGCGTGCATCCATCGTCAGGCGGCTGACGTCCAGCCCGGACGGCGCGAACAACGCCCGCGCATCGTTGTACAGCGACACCACTTCTTCGGTCTGGCTGTCTGGACCGTCCAGCTGCGGCAGCTGCAGGTCGGCCAGTTTCTTCGGCGTGGGGAACAGCTTGCCCTGCTCGGAAAGCAGGCGATCGCCGCCCCATCGCGCGAACGGCTTGTGCTCGACCAGGGTGACTTCCAGCACATCCGGCCACTGCTTGCGCACGCGTGCGCTTTCCACCCACGGCAGGCGCTCGATGCTGTCCTGTGCATCCTGCAGCTTCACCGCGAAGAAGCCGGCGTGCGCGTAAGGCAACAGCACCTTCTGCAACTGCTCCGCCGGCACGCGCTTGAACTCACCGTGCACGCGCAGCTTCGCCAACGGCCAGCGCTCGGCGCCGACCCAGCCGTTGAGCACGGCCACGACGGGCAGGGCCACCACCGACAGGGCCAACAGCCAGACGAAGATGCGCAGCACCGCGTTCATGCGTGACCGTTCTCCTGCACTGTAGTGGCGAGGGTCTGTTCGAGCACACGCCAGACCAGGTCTTCAAAGCCGATCCCGGCCTGGCCTGCGGCTTTGGGCACCAGCGAATGGCTGGTCATGCCCGGCGCGGTGTTCACTTCCAGCAGGTACAGGCGGCCGCTGGTGCGGTCGCGCATCACATCCACCCGGCCCCATCCACGGCAGCCTGCAGCGCGGAACGCAGCCAGGGCGAGACGACGGATCTCCTCTTCGTCGGCATCCCGCAGGCCTGGACACAGATACTCGGTGTCATCGGCCTTGTACTTGGCGTCGTAGTCGTACCACTGGCCCTTGGGCACGATACGGATCGACGGCAGCGCAACATCGCCGAGGATGCCGACGGTCAGCTCGTCGCCGACCACCATCTGCTCCATCAGCAGCTGGCCGTCGTAGCGCGTTGCCAAGGCCACCGCCTCGTCCAGGCCGGCATCGTCGAAGACCCGGCTGATGCCCACGCTGGACCCTTCATTGGCCGGCTTCACCACCACCGGCAAGCCGAGTTCGGCGGCCTGCGCGTGCACGTTTTCCGCGGTGACCTTGCGGTACTGCGGAGTGGGGAGGCCGACCGACAGCCACACCTGCTTGGTCCGGATCTTGTCCATGCTCAGCGCCGAGCCCAACACGTCGGAGCCGGTGTACGGCACGCCGAACGCTTCCATCAGGCCCTGCACGATGCCGTCCTCCCCCCCGCCATTGTGGCCGTGGAGGATGTTGAACACGCGGTCCACTTCGCCCGCGGCCAGCGCGTTGGCCAGTGCCGGGATGCCATCGATGGCGAATGCGTTGATGCCGCGCGCCTGCAGCGCTTCGAGCACGTTGCGACCGGAATCCAGCGACACCTCGCGTTCGCTGGACGTGCCACCCAGCAACACACCGACACGACCGAACACGGCCGGGTCGATCGTGCGGGGTGCGGGGAAGTTGAAAGCGGTCATGCCTGGGCCTCCACGCTGAAGCCTTCGGTTGCGATCTGCTGGGCCACGGCGCCGATGTCGCCGGCCCCCATCATCAACAGAAGATCGCCGTCCTGCAGCACGTCGGGCAGCACGTGCGCGAGTTCGGCCGCTTTGCCGACCACCACCGGCTCACTGCGCCCGCGCGCACGGATGGCGCGTGCCAGCGCTTCCGAATCCGCACCGGCGATCGGCTCTTCGCCGGCCGGGTAGACCTCGCTCAGCACCAGCGCGTCCACGCTGGACAGCACGGCGGCAAACTTGTCGAACTGGTCGCGGGTCCGGCTGTAGCGGTGCGGCTGGAACGCGACGACCAGGCGCTTGTCGGACCACCCACCGCGTGCAGCAGCGAATACCGCCTCCAGCTCGCTGGGATGGTGGCCGTAATCATCGATCACCTGCACCCGGGCGCCGCTGGCGGTGGTGACCTCGCCGAGGTCATTGAAGCGACGGCCGACGCCGGCGAAGCTTTCCAGCGCACGTGCGATCGCATCCGGTGCAACACCCAGCTGCCAACCCACGGCGGCGGCGGCCAGCGCGTTGAGGACGTTGTGCTTGCCGGGCAGCGCCAGGACCACTTCCTGGCTGGTGCCCTGCGGCAGGCGCAGGGTGAAGCGCATCCGCGCTCCTTCCTGCACCACGTTTTCGGCGCGCACGTCGGCGTTGTCGCTCAAGCCGTAGCTCATCACATGGCGCGGGGTCTTCGCCGCCAGCGCAGCGACTTCGGGGTCGTCGATGCACAGCACCGCCAAACCATAGAAAGGCAGGCGCTGCAGGAATTCGGCGAAGGCCGCCTGCACGCGGGCGAAGTCGTTGCCGTAATTTTCCAGATGATCGGCATCAATATTGGTGATGATCGACATCAACGGATTCAGGCGCAGGAAGCTGCCATCGCTTTCATCCGCCTCGGCGACCAGCCACTGACCGCCGCCCAGCTTGGCGTTGGCACCGGCGGCCAACAGTTGGCCCCCGATCACGAAGGTCGGATCCAATCCGCCCTCGCTCAGTACCGCCGCCGTCAGGCTGGTGGTGGTCGTCTTGCCGTGCGTGCCGGCCACCGCGATGCCGCGGCGGAAACGCATCAGCTCGGCCAGCATCGCGGCGCGCGGCATGATCGGGATGCGCTGGCTGCGCGCTTCCATCAGTTCAGGATTGTCTTCGCGGATCGCGCTGGAGACCACCACACAATCGGTGCCGAGCACGTTGGCGGCGGAATGTCCCCGCATGATGCGTGCGCCGAGGCTGCCGAGGCGACGCGTCGCGGTGTTGTCCGCGTTGTCCGAGCCTGACACTTCATAGCCCAGCGTCAACATCACTTCCGCGATGCCGCTCATGCCGGTGCCACCGATGCCAACGAAATGCACGCGCGGGAAGGCGCGCACCAGGTCGTTGGTGTCGTGCAGGCGGCGGATCATGCGCAGCTCCGCGTCGTGTCGGCGCGCTGGCGCGGCACAGTGTTCATACAGCTTCCTCGAGGATGATATCGGCGATGCGCTCTGCGGCATCGACCTTGGCCAGCGCACGTGCGGCTTTCGCCATCTGCATGCGGCGGGCGGGATTTTCGGATAGTTCACGCAACAGTGACGTGATGCCGGTGACCAGCGCATCGCCCTGCTTCAGCAGCACGGCGGCATCGCGCTCGACCAGGTATTCCGCATTGCGCGTCTGGTGATCATCGACCGCGGCCGGGAACGGCACCAGCACGCTGCCGACGCCCACGGCACACAGCTCGGCGAGCGTGGACGCGCCGGAGCGGCACACCACGATGTCAGCCCACGCGAAGGCATCGGCCATGTCGGCGATGAACGGCGTGATCTCGGCGGTGACCCCGGCCTTGGCATAGGCCTCCACCGCCTCGGCGTGCATTTTCTCGCCGCTCTGGTGGCGCACCTGCACCGGATGCGAAGCACCCAATGCGGCGATCGCCTGCGGGACGCCCATGTTCAAGGCGCGCGCGCCCTGGCTTCCGCCCACCACCAGCACACGCAATGGACCACTGCGACCGGCGAAGCGCTGCTCGGGCGGTGCAATCGCAGCGATCTCGGCGCGTACGGGGTTGCCGACGGCTTCTTCGCGTGCGGCGAAGCTGCCGGGAAAACCGGTCAGCACGCGCTGCGCAAAGCGGGAGAGGAAGCGGTTGGTCATGCCGGGTGCGCGGTTCTGCTCATGCACCAGCAGGGGCAGCCCATGCAGACGCGCAGCCAGCCCGCCCGGTCCGGAGGCGTAACCGCCGAACGCGATCACCGCACGCGGATGACGGTCGCGCAGGATGAAGCCTGCCTGGCGGATCGCACGCAGCAGACGCCACGGCGCGCCGAGCAGGGCCAGCTTGCCCTTGCCGCGCAACCCGGCGATATCCAGCGTATCGATCGGCACGTCATGCTGCGGCACCAGGCGGGTTTCCATCTGGCCGACAGCGCCCAGCCAAGTGACCGGGATACCGCGCGCGCGCAGCACCTTGGCCACTGCCAGACCGGGGAAGATGTGTCCGCCGGTGCCACCGGCAAGAATCATCACGGGGCGCGGGGCCGCATCATGCATGGCGCTCATGACAGCCTCCCGAAGGTCGGCTCGACGCGCGTCTGCAGGCGGCTGGTGCCACGCGTGGTGCTGCCCGGCGCCGAGGTGGTCGGCGTCGCGCTCGTACTGGCAGTGGCCGGTGCGCCCGCATTGGCGACGCGGGACGGCTTCGGCGTCGCGGCCGGCCCCGCTGGCGGAGCGGTCACGATCTCGTCGGCCACCTCATCGCCCCCGCCCATGCGAACGGCATGGCGGCGCTCGGCGCGATCCAGCTCGTACGACACGCGCAGCAGCAACCCCATCGCGACGCAGGTCATCAGCACGCTGGAACCGCCCGACGAGATCAACGGCAAGGTCAGCCCCTTGGTCGGCAGGATGCCCAGGTTGACCCCGATCGAGACGAAGCTCTGCATGCTGATCCACAGCCCGATGCCGAAGGCCACGTAGCCGGAGAAGTGGCGCTTCATCTCTACGCAGCGCATGCCCAGCCACAGCGTGCGACCCACCAGCAGCGCGTACAGCGCGATCACCAGGCAGGTGCCGAGGAAACCCAGCTCTTCGGCCGTGACCGAGAAGATGAAGTCGGTATGTGCCTCGGGCAGGTAATAGAGCTTCTGCACCGAGTTGCCCAGGCCCACGCCGGTCCACTCGCCGCGGCCGACGGCCATCAGCGCGTTGGACAGCTGGTAGCCGTCGCCCTGCTGGTCGGCCCACGGATCCAGGAAGGAGGTGATGCGGCGCATGCGGTACGGTTCGATGATCGCCAGCGCGCTCATGCCGACCATGCCGATGATCACCGGCATCGACATGCGCGGCATGTTGACCCCGCCCAACACCAGCATGCCGGCGGTGATCGCCAGCAGCAGCGTGGACGAGCCGAAGTCGGGCTGCAGCAGCATCAGCACCACCAGCGCCCCGGCAACGCCCAGCGGCTTCAGCATTGCCGGCCACGTCGCGTTGACCTCGTCCCGGAAGCGCACCAGGTAGCTGGACAGCCACACGATGTAGAGCACCTTGACCGCTTCGACCGTCTGGAACTTGGAAACGCCGAGATTGATCCAGCGACGTGCCCCGTTGACGCTGCTGCCGAGGCCCGGCACGAATACCACCACCAGCAAGGCGAAGCAGCCCAGCAGCAGCAGCTGGTTGTACTGCTCGATGGTCTTCAGTTCAGTGCGCATGGCCAGCCCGGCCAGCACGATGCCCACCGCCAGGAAGATCAGATGGCGATTGAGGTAATAGAACGGGCTGCTCATCAGCGCGATCGAGCTCGACGCGACCATCACCACGCCCAGCCCGGTCAGCGCGATGATCGCGCCGAGCAGCCACTTGTCGAAGTGGCCTCCGATGGCTTCAAGGCGTGTTGCCTGGCGCGAGAGATCATTCATCAGCGCACCTTCAACGTGGCCAGACCGACCAGCACCAGCACCACCGAAATGATCCAGAAGCGCACGATCACGCGCGGCTCCGGCCAGCCCTTCAGCTCGAAGTGGTGATGGATCGGCGCCATGCGGAACACGCGCTTGCCGGTCAGCTTGAACGAGGCGACCTGGATCATCACCGACAAGGTTTCAACCACGAAGACGCCGCCCATGATCACCAGCACCAGCTCCTGGCGCACGATCACCGCGATGGTCCCCAGCACGGCGCCCAGCGCCAGCGCACCGATGTCGCCCATGAAGACCATGGCCGGGTAGGTGTTGAACCACAGGAAGCCCAGGCCCGCGCCGGCGATGGCGGCGCAGATGATGACCAGCTCACCCGCTCCGGGGATCTGCGGAATCTGCAGGTAGTTGGAGAACACCACGTTGCCGGACGCGTAGGCGAACACGCCCAGCGCGCAGGCGACCAGCACGGTCGGCATGATCGCCAGGCCGTCCAGGCCATCGGTCAGGTTGACCGCATTCGAAAAGCCCACGATCCAGAAGTACGCGATGGCCACGAAGCTGATGCCCGCCAGCGGCAGCGCCACCGACTTGAACATCGGAATGTAGAACGTCAGCGCGGAGGGCACGTCGGCGGTGAAGTAAAGGAACAGGCCAGCGGCCAGGCCGAAGATCGACTGCAGCAGGTACTTCCAGCGCGACTTCAGGCCATTCGGGTCACGGCGGACGATCTTGATCCAGTCGTCGTACCAGCCGATCGCACCGAAGCAGATCATCACCGCCAACACCAGCCACACGTAGCGGTTGCTCAGGTCGGCCCAGGCCAGCACCGCGAGGGTGACCGTCAGCAGGATCAACGAACCGCCCATGGTCGGCGTGCCGGCCTTGGCGAAATGGGTCTGCGGGCCATCCTTGCGGATCGGCTGCCCGCCCTTGAACTGGGCGAGCCTCCGGATCACGGCCGGGCCCATCCACAGCGACAGGAACAGCGCCGTCAGTGCCGCCAGGATGGCGCGGAACGTCTGGTAGTTGAAGAGCGCAAACGAGCTCTCGAACTGCTGCAGCCAGCGGGCCAGTTCATACAACATGAGGCGATTCCTCTCCTTGCGCGAGCAGCGCTTTCACAATCTTGTCCATGGCGCTGCCACGGGAGCCCTTGACCAGGCAGCGCACGCCCGCATGCAGTTCATGCTGCAGGGCCTGCGCAAGCGCGTCATGGGTTTCAAAAGAACGACCGCCTTCACCGAAGGCAGCAGAAGCCGAGGCGCTGAGCGGCCCCAGCGTGTACAGCCGCTTGAGCCCGGCCTGACGTGCACGCAGGCCTGCCTGCGCGTGCAGCGCGGCTGCATCGGGGCCGAGTTCGCGCATGTCACCCAGTACCAGCCAGCCGTCGTCACCGCTGCCGGCCAACGCCTCGATGGCAGCCACCAGCGAACCCGGATTGGCGTTGTAGCTGTCGTCCACCAGAACGGCCCCGCTGTGCAACCGATGGGCGATCTGGCGTCCCGGCACCGGTTCGGTGACGGCCAGCGCCGCCACGACATGCGCCAACGGGATGCCGGCGGCCAGTGCGAGTGCGGTGGCCGCAAGCGCGTTGCCGATGTTGTGGCGACCCGGCAACGGCAGCGACACCGCAGCCTGCCCGACCGGCGTGTGCAGCTCGAAATGACTGCCCGCCGCATCGAAGCGGATTGCCGAGGCGAACACGTCGGCACTGTGCTCCAGGCCGAAACGCAACACTGCGCAGCGCGGCGGGGTGCCGATGAAATGCTGCTCGAACCAAGGCGCAAAGGCGTCGTCGGCATTGATCACCGCCACCCCGTCCGCCGGCAGGGCCGCGTAGATCGCGCCCTTGGTGTTGGCCACACCCTGCAGGCTGCCCATCCGCTCGAGATGGGCGGCCGCGATGTTGTTCACCAGCGACCAGCGCGGACGGACGATGTCGGTCAGGTACGCGATGTCACCCGGCTTGCCGGCACCCATCTCGTACACGGCGAAATCCGCGTCTTCCGGCGCGTCGATCACGGCCAATGGCAGGCCGATCTCATTGTTGCGGTTGCCCGGATTGGCGTAGACCACCTTGCCGGCGATCTGCGCGTGCTGCTGCAGGATGCCCAGCAGCAGCGCCTTGACGCTGGTCTTGCCGTTGCTGCCGGTGATGGCGAACACACCAGTGGCGCGGTCGCGCTGCATGCCGGCGGCGATGCGCGCCAGGGCCAGCTCGCTGTCGGCCACCAGCACCTGCGGCAGGGTCAAGGGCAGCAGGCGTTCGACCAGCAGTGCACTGGCGCCGCGCGCAAGCGCATCTGCACCGAAATCATGTCCATCGAAGCGCTCGCCACGCAGCGCCACGTACAGGCTGCCGGCCGCCATCTGACGGGTATCGTTGCTGATCGCGTCGATGGCCGCATCGTCACCGTGGATCTCTCCACCGGCCCAATGGGCGATCAACGACAGCAGGGTGCGCCTCATGGCGTCACCTCCTGCACCGCAGCGACCAGCGCGGCAGCGGCGACGTCGGTGTCATCGAAGGCATGGCGTACTCCGGCGACTTCCTGGTAGGGCTCGTGGCCCTTGCCGGCGATCAGCACGATGTCACCCGGTCCCGCCCCGCCGATCGCCAAGGCGATGGCACGCGCGCGGTCACGCTGGACCACCACCTTGTCGGCACTGTCGAAGCCGGCAAGGATATCGGCCACGATGCGGTCACCGTCTTCGCTGCGCGGATTGTCGTCGGTGACGATCACCTGGTCAGCCAGCCGTTCGGCAATGGCCGCCATCTGGGGCCGCTTGCCGGTATCCCGTTCGCCGCCACAGCCGAACACGCAGACCAGGCGGCCGTCGACATGCCCACGCAGGCTGTCCAGTGCCTGTTCCAAGGCATCCGGCGTATGCGCGTAATCGATCACGACCGTCGGCTGCCCCGCTTCACCGCCGAGGCGGTTCATCCGCCCGCGGATCGGTTGCAGCTGCGCCAGCACCTCGACGATGACATCCAGCGGCTGCCCCAGCGCATGCAGCACACCGGCCACCGTCAACAGGTTGTCTACATTGAAGCGGCCAAGCAGCGGCGAGCGCACACCGCGCGACTGCCCGTCGAGTGTCAGCGTGAACGCTACACCCAGGCCGTCCAGCACGATCCCGCTCGCCCGCACGCTGGCCTGCGACGCACCGCGCGAGCTGACGCCCACCGCCTTCTGGCTGGCCGGCACGCGCGCATGCAACGTGGCACCGAATGCGTCATCGAGATTGACCACCGACGCACGCAGGCCGGCGCGATGGAACAGCCGCTCTTTGGCTGCACCGTAGGTCTCCATGTCGCCGTGGTAGTCGAGATGGTCACGGGTGAGGTTGGTGAACACGGCCACGTCGTAATGCACGGCATCCACACGGCCCTGGTCCAGCGCATGCGAGCTGACTTCCATCGCGATGGCCTGCGCACCGGCGTCGCGCAGGTCGGCCAGCAGCGCATGCATCTGCAGCACCAGCGGCGTGGTGAACCCCGTCGGCTGCACGTCGCCGAACAGGCCGGCGCCCAAGGTACCGATGCTGCCGCTGCGGGTGCCCAGCAGTTGCCAGGCCTGGGCCAGCAGTTGCACGGTGGACGTCTTGCCGTTGGTACCGGTGACACCCACCATGGTCATCGCGCGCGACGGCGCGCCGTGGAACTGGTCGGCCATCGCGCCCATGCGGGCGCGCAGGCCCGGCACGGCAATGGCATCCGACGGTGCAGGCAGCTCCGCAGGGGCCGGCGCTTCAAACAGGATGGCGACTGCACCATTGGCACGCGCCTGCTCGACGAAGCCCAGGCCATGTGCGCCGAACCCGGCGATCGCCACGAAGGCATCACCCGGTTGCACGGCGCGGCTGTCCATCACCAGGCCGCGGATATCCACATCCCGACCGGCCAGGGCCACGTCAGGCAGCAGGCGGGAAAGCGCCATCGTGCGGCTCATTGCGTGCCCCCGGTCGGTGCGGGCACCGGCGTCGCAGGTGCCTGCGCGGTCGGCAGGGCCGCATCGAATTCGGCGGCGGCATCGGGAGGCAGCACGGCGTCGGCCGGGGGCGTCGGCAACACCGAGGCGGAATGCCCGGTCTTGCCGGACTGCTGCGCGGCCAGCCACGACTGGATATCGTCCGGCGGCACGTCCATCAGGCGCAGCGCACCGTCCATCACATTGTGGAAGACCGGTGCCGCCACCAGGCCGCCGTAGTATTTGCCGGCCTGCGGATCATTGATCACGATCACCGTGGCAAAGCGCGGGTTGCTGGCCGGCACCACGCCGGCGAAGAGCGCGTTGTAATGCCCGCGCTCGTAACCGCCCGGGCCTGCCTTGCGCGCCGTACCGGTCTTGCCGGCCACGTGATACCCCAGCACGGCCGCCTGCTTGGCGCCGCCCTGGGTCACCACGGTTTCCATCATCGCCACCACTTCTTTCGCGATCTGCGGGTCAAGGATCTGACGCGCTTCGTTGTGCTGGCCTTTGACGAAGGTCGGCGGAATCAATTTGCCGCCGTTGCCCAGCGCCGAGTATGCCGTGGCGATCTGGAGGGGTGTGACCGACAGTCCGTAGCCATACGACATGGTGGTCTTGGAGGGACCACTCCAGCGCGCGGGGCGCGGCAGCACGCCGGCGGATTCGCCGGGGAAACCGCTGCCCGGACGCGAGCCATAGCCGAAACTGTGGATCGAATCGTAGAACACCTGGTCGGGCAGCTTGGCCGCGATCTTGGCTGCGCCCACGTTCGAGCTGCGGGTGATCACACCGGTCACGTTGAGCACGCCGTTGTTCCGCGGCACGTCGCGGATGGTGTAGCGCCCCAGTGACATGTAACCGGGGTTGGTGTCGATGATGGTGTCCTTGGTCACCACGCCGGCCTGCAGTGCAGACGCGATGGTGATCGGCTTCATCGTCGAACCGGGCTCGACCAGGTCGGTCACCGCGCGGTTGCGGCGGGTGTCCGGGATCGCGCCCTGCAGCGAGTTCGGGTTATAGGTCGGCAGGTTGACCATCGCCAGCACTTCACCGGTGGCCACGTCCATGATCACCATCGAACCGCCGGCGGCCTTGTTGGCGACCAGCGCGTTGCGCAGCTCTTTGTACGCCAGGTACTGGATGCGCCGATCGATGCTCAGGGTCAGGTCTTTGCCCGGCGTGGCGGCACGCAGCAGGTCACTTTCCACCGTCTCGCCCTTGCGGTTGCGGATGATCCGCTTGGCACCGGGTTCACCGCGCAGCCACTCGTCGAAGGCCAGCTCCAGCCCTTCCTGGCCGCGATCATCGATGTTGGTGAAACCCAGCACGTGGGCCATCGCCTCACCCTGCGGGTAGAAGCGGCGGAACTCGCGCTGTGCAGCCACGCCTGGAATCTTCAGGGCGACCACTTTCTCTGCGTCGTCCGGGTTGATCCGGCGACGCAGGTACATGAATTCCTTGTCCGACTTCTGGCTCAGCCGGCTGCTCAGGTCGTCCACCGCCAGCCCGAGCGCGCTGGCCAGCTCAGGAATGCGGTCCGGCGAGCGCAGCAGCTCCTGCGGGTTCACCCAGATCGAGGCCACCGGCGTGGACACCGCCACCGGCTCGCCATTGCGGTCGGTGATCATGCCGCGCGAGGTCTTGATGGGCAGTTCGCGCAGGTAGCGTGCTTCGCCCTGGCGTTGATAGAAGTCGCTGTTGATCAGCTGCACATACGCGGCACGGCCCACCAGCGATACCGAGCACAGGCCAAGAGCCAGCGCGACCCAGCGCAGCCGTTGGCGCAGGTTGAAGGCATTGCGGGGGCGGTTGCGGCCGGTCCGGCTCATGGGCGGATCACCACCACGTCGGCGGCTTCGGGAAACTTCATGCCCAGTTTCTCGCGGGCCACCTGGTCCACGCGATTGGCTTCTGCCAACGTGGCCTGCTCCAGCTGCAGCCGGCCGAATTCGATGTTCAGCTCATCGCGCACGCGCTCGGCGCGCGCCAGTTCGATGAACGTCTGGCGATGGCGGTGGCGCACGAAGACCACCCCGATCGCCGAGGCGATCGTGCAGGCCAGCAGCACGATCAGGATGAGCCGGCTCACCCGGCCACCTCACGCTTCTGGGCCACGCGCAACACCGCGCTGCGGGCGCGCGGATTGACGGCCAGCTCGTCGTCATTGGCCTTGATCGCACCGCCGATCAGGTCCAGCGTTGGCACGAAGGCCTGCTGCTCCGGCAGACGGCGATTACTCGGAGGCGCCTTGGCCAGCCGGTTGAAGTACTGCTTGACGATGCGGTCTTCCAGCGAGTGGAAGCTGATGACGGCCAACCGGCCACCCGGCTTCAGCCGCTCCACGGCGGCGACCAGGCCGGCTTCGAGGTCGGCCAGTTCACGATTGATATGGATGCGGATCGCCTGGAAGCTGCGGGTGGCCGGGTGAATCTTGTCCTTGCCGCGCGGCATCGCCGACGCGATCAGGTCAGCCAGTTCCCCCGTACGGGTGAACGCCTGCTTCTGCCGCTGCGCCACGATGGCCCGCGCGATACGGCGGCTCATACGCTCCTCACCGTAGGTCCACAGCACGTCGGCGATCTCGGTGTCGTCGGCGCGTGCCAGCCACTGGGCCGCGCTCTCGCCGCTGTCCGGGTCCATGCGCATGTCCAGCGGGCCGTCCTTGCCGAAGCTGAAGCCCCGCTCGGCCACGTCCAGCTGCGGCGAGGAAACGCCGAGGTCGAACAGCACGCCATCCAGGCCGTCGGCCGTCTGCTCCCACTGCAGCAACTGGGCAAAGCTGCCACGGAAGATCGACACGCGCGGGTCGGGCGCGAAGTCGCGCTCGGCGGCCGCGATGGCTTCCGGATCCTTGTCCATCAACAGCAGGCGGCCTGCGCCACCAAGCTGGGCCAGTACGCCACGCGCATGCCCGCCACGGCCGAACGTGCCGTCGAGGTACACACCGTCTTCGATCACCCTCAGGCCTTCAAGGACCTGGGTGTACAGGACCGGCAGATGACCCGCCGGCGACTGCGACACCGGGAGGTGACCGGCCTGCGCTGTTCCGCGCACCCGGGCACCCCGGCTCACAATTTCAGATCGAGAAGCCCATCGCCCAGATCCTCGTCAGACAATGTCTGCTGGATCAATGCGCGGTGCGCCTGCTCGCTCCAAAGTTCGAATTTGTCACCCATGCCGAGCAATACCGCCTTTTTTTCGATGCCCACCGCGCCGCGGTGGCTGGCGGGGATGCTGATGCGGCCGTTGCCGTCCAGTTCCAGGTGTGCGGCCGAACCGACCAGCTTCTGCTGCAGCAGCCGAACGACCCGCTGGGTGTTCGGCTTGGCCATCACGTCGTCCCGCACGCGCTCCCACTCCGATTCCGCGTACAGCCAGAGGCAGCCGGATTCAAAGGGGTTGTAGGTCAGGACCAGCCGGTTGTTGCTCACACGCGCAACGAGGTCGCGATGAACGGTTGGAACCGCCATGCGCCCTTTATCGTCAACCGTGATGGCCGTCTCGCCCTGAAACACGACGCGTGCACCTTTCCTTCAGATGGATGAAACATTGAACCACGAAAAACCACAAAAGACCCGGTTTTCCCTCTGATGCCCACCTTATCAGCGGTCAAAGGGTTGTCAACAACTTTTGCAGGGGGAAATCACCTGTGCCATCAATGGCTTGCAGCAATCTTTAGAGACTTGTTCAAGGCTTATCCACAAGTTGCTGTTTCGTCTCAAATTTTGAGATTGGGGCGAAGTTCAGGGGTGTGTAGAGGGCGTGAAACATGTGATGCGCATTCATTGACTGTGCCGATCCCGTAGCGAGGTGTTGCGCAAAACAGCACAATGCGACGCATGTGCCTACTTGCTCTGGCTTGGCTCCACCACCCGCGCTGGCGGTTGGTGATGGCTGGCAATCGCGACGAGTTCCACGCCCGCCCAACCGCTCCGCTGTCCCGCTGGAACGACGCACCCCGCGTGATCGGCGGGCGAGACCTGCGCTCCGGCGGCGCCTGGGCCGGGGTCGCCGCCGATGGACGCATGGCGGTGGTGACCAATGTGCGGGATCCGCACGCTGCTCAGGCAGGGGAATCCCGCGGCGCGCTGGTGGCCGACTATCTGCGTGGCACGGTGCCGGCCCACGTATGCGCTGATGGATTGGCAGGCAGTGCCAGGGCCTACCCGCCGTTCAACCTGCTGTTGGCGGATGCGGACAGCGTGGAGTACGTTGGCAACCATCCGGCCGGTCGGCAGCGGCTCGCCCCTGGCGTGCACGGCATGTCCAATGGCGCACTCGACACCCCTTGGCCGAAGACGCGGCGATTGATGGACGCGATTGCCGACTGGTGTGCGACCGACACCCCCGCGCTTGATCGGTTGTGGGCCGCCCTTGCGGACGAGCATCGGCCTGATCCCACTGACCTGCCGGATACCGGCATCGGCCCCGAACGCGAGCAGTGGCTTGGCACGGCGTTCATCCGCGGCGTCGAGTACGGCACCCGTGCCAGCACGATCATCCTGGTCGACCATGCAGGGGAAGGCGCCATCCACGAGCGACGATTCGGCCCGGGCGGCGCTGCCGAAGGCAAGGGACTGCTGTATTTCTGAACGGACAGCGCGCACCCCAGAGACTCAGGGCTGCCACCGCCATGCCCGTTCGCGGATGCCACTGACAACGGCGCGCTGTCGCGTTGAAGATGAGCATGCCCTGTACCCAGCAGGCTTGTCTTCAACACTGCCGTGGAGTCACCACATGAGCCGACGCTTGTCCTTCCTCGCCGCCAGTCACTTTCTCGTGGCCTGCCTGGGCTTCGGCCTGGGCGTGTACCTGCTCCCCATCCTGACCGCGCCTGCGGATCCGCCGGCGGACGCTGTCAGGACGGCGATCAACGATGCGACCTACCACGCCGCGTTCAAGCGCGACCTTCCCGGCAGCGATCGGCTGCACTGGGCTGAAGGCAGCGTCGGTGTCGGCCAGAAGACGATCGCGTTTTCCGGCGAAATGGCGCCAGGGCCGGATTACAAGGTGTATCTCACCCGCGACTACGTGGACACCATCGATGGCTTCCTGAAGGTAAAGGCCCAGGCGCGCCGCGTCGGCGAAGCACGATCCTTCAAACGCCTTCTGATCGACGTCCCGCCGGACGTCAACGTGAAGGACTACACGACGGTGGTGGTGTGGTGTGAAACGTTCTCGAAGTTCATTTCAGCAGCCCAGTATCGCGATCCGGAGCGCTGAGCCATCGCCATGCAGCTCGCCGCCACGCGGCGAGCCCGGCGGGTAAATGCTGCGGCTGGACGTTTTGAAGGAAGTGGCGGAGCCGGCCGATAAGCCGGGTTTTGTCGTGGACAGTCATTCCTCTAGGCGCCGCGTCACCACGGCGCTCAAGCAACCTACCCGGACCCGACGCGGGCCGCGCCATGAGGTCCCTATTTGGTCTTGCTCCAGGTGGGGTTTGCCGTACCGGTCTGTTGCCAGACTCGCGGTGCGCTCTTACCGCACCATTTCACCCTTACCGGCCTTCCGAAGAAGACGTAGGCGGTATCTTTCTGTTGCACTTTCCGTCGGCTCACGCCGCCCAGGCATTACCTGGCACCTTGCCCTATGGAGCCCGGACTTTCCTCGGCATCCGCAAGGGATGACGCGACTGTCTGGCCGACTCCGCCGCGCGCATTGTCCCACAGATGCGGCATGGGTAGCGCGGGCGTGGTCAGCGAGAGGTCAACGACGAGTTCAGCGGCGCTGCGAGCTCAAGGGTAGAATCCACCGGTGTACTTGGCCACGGCCGCCGACCTCCCTGCATGGACTCGATCATGAACAAGCCTGTCGTCCGGATCTCCGCCCTGTCACTGTCTTTGCTGCTGCTGGCCGGTTGCGCCACCACCAGCCTGACCAGTGCGCCGGAGTCGCCCGCCCAGAGCCAGGCACTGCTGCTGATCGAGCAAGGTCGCCCGCGTGATGCCGCCCTGCAACTGGAAAGCCTGGCCGGCACGCTGCGCGGCGCCGCGCGCAGCAATGCACTGGCGGACGCCGCGTTCGCCTGGCACGAGGCAGGCGATGCGACGCGCGCGCGCAGTCTGCTGGCACAGGTGCAGCCGCGCCAGCTGGCCGCGCCCAGCCGCCAGCGCTACCTGCTGGTGACCGCGGAACTGGCCTTGGCCGACAAACAACCGGCCGCCGCCCTCGCTGCGCTGTCCGAGCCCGGCACGGAGGTACTGCCCGCCTTGGCAGCGCGCTGGCAGTTGGCACGCGCCGCCGCGCTGCAGGCCAGCGGCGACAGCTTTGGTGCCGCACAGGAACGTGCACGTGCGAACGCCGGCTTGACCGGGCAGCCCCGCAGTGACAACCAGGCCGCCATTACCGCGCTGCTGGGCAGTCTGGATGACGCGACGCTGCGCTCACGTGCCGGCGCGCTGCCGGCCAATGAGCCGCTGTACAACTTCGCCGGTCGCGCCCTGCTGGCACGTGGCCTGCCGTTGCCACGCCCGTTCGATCGGGATGCGGCCGCGGTGCAGTTCGATACCAGCAAGCGGCCGCCAGCGATGAGCGATGGCTACCGGCCGCCGGTGAAACTGGCGGTGCTGCTGCCGTTGACCGGGCGCTTGGCCACTGCCGCACAACCCGTGCGTGATGGCCTGCTGACGGGTTACTACGGTGAGAGCCGACGCCGGCCGGAAATAGATTTCATCGACACCGCAGGCACGCCCGCCGGAGCGCTGTCCGCCTACGACAAGGCGGTGAGCAGCGGCGCTGATTTCATCGTCGGCCCGCTGGGGCGCGACGAAGTGGACGCCGTGTATGGCCGCGCGCAGTTGCCGGTGCCGGTGCTCGCGTTGAATCGCGGCAAGGGTGCACCGCCGGCCGGCAGCGCGGGTTTCTCGCTGGCACCGGAAGACGACGGCGTCATGGCCGCCGAGTACCTGCGCGGTCGCGAGCGCTCCAAAGTGATCGTCGTTCACAGCAGTGACGACACCGGTCGCCGCACCGCCGCCGCCTTCGCCGAGCGCTTCACCCAGCGCGGCGGCCAGGTACTGGCGACGGTCGCAGTGGCTGATACGGTGGGCGACATCAGCGCGCGCCTGCGTACGGCAGAACCGGCCGATGGCGTGCTGCTGGCGGTGCGTGCACCGCAGGCGCGGCAGCTGGCTCCGCAACTGGCACTGGCCGGTGTGGGCGGCGGCACGCGCGTGGGCACTTCGCAGCTGACCGTCGGCAGTGGCAAGCCGGAAGAGGATGTTGCCCTGGACGGCATCATCTATCCCAACGAAGCGTGGAACGTGCGCGGCGTGGCAGGACTGCCCAGCGCCAGCAGTGCCGGTCAGCTGCTGCCCAGCGCGCGCGGTGCTGCCGGGCGTCTGTTCGCCTTCGGCTTTGACGCCTGGAAGATCAGCGCCTACATGGAATCGCTGGCAGCCCAGGGCGGCCTGGCCGGCGCAACAGGCACGCTGTACCTGGACGGCGGTGGCAACATCCTGCGCGTTCCTGCCTGGTCCACGTTCAATGGCGGGCGGCCCATGCCGATCGCCAATGCCAACTGACAGAGCCCGTCGCGGGGCCGCGGTCGAGGCGGCCGCCGAACGCCTGCTGTGTGACGCGGGCCTGCAGGTGTTGGACCGCAATGTGAGCTACCGCGGCGGCGAGCTGGATCGCGTGATGGACCACGACGGCACGGTGGTGTTCGTCGAAGTCCGCTACCGGGCGCGCTCGGATTTCGGCGGCGCAGCGGGGTCGGTGGATGGCCGCAAGCAGCAGCGCTTGATCCTCGCCGCACAGCTTTACCTGCAGTCCCACCCGACGCTCTGCGAGCGACCGTGCCGCTTCGATGTCGTGCAGGCGAGCGGCGAACCACCGCGACTGCACTGGCTGCGCGATGCGTTCCGGCTGGACGGCTGAGCCCATCATTCCTTTGCCTCTGCTGGAATCGCGATGAACACCGAACTGCCCGCCCCCCTGGTTGCCGAACTGTCCCTGCTGCTCGGCGCCGACGGCTGGCGCACCGACACCGCCGCGCTGGATGCGAACGCGCAGGACAATTCCTGGCGTCGCCAGTTGCCCTTGGCGGTCGCGCTGCCGTCCACCCCAGAGCAGGTGCAGGCCATCGTCAGGGCCTGCCGCGCGCATCGGGTGGCAGTGGTGGCGCGCGGTGCGGGCACCGGCACAACCGGTGCCGCCGTCCCGCTGCAGGGCAGCATCGTGCTGTCGTTCGCGCGCATGGCGCAGATCCTGGCGGTGCGCCCTGGCGACCGCTGCGCCATCGTGCAGCCGGGCGTGCTCAACGGCGATCTGCAGCACGCACTGGCACCCCACGGACTGTTCTGGGCACCGGACCCGTCCAGCGCAGACATCTGCAGTATCGGCGGCAACCTGGCCTGCAACGCGGGCGGACCGCGCGCGGTGAAGTACGGCAGCAGCCGCGACAACGTGCTGGGCGTGGTCGCGGTGACCGGCACTGGCGATCTCATCCGCTGCGGCGGTGCCTACACCAAGGACGCCACGGGCTACGACCTGACGCATCTGCTGATCGGCAGCGAGGGCACGCTGGCCTTGATCGTGGAAGCCACGCTGAAACTCACGCCACTGCCGGTGGCGCAGGCCGGGTTGCGCGTGCTGTACCGCGATGCCGACGCGGCAGCGCAGGCGGTGTCACGGGTGATGGCACAACCGGTCACGCCCACGCGCCTGGAGTTCATGGACGCGCGCAGCCTGCAGTTGTTGCGCGGAAATGGCGCGGACGTGCCCGAGGCCGGTGCCATGCTGCTGATCGAGGCGGACGGCGACCACGACACCCTGCCCTATCTGCTGCAGGCCCTGGCCAGCGCAGCCGAAGGCGATGGCATGCTGTCGCTGGACGTTGCGATGGAAGGTGCCGCGCGCGAAAAGCTGTGGGCTGCACGCAAGGCGCTGTCACCTGCGTTGCGCAGCATCGCACCGGGCAAGATCAACGAGGACGTGGTGGTGCCCGTGTCACGCATCCCGGCCCTGGTCGCCGGCGTGCAGGCCTTGGCACGCGAGTTCGACCTGACCATCGTGACGTTCGGCCATGCGGGCAATGGCAACCTGCACGTCAACATCCTGTATCACCCGGACGACGCCGACGAAAACGCCCGTGCGCACGCGGCCCTGCCGCGTATCTTCGCCTTGACGCTGGCATTGGAAGGGACGCTGTCCGGCGAACACGGGATTGGCTTGGCGAAGCGTGACTTCATGGCGCAGGCCTTCACCGCGGAAACCTTAACCGCGATGCACGCGATCAAGGCCGCCTTGGATCCGGACGGCATTCTCAATCCGGGCAAGGTGCTGCCGCCGCCGTAGGAGAGGGGCACACCTCCAGTCCTACTACCGATAAGTGCGGTCGCGCGACCGGTTGCACCATTGAGATTCTCCACACCAGGCTGCCAGCAGCAGGGCAGCAGGGCAGCAGGGCAGCGTTGATGCTTACGTCCAAATCACGCGTCGCGGCGGTCTGCCCCGCCCGTGCAAGCTCGCCTGCTGCTTCGCGTACTGAACGACGGCGTCGACGGCGTCGACGGTGACTACACAATATTCGGCTGGAGTTCATTCCTCGGATACCCAGTTACCGCCCAAACATAATGTCCGCGCAATGTGTTGCATTCCGATGCCGCCCCGCTCAGTGCCAGCAGGACTTCGACCGAAACCTCCGCCACGCCCCCCCTTCGGAACATCCTCCGCGCAGCGCCCCGCTCGCTGCTACCCCGTCATTTGTACTCTGCCGTGATCGTGACTTCCGTGCTGACTGAACCTGCAGAAACGCCAGCCGCCACCGCAAGGTAGTAGCCACTGCGGATATCCAGCTTCGCGCTCGTTCCCGTTACCGTCACCGGAATCCTGTCGCCCCTCTTGAGGTACGTCGTCCCTGCGGTGCCGGACAGCAGCGACACGGCGAGGCCACTGGCAGGCCCGTGTACCGCGGTGTTCTTCCAGCGTTGCGCATCGCGATCCGCTTCCGTGCCGTCAAAGCTGAGCGTGGCCGTCGTCACCCCAACACAGTTGTTGAGCTGCAACGTACTGGCTTTGAGCGCGTTGTCGCCTTGCCGGAGCTGGTCCACACGGATGGGATCGAGCACGACCGCGCTCGCCACCAAGGTGCAGGTTCCGGGATCCACCCGGCCGGAAATCGTCAACGTAGCGCTGTCAGCCCGGCTGATTGGTGAAACGCCGAACAGAGCAGCGGCAAGCAGCATGCACGATGGAAATCGAGAGGTCAGGTTCACGAGAAAATCCTTACAGGAAGTGCGCACAGGGAGGGGATCATTGCGGAGCATCTACGCTGCGCAAGGGCAGCGGTAGGGGCGGAGATAATTCATCGGATGAAAGCGGGACGCACTGCGCAACGTGCCACCACAGGCCGTGGACGTCGGCTGCGTTCGGGATGCGATAGTCCAGGCGACAGCGTCGTGACCCCTGCGGATCGACAATCAACACACCCTTATCCAGTGCACCGCGAAGCTGAATCACGCCACCTTGACCCACCGCCCCCATTGCTTGCCCCTCTTCGTCCTCCAGCAGCGCAGCAAAGGGCAGCGGGTCACCGTGAACATCCGTTGCATCAATGAAGAGCGTGCGCTGAGCACGGGCGTCGAAGACCACGCGCACGATGCTGCCGGCAGTAGGCGCCACGCGCTGCGAGGTCTGCTGAAGTTCGATTTCGAGCGGCAGCCCGGCGGGATCCAGATCGATCTGGTTCCAGCGATAGGGGCTGACATGCGGCAACACGGCATACCCATTGCGAGCCACACGGATCGGATCCCCGCTTCCCACGTGCGCACCCACGGCACCGGCGGCCTGGATCAATGCGAACCCATCGCCAAGTGGCACGCCCGGGTTGATGCCCCCGGCATGAAATACAACGCTGCCTGCCGCGCCGAGGTTTAGACTGTCATACCCTGCGCCACCGCCGTAGCCGGCAGTCAGCGTGCCAAGGCCGCTGCGATAGGCCACGTTGCTGTTGTAGTTCGCAGCACGGCCGTGCGTACTCGCCGCGGACACGTTGTAGCTGACGTCATCGGCCTCACCCGACGTTCCGCTCAGGCCGAGCTGCAACCTGCCCTCCCGCTGCGCGGGGCTGAGCAGAGCGTGCAGCCGCGATGCACCTGCGTTACCGCCCAATGGCAGGCTGAAGGTCAGCGCGTAACGGGTGTCGTGCTGCGCCTGCATGCCATTCCGATAACGCGTCACCGATGCACCGTAGTTGGCACGACCAAGCGTGCTCTGGAGGCCAAACTGCACGTCATTCTGCCGCTGCGCACCATCGCGATACGACGCATGCCCCCCACTGATGTACAGCGAACTTCGCTCACCAAGGCGCTGGGACAGGTTCACCTGATAGCGCTGGCGTGGCTGCGGCGCTACGTCGTTTCCCCGGCTAGGCGCGTGCACGGCGTCGGCCAGCGCAAGGAATCCGCCGGTGCTGTAGTGATAGGCCGCCACCCCCACGTGGGTCCCTGTGCGCTCGACGTAGCGCTGATAGTTCACCCGCAGACTGTTTCCCGCGATGGCAGCAGTGTTCCGCCTGAACAGCTGCGACCGGGTCATGTCCAGGCCGAACGCGCCGAGCGGGGTGTTGACCGCTGCACCCACCACGGCCGCCCGGTAATACTCTGCCAACTGCAAGCCCCCGACCAAAGTCAGCGGATTGCCGATGCCCCGTGCATACGTGGCCTCGGTAAAGCGCCAGGCATCCAATGCGCGCCCCGTGCTGCGCAGCGTGCCTGCAGTAGCGCTGAAGCGCGTTGCACCTGCGCGCAAAGCCTGCGGAACGGCCGAGAAGCCCACAAGGAACTGCTGCTCGCGACCATCGGCCTCGATCACGCTGACCTCCAGGTCGCCACCGAAGCTGGTCGGATACAGGTCGTCGATAAGGAAAGGACCAGGCGAAACGGCGACCTCGTGAATGACCACGCCGTTCTGGCGGATCCGCACTACGGCGTTGCTGTCAGCGACGCCTCGCACCACAGGCGCATAGCCACGCAACGAATCCGGCAACATGCGCTCATCGGTAGCGACGCGCACGCCGGTAAAAGCTATGCCCGGGAAAAGATCACCACCCGTATAGGCCTGGCCAATTACCAACTGGCTGTTCCACGCCGGCAGATCGCGCTGCAGAGTGCTGCCGAGCACGTTGTATCGCATCGCGCGGTGATCCTGGCTGAGAGATGCGCGGTGGCGCAGCCGCCAAGCCCCCAGATTAAGCCCCGACCGTAGGCTGAGATAGCGCGCGCTGCCGCCGTTGCTCCGGTTTTCGTTGAAGGTGTAGTCGATGAAACCGGCGGAAATGCCCTGGTCACGCTGGGCCGCAGCTACTTCGCCACGCGCACCCGACGCCAAGGCCGCCTGTGGAATACCGATCTGCAACTGCAGCGCGGCACCGTCCACCTCCACGGTCGCCCCTGGAATCAACGTCGGAAGGGGCACACATGCAGCAGGGTAGGCAGCGAGCGTCTCGTGATACGCAACCTTCAAATGCAGTCGTTGCACCATCCCGACGGTGAGGCAGGCAGCGCCATCGCGGAAAGCGACCTCAGCCGATTCATGCCACTTGCCGTTGATCACGATATCCAGCGGGTACGATCCATCCTGGAATCGATCCTGATCGAGATAATGCTGCAGATCGAAAGACGTGCCGCCCGCGAGAAATCCATCGCTGAACTGAAGTGGGGAGGCGGTCTCCGCCTGTGCAGTCCATGTGCTCAGGGCTATGGTGATAGCGAGGGTGAGGGAGCCGACGGAGTTAATCGAAACGGTGGAATTGATAGGCATCGCAATAGGCGCAACGTGCACGACACGCGCTGCCTCCAGATCAGAAGAAGTGCGACGTTAGAGTTGAGGCTGCAGCGTTTCCATCCGAAAAACTGCAATCCTCTCGCCGCGCAAGAGTAATAGCGCTGCAAAACAAAATTACATTTCTCCGCATGGTGCTGGCGGCGAAAAGCGGAAACACTTTGCGTCCCGGGCATCGTTGCCCTTGGCCAAACTTTTGCTTCAGGAATTCACCTATGAAAGCCCCCACTCAGTTATTGCTCGCCACTGCCCTGTTCACTGCAGGCACCTCCGTCGCACTGGCGGAACGCTTGGAGATAACCGGCAAGCTGGAGACCTCCACCTGCAAGGTGCAAGCCAGTGGAGGCGCCATATCCGTTCAGATGGGCACGGTCGATCTGGCCTCAGTCAATGCTGATACGCGCGCTGGCCAGAAGAACTTCAGCATCAACTTGGACTGCACCGGTTCGGGGGCAGCGCAGACGGTCGCCGTGCGCTTCGGCGGGGCCGAGCATGGCAGCACCGGCAATCTGGCCCTCACGCCGACATCGGCCGCAAAGAACGTGGGCGTAGCGCTCTACGACGCCAATGGCGCCCATCAGAAACTGGGCGATGAGCCGACCACTAGCATCACCATTGCGGCCAATGCCAAGGGCAAGCTGGACTACAGCGCGTGGTATGCCTCGCCGGGCAAGAACGCAACCGCAGGCACGGCCGATGCCACCGGCAATTTCGTGGTGCTGTACAAGTAAGCCGGGGCTTCGCGGGTGCGGCGCCCGCGTCCGCCGCACCCTGCAGTCTGATCAACGGGAGTATGCAATGAACTTTCAGTCTCTACGCTGCAGCGTGCTGCTGTTGTCCGCTCTGGCGTCCCAGCCGGCGGCGGCGGCGGTGACCTTGCAGGGCACACGCATCGTGCACGATGCCGCCAGCACCCGCGATGTCACGCTACGCGCGCGCAATACCGGCGAGCAGGCCGCACTGACTCAAGTCTGGATCGACGACGGTGACAGCCACGCGCGCCCGGAAAATATCCGCACGCCGTTTCGGTTGACCCCGGCCGACCCGCGCCTGCTTCAGCCGCATCAGGGTCAGGCCTATCGCATCACGTATGCACCCCGCCCTTCAGATGCGGCGCTGCCCGCGGACCGTGAGTCGGTGTTTTACTTCAACCTGCTGGATATCCCCCCCAGGCCTGAGACGTCGGACACGGCGAATCTGCTGCAGTTCGCCATCCGCACACGCATCAAGCTGTTCCATCGTCCCGCCGGATTGGCAGGCAAGGCAGCCGACGCGGCGGCCGCCCTGAAGTGGACGGCCAGTGAGGGCCCGAGCCCCCAGCTCACGATCAATAATCCTTCTGCGTATCACGTCACGCTGGCGAGCGTGACCTTGGCGGACGGCCGCAAACTCGCCGCCGACATGGTGCCCCCCTTCGGAAAACTGCGTATCCCGCTCGACCGCGCTTTGCCCGTACCTGCCCCTGTCTCGATCGCATGGCTAGACGATTACGGTGCTCAACGCCAGCACACCACCTCCATCAACGCTTCAGATGCTGCGGCGGACACTCGTACCGCACGAAAAGGTCGCTGAGATGCGCATGGGCCCGCCGATCACCTTAATCACTGGCGCATTGTTGGCTTCGGCCAGCGCCGTAGTATCGGCGTGCACCGTAGTGAGCGCCAACGATACGTTCGATGCAGGCGAGGTCATCCTTGCCGACGAAACACGCCCGGACATCCTGCTTTTCCAAGGTGGCAACAGCTCAGACGAAAGTGGACTTCAGTTCAGCGACTGCCCATCGAACGTATGGCTCGATTTCGACAGCACCCCCAGCATGGCTGGGCTGACCTACGTGCGCGACGTGCCCTTGCGCGGCAGAATGTATCCCGCTTACGGCTGGGGTCCACGATCCCCGCTGATCGCCCTCGTTTTCTTCCAGCGCGCGCAGCTCGCGCCGGGTGGCGGTGTCGAGTATCCCTTCAATCCCACCACCTCGAACTCCTTCCGCGTATCGACCGGGATCGGAAAGCGGATGGGGGCGGTGCTCCGGTTCTTCATCTACTCGCGTGGCGGGCAGATGACGGATGTGGCGCCGGGATCACTGATGTCGTCCAGTCGATTGCCCGCTTACCCTGCTGACGGCAGCATGCTGCATGCGCTGTCCTTCAGTTTGAAGATCCCTGCACCGACCTGCACTTTGTCGAACACGTCGCTGGACCTCGCCCCGATCACTGCCACCGAACTGGCGCGCGTCGGGGATGCGGCGGGAGCGCGCGACCTCAGGATCGGAATGAACTGCCCCCGCGATGGCGCCACGGTCGAGCTGACGCTTCGCGATGCGCTGGACCCTGCTAATCGGGGCAGTACGCTGACGCCGGTTGCGGGCACGTCCAGCCAAGGCGCAGCCATCCAACTCATGCGCAGCGGCCTACCGGTCCGGTTCGGCGCCAGCTGGGTGCATGGCACGGCACACGCTGGGGACCAGACCATCGATCTTGCGGCCCGATACCTGCGAACAGGCACGGCGATCGAGCCCGGCACGCTTCAGGGTCAAGCGACACTGACGGCGACCTACCGCTGATATCGCTTCGCACAGAACGTGCAAAGGGCTGGGTCAGAGAAAATGCGCGTACCCTTGCCGCGCGTGTGAACCTGGGCAGTGAACGCCCGCGCCACTGGCAACGTGCCCTATGCGCGTGATATCGAGGGAAAGCCTGTACGCAATCTCAGCCAGCGCCGCGCGGCATGATGGGGACGCGGTAAAACACAGCTCGTAGTCGTCGCCACCGCTCAGCGCGCACTGCCGTGCGGCTTCACGCCCGATGACCCGCTCTGTAGACGCGGAGCAAGGCACCAATTCCGCATTGAGATGGACCGCCACTCCGCTGACTGCTGCAATATGGCCAAGATCGGCGAGCAGCCCGTCTGAGATGTCCACTGCCGCTGTGGCAATCCCGCGCAACGCCGTTCCCAGTGCCACACGCGGCGTCGGACGCAACAGGCGCTGGCGCAGGAACTCCATGTCTGCATCCGCAGCCGGATGGGTCACCTGCAGCGTCCCGCGCTGCCACAGCTGCAACGCACCTGCCGCGTCGCCCAGCGTGCCGCTGACCCAGACATCGTCGCCCGCCTGCGCGCCATCGCGGCGCAGTGCCTGGCCCTGTGGCACGTGACCGAACGCAGTGACCGAGAGCGAAAGTGGCCCGCGCGTGGTATCGCCGCCGATCAGCCGCCAATCGTGCGCGTCCGCCAGCGCGAAGAAGCCGTCGGCGAACGCATCGATCCACTCCGCTTCCGCGCTTGGCAGCGACAACGCCAATGTGCCCCATGCCGGTGTGGCGCCCATGGCGGCCAGATCGGAGAGATTGACCGCCAGCGTCTTCCAACCGATGTCGGCCGGCCGCGTTTCAGCGGGAAAGTGCACGCCACTGTTGAGCGTATCGGCGGTTACCGCCAGCCAGTGTCCCGCCAGCGGCTGCAGCAGCGCCGCATCGTCGCCGATGCCGAGCACGATGTCTTCGCGCCCCTTGCTGCGGGCGCGGATACGTTCAATCAGGGCGAATTCGGCGAGTGACATGGGGCTCCGAGGGTGCGGCCCCATGACCGGCTGGGCTGGCGAGCCGTGCTGAAGGATTGCCGCCGAGCGTGGCTCGGCGCTACCACATCGGTCAGTGACCGCTTTCGGTCTTGCGCCACTCGATCGCGGCGCGATCCAGTACACCGTTGACGAAGGTGTGGCCGTGTTCGGAACCGAAGCGCTTGGCCGACTCGATGGCTTCGTTGATCACCACGCGGTACGGAATGTCGGCGCGGAAACGCAGCTCGTACGCCGACAGGCGCAGCACCGCGCGTTCGATCGCATCCACTTCCTCGACACTACGATCCAGGAACAGGGACAACGCCTCATCCAGATCCCGACGGTTGTCCAGCACGCCATGCACCAGCGCCTCGAAGTAAGCCAGATCGGCCACCTCGCGCGCCTGTTCGTGGGCGAACTGGGCGACCAGCGACTGGCCATTGCCGCCGGAAATCTGCCACGCATAGATGGCCTGTACCGCACGGCGGCGCGCGCGCGAGCGCAGCACCGGATCCACGCCATCACGGCGTACGGGTCTGCCGGACGGCCTGCCCTGGGTGGTCTTGTTCATGGCAGTTGCTCCAGAAGATTGGTCATTTCCAATGCCGCCAACGCGGCTTCCTCGCCCTTGTTGCCGTGGCTGCCACCGGCACGCGCTTCGGCATCCTCGGCACGCTCCACCGCCAGCACGCCATTGAGCACCGGCACGCCGAAATCCAGCTGCACGCGCATCAGGCCTTCGGCACAACGGTCGGCCACGTGTTCGTAATGACGCGTGTCACCGCGGATCACGCAGCCCAGGGTCAGGATGGCCGCGTGCTGATGTGCAGCGGCCAGACGTGCGGCGACCAAGGGGATTTCCCAGGCGCCCGGAACGCGGATCACATCCACTTCGCTTTCTGCGACGCCGTTGCCGGCCAATGCCTGACGGGCACCGGTGACCAGCGCATCGGTGATGCGGGCATTCCAGCGGCTGGCCACGATGGCGAAGCGCGCCGATCCGGGAGAGCGAAGATCGCCTTCGAAATGGCTCATGGGGAGTTGGGGGACCTGAGTGGGGGGTAAGTTTACCGTGTACGGGCTGCCGCCGTGCGTGGCGGCAGCCGCGGGTTACCTCAACAGCCGACGGTTTCCACTACCTCCAGCCCATAACCCGCCAGACCGATCTGCCGGCGCGGCGTGCCCAGCACCCGCAGCTTGCCCAACCCGAGGTCGGACAGGATCTGCGCGCCAGCTCCGTTACGCCGCCACTGGCTTACATCTTTGTCCTTGCCCGGCGTGACCGGCTGCGGCTGCTGGCGCAGGCGATACAGCAGCGTCTCGCTGTCACGCGGGGCCGACAGCACCACCATCACCCCGCTGTCGGCGGCCGCGATCGCGCGCAGCGCGTCGGTGGCGGCGACACCGAAATCATCGCGTCGCCAGTGCAGCAGGTCGGCCAGTGGGTTTTCCACCTGCACCCGCACCAGCGTCGGCGTCTGCGCGTCGGGGGTGCCCCGTACGAGTGCGAAATGCAGGTCGTGGGCGATCCGGTCGCGGTACGTCACCAGCGTGAAGCCGCCGAACTCGGTCTCGATCTCACGCTCGTCAACGCGCTCCACCGTCTTCTCCGTCGCCAGGCGATAGGCGATCAGGTCGGCGATGGAGCCCATCTTCAAGCCATGTTCGCGGGCGAAGACTTCCAGTTCAGGGCGACGCGCCATGCTGCCATCGGGGTTGAGGATTTCCACCAGCACGCCGGCCGGCTCCAGCCCTGCCAGCATCGCCAGGTCCACGCCCGCTTCAGTATGACCGGCGCGGGTGAGCACGCCGCCGGGCTGGGCAATCAACGGGAAGATATGGCCCGGCTGATGCAGGTCCGATGCTTTGGCATCGGGCTTCACCGCCGTGCGGATGGTATGCGCACGGTCATAGGCGGAGATACCGGTGGTAACCCCCTCCGCCGCCTCGATGCTGACCGTGAAGTTGGTCTGGAACTGGGCGGTGTTCGCCTGCACCATCGGCGCCAGGCCCAGATCAGCGGCACGCTCGCGGGTGAGCGGCAGGCACACCAGGCCACGGCCATGGGTGACCATGAAATTGATGTCGCTCGGCTTGACCAGCTCGGCGGCCATGATCAGGTCGCCTTCGTTTTCGCGGTCTTCGTCATCCACGATGACCACCATGCGGCCCAGACGGATGTCTTCCAGGATCTCGGGAATGGGGGCGAAGTTCATTCGCGTGCTCCTTCACCCAGCAGACGCTCGACATAGCGCGCGACCAGGTCGATTTCCAGGTTGACCGCGCTGCCGACGGTGCTGGCGGCGAAGGCGGTGTGCGAAACGGTGTGCGGGATCAACGCGACCTCGAAGCCCTCGTCATCCACCTCGTTCACCGTCAGACTCACGCCGTCGACGCAGATCGATCCCTTCTTGGCGATATACCGCCGCAGCGCCTTCGGTGCGGCAAAGCGCCAACGCTGGGCGCGCGCGTCTTCATGGATGGACAGCACCTGCCCCAGCCCGTCAACGTGGCCGCTGACCAGATGCCCGCCGAGGCGATCGGTCGGACGCATCGCGCGCTCCAGATTGATGACCGCCCCTTCCGCCAGGCTGCCCAGCGTCGTCAGCCCAAGGGTTTCAGTCGACGCATCGGCCTGGAAGGTCTGCGCATCGAATGCGATGACCGTCAGGCATACCCCGTTGATGGCGATGCTCTCGCCCAGCTGCACGCTGTCGAAGGGCAGGCTGCCGACGTGGAAAGTGAAGCGGACATCGCCGCCGAGGGTTTCGCGCGCGGCCAGACGGCCGACGCCTTCAATGATTCCAGTAAACAAGAACGTTCTCCGCGGGTAGTGAGCGAAAAACGCCGCAAGGCAAACAGGTACGCACGGAGCATCACGCCCCGTGGCACCGTCTTCTTTCATCCGGACTATCACCGTCGGCTCCGGCATCGAACCGGATCTGCTGACCTCCTGCCCAAGGTGGACCGGAGCGCTCGCGGGCTCATGCCCGAAGGCACCTACCGCCGGTGGGGAATCGCACCCCGCCCTGAAGACGTTTGTATACCGGCGAACCGGCGCAGGCATTCTAACAGGCCTGCCTGAAGGCTCGCTTTTTGTAAAAGATTCATTAAAATGCCGCCGAGCGCGACAACGACGTCGCCCCGGGTAGCTGTACCGGCTGCCTGCAATGGAACGCTGACTCAAGGATTCACACGCATGCGCAAGATGCTGCTGGCCGCCTCCCTGCTCGCCCTGTCGCCGTTGTCGGCCCTCGCCGCCGATGGCCTGAGCTACACCTACGCCGAAGCCGGCTGGACCCAGTTCAAGGTCAACGACGACCTGCTGGACGATCCCAAGGTGGACGGTGGCTACGTCCGCGGCTCCTTCGCCATTGCACCGCAGGTCTATCTGTTCGGTGCCTGGTCGCAGGTGTCCAAGTCCTACGGCTTCACCGGCGGCAGCATCAAGCTGGAGCTGGACCAGCCGGAACTGGGCATCGGCTACAACATGGGCATGAGCGACCGCGTCGACTTCACCGCGGACATCGCCTGGGTCCGCCAGAACGCCAAGGTGACGCTGAAGCAGACCGGCTTCGCCACCGTCAGCGACAAGGACCACACCAATGCAGCCCGCGGCATGTTCGGCGTGCGCGGCAAGCCGTCGGCACGCACCGAAGCGTGGCTGAAGGGTGGCTACATGGATGGCAGCGACATGGACGGCACCTGGGTCGGCAACGTCGGTGGCCAGATCAACCTCACCCCGATGTGGGGCGTGGTGGGTGAAGTGCAGGTCATCGAAGACGTGACCCAGTACTCGGCCGGTATCCGCGCCAGCTTCTGATCCGCGCGATCATCAGGCGTTTCTGACGGCTTCCTTCGGGAAGCCGTTTTTGTTTCTGCCGCGCGCGCAGAACCTGCGTTGCGGGTGCCGTGGTGCCAAAGGGCGATCAGCCCGCAGGGCGCAACCGCAGCCGCAGATCGGTCCCCACCTGGCATTGATCGATCAGCTGCAGGCGGTGCTGCTGTTGCATGGCGTGCACGCCAAGGCCTGCAAACAACGGCAGGCCATGCTCGCCGAGCAGGGTCGGCGCCTGGTAAAGCAGCAATTCGTCCACCCAGCCGCCTGCCATCAAAGCACCTGACAGGGTCGCGCCGGCTTCCGTAAGCAGTTCGTTGATGCCACGCGCGCCGAGCAGCGCCAGCACCGCCGCCAGGTTCAGGCGGCCGCCGACGCACGGCACGCTGGCAAACTGCGCATCGGCCGCATCGGTTGCACTGATGCCGGGATCATGCAGGTACAGCGTCGGCGCCGGGCCTTCGCGCACGCGCGCGCATTCCAGCGAGCGGAGTTGGGCATCCAGCACCACGCGCAACGGCGGCAGCACCTCCGTGTCGGCCAGACGCACCGTCAGCTGCGGGTCGTCGGCGAGCACCGTGGAGGCACCGGTCAGGATCGCGCCAGCCCGAGCACGCCAATGCTGCACGTCTTCACGTGCGGCAGCGCCGGTTATCCATTTGGACGTGCCGTCCGCCATCGCCGTGCGACCATCCAGGCTGGCCGCGAGTTTGACCCGCACCCACGGCCGACCGCGTTCCACACGCGACAGGAAGCCACGGTTCAATTCACGTGACTGCGCGGCCATCAGCCCCTCGCTGACCTCGATGCCCGCCGCACGCAGCAGATCGAATCCACCGCCATCGACCTGCGGGAAGGGGTCACGCATGGCCGCCACGACATGCGTGATGCCCGCTTCGATCAGCGCGAGCGCACACGGGGGCGTACGACCGTAGTGGGCGCACGGCTCCAAGGTGACGTAAGCCGTGGCGCCGCGTGCCTGTTCGCCCGCTTCGCGCAGGGCGAATACCTCGGCATGTGGTCCGCCAGCGCGCTGGTGCCAGCCCTGCCCGACCACCCGCTCGCCATGGGCGATCACGCAGCCCACCATCGGGTTGGGCCGTGCGGTGTAGGCCGCGCGCTCCGCCAACCGCAAGGCAGTCGCCATGTGCAGATGATCGAGGGCAGAGAAACCGGTCATGCAGCGCCGGTCCCGCTCAGCTCTTCTTTTTCTTGGTCAGGGCGATCACATCGCCCAGCAACTGCAACTGCTCGGTGCTGGCGGGCAGTTCACGCTCCAGCTTTTCGATTTCCTCGCGGAAATCCGCCACATCGCCGAAGCTGCGATACACCGACGCGAAACGGACATAGCCGACATGGTCCAGCTTGCGCAGCTCGTTCATCACGAACTCGCCGACGCGGATGGAGGGCACTTCACGCTCGCCGCAGATCCGCAGCTGGTGCACGACCGCACGTACCGCTGATTCGATCTTTTCTTCCGGCACCGGTCGCTTCTGCAGCGCGCGGTCAAAGCCGGCGCGGACCTTGCGCGCCTCGAATGCCTCGCGGCTGCCGTCACCCTTGATGATGGTCGGCAGCTTGAGCTCGATGGTTTCCAGGGTGCTGAAGCGCTCGTTGCAGGCCTCGCACTCACGCCGGCGGCGGATCGTCGCACCGTCTTCAGAGACGCGCGAATCAATCACCCGGGTATCGGCATGTTGGCAGAACGGACAATGCATGGAGCGCCTTGCGTAGTGGAAACGTCATGCCGTGGTCATGGCAGCGTCGCCACGGTACTGGAGATGGCCATGCGCGGCAAACCGCAAGGCCCTGCAACGCCGGGAAGGGCGCGGCAGGGCATGCTGTCACCGATGCACGGGCTCAGCCGTAGACCGGGTACCTGCGGCACTGCGCACTCACCGCATCGCGCACCCGCGCGATCACCGCATCGTCGGCCGGTGCGTCGAGCACGTCGGCGATCCAGTTGGCCAGGTCGACGCAATCCTGTTCGACGTATCCGCGGGTGGTCACCGCCGGCGTACCCAGGCGCAGGCCCGAGGTCACGAACGGTGAACGCGGATCGTTCGGCACCGAGTTCTTGTTCACCGTGATATGCGCCTTGCCCAGCGCCGCCTCGGCGTCCTTGCCGGACACCTCTTTGCCGATCATGTCCACCAGCATCAGGTGGTTCCGGGTACCGCCGGACACGATCTTGTAGCCACGGGCGATCAGCGTATCGGCCATCGCCTGGGCGTTCTTCACCACCTGCTGCTGATAGGTGGTGAACGAGGGCTCAAGCGCTTCCTTGAACGCGACGGCCTTGGCCGCGATCACGTGCATCAGCGGGCCACCCTGAATGCCCGGGAAGACAATCGACTGCAGCTTCTTGACCAGTTCCTCGCTGGCACCCTTGGCGATGATGATGCCGCCACGCGGCCCACGCAGCGTCTTGTGGGTGGTGGAGGTGACCACATGCGCGTGCGCCAGTGGGCTGGGATAGACGCCCGCAGCGACCAGACCGGCGACATGGGCCATGTCCACGAAGAGGTAGGCGCCCACCTTGTCGGCGATGGCGCGGAAACGCGCCCAGTCCACGATCTGCGAATAGGCCGAGAACCCGGCGACCACCATCTTCGGCTTGTGTTCGACGGCCAGTCGCTCGACTTCGTCGTAATCGATCAGGCCCTGATCGTTCACACCGTACTGCACCGCATTGAACAGCTTGCCGGAGGCATTCACCTTGGCACCGTGGGTCAGGTGACCGCCGTGGGCCAGGCTCATGCCCAGGATGGTGTCGCCCGGCTGCAGCAGCGCGAAGTAGACCGCCTGGTTGGCCTGCGAGCCGCTGTGCGGCTGCACGTTGGCGTAATCCGCGCCGTACAGCTGCTTCAGGCGGTCGATGGCCAGCTGTTCGGCGACGTCCACATACTCGCAGCCACCGTAGTAGCGCTTGCCCGGATACCCTTCGGCGTACTTGTTGGTCAGCTGGCTGCCTTGGGCTTCCATCACCAGAGGGCTGGCGTAGTTCTCGCTGGCGATCAGCTCGACGTGATCTTCCTGGCGCTGGGCCTCGTCGGCGATGGCCTTGGCCAACTCGGGATCGTAGCTTTCGATTCGGGCATCGCGCGGGAACATCGGTTTCTCCGGGGGCAGGCAGGAAAGGAACGGCAAGACCGCAATTGTAGTCCGTGCGCTGCGGGTCTCAAAACGGACCACGGATGCGCACGACGCCGTTCCTGATCCAGGGTCATCGCGGAATGCGCGTCTCGAGCGTGGCGAGGCGTTGGAGCCGCAGCGCGAGCCTGCTCGTGCCCGCCCACTCATCGCATGGCGCTGTACGCAGAACGGCGCCCCCAAGAGGCGCCGTTCTGCAGGCTGCAGCCCTCAGCCCGTCAGGCCATCAGCTCAGCGGTTGTTGATCACGAAGTCCGCCAGGATCCCCGTTGCGATGGCGACCAGCAGCAGGTTGCCGCGGTCATCGCGCACCCAGTGGTGTCCACGCGGCGGGCGACGTACGTGGTAGCTGTTGTAGTCATTCACCACGTAGATCGGGCCACGGTAGTAATCCCGATACCGGTGGCCGACCTGCCAACCGTAACCCGGACCGTGCCCATAAGCGGGGCGGTACGCAGGGCCGTAAGCGGGGCGGTATGCCGGGCGATACACCACGCGCGGCGGGGGCGCCGGACGGTAGTAACCCGCGTGACGTCGATCATCCCGCCACTCACGGCGATCATGGCGGTCATGGCGACGATCATCGCGCCAGTCCCGGCGCGTTTCACGGCGGTCGTTGCGGTGGTCACGGCGGTCATCGCGACGATCGTCCCGCCATTCACGGCGATCGCGATCATGGCCGCGGTGGCGGTCATTGTCGGCGAAGGCGGGCGCGACAGCGCCCAAGGCCAGCAGGGAGGCCACGGCACCGGCCACAAGTCGATTGATGCGCATGCGTGGGCTCCTAGCTGTTGGGTGATGTTTCCCATAATGCGCATCGCATATGAACCGTTTCCCGCTGGAAACGGTTCCCCTTCATCGCGACCCATGCCTGTTCAGCTATGGGCCAGAGACGTCACTACGGCAGCGCTTTCCAGCGCCCCATCAACTGCACCGGATTGCCTTCTCCGGCGACCGTGATGGAGTACAGGCCGGGCGCAAGCCCATCCAGATTGCATTGCCGCCACGCATCGCCCTTGTCATCGCAGATCAACGGCGGGAACCCGGTGCCCACGGGCCCATACACTTTGAGCGCTACTTCCGCATCGCCTCCCCAAGTGAACACCTGCATATTCGATGGCTTGGCCAGTCGCACGCGGCGCGCCGCCTCGTACGTCGTTCCACCGGCGAGCTGAGCAAACACACCCGTCGCCTGCCCCTGCTTCAGGTCCGCTGCCGGTCCGGGCAGGGTCAGGTTGATCCGCATGTCCTGCGCTCCTCCCAGCAGCCGAAGCTGCAGCACGCGCGCACCGGCCGAGCCCGACAGGTCGACGTAGCCGCCAACGGTGTCCAGGCCGTCAAGTTCGAACCTGCGCAGCACTACGCCGTCGACCCATGCAAATTCGATGCCCCCGGACAGCTTCATACCCGCATCAGCGGACGATATTCCAAAGCCGATCCCTTTATCGGTGGACGCCACCGCGACGTTGAATACACGCTGCGTTCCGGCGGGTACGGTGAGATCGCTCACCGACAGCGGCGACGGCAGCAAGGGCGCAACATCGGCGGCCATGGCCGATGAGGGCACGGCAGGAGCAAGCAGAAGGCACAGCAGGGCAGGCAACAATGAGCGGTTCATCAACGCGTCTCCGATTGAGTGGTGCGTGACCATCGTGGTCCGCCCGCCCATCCCGGACCATCCGCCCGCGCCGCGCGCACCTGTGGGGGAAACGCGCCGCAGCCCGTCTGTGACCCGCACCTGTCCCGCCTTGGGGCCCCGCACGGCCGCCATGGCAGTGAAACCGGCGATCAGCGATAATGACCAGTCAAATATTCCGTTTTCCGCCGGCCCTGCCTCTCGGCCCGGTGGATCGACCCTTTGGGAGACTCCATGTCCTCGCAATACATCTACACCATGAACCGCGTGTCCAAGGTGGTCCCGCCCAAGCGGCAGATCATCAAGGACATCTCGCTGTCGTTCTTCCCGGGCGCGAAGATCGGCCTGCTGGGTCTGAACGGTTCCGGCAAGTCCACCGTGCTGAAGATCATGGCCGGCGTGGACACCGATTTCGAGGGCGAAGCGCGTCCGCAGGCCGGCATCAAGGTCGGCTACCTGGCGCAGGAACCCGAGCTGGATCCGACCAAGACCGTGCGTGAAGCGGTTGAAGAAGGCGTCGGCGAAGTACTGCAGGCCCAGGCCCAGCTCGATGCGGTCTACCTGGCTTATGCCGAGGAAGGCGCTGATTTCGACAAACTGGCCAAGGAACAGGAGCGCCTGGAGGCGATCCTGGCCGCCGGTGACGCGCATACTCTGGAAAACCAGCTGGACGTGGCGGCCGATGCCCTGCGCCTGCCACCGTGGGAAGCCATAGTGGGCAAGCTCTCCGGTGGTGAGAAGCGCCGCGTTGCGTTGTGCCGCCTGCTGCTGCAGAAGCCGGACATGTTGCTGCTCGATGAGCCGACCAACCATCTCGACGCCGAGTCGGTGGAATGGCTGGAGCAGTTCCTGGCGCGCTACACCGGCACCGTCGTGGCGGTCACCCATGACCGCTACTTCCTCGACAACGCCGCCGAGTGGATCCTGGAACTGGATCGTGGCCGCGGTATTCCGTGGAAGGGCAACTACACCGACTGGCTGACCCAGAAGGATGAGCGCCTGAAGCAGGAAGACAACCAGGAAAAGTCCCGCCAGAAAGCCATCCAGAAGGAGCTGGAGTGGTCGCGCCAGAATGCCAAGGGTGGCCGCACCAAGGGCAAGGCCCGTCTGGCCCGCCTGGAAGAGCTGCAGTCGGTTGATTACCAGAAGCGCAACGAGACCAACGAGCTGTTCATCCCGCCGGGTGAGCGCCTGGGCAATGCGGTGATGGAGTTCAAGAACGTCTCCAAGAAGTTCGGCGACCGCCTGCTGTTCGACAACCTGAACTTCCTGGTGCCCGGTGGCGCCATCGTCGGCATCATCGGCCCCAACGGCGCCGGCAAGTCGACCCTGTTCAAGATGATCACCGGCCAGGAAAAGCCCGACACCGGCGAGATCGTGGTCGGCCCGACGGTGCAGCTGTCCTACGTGGACCAGAGCCGCGATGCGCTGGAAGGCAACCACAACGTCTTCCAGGAAATCGCCGGCGGATTGGACATCCTGAACATCAATGGCGTGGAGATCCAGTCGCGCGCCTACATCGGCCGCTTCAACTTCAAGGGCCAGGATCAGCAGAAGCTGGTCGGTTCGCTGTCCGGTGGTGAGCGTGGCCGCCTGCACATGGCCAAGACCCTGCTGCAGGGTGGCAATGTGCTGCTGCTCGATGAACCGTCCAACGATCTGGATATCGAAACCCTGCGTTCGCTGGAAGATGCGCTGCTGGAGTTCCCGGGCAATACCTTCGTCATTTCGCATGACCGCTGGTTCCTGGATCGCATCGCGACCCACATCCTGGCGTTCGAAGGTGATTCACACGTGGAGTTCTTCCAGGGCAACTACCGCGAGTACGAAGCCGACAAGCGCCGCCGCATGGGCGACGATGCCGCACCCAAGCGCCTGCGTTTCAAGGCGCTGAAGTAAGAAGCCCCGAGGACGGCCGCCCAGTGCGGCCGTCCTCTTTTTTGTACTGTCGACGTGTCGTTTCCGTCCCGATCCTGCGAGATCCACCATGCGCCTGCTTGAGCGCCTGTTCCAACTGCAGCAGCACGGCACCACCGTGCGCACCGAACTGCTGGCTGGCCTGACGACCTTCCTGACGATGTCCTACATCGTCTTCGTCAATCCGGACATCCTCTCCACCACGGGCATGGATGCGGGCGCGGTGTTCGTCGCCACCTGCCTGGCCGCAGCACTCGGCTCCCTGGTGATGGCACTGGCCGCGAACTTCCCCGTCGGCATGGCGCCGGGCATGGGCCTGAACGCCTTCTTCGCCTTCACCGTGGTCGGTGCCTCCGGCCTGCCCTGGCAGCAGGCACTCGCGGCGGTATTCATTTCCGGGCTCGTGTTCCTGGTGCTGTCACTTACCGGCGTGCGCGCGTGGCTGGTATCGGGCATTCCTTCATCGCTTCGTTCGGCCATCGTGGCCGGCATCGGGTTGTTCCTGGCCATCATCGCGCTGCAGAAATCCGGCGTGATCATCGGCAATGAAGACACGCTGGTCGCACTGGGCCCGCTCAACACGGCACCACCGCTGCTGGCGCTGGCCGGTTTCCTGTTGATCGCCATCCTGGAAGCGCGCCGGGTGCGTGGCGCGATCCTGATCGGCATCCTTGCGGTCACGGCAGCGGGTTGGCTGCTGGGCAACGTGCAGTACCACGGCCTGATGTCGCTGCCACCGAGCCTGGCCCCGACCTTCCTGCAACTGGACCTGCCCGGCCTGCTGCACCACGACGGCGGCGCGCCGCTGGCGGTGCTGCTGCAGGTGGTGCTGGTGTTCGTGCTGGTGGAAGTCTTCGATGCCACCGGCACGCTGTACGGCGTCGTCGGGCGCGCGGGCCTGCTGAAACTGCCAGGCGCGCAGAAGCGGTTCGGGCGGGCCTTGTTCGCCGACAGCACGGCGATTGTCGCGGGCTCGCTGTTGGGCACCAGCAGCACCACCGCCTTTGCCGAGAGCGCATCCGGCGTGCAGGCCGGCGGCCGCACCGGGCTGACCGCGCTGGTGGTGGCGGCGCTGTTCCTGGCGGCACTACTGTTCTCGCCGCTGGCGGCGATGGTGCCCGGGTATGCCACCGCGCCGGCCCTGCTGTTCGTGGCCGGCTTGATGCTGCGCGAACTGGTGGAGGTGGACTGGAGTGACCTGACCGAATCGGTCCCGGCCGCGCTGTGTGCGCTGGCGATGCCGTTCACTTACTCCATCGCCAATGGCTTGGCCTTTGGCTTCATCGCCTACGCCGCCCTGAAGGCCGGCACCGGACGCTGGCGCGAAGTGCACGCCGCCGTGTGGTTGGTCGCCGGACTGTTCGTGCTGCGCTACGCGCTGGAATGAAACACGTCACCGCCGGGAGCAGGTAGCGCCGAGCCGTGCTCGGCGAGCGCAGCGGCCGCTCTGGTTCAGCGCGCTGCTGACAGCGCCGCTTCGCTCGCCGAGCGTGGCTCGGCGCTACCGGGACGGTTCGCGCTGGAATGAAACGCACCTCAACCGGGAGCAGGTAGCGCCGAGCCGTGCTCGGCGAGCGCAGCAGCCGCTCTGGTTCAGCACACTGCTGACAGCGCCGCTTCGCTAGCCGAGCGTGGCTCGGCGCTACCGGGACGGTTCGCGCTGGAATGAAACGCACCTCAGCCGGGAGCAGGTAGCGCCGAGCCGTGCTCGGCGAGCGCAGCGGCCGCTCTGGCTCTGCGCGCTGATGACAAACGCCGCTTCGCTCGCCGAGCGTGGCTCGGCGCTACCGGAGCCCTGGGATCCGGGGCGCGGGTCAGACGCCCGGCGGCAATTCGAATACCTGGCGCAGGTAGGCCAGGTAGCCCGGGTCATCGCACATGCTCTTGCCCGGCGAGTCACTCAACTTGGCCACCGGCTGCCCGTTGCAGCGGACCATCTTGATGACGATGTTGAGTGGTGTGGGACCGAGATCGTTGGTCAGGTGCGTTCCCACACCGAAGGCGACCTGGCAACGACCACGGAAGTAGTCGAACAGGCGCATGACCTTCTCGATATCCAGGCCATCGCTGAACACCAGGACCTTGCTGCGCGGATCCACGCGACGGTGCTGGAAATGGGCCAGCATGCGGTCGCCCCAGTCGAACGGGTCGCCGGAATCGTGGCGCACCCCGTCGAACAGCTTGCAGAAATACATGTCGAAATCGCGCAGGAAGGCATCCAGTCCGACCACGTCGGACAGCGCGATGCCCAGGTCGCCGCGATACTCGCGTGCCCACGATTCCAGCGCAGCCACCTGCGAATCGCGCAGGCGCGGACCGATGGCCTGGAACGCCTGCAGGTACTCATGCGCCATCGTGCCGTGCGGTGTCATGCCATACACACGGGCGAAATGCACATTGCTGGTGCCAACGAGCTGCGGGCCAAGCGCATCGCGCAGCAACGGCAACAACCGTGCATGCCAGTCACGTGAGTAGCGGCGGCGGCTGCCGTAATCGGCGATGCGGCACTGTTCGAACCCCGGTGTATCGCGCAGCAACGCGGCCTTGGCCTGCAGGCGGCGTTCGCCTTCGACGAAATCCGCGGTCGTGGTGTTGCGGAACCACACCTCGTTGATGATCGCCAGCAGCGGCACCTCGAACATGATGGTGTGCAGCCAAGGGCCGGTGATGTCCAGCTCGATCTCACCCGGCACGCTGTCCGAGGCACGCAGGGTGATGTACTTGCGATCCAGGTGGAACAGGCCAAGGAAATCAGCGAAATCAGGCTTCACGAAGCGCAGGCCGCGCATGTAGTCCAGCTCGGCGCTGGTGAAGCGCAACGTGCAGAGGTGGTCGATCTCTTCACTGATCTGATCGAGGAACTGCGCCAGGTCGATGCCCGGCGTACGGCACTTGAACCGGTACTGCACGATGGCGCCGGGATGCTGGTGCAGCACCGCCTGCATCATGGTGAATTTGTACAGGTCGGTGTCGAGCAGGGAGTGGATGATCATGCCGCCATTATGCGCCGCGTGCGGGCTTGTTGCCGGGCCTGCGGCGCGGCGGCCGCGGAGGCAACGTCAAGCGCAACGGCAAGGGCTGCAGGGCTGATGCGTTGGTGGGGCGGGATGGGTTGGCGGGGGACGGCAAAAACTGCGTCCATGCGGGCCTCGTTTCGTGCCATCCATGGCACTCAACGCCCCCGCCAACCCACCCCGCCCCACCTTCGACAGGTCCATGGGGGCCATGGAACCTTTGCCGACCTGTGATCGGCGGATGTTGGCGCGAGGGGGGTGATGCTTTCCGCCGACCATGGGTCGGCGCTACCGCTTTTCTCTTTTTTTATACGTGGCTGGCGGCCACGGAAGCTGTCAGAGGGCCGGGCGGTGGGGCTGGGCGGGGGCGTTGAGTGCCATGGATGGCACGAAACGAGGCCCGCATGGATGCGGTTTTTGCCGTCCCCCGCCCAGCCCTACCGCCCGGCCCAAGCGCAGCTCAAGCGTGAAAGCCAGCCACGAGGGGCTACGCCGCTCGCAGCAACCTCGGTACCTGCAGCACCGCATGCGCCCAGATCGCCCCCCACACGGCCACCCGCACCGGCACGCTGCGCTGGTGCGCTTCAAAGCGCTTGAAGTAGCGCCACAACCCGCGATGTTTGTGCCACTCCACGAAGAAGGGACGCGAGCGGCTGGAGACGCCCCGCACATGCACAACCTGCAGGTCGTTGGCGATGGCCACGACCCCGCCCGCATCGCGCACGCGGCGGCACAGGTCCAGGTCTTCGGCATGCAGGCGGTAGCCGGCATCCCAGCCACCGATCCGGTCGAACAAGGCGCGTGGCATCAGCATCACAGCACCGGACAGGGCCGGCACCGGTTGCATCGCCAGCGACGCGTCGCGCGCGATGGCCAGCTTCGAGCCACGCCCGGGGGACCGCAGCATCATCAGGAAATCAGGGTCGCGACGACGCACGGCTTCATCCGGTTGACCCTGCTCGTCCACCTGCTCCACGCCAAGCAGGCAGTCACCCAGCGCGCTGCCGCGCTCACACAGCCGAGCCAGCGTATCCGGCTCGACCAGCACGTCCGGGTTGATGAAGGCCAGCCACGGGCTGCACGAATCGGCCACCCCTTGGTTGTTGGCTGCCGCAAAGCCGGGGTTGTCCGGGTTGGCGATGAAGCGCACACGGGCGTCGACGCTGGCGTGGCGCTGCAGGATCTCGACGGTATCGTCCTGCGACGCGTTGTCGATCACACGGATCTCGGCGATGCCGTGCGCGTCGCGCAGGCGCTGCACGCAGGCATCGATGGTGCTGCTGCTCTGGTAAGTGACGACGACGGCAACAATGGCCTGGTTCAAGCGGCTGACTCCGGCGGGGACGATGCGGCACCGAACAGATCGCCCTGCGCCTCGGGCATTATCGCGCGCTGGTAGCGGGCCTGCAGGTCATCACGTGCATCACGCAGCGGATCGTGCATCAGGAAGTCCGCCAGCCGTGGCGTCCACGCCGGCCACCGGCTCGATAACGCATCCAGATCACCGGGGTGGTTGCTGCCCTCGCTGCCGCGTGCGACGAACGCGGTCTCGCACAGCACATTGCGCCAGCCCAGGCCGGCCATGCGCAGGCCCAGATCGATCAGCGCCGCACTCCAGCCACCGTAGCTGTCGGTATCCAGTCCGCCGGCACGCTGGCGTGCGCTGCCGCGCACCAGCACTGCGTGGGTCACCGCCGAGGGCAGCTCCGGATGCTGCGGCGGCATCGCCGCGCAGGCCACCGACAACGCCGCCGGGAAGGCCGGCAGCGGATTGATCTCGCCCAGCCGTGGCCAGGCCACCGTGCCGCCCGCGTTGCACCAGGGCGTTGCAGTCGCGATCGCAGCATCACGGGCGAAGCAGGCCTGCAACTGGTCCAACCACCCTGGCACCGGGACACTGTCCGGTGCCAGTACCGCAACATCCATGCCCGCGCACGCGCGCAGCATTTCATCCAAGTGGGCGACTTCGCCCAAGGGCCGTGCGCGCCGGGTGTACTCGGCCTGCAATGGGGTATGCGCCAACCAATGCGCGATGACTGCCTGCGCACGCGGTCCGGCCTGCGCGTCGTCGGCCAGCCAGATCGCAGTGCCCGCAGTGGTGCCCGCGTCCAGCGCGGCCAGGCAATGGTCCAGCGCCGCATCGTCCACGCCCAACGGCAACAACACGATCGCCCCCATCCCGCCTCCGCTGGTGGATGCACGGCGGGCGGTTGCCCTGGCCGTGTGCCGCCAGCGTAGCAAGCAACACGGTCGCATGGCGACTGTCGATGACGCAGAGTGCTACTTGCCGCGCGGCGCGCTGATCGGCTCCATCGCACGGAAGCGACGGCTGTACTCATCAGTGAGAATGCGCGCTTCCTGACCATTGCGGACAATGGTGGGGGTGAGCAGCACGATCACTTCCGAGCGGCGGCTGTTGCGGGTTTTCTGTCCGAACAGGGCGCCCACGACCGGGATCCGGCTGAGGCCGGGAATGCCGTTGTGGCCGTCGGTCCCGCTGTCGGTGATCAGGCCGGCCAGCATGATGGTGTCACCGCTCTGGATGGCCGCTTCGGTGGCCATCTTGCGGGTGGATATGCGCGGGTTGCAGCTGCGCTCCTGCGGGTTGCAGTTGGCGGGGATATCAGCAGCGCTGCTGACTTCCTGCACGATGTCCATGAACACGGTGCCGTCGCGGGTGATACGCGGGCGCACCTTCAGAATCACGCCGGTGTCGATGTACTGCACCTGGCCGACGGTACTGGCGCCGATCCCGGTATTGACCGTGGTGGTCACGATCGGGATACGGTCACCGACATTGAGCGTGGCCTGGGCATTGTTGCGCACGAAGATGGAGGGCGTCTGCAGCAGGCGCAGGTCGGTCACCTTGTCCAGCGCGCTGACCACCGCGGCGGCATTGCGGCCAAGGAAGGTCCAGCCCAGTCCGCTGCTGCCGGTGATGGCACCGGCATAGCTTCCCCATATGTCGCGCCCTGCGGCATTGGGCAGCGTCGCCCCGCCCACGGCCCCGGTGAAGCTGGCGCCCTGCACGGCATTTTCGAAGTACCAGTTGACACCGTAACTCAGTTCACCGGTCAGGCTGACTTCGGCCACCTGCGCTTCGATGTGGACCTGCATGGGCATCACGTCCAGCTTTTCGATCACCTCGCGGATGGAGCGCCATGCCTGCGGCGTGGCGCGCACCAGCAACGTGTTGGTTTCTTCCACCGCCGACACGCCGACACGGTCGGCGCCGATTTCCAGGGTCACGCTGGCGTTGCCGGCCTGTCGCTGCGGCAGGTTCATGCCGCCATTGCCGGTGCCCCCGCTACTGCCCGTCCCGCTGCTGTCGCTGCCGAGCGAGGGGGTGTCCGTCCCGCCATCCTGGCCACCACCGCCGCCATCGATGCGCGAACTGCTGGCGCCCGGTGCCAGCGATGCACCGCTGTCGCCGCCACGGCTGCCGCTGCTGCCGAAGGTTTCCGCCAGGCGCTCGGCCAGGTCACGTGCCTTGATGTAGCGCAACTCATGCGAAAACAGCCGGGGCGCGCCGCCCGCGGTATCGATGCGGTCCAGCCACTCCTGGATCTGGTCGAGGTAGCGCACCTGCGGGGTGATCACCAACACCGCGTTGGCATTCTCCAGCGGCAGGAAACGCAGCATGCCGGCGCTGGGCGTCTTGCTGTCCTCGCCGAAAATCTTTTCCAGATCCGCAGCAACCTGCTCGGCCTTGCCGGACGTGATCGGGAACACGCCCACCGACATGCCAGCCAACCAGTCGACATCGAATATCTGCACCGTGTGCAGGTAGTTCTCCAGCTCGGCGCGCGTTCCGCCCAGCGTGATGACGTTGCGTCCACTGTCGACATTCACGATGGCATTCGGCCGCGCGTAAGGCTCAAGCACCTTCTTCATTTCCGCAGCCGAGATGAACTGCAGCGGCACCACCCGCACCTCGAACCCACGGGCGCTGGCGGCGGGCGCGGTGCTCGGCGCCACGGTTCCGGCGAGCGCCTGGTCGGCGGCAACGATGTTGTAGCGTCCGCCGCTGTAGACCATGCGCGCGTTGTTCCACCCCAGCACCATCTCCAGCAGGTTCAGTGCCTGCGCGCCGGATACCGGCTTGGGCGTTGCCAGGGTCACCGTGCCCTGCACGCCCGGCGCGATGACGTAGTTCTGCCCCAGCAGGTCGCCGAGGATCGCCTTGACCACGGCGTGCAGCGATTCACCCTCGAAGTTGAAGGTGGCATCGCCGCTGCTGGCCTGTGCCAACGCCGGCGACGCCGACGACGCGGCACTGCGGTTGATCATCGTGCCGGTGCCCCGCCGGATGACGGCCTTCGGCGCACCCTGCACGTCATCGCCATCGGCGTCAGCGGCAGGTACGGCCACACCGGTATCGAACCGGGCATTGCGCTGCACGTCCGGGATCGGCGCTGTCGTGCAGCCGACCAGCAGGGCCAGGGCGAAAGAGCAGGAAAGGAAACGCAGGTTCATGCTTGCACTCTATCGGTTGGCAGCGCCGCCGGCAGGCGACGTTGACTGGCGTTGTTGTTGCTGTTGCTGCAGTTGCTCACGTCGGGCGCGGATGCGCTCGCGGATCGCCCGCATCTGTTCTTCACTTGGCCCTTGGCTGGCAGCGTCTGCAGGTGCCGGAGCCGTTGCGGGCGATGCAGCGGGCGATGCCGCAGGTGCGGCGGGCGAACTGCGTGACGGCTGTGGCGGTGGTGGTGGCACGGCTTGTCGCGCCGTGCCCGTCGTGCCTGCCGCGGCGGTGTCGCGCAGCACCGTGGGGGGCTCGCCTCCCTGACCGTCGAACACCGCAAGTTCCAGCACCTGCGCGCCGTCGGGACCGAGGACGGTGGCCCGCCGCGGCTCCAGTGCGAGCAGTTGCCAGCCTTCCACCGCGTCGCTGTTCAGGCGCAGGCGCAGCGAGCGACCCTGCTCGCCCGACAGCGTCGCCATGCCGAAATTTCCGCTGAGCAGCACGCCGGTCAAACGCAGCGCACCGCCGCTGGCAGCCGCTTCCGGGCCGCCGAGGCGGAACGGGTGCGGGCGGCGATCTTCAGCGAAGACCGGCCGCTCGACGACAGCGGTGAAGCTGGCAGATGTAACCAGAGGCTCGGCCCGTTGCGCAGGCAGGTTCGGCAACACCGGTACCGGTACGCTGGTGGCGTCTGCAGCGTCGATGCCGCCGCCGACGCCCAGGCGTGTGGCCAGCCACGCGGCGCCGGCCAGCACTGCGATGCCGAGCAGGATCGACGTGCGCAGGTTGAAACGATCAATCCGCATCCGGCGCCTCCACGACATCCACGACGTCATCAACGGGCGGGCTGGCATCGGGGCTGTCTGCATCTGCAGGCACGGGCTCGACATCGGACGCGGGCGCCGCGTTGGCTGACAGACCACTGTCGGCAGGCATCGCAACACCCGTTGGCGGCGTGGCCTGCAGGGTGTCCAGGCCCCCCGGCTGCAGGTAGCCGACCAGTTCGAAGGACACATCCAGTCCGGTTCCCGACTCCACCGGCGACTGCTGGAAACGCTGGGCCAGCATGTTGAGGTTTTCCACGAACAGGCGCGGCGTGCCGGTTTCCAACGATTGCAGCACGGTGGCCATTTCGTCCACGCCGCAGCGCAGCCGGACCTGCATGGCCACGCGCGTGTACGTGGCGTCGCCGCGGCTGTCCGGCATCGGGGTGCGGTTGCTGACCACGCAGGCGCGGTTTCCCGGGCTGGCGGATGCGACGACCTCCTGCACCCGCGCCGAAAGCGCGGCCGCGGCCCCTTCAGCCGTCGCTTCGGTCAGGAAGCCGGGGCGCTGGCGCAGGGCGTCCTGCACCTGCTGCAGCCGTTGGGCCACCTGGGGACGCTGGTCCAGCTGGACCTGCACGCGCTGTTGGCGTTCCTGCAATGCCACGATCTCCTGGTCCATCGCACGCCAAGGCACAGTAAACAGGGGATGCACGAGCAACAGGTAGACCAGCGCCAGCACCGCCAGCAGCAGTCCAAGCGCCAGCCAGCGGTCACGGCGTGTCGGTGCGGACGGCATGGGCCGGCTCCTTTTTTGCTGCCGGCAGCGGCGTTGCCAGCGGGCGCAGTTCCGCGGTGAGGGTGAAACGATCACGCCCGCCTGCCGTGCCATCGGCCTGCAGCACGCCGGTCAGGTTCACCCGTTGCCACAACGGCGATCCCTGCAGCAGGGGCACCAGCTGGTTGGCTTCGCGGCTCAGCCCGATCAGCTGCACCTGCTGGTTTTCCACGCCGATCTTTTCCAGGTAGGTGCCATCGGGCAGCAAGCTGCTCAATTCATTCCACAGCGCCAGCATGGTCGGTCGCTTGACGTGCTCACTGTCCAGGAACGCGGCGCCGTCGACCAGGGTCTGCAGGCGGGCTCGCTCGTTGGCCACGCCACGCGCATTGCGCGCGCTGCGCTCCACGTCGGTGCGCAGCTCGTCCACGGCCCGTTCGCGGTTGTGCAGCAGTTGGTTGCCCGCCAGCGTCAGCATCACCGCAGCGGCCGCGGCCAACAGCAACTCAAGCCGCAGCTGCGGGTTGCGGATGCGCTGGCGCTGCCCGGGCGGCAGCAGGTTCACGTGCAACGGATCGCCCGCGGCGTCGACCACGTCGATGCCACTGACCGCGTCTGCCCAGTTTCCGACGGCCTGCTGCCACTGCTCCAGACGCTGCCGTGGCAGTACCACCAGCTCGGCCTGGAGGTGGTCCCCGCTCGGCGGGCCCAGCACCCTCACGTCGTAGGTGACCTGATCGACAGCGAATGGCGTCTGCCGGTCGATCTCGTACCCCATCACATCGCGCAGCCGACCGGTCGCCGCAGCGGGAACCCGCAGGGTCCGCCGCAGCACCTGACCCGCATCGAGCACCCAGTAACGGGGCAAGCGTTGCAGCCGCGGCTCCAGCGCCGCAGCCAGGGCGGTGGGTTGGCACGGCCAGGGCAGTGTGCCGACCAGCGTGGTTTCGCCTCCGATGTCGCGCTCCATGCGCAGGGTGTCGCCGCACTGGCGCAGCAGCAGGCGGGCCGGCGCCCAGCCCAGCGCCCATTGCCAGCGTGCCGGAAGCCAGGCCAGCAGCGCATCCCGCCACCAGCGCAGGAATGCGCTGGCACGCGGCATCAGCTGCGCCCCCACCTGCCTGAATCCATGCTGCCATGCGGTCATTGCGAGGCCATTCCCTGTTCCCATCCAAGCACTGTATAAGCCCGGCCCATCGCCGTGCTCGGGGTGTTGCGCACTACCGCGCGGCTGACGGCGGCACGGCCGCGCTCATCCACCACGCTGCACTCGATACTATAGGTGCCACTGCCGCTGGCAACAGCAGGCGCCGACATCGTGTCGTTGCTGGCTGCCCACTCCTGCTCGCGCTGTGCCTGCACCAGCGCGGCATCCATGCCCAGCGCCGTCAGCACGGGGCCCTGCGCGAAGCGCGCATCCGGCCGTGCCAGACGGCTGTGCAGGGTCAGCATCGGGCGCATGCGTGCATACAGCGACGGGGTCATGCCCAGCACCCGCTGCAGCTCACCCAAGGTCTCGAAACGTGCGTTGCGCGGGCCGTACGGCAGGCCTGCGGCGACATAGTCGGGACCCTCTGCGCCGCCCCCGACCGGACTCAGGTCGTCGGCGTCGCGCCAATCCACGATCGCGCCGGCCAGGCGCGTGGCAGCGGCAGGTTCGACCTGCAGGGCCTGCAGGAAGCCCTGCAACAAGGGGATGTCGGCCAGGTTGAGGTTGATCTTGCCGCTCTCGTCTTCAATGCGGATATCGACCTGCGCACCGTCGAAGCGCCAGCGATAGAGGCGACCATCCGGCTGCCACGCAGGCCGCTGCGGGTCCGCACGCAGCCGCGACATGGCGTAGGCCACACCGGCACGGCCGATTTCCTGTGCGCGCCCACTGTCATCCTGCACGCGCTGCTGCAGGTGTTCAATCCTGGCCGACATGGCAAACGCGCCGACCAGCGCAGTCAGCAGCGCGATCAGCCACAGCACCAGCACCAGCGCAGCACCGCGTGGGGCCCTCATCGCGCACCCGCCTGCGCCGCATTCTCCAGCACCACCTGCAGATCCGGCCACGCCGGTCCCCGCAGGGGCTGCACCTGGATCGACACCAGCAGCGGCGGGCGACGTGTATCCGGCCATTCCGTCATCCAGTCACCCATCTGTCCACTGGCCGCATCGATGCCGCGGTAGCGCAGGGTGACCCGCCGCAGCTCATCCACCAGCACCTCCGGCGCACGCGGCGGACGCTCGGGGATCTGCACGCCGCCCTGCACCATCACCAGGCCGAGCTGCAGGCGCACGCCCTGGCCGCTGCGTACTGTCTGCAGATCGTGCACATAGGATCCGCCCCGTCCCAGATACGCAGGCACATCGGCGACAAAGCGCAACCGCTGGGCTTGGCCGATGAAGAACTGCGGCTCACGTGCTGGGTCGAGCGGCTCGATCGGGCTGCGTAGTGCTTGGGTAAGCTGGCGCCGCAGCAGCCCCTGCACCGCGCGCATGCGCTCGTTGTCGGCCGCGATGGCCTCACCCCGCTGGCTGATGGTCATCGCCGAACGCACGGTGACAAAGGCGAGCGCCAGCCCGGCAGCGAGCAGCGCAGTGGCCAGCAGCACTTCGATCAGGGTGAATCCGCGCGCCCGGGTGCTCACGGCGTCGCCTCCAGCGCGGGCGGCACCAGGCGCAGGCTGCGCCAGGCCAACTGTCCTGCTCGCGGCTGGTCCCAGCGCACCTGCAGGTCCAGTTCGAGCAGCCGTGGCGCCGCAGGTCCGGCCGCGACGACGCTGCCGGATGCGCGCGGTTCCAGGAACGGGCGCACCTGCAGGGTCCACCGGTAACGGCCCTGTTCCCATTGGCCCTGCTGCTGTCCTTCCTGCAACGGCGCTTCAACGCCCGCGACAGCCAGCAGCGACTGTGCGTGCAGCACCGCGCGCGAGCGCACGTCGGCCTGGCCGACCTGGCGTGCGGCACCGGACAGCGTGCCCAGCAGCAGGGTCAGCGCCATGGCCAGCAACGCGAAGGCCACCAGCACTTCCAGCAGGGTGAAACCGCGTACCGCGCGCTTACCGGCAAGAGCGCTGCGCGACTTCATCGGGCCCGCTCCGGCCCGGAGGTGACTTCACCAGTCAGCCAGCCCACGTTGATCCGCCAGCGTGCGTCGCCCCGACGCAATACGATACGGCCGCCGCTGCCGCCCCCATCTGGATGGAACTCGATGACCCCCTGCCCTGCGGCAGGTTGCAGCTGCGCTGCGCCCTCGAAGTCGACCTGCACCTGCTCGGGCCATGTGCCACTGCGACCGGCCGCCGCTTCCCAACGCCGTTGACGGGGCTCGATCAGGAAGCGCTGCACGCTGCCACGGGCAATCGCTTCGGCACGCGTGGCGCGCAGTTGGTTGGCGATTTCTTTGCCGGCACTGCGCAGCTGCATGCCGGCCATGCCACGCGAGAACATGCCCGCAGTAACCAGCCCGACCATCGCGATCAGGGCGATCACCAGCAGCATCTCCAGCAGCGACATGCCCTGTGCCTGCGCACCGGTGCTACTGCGGCAAGAACGGCGCGGCATGGCCACGCCGGAGCGGACGGCCCCTGTCTTCAATGTCACTGCTCGTAGCGGATGTCCGCATCGAAGCTGCTGCCGCCGGGCTTGCCATCCTTGCCCAGGCTGATCAGGTCGTAATCCTGGCTTTCACCGGGTGCGCGGTAATCCAGCGGGCGGCCCCACGGATCGTCCAGATCCGATGCCTTCGCATAGGGTCCCATCCAGCCATTCACACCGGCCGGCTGAGTGACCAGTTCGTCCAACTTGGCCGGCAGGCGGTTGGTATCCAGACGGTAGTTGTCGATCTTGCTGGCGACGGTCTGCACCTGCGCCTTGGCGATGTTGGCCTTGCCACGATCGGCACCGCCGAGCACACGGCTGGCGACCAGGGTGAGCACCGCGCCGATCAGCACGATGACGATGATGATCTCCAGCAGGCTCATGCCCGACTGGTTGCGCGGCGAAGAAAAGCGGGGAGTGGCACGTCGTTTCATCAGCAGGTTCCTTGTTGCGGGAGTGCACGTCATTGCAGTGGGACGGATTCAGCCAATCGCGTTGGTGAGGTCATACATCGGCACCAGCACGGCCATGATGACAAGCCCCACCACCGAGGCCAGTAAGAGGGTGATCGCCGGCACCATCGCCGACAGCAGGCGGTCGATGCTGCGTGCGGTTTCCTGTTCGAAGGTGTCGGCCGTCTTCAGCAGCATGGCATCCAGCGCGCCGGATTCCTCACCGACCTGGATCATCTGCAGGGCCAAACGGGGAAAGCGCTTGCCGCGTGCCAGTGCCGCAGACAGGCCGTTGCCACTTTTCACTTCGTCGCTGGCGATGTCGATGTCGGCAGCCAGCGCGCGGTTGCCCAGCACGTTGCGCGCGATGCCCAGTGCGGCCAGCAGCGGCACCCCGTTGCGCAGCAAGGTGCCCAGCGTGCGCGCCAGCCGGGCGGTTTCGAGCTTGCCCAGCAGTGCGCCGATACCCTTGCGTCGCAGCAGCCAGCCATCCAGTGCGAGGCGGAACGCCGGCTGCCGTGCCTTGCGCTCCAGCAGCCAGGCGATCGCGGCGGGAATGACGATGATCCAGATCCAGCCATCACGCACCACCAGGCCCACCTGCAGCACCAGTTGGGTGAACCATGGCAGCTCCACGTCCAGGCTTTCATACATCTGCGCGAACTGCGGCACCACGTAGCCCAGCAGGAAGAGCAGCGCACCGCCCACCACCACCAGCAGGATGGCGGGATAGATCAGCGCGTTGACGACCCTGCCCTGCAGCGCGCGGCTGCGTTCCAGGTAGTCGGCCAGGCGCTGCAGCGTGTCGTGCAGGCTGCCACCGGCCTCACCGGCGCGCACCATGTTGATGTACAGCCGCGAGAACAACCCGTGCTGGCGTTCCAGTGCGCTGGACAGCGACGCACCGCCCCGCACGGTGTCGCGGATTTCGCTGATGACCCGACGTGAGCGCTCGTCTTCGGGCAGGCTGAGCAGGATGGTCAGCGCGCGGTCGAGCGGTTGGCCCGCGCCCAGCAGCGTCGACAATTGCTGGGTGAACTGCAGCAGCGCAGCGCCCTGCATCGGCCGGCTCTTGAACAGGGAGCGCAACTGGCCACCGTCCATGCCGCCTTCACTGGCCAAGCGGGTTTCCATCGGCAGGTGGCCCTGCTCCTGCAGGCGCACGACCAGCTCGGCCTGGCTGACCGCCTCCATCTGGCCGTCCACCATGTCGCCCTGTGCATCCAGCGCCTTGTAGCGGTACAGCGGCATGCTCAGCTTTCCTCGGTGGTACGCAGGACTTCTTCCAGCGTCGTCTGCCCGGCCAGCGCCTTCAGCAGGCCGTCTTCGTACATCGTGCGCATGCCGCCATCGCGTGCGATGCGCTCGATCTCACCCATGCCTTCGCGACGCATCACTGCGCGGCGCAGCTCGTCGTTCATCACCAGGAACTCGACGATGGTGGTGCGCCCGAGGTAACCGGTGGGCGCGATCGCCGAGGGTCGCGGGCGGAACAGGTGGATCGTGCCGTGCGGCTGTAGACGGCGCAGGTCGAAGCGCTCGATCTCTTCAGGCGATGCCTCATACCGCTCGGCATGGGTCGGCTCCAGGCGGCGCACCAGGCGCTGGGCCAGGATCCCGTTGATGGTGGAGGTCAGCAGATAATCCTCCACGCCCATGTCGAGCAGTCGGGTGATGCCGCCTGCGGCATTGTTGGTATGCAGCGTGGACAGCACCAGGTGGCCGGTCAGCGCGGACTGGATCGCGATGCGCGCGGTTTCCAGGTCGCGCATCTCGCCGATCATGATGATGTCCGGATCCTGGCGCACGATGCTGCGCAGCGCATTGGCGAAGTCCAGGCCGATCTGCGGCTTGGCCTGGATCTGGTTGATGCCTTCGATCTGATACTCCACCGGGTCTTCGACGGTGATGATTTTCACGTCGGCGGTGTTGAGCTGGCTCAGCGCGGTGTACAGCGTGGTGGTCTTGCCCGAGCCGGTGGGGCCGGTCACCAGCAGGATGCCGTGCGGTTGCTCCAGCACCTTGCGGAACGCCGGCAGGAACTCCTCGGTGAAGCCCAGCCGTTGGAAATCGAACACGACGGTTTCACGATCCAGCAGACGCATGACCACGCTTTCGCCATGCGCGGTCGGCACGGTGCTGACGCGCAGGTCCAGCTCTTTGCCCTGCACTCGCAGCATGATGCGGCCATCCTGCGGCAGGCGACGTTCGGCGATGTTGAGCCGCGCCATGATCTTGATGCGGCTGATCACCGCAGCGGTCAGGTTGGACGGAGGGCTCTCGCCTTCGATCAGCACGCCATCCACGCGATAGCGCACCTTCAGCCGCGTCTCGAACGGCTCGACGTGGATATCCGAGGCACGCAGTTCCACCGCACGCTGGATCACCAGGTTCACCAGACGGATCACCGGTGCTTCAGAGGCAAGGTCACGCAGGTGCTCGATGTCGTCGACCGCGGCACCCTCGCCATCGGCGGTTTCCACGATCGCCCCCATGGCGCTGCGACCCTGCCCATACCAGCGCTCGATCTGGTCGTCGATCTCGGCACGCTGGCCGATACGCGGATGCACCGGCACGCCCATCGCCAGCGAGATCGCCTGGCACGGATAGGGATCGTGGGCGTCGGCCTGCCACAGCAGCAGGCCGCTTTCGTCCAGCGAAATCGGGCAGACGTGGAACTGCTTCAGGAAGCGCAGCGTCACCGGCAGGGCATCGGCCAGCGAGGGCGGCGGCGCGTCCGGCATCTGCCGTGCATCCAGCAGTTCGATCCCCAGCACGTCGGCGGTGGTCTGCGCCTGGTCCCGTTCGGACACCAGGCCCAGGCGGACCAGCAGCGACAGCAGGCTGCCGCCCGATTCGGCATGCAGGGTGCGCGCGCGGGCGAGATCGGCTTCCTTCAACCGACCGCGCGCGATCAGCGCATCGATCAACGGCGCTTCAGCAGTATTCACGTTGGCAGGGTCGACAACCGCGTTCACAGAAAGCCTCACGTGCAATCGCCCAGACTGTAGCAGCATGCCGTCGGCTGCTACCGTTCAGATCGGAAAAAAGCACGACTGCATCAATAAAAAGGCCCGCCAGGTTCACTGGCGGGCCGGGTACGTCAGAGACGCAACTTACTGCGTGGCAAGCAGGGTCACGCCGGAGAACGCTGCGTCACCCACCACCTTCACGTAGTACGTGCCGGCGACCGGCGCCGTGATGCGTACGGTTTCCGCATTGCCGGTGCGCGAGGACTTGGCGGTCCACGCCACGGTGGAGGTACCGTTGTCCGCGCCCACGTGCAGCGAGATGTTGCCAGTGCCGCCGTAGGTGACGAAGCTGACCGGCTTGCCGGCTGTCGCCACGAAGCTGTACAGCTTCTCGCTGCCGCTGGCACCGCTGATGCCGGCCACGGCGACCTTGTTGGTCAGCGGGGTGGCAGGCGGTGCGCAGTTCTCGGTGCACGGCTCCTTCAGCGCCTCATCCAGCGCGGCCTTGGCATCGACGATGCCGGTGCCGATCGGCGTGCCGGCCGGGATGGTCACCGGGAACGCACGCGCGGTCTGCTTGAGCAGCGTTTCCATCTCTGCCGGGGTCAACGGGTCACGGTCGGCGTCGGCCAGTGCGCCCTGCACCAGCGCCGCCACACCGGCGACATGCGGCGAGGCCATCGAGGTGCCGGCCATGCCCATGTAGGTGAGCGTACCGGAGGTGGGCGTGGTGGCACCGTTGTAACCGGCCTGCCACACATAGCCACCCGGATTGCCATCGACACCGCCGCCGCCGCCCGGTCCGGACAGATCGACGACCGGACCGAAGTTGGAGTAGGACGCAATGCCACCGGTGATCCGGTTGGCGCCGACGGCGATCACGTTGTTGCAGCTGGCCGGGCGGAAGTTGGCCGCGTTGGACGCCGAGTTGCCCGCTGCGACCACCACGATGGTGCCGCGCGACACTGCGCCGTTGATCGCGTCCTGGTATACCGCGTCGCAGGCCGAACCGCCGCCCAAGCTCATGTTGATGATGTCGGCCGGGGTGGAGTTGGCCGGCACGCCGGTGACCGTGCCACCGGACGCCCAGGTGATCGCATCGGCGATGTCGGACAGGTAGCCGCCACACTTGCCGAGCACGCGCACCGGCAGCACGCTGGCCTTGTGGGCCACGCCGGCCATGCCGACGCCGTTGTTGGTGGCTTCGGCGATGGTGCCCGCGACGTGCGTACCGTGCCACGAGCTGTCTTCGGCCAGCGAGCCGGCATAGCACTCGTTGTCGTTCTCGACCCAGTCACCCATGTCCAGTGCACCCGGTACGCGCTCATCGGTTGGACGGCGCGAGGTCTCCGCATCGCTGATGAAGTCGTAGCCCGGCAGCAGCGCACCGCTGACGAAGTCGGGATGCTGCGGCAGGATGCCGGTGTCGAGCACCGCTACCACCACGCCTTCGCCTGCGGCGATATCCCACGCCGCCGGTGCGTTGACACCGCCGGTGGCGCTGCTCAGGTGCCACTGGTACTGCGCGTAGAGCGGATCGTTCGGCACCAGGGACGGCGTTGCATCTGCCTGCACCACGGCGCGGGCGCGTGCCGGCGTACCGGCATCGATGGCGTACATGCGTGCATCGGGCACGGCGTACTGCACGGCCGGGTCGGCGCGCAGTTCAGCCAGCACCTTGTCCAGGTCGGCAGTGCCAAGGCGGGTCTTCAGGCGGATCAGGTCCGCGCCGACGCCGAGCCTGCGCACGACCTGTGGGCTGAACGCAGCAGCGCGCGCGGTGGCGGTCGCCTTGTTGCCGGACAGCGTGGCACGCGACAGCGCACCGTTGACGACGCCGACCTTGGCTGCGCTGCTGCCCGCAGCGACGCTGCCGGCCTTGTACTTCACGATGATGCCGTTCACGGCCTGCTGCTGCGCGGCGGGGGAATGCAGGGGCGCGCTGACCTTGAGGTCGGCGGCCTGTGCCATGCCCGCACCCGCCGTCAGGGACAGCACAGCAGCGGCGAGAACGTTGGTGCGGAGGTTGTGCTTCTTGATCACGTCGAAATCCTCTTCTGGGTCGTTGGTGGTACCAAACCTGCGGCCTTACTTCCTTGCGACTACCCCGGGCGGGCCACGCCCGGGTTGCCGTGACCCGCCCCCTCAGGCTTCACTGGCGGGCGGCGACCGGCGGCCGCCGCCGTTTCTGTTGCCGCGTCCTTACCAGCCGAAGCCGGCACCGACGCCTACGGAACTGTCATCACTGCTGAACGCGCCGCCGAACGTCACCGTGGCGCGATCACTGACCGCACGCTGGTAGCCCAGCGACAGGGCCGATTCGCCGCCCTGGAAGCCGACGCCGACGCCGACGCGGTTCTGGGTGCGCACGCCGGCGGCACTGGTTGCCATGTTCAACATCGCGGCGCTCATCGCCCCCTGCTGGTCGATGCGGCGGTCCATGTTGCGCAGCTTGCCGTCCACTTCGCCCTTGAACACATCGACGCTGTCGGCGACCGTTTTGAAGCGGGTGTCGGTGTAGCTGTTGGCCGAGGCTACGCCGCTGTCCAGCTGGCCTTTGTTGACCGCGTCGGTCGCCTGCGTGCCGGCCGCCACGTTGGTGACCTGGCGCTCACCGCCGACGCTGCCGACGGACACCGAGTTCGCACGATCCGCGACCGAGCCCTGGCCCAGCGCGACCGAGTTGTCGGCCGATGCCGTCGCACCCAGGCCGATCGCGGTCGCCCCGGCGCCGCTGGCAACGGCTCCCTGGCCGACAACGGCCTGCGCACTGACGTCAGCCGTCGGTGCGGCCACCGGACGCGAACCACCCGCCGCCGTTGCCGGTCCGGTTCCACCGGCTGCCGGTGCAGGCGACGCACTGATCGGCGCCCCCGATGCCAGGCTCTGGCCCATCGAAGAAACCCGCGAATCCAGCGCAGTCAACGCGTCACCCACGTTGTTGTAGGTGTTGCCCTGGATGACGTAGTTCGGCGCGACGAACACACCCTGCAGGCCCACGCTTGCGCCGCCGCCGAGCATGCTGGCCGCGTTGCTGAGCGACTGGAACAGCTGGCCCCCGTTGACGGCTTGGCGGCTGTCACCGCTGATGCTGCCCGCGGCGACGTTGTCCACCACCGTGCCCTGCTCACCGTTGAAGGTGATCTTGCCGTGCTGCGAATCGTCGTAGGCCAGCGTATTGGCCTGGGTGGTCTGGATACCGCCGATGCGGCTGTCGATATCGTCGACCTTGGTTTCCACCGCGCCGACGCGCTGGTTGGTGCGGTTGAGCTGCGAACCGGTGACGGCATCGCTGCTGTCGGCGGTCAGTCGACCTTCGGTCACGTTGACGATGCGGCGGGTGGCCGGAGAACTGGTCCCGTTACCGCCACCGACCGACACCACGTTGGCTTCCAGCGCTTGGGATCCCGCACCCAAGGCGACACTGCGCGCACCGCTGGCGAGTGCGTCACCACCGAGAGCCAGCGAAGCCGAGCCGGAAGCGACTGCCGAGTTGCCGATCGCGGTGGCGTTGAACGCCGTGGCCTGCGATAGACCACCGATGGCCGTGCTGAAGTCACCGCTGGCATCGGCACGGAAGCCCAGTGCGGCCGCAACGCTGCCACTGGCCGAGCTTTCCGAACCCACGGCGGTCGCCGCATCGCCTGCCGCCGTACTGACGTAGCCCACGGCCACCGATTGCACACCGGAGGCGGCCGAGGACGCGCCGGTCGCCGTGCTGCCGTCGGCACTGGCCACGCTGCCCGCACCGAAGGCGGCACTGACTTCTCCTGACGCCACGCTCCCCGCGCCGTTGGCGGTCGCGTACTCCGCCGACGCCAGCGCGTTGCCGCCGCTGGCGCTGGCATTGGCGCCCACCGCCTGCGCATTGAAGCCGCTGGCCGTTGCGTTTTCGCCGTTTGCCAGTGCGTTGAAGCCGACCGCCGTTGCATTGTTGCCGGCCGCCGTGGCGCCGCTGCCCAGGGCAACGGTACCGTCACCCAATGCATTGGCGGCTTCACCTGCCGCCAGTGCGTTGTCACCTGTCACCAGGGCACCGGCGTCGCTGTCTTCGCTGCCGCTGACGGCGAAGTACTTGCTGCCGGTCCCACTGGCGTCGGCGACGGCCTGCAGCTGCGCCAGATTCACCGCATCGGTGGCTTCACTGCCTGCCGCCACGTTGGTGATCTGCCGCGTCGCGCCGCTGGAACCGACCGACACGCTGTCGTCGCGGTCGGCGATGGAGTCCGCACCCAGCGCCACGCTGTTCAGGCCTCGCGATTCCGCTGCATTGCCCAGCGCCGTGCTGTTGACGCCCGGCGACCAGGCACCACCGCCGACGGCGGTGGAGTAGTTGCCGGATGCCTCGGTGGCGAACAATCCACCCAATGCGCCACCGACGGCCACGCTGTTGGTACCGCTGGCGATGCTGGCCTGGCCGGCGGCCGTGCTGTAGGCACCGCTGGCCACCGAATCGCCACCCAGGGCGACCGAGTTGGAACCGGACGCGTTGGCGAAGCTGCCCAGTGCCGTGGCGTTGAACGCCGTGGCCTGCGCGTAGCCGCCCACCGCCGTGGTGTAACCCGCCGTGGCTTCTGCTGCGAAGCCGAAGCTGGCGGCCGTGGTGCCGATGGCCACCGCTTCGGAGCCCACCGCCGTCGCACCGCTGCCATCAGCGGTGGTGAAGTAACCCACCGCAACCGCTTCTTCGCCGCTGGCTTCAGAGAGCACGCCAGCGGCTGTGCTGCCGTCGCCGCTGGCGACGCTGGCGGCACCGTAGGCGGCGCTCTGTTCACCCGAGGCCAGGCTTTCAGCGCCGCTTGCAGTGGCGTACTCGGCCGATGCGACCGCGTTGGCACCGCTGGCGCTGGCGTTGGCCGCAAGGGCCTGCGCATTGAAGCCGCTGGCGAGCGCGTTCTCACCTTCTGCCAGCGCATTGAAGCCGACGGCTGCCGCGTTGGACCCGTTGGAGGTCGCACCGCTGCCCAACGCGATGGCGCCATCGCCGATCGCGTTGCTGGCCTCACCGGCGGCAAGTGCGTTGTCGCCGCTTACCAGTGCGCCGGCATCGCTGTCGTCGCTGCCGCTGGCCTGGAAGTACTTGCTCGTGGTTTCACCCACCGAGGCCACGGCGTTGAGCTGGTCCAGATTCACCGCATCCGTGCCCTGCGTACCGGCGGCCACGTTGGTCACCTGTCGCTCGTTGCCGGCACTGCCCACCGATACGGTGTTGTCACGGCTGGCCACCGAGTCGGCACCCAACGCGACCGAGTTGATCGCCGATGCGCTGGAGAAGTAGCCGATCGCCGTGCTCTGGTCACCGGTGGCAAAGGCCAAGGTGCCCGCCGCCGTGGAATTGTCACCACTGGCCTGCGCACCTGCACCTACAGCCGTGGCGGCTTCGCCGCTGGCTTCGGTGGAGATGAACAAGCCCAAGCCGGGCAGCAGATCGACCGGGCCACCGATCGCGGTGCTGCTGGTGCCGGTCGCGACCGTCTGCGTGCCGATAGCGGTGGAGTAATCGCCGATGGCGTTGGATACCGCACCGAAGGCCGCGGACTGTGCGCCGGAGGCATAAGCCCCCAAGCCGTAGGACGCCGCACCGAAGCCGCTGGCGACGGCGCTGGCACCGACGGCGGTGCCACCGAGCCCGGCGCTGGTGGCGCCGGTATCAACCGGTACACCGCCGTTGGTGATCAACGGATTGCCGTCTTCATCGACCGCCACGCCGCCGACCGCGACGCTGCCCGGACCGGTGGCCTGTGCGTTGTTGCCGAAGGCGGCACTGTTCTGCCCGGCTGCCAGCGCGTTGAAGCCGACCGCTGTCGCGTTCTGGCCTGCAGCGGTTGCGCCGCTGCCGAGTGCCGACGCACCGTCTGCCAGTGCGTTGGACGCCTCGCCGATGGCCGTTGCGTTGGCACCGGACGCCAGTGCGCCGGCGTCGCTGTCTGCGCTGCCGGTGGCCTGGAAGTACTTGCTGGTGGCCTCGCCTGCGGCCGCGACCGCATCCAGCTGGTCCAGGTTCACCGCGTCGGTGCCTTCGGTACCTGCCGCTACGTTGGTGAGCTGGCGTTCGTTGCCGGCGCTGCCGATGGCGACGCTGCGATCACGCGCTGCCACCGAACCGGCACCCAGCGCGACACTGTTGTCACCGGCCGCACTGCTGCCCGCCCCCAGGGCGATGGCGCTTTCGCCCAAAGCCTCGGAATTGGTGCCGATGGAAATGCTGTTGACGGTGTTGCCCAGAGCCTGGAAACCCATCGCGATGCTGTAATCGCCATAACCGAAGGCCCCGCGACCCACCGCGGTGGAGCTGAGGCCATCGGCCCAGCTGTTGTAGCCGATGGACGTGGAGCCACTGCCGCTGGCCCACGACGCCAGACCGAAGGCCGATGCATTGGTGGCCGTCGCCCATGCGCTGGAACCGAACGCGGTGGCGCCGTTTGCGGTGGCGAAGCTGTAGCCGCCTACGGCCGTGGTTTCGTCGCTGCTGGCCCAGGCACTGTCACCCAGCGCCACGCTGTAGCTGCCGACCGCACGCGCCTTGTTGCCGCCCGCAAAACTGTTGTCACCGGTCGCCTGCGCGCCCGAGCCGAACGCATTGCTGACCAGCCCGGTGGCCTGTGCCGCGTTGCCTACCGCCGTCGATCCCGCGCTGGCACTGGTGCCGGTCAGCACGGCGGTGCCGTCCGGGTTGGTGAGCGGCGAGTTGTACTGGTCATACGCTTGGCCGAGGCCACCGATGGCCACGGCCCCTTCCCCGCCGGCACTGGTATTGCGCCCCAGCGCAACGCTGTCGTTGCCGACTGCGGACGCACCTGCGCCCTGCGCTACCGCGCCGTCACCGATCGCATTGCTGGCGGATCCGACCGCAACAGCGCCTTCGCCTTCGGCCCACGCACCGGTGTCGGTGCCGGTTTCCGGCTGCGCCTGGAAATACTTGCTGGTGTTTTCCGCACCCGCCGCGACGGTGTTCAGCTGGTCCAGGTTCACCGCATCGGTGCCTTCGGTGCCGGCCGCCACGTTGGTGATCTGGCGCTGCGCATCGGCACTGCCAACCGACACGCTGTCGTCGCGGTCGGCGATCGAATCCGCACCCAGCGCCACGCTGTTGGCGCCCTGCGAGGTGGCTGCATTGCCCAGCGCGGTGCTGTTCACCCCGGGCGACCATGCACCACCGCCGACGGCGGTGGAATAGTTGCCTGATGCTTCAGTGGCCAGGATGCCGAACAGCGCGCCACCTACCGCGACGCTGTTGGTGCCGCTGGCGATGCTGGCCTGGCCGGTCGCCGTGCTGTAGCCACCGCTGGCCACCGAGTCCGCGCCCAGCGCCACCGAGTTGTCACCGGTGGAGGCACTGTTGGTACCCACCGCCGTCGAGTAGTCACCGGTGGCGTTGGCCACCGCGCCGAAGGCGGACGCCTGCGCGCCGCTGGCATACGCGCCCAGGCCGAACGAGGACGCCGCAAAACCGCTCGCATCGGCGCTGGCACCGACCGCGGTACCACCCACGCTGGCGCTGGTGGCGCCGGTATCAACTGGGACGCCACCGTTAGTGATCAAGGGGTTGCCCTCTTCGTCCACCGCCGCCCCGCCCACTGCCACGCTGCCGGGGCCACTGGCCTGGGCGTTGTTGCCGAAGGCGGCACTGTTCTGGCCGCTGGCCAGTGCATTGAAGCCGACGGCAGTGGCGTTGCTGGCGACCGCCGTAGCGCCGCTGCCAAGGGCCGTGCTGCCATCGGCCAGCGCGTTGGACGCCTCACCGATGGCCGTTGCATTGGCGCCGGCGGCAAGTGCACCGGCGTCGCTGTCCGCGCTGCCGGTGGCCTGGAAGTACTTCGCCGTGGTGTCAGCCACGCTGGCAACCGCGTCCAGCTGGTCCAGGTTCACCGCATCGGTGCCCTCGGTACCTGCCGCGACATCGGTGATCTGGCGCTCGTTGCCGACGCTGCCGACGGCGACCGAGTTGGCCCGCACGGCTTCGGAATTGGCGCCCAGGGCCACGCTGTTGGCGCCCCGTGCGGTGCTGTAGAAACCGACGGCGGTGCTGTCTTCACCACTGGCCCAGCTCTGCGCGCCAAGCGCGCTGGCGCGGTCCCCCGGTGCATACGCGAAATAACCCACTGCAGTAGCCTGCTCGCCGGACGCTTCCGTCAGCGTGCCGCTGGCCAGGCTGAGATCACCGCTGGCGATGGCGCCGGCGCCGACGGCCGTGGCCGATTCGCCGCTGGCCTGGGTCTGCACGAAGATTCCCAGGCCCGGAATCAGGTCGGCAGGTCCGCCGATGGCGGTGCTGCTGGTGCCGGTGGCGACCGACTGGGTGCCGATGGCCGTGGAGTAATCCCCGATGGCATTGGACACCGCACCGAAGGCGGACGACTGTGCGCCGCCGGCATACGCCCCGAGACCATACGACGAGGCAGCGAATCCACTGGCTTCGGCGCTGGCACCGACGGCCGTGCCACCTACGCTGGCACTGGTCGCGCCGGTATCCACCGGCACCCCGCCATTGGTGATCAGCGGGTTGCCGTCTTCATCCACGGCCACACCGCCTACTGCCACGCTGCCCGGGCCACTGGCCTGCGCGTTGTTGCCGAAGGCCGCGCTGTTCTGGCCACTGGCCAGTGCATTGAAGCCGACAGCGGTTGCATTGCTGGCTACCGCTGTAGCGCCACTGCCGAGCGCCGTACTGCCATCGGCCAACGCGTTGGATGCCTCACCGATGGCGGTCGCATTGGCGCCTGCGGCCAACGCACCGGCATCGCTGTCCGCGCTGCCGGTGGCCTGGAAATATTTGGCCGTGGTGTCGGCGACCGCAGCCACCTCGTCCAGCTGGTCCAGGTTCACCGCATCGGTGCCTTCGGTACCGGCCGCCACGTTGGTGACCTGGCGTTCCAGCCCGGCCGAGCCAACGGACACGCTGTCCACGCGGTCGGCATACGAGCCTGCGCCCAGCGCCACGCTGCCCGCGCTTTCGGCCACTGCACCGGCGCCCAGCGCCGTGCTTCCGCTACCCACGGAAAACGAGCCACTGCCGACGGCAGTGGAATAACGGCCTGCTGCTTCGGTCGCGTACTGACCGTCCAGGGTACCGCCGACGGCTACTGAGCCTTCGGCAGTGGCCAAGGCGGCATCACCCAGCGCCACGGCGTTGTTGCCGGAGGCCACGCTGCCGGCGCCCGCGGCCGTAGCCGACGCACCCGATGCGGTGGCAGTGCCGGTGCCGCTGGCCTGGAAATAGTTCGCGGTGTTTTCGGCGATGTCAGCGACCGCGTCGAGCTGGGCGACATTCACCGCATCGGTATCTGTCTCTCCGGCCTTGACGTTGGTGATCTGGCGCTCGCTGCCGACGCTGCCGACCGACACGCTGTCTGCCCGGATCGCGGTCGAATCCGCGCCCAGCGCCACGCTGTTGCTGGCCGATGCGACGCTACCCGCGCCGAGTGCGGTGCTGCTGGTGGATGTGGCCTGCGCGCCCCCACCGAAAGCGGAGGAGAGTGATTTGCTGGCGACGGTGTCGGCGCCGATGGCCACGGCGTAGAGGCCGTTGGCTGCGCTGTTGTCACCCACGGCCACCGCATTCGGACCGGAAACAACAGCGCTGCCGGTCACCACGCATTGCGCCAGCGTTCCGTCCTCCAGCCTGCACTCTTCGGTACCGCCTACAGCCAGTGACTGGGCATGGGCTTGCGGTGTGAGCGCGCCCCATCCCAAGGCCATGGCCAGTGATGCCCCAACCAGGACCGGTCCAGTGCCTCGGCGGCGCTTGTCGATGACGTTGCCGGGCTGATCGGACGAGGCCAGTTCAGAGGCCACGACCAGCTGTCCGAGTGCTTTGTTCCAGACCTTGCGATAAATCCGATTCATCTGAGTACGACTCCTGGTTGGACTGGTTTTCGGGCAAAGCAACGCCAGCGCCGGGTGCAAAGACCCAACGTCCCCTGAGGGCGCTTGATTCGCGTGATTTACTGCAGTTGCCGGGCCGCTGGCAGTAGAACGTGGTGCGCTGCCTACGGACCGACGGAAGAGGTTGACTGAATGTTTCCAGAACGAGATAGAGGTTTAACGTGAACGTTTCCTGACGTCAATAGCTTGACGCAGAAAAAGAAAATGACGTGATGCCCGTCTCGAATACGGCCATTCATGAGTCGATTGCGTCAGGCTGTAACGACCATGTAACGCACGTGGTCGACGCGTATTCACCCACACATCGGCGGGCATCGTCTTCGATTTGAGTCGGGCAAGAAAAAACCCGCCGGTTGCCCGGCGGGTTCTCAATACGGGAGCGGATTGGCGCTACGCATCACTGAACTGCGTTCATCCGCACCATGCGCGTGCGTTGCGGAACATCCGCATCCACGGCGAGTCCCCCTGCCACTCGGGCGGAGCCCAGCTCAGGTTGAGTGCGCGCGCGGTGCGCTCCGGGTGCGGCATCATGATCGTGACCCGGCCGTCGGTGGTCGTCAGCCCGGTCATGCCGTCCGGCGAGCCGTTGGGATTGAGCGGATACTGGCTGGCCACCTTGCCATCGCCGTCGATGAACCGCAGCGCCACCCGCGCCGCCGCCTGATCCACGGCATTGTCGAACACCGCGCGTCCTTCGCCATGCGCCACCGCCACCGGCAGGCGTGAACCGGCCATGTCGCGCAGCAGGATGGACGGCGACTCCACGACCTCCAGCAGCGACGTCCGTGCCTCGAACTGCTCGCTGGCATTGCGACGGAACTGCGGCCAGTGCTCGGCACCGGGGATGATCGCCTTCAGCTGGCTGATCATCTGGCAGCCATTGCACACACCCAGCGAGAAGCTGTCCTCGCGCGCGAAGAAGGCGGCGAACGCATCGCGCAGCGCATCACGCTCCAGGATCGAGGTCGCCCAGCCACGACCCGCACCCAGTACGTCGCCATAACTGAAGCCACCGCATGCCACCAGCCCGCGGAAGTCCTGCAGCGCGACCCGACCCTCGATCAGGTCGCTCATGTGCACATCGAACGCGCGGAAACCGGCCCGTTCGAACGCGTTCGCCATTTCAATCTGGCCGTTGACGCCCTGCTCGCGCAGGATCGCCACGGTCGGCCGGGCACCGGTCTGCACGTACGGGGCACCGATATCTTCGTTGAGGTCGAACGACAGTTTCGGCTTCAGGCCGGGGGCGCTGAAGGCCCGCGCCACCTGATGTTCCTGATCGGCGTTTTCCGGGTTGTCGCGCAGCTTCTGCATGGCATGGGTCACCGACCACCAGGCATCGAACAGCGCTTCCCAGCGCCACTCGACCAGGCTTTCACCGTGCAGGGTCACCCGCACCACCGGTGCCGTGGTCGGGCGGGCGATGCGCTGCGCGCATTCGGTCAGCGCATGGCGCTCGACCAGGTCAGCGAAGGCGGCGCGGTCCTCGCGTGCCACCTGCACCACCGCGCCCAGCTCTTCGTTGAACAGGCTGCGGAACGGATCATCGCCCCAGGCATCGAGCAGGATGTCCAGCCCCAGGCGCGAAGCGAACGCCATCTCGCACAAAGCGGCAAATGCGCCGCCATCGCTGCGATCGTGGTACGCCAGCAGCACGCCGGCCTGGCGTGCATCGCGGATCAGTTCGAAGAACGCGCGCAGGCGCTGCGGGTCATCCAGATCCGGCGCGGTGCCACCGAAGGCAGGCAGGCCACTGTGGTCGGCATGCACCTGGGCCAGGATCGAACCGCCCATGCGCTGCTTACCGGCCCCCAGGCCGATCAACCACAGCTCGCTGTCCACGTCGCGCTGCAGCAGCGGAGTGAGCTGCTGGCGCACGTCGGCCACCGGGGCAAACGCGGTGATCACCAGCGACACCGGCGATACGCTCTTGTGTGCCTGGCCGGCATCGTGCCACTGCGCCTGCATCGACAGCGAATCCTTGCCCACCGGGATGCTGATATCCAGCTGCGGGCACAGTTCCATGCCCACGGCCTTGACCGCGTCGTACAGCAGGGCGTCTTCACCGGCGTGGCCGGCAGCCGCCATCCAGTTCGCCGACAGCTTCACTTCGTCCAGCGCATCCACCGGCGCAGCGCACAGGTTGGTGATCGCCTCGCCGACCGCCATGCGCGCCGAAGCGGCCGCATCAAGCAGGGCCAGCGGCGTGCGCTCGCCCAGCGACATCGCCTCGCCGACCACACCGTCGAAATCGCCCAGGGTGATGGCCACGTCCGCAACCGGCACCTGCCATGGGCCGATCATCTGCTCGCGCGCGGTGAGGCCACCGACGCTGCGGTCACCGATGGTGATCAGGAAGTTCTTCGAGGCGACGGTCGGGTGGGCCAGTACGCGAAGGCCGGCTGCGTGCAGGTCCAACCCGCCGGTCTTCAGCGCGGGCCAGCGCGGTGCAGGCGGGTGGCTCGCGTCACGGTGCATCTTCGGCGGCTTGCCGAACAGCACGTCCATCGGCAGGTCGATCGGGGAATCGGCCGGAATGCGGCCCGGCACGGCGCCGTACGCCACCACCAGGTGTTCTTCCGTCGTCGCAATGCCCACCGCAGCGAACGGGCAGCGCTCACGCGCACACAGCGCGGCGAACGCATCCAGACGTTCCGGTGCGACACCCAGCACGTAACGCTCCTGCGACTCGTTGCACCACAACTGCATCGGCGACAGCGACGGGTCATCGGTCGGCACTTTGCCGAGGTCGATCACCCCGCCCACGCCGGAATCGTGCAGCAGCTCCGGAATCGCGTTGGACAGGCCGCCCGCACCGACGTCGTGGAAGAACTTGATCGGGTTGTCGAGCCCCATGCCGACGCAGCGGTCGATCACTTCCTGGCAACGGCGCTCCATCTCCGGGTTCTCGCGCTGCACGCTGGCGAAATCCAGGTCTTCCGCGCTTTCGCCCGATGCCACCGACGAAGCGGCACCGCCGCCCAGGCCGATCAGCATCGCCGGGCCGCCGAGGACGATCACCACGTCACCTGCCTGCAGCGGCAACTTGTCCACCTGTACGCGGTCGATCGCACCGAGCCCACCGGCCAGCATGATCGGCTTGTCATAAGCGCGGGTCAGCGCGCCGCCTTCGGGAAGCTCGAAGCTGCGGAAGTAGCCCAGCAGGTTCGGACGGCCGAATTCGTTGTTGAAGGCCGCACCGCCCAGTGGGCCGTCCAGCATGATGTCCAGTGCCGGCGACATGCGCGGATTCAGCGCGCGCGGCGCTTCCCAGGGCTGCGGCAGCGTCGGGATGCGCAGGTGCGAGACCGAGAAACCGGTGAGGCCTGCCTTGGGCTTGCCACCGCGTCCCGTCGCCCCCTCGTCGCGGATCTCGCCGCCGGCACCGGTTGCCGCACCGGGGAACGGCGCGATGGCGGTGGGATGGTTGTGGGTTTCCACCTTGATCTGGAACGCACTCGGCAGCACCGCTTCGCTGCGGTACTCGCCCGTGGACGGGTCCGGGCGATAGCGTGCCGCCGGGTGCCCTTCGATCACCGCCGCATTGTCGCTGTAGGCGCTGAGCGTGTGCTGCGGGGTCTGCTGGTGAGTGTTCTTGATCATCTTGAACAACGACCGGTCCTGGTCCTGCCCATCGATGGTCCAGCTGGCATTGAAGATCTTGTGCCGACAATGCTCGGAGTTCGCCTGCGCGAACATCATCAGTTCCACGTCCGAGGGCTTGCGTCCCAGCTGGGCGAAGCGCTCCCGCAGATAGTCGATTTCGTCCTGCGCCATCGCCAGGCCGAGGCGCTGGTTGGCACCGTCCAGATCCTCCAGCGGGATCCGCTCCAGCTCGCCACGCGGCAGCGCGTTGAACAACGCCTGCCCCTGCTCGACGGTCTCAAGCACCGACTGGGTCATGGGATCGTGCAGCGCCTTTACCAGCGCCTGCTGGACCTGCGGGTCGGCAGGCCAGCCCAGCAGGTCCAGGCGCAGGCCACGTTCGACCCGGCTGACCGGCTGGCCCGCACCGCGCACCAGTTCGGTCGCCTTGCTCGACCACGGCGACAGCGTGCCCAGGCGCGGCACCACGAAGCGCTGCGTCGCACCGGCGGCCAAGGGCTCAGCGTGGTCGCCAGCCTCCAGGATCCGCCGCAGGGTGGCGGCATCGGCCTGCTGCTGGCCTTCGGGCTGCACGAAATACACATGCCAGGCACCGCTGATGCGCAGATCGGCGGCAATGGACTGCAGGCGGGATTCGAGACGTTCGCGGCGGAACGCCGACAGGGCAGGCGCGCCCTCGAGGACCATCATGTCCGGGGAACCGTGGTTGGAAACGGGCCCGATAGTGTACCGGAAGCGGGCCGCCGGCCCGGACTCGCAAGGTATGCGCGAAAACTGGCGGTCGCCCGTCGCAGACCCGGCGACCCTGCGGCCTGTCTCCTGTCCCAGGCCGTCTCCATGCCACCCAACCACGTCAGTGCGCCTGCCCTCTCACTGGCCAACCTCGCCTCCGTCGTCGTTGCCGCCCAGCAGAAACGCCTCGTCCCCCAGCTCACGTCACCGCTGCTGCCCGCCCGTGTCGTCAACGGCGCTCGTCCCTTCCCCGCCGAAGCGCTGGCCCGTCCCCACGGCACCCTGACGGGCACGCTGACCGTGCTGCCCCCGCTGCGGATGGGTCTGGCGCAGATGGCCGCTGCGCAGGCGCCAGCTCCCTCGAAGGCGGCCCCGCACAACGCGGCTGCCTGCCAGCAGGTATGGGAACGCATCCGGGCGGTACGTGCCGACTGGATGCTGCGCGACACAGGCCAGCATCCCGCGCAGCAGGGGCTGAACGCGAAGGACAACGGTGCAGCGCGTCAAAGCAGCACCGAGGCGCTGGAGGCGGCGGACAGGGTGCGCGCCGTGCGCAAGCTCTGGCACGGGCGCGAGGCGGAGCAACTGACGGCGGCCTCGCCGCCCAGCCAGCAACGGCCAACGGTGTCGATGCCGCAACCGTCGGCGGTATTGCTGCAGACGATGGCCCTCCATCGCAGCAGGTCGCCCGATCCCGCACGCCTGGAGGATCTTCTGCGCGGCCTCATCCCCAAGCCGTCCGAGATGATTCCCCATCCCCCGCATAAGTATCCGACGTTGCCGCAACGCAGTGAGTTCCATCTGTTCGGTATCAAGCGCGCACTGGATCGCCTGCGCGGATAGGACGGCTGCGCCATTTATGGCGGCCGCCGTCAGACGCAGCAGGCACGCTGCCCCCCCTCATCCTTCCCGTGAGACATCTCGATGCTGATCCATCCCTCCCCGTCCTTCACCGCACGCGCCGTTTCACTCGCCGCGCAGACCGTGCAGCGGTCGACCCACCTGACGCCTTCCCAGGTACGAAATGCCGCCACCGGCAGATCGGGCTACCAACCGCTTACGCAGGCCGTGATGAACCGCCTGTCCGGCGCGGCAGACCGCGTGCCGAAACCCGTTTTTACCGTGGCACCCCGTGCCGCGACCCGTGCGCTGGCAGGTGCATCGATGCGCCCGCCCGCCAGCGTGAGCGCAGCGCGCTGCGCCTTCACCGGACTGGCGCTGCGCAACGGACAATTCAGCGCTGCTGCCGCACGGGCATCGTTGTGCAACTTCTCCCGCACCGTGCGCACGACCGCCGCACCGCCGCCGGCCGCCAACTTCAGTCGCAGCGTGGTTGCGGTTGCGGCTGCGACTGCCGCGGCCGTTGCCGCACCCGTCCCGCCCAAGCAGGATGCCGCCTCGGCCACAGCACCGCTGCCATCACCTTCACCGCCCACGGCGCGCGAAGGCGAGGCAGCCTTGGAGCGCATCAAGTTGATACGCCAGCAGTGGCAGAGCGGTTTCCATGACGTCCCCTGCGTATCCAGAGCGGTCAGCCGCACGCTCTGATCGGGCGCTCGACGCCTGCCCGGCCCGCGTCTACCCCAACCCGGCCGCAGAAGGCGGAACTGCATCTGTACGCGATCAAGCGCGCTTTTGACGGTCTGCGCGGTCGCAGCGGAGCGCCCACGCTGGCACCCCACCCTCGCCCTCCTTCACTGCTGGAACCCTGATGCCTGCCACTGCCGCCTCTCTTTCCCCAATAGTGCACGCCACACGAGCCGCCAGCGCACGGGTTACCTGGGTCGATCCGCCGGGCCGATCGCAGACCTTGCCGCTCAAGCGCGTCGGCAACGCAGAGTCGCCTGCTACCGACCTGCATCGGGTTGCCTTGGCGGGCTTGACCGGTGGCGATCCGGAAGTCCTGAGCAACGCGGTAGCGCACCGTCACGCGCACGGTCCCCTCCCAACGCTACCGCAGATGTTGCCGCCGACGGTGCCGGTGACGGAACAAGCACGCTTCCAGCGTCTGCTGGACCAGTTAAACCTCACGCTGACAGACATGTCCAGGGGAGCATTGAGATCATTGCGGGCTCAAGTATGGACCGGCATGGTCCAGGGGCAGGTGCTCAGCGAGAGCGACCAGTCCTGCCTGGCAGCAGGCCTGACGCTGCATCTCTTCCAGCAGTCGGGCGTGTGGAACGAGGGCATCGGGGATCTGCTGCCGTTGATCGTCAATGTGCCGGACTTGCTCGCTGGGCGCGCGCTGCGCATCGTGGATTCGGACCACGATGGCATCCATCTGTACCGCCCGGGCGAGGAGGAGCGGTGCCACCGCAACGGCAGCGCCGAAGAATTGCCCGAGCCGGCCGAAGATGAAATCATTCTGCTGCGGCATGAACGTCACTTCAGCCTGATCCGGCGTGACCGGGAACAGGCTATCGAGCAGGTGGCCGATGATGGCGACTGCTTCTTCAGCTGCCTATCTCGAGCACTGGGCGAAACGGAGGAAGCAGGAGCGAACAGCCGGATGCGCGCGGCCCTGGCCGACCACATCTGGAACACGCCCGAGCTGCGGCAGGTTGCAGGTGCACAGGAGGGCAGGTTGCCGGATACAGCGCCACCGCGCGTTCCGCATGTCCCAACCATCCCGCCACCGCCCCGTGAAGCATCCTCTGCGTCTACCGAGTCCGCCGTGTCTGCGAACGTGCTGCCGGTGGATCCCTCCCCGGAATTCACCGCCGTGTGCGCTTCCCTCGCGCTGGACGCCTATCGCGACGCCATGGACCGGCTGGTCAGCGAGGGCGTCCACCGGCCTGCCGTCCTTGAGGAGCTGCATCACCATCATAGCGCCCAGGTCCTATCCCCCCTGCGCAGCACGCTAGGCGATTCAAGGCCTGCGCAGGCTGAGAAAGTGCGGCAGGACATCGACACCGCGTTCGCTGGCTATCAGGCGACGAACACGAAGGCCCTGAAGGCGCGGCAACAGAAACTCAGCGAACTACACAACAAGGCCATTACGACCTACATGGAACAGATTGAAGCGGCACTGGCCGCGATGAAGGACGAAGAAAACCTGGCTGCCGCACAGGCGCGGATACGCACTGTGGTCGAGAAAGAATTCCGCTCGGCGATCCTGCAGACCGTCCGCGCCGACGAACCGATTGGGGGGCACTTGGCGGCAATCCGCGCCGAGATCGAAGACTACTGGACCGACAGCGTCATTCCCCGGGCGGTGAAATCCGAGCGCGCACCCGAGGCAGGGCGCGCCATTCCCCGCGCCTGAGACACAGCCAGGCGCTGCTATGTGACCGGTTCATCACCGGTCACATAGCTGACGCAAATAGCGCACTGGCTCACAGTTTATTGCTGCGATCGATGACAACGTTGTCTCCACCGCGCGCCAACTGACTGTGTCGCGGTGCGTCCGCCCCTCCGCTGCCTGTCCGGTGGCGTCCGGACCTGCGTTACGCGCGGCGCCATCGGGGCCCGCGCGACACCCTGATTCGATCGGAGACCCATCATGCATGACCCGATTGCACGCAGTGCCGCTCGTCCCGCCCGCCCGTTCCATCACCGTCCTGCCTGGCTGCTGGCGTTGGCCATCGGCGGCAGCCTGCCTGCCTTGGCACAGGCCGCCAACTGCACCGGCGTCGGCCAATGGGACCAGGCGAAGATCTACCGCACCGGTGACACCCTGCAGAAGAACGGCGTGCTGTACCAGGCCAGACAGGACATCTGGAACGCACCGCCCGATCATCCGGCTGGCGCGCCGTACTACACCAACCTGGGCACCTGTACCGGCAGTGGCAGCAACCAGCCCCCGGTGGTCACCCTGACCTCGCCGTCCAACGGCGCCCTCTTCAGCGCTGGCAGCACGGTGTCGGTCACGGCCAATGCCAGCGATGCCGACGGCAGCATCAGCAAGGTCGAGTTCTTCCGCGGCGGCACCTCGCTGGGTATCGACACCAGCGCGCCCTACAGCGCCAGTTGGACCAACGCCAGCGCCGGCAGCCACACCCTGCGCGCGGTGGCCACCGACAACGGCAACGCCACGGCCAGCACCGCCACGATCACCATCACCGTCAACGCCGCCAGTGGTGACACCACCGCACCCAGCGTGCCGGGCGGGCTGTCGGTAGGCACCCGCACCGCCAACAGCGTGGCCCTGAGCTGGACCGCCGCCAGCGACAACAGCGGCGGCAGTGGCTTGGCGGGCTACGACGTGTATCGCAATGGCGCCCTGGTGGGCTCGCCCTCCAGCCCATCCTATGTCGACGGAGGACTGCTGCCTTCCACCGCCTACAGCTACCGCGTGCGGGCGCGTGACAACGCCGGCAATGCGTCGGCCCAGGGCAGTACCGTCAGCGCCACCACCCTTGCCGGCAGCGGCGGCGGTGCAGGCAAGCGGGTCATCGGCTACTTCACCCAGTGGGGTATCTATGGCCGCAATTATCGGGTCAAGAACATCGACGCCAGTGGATCGGCCGCCGGCCTGACCCATATCAACTATGCGTTCGGCAATGTGCGCAACAACCGCTGCGAAGTGGGCGTCACCCAGCCGTCCGATGCCAACACGGGTGCCGGGGGTGACGCCTTCGCCGATTACAGCAAGGCCTTCGCGGCCGGTGAGAGTGTCAGTGGCAGCGCCGACACGTGGGACCAGCCGCTGCGCGGCAACTGGAACCAGCTCAAGCAGCTCAAAGCCAAGCATCCCGGTCTGAAAGCGCTGATCTCGCTGGGCGGCTGGACCTGGTCACGCGGCTTCTCCAGCGCCGCGCGCCCGGAAAACCGCCAAGCCTTCGTGGCCTCGTGCATCGATGCCTACATCCGCGGCAACCTGCCCGTTACCGACGGGGCGGGCGGTGCCGGCGCCGCGTTGGGCGTGTTCGACGGCATCGACATCGACTGGGAATACCCCGTGGCCTGTGGCATCGCCTGCGGCGCGCCGGAGGACAACGCCAACTTCACCGCACTGCTGGCCGAATTCCGCCGCCAGCTGGATGCGGTGCGTCCTGGCCTGCTGTTGACGGTGGCGGTCGGCGCCGGTATCGACAAGATCCGCGTGACGAACCCGGCGGCGTACCACCCGTACCTGGACTACATCAACGTGATGACCTACGACTTCCACGGCGCGTGGGATCCGCGGACCAACCATCACTCCGCGCTGTTCAATGCCGCTGCTGATCCGTCCACCGGCGACCAGCTGCAGTACAACAGCAATGACGCTATCGAAGCGTTCCTGGCCCGCGGTGTGCCCGCCTCCAAGCTCAACCTGGGCATCGGCTTCTATGGTCGCGGCTGGAACGGCGTAGTGGGCGGTAACAACGGCATGTACCAGACCGCATCCGGGGCAGCGGCGGGCACCTACGAGGCCGGCATCGAAGACTGGAAGGTGCTCAAGAACCTCGGCTGGCCGACCTACACCGACACCGCGGCAGGCGCCACCTGGGCATACAACGGCAGCACCTTGTGGAGCTATGACACCCCTGCCAACGTGACCCGCAAGATGACCTACGTCAAAGCCCAGGGACTGGGCGGCGCATTCTTCTGGGAGTTCAGCGGCGACGATGCACAGGGCACCTTGTCGCGCAGCATCAGTGATGGTCTGAAGTAAGGAGCATCAAACGCTCCCCGGCCAATGCCGGGGAGCGTTCCCGACAGTCGCGTCCGGTCGGGTCGCTTCGGGTTGCTTCGGGGGTAGAGCCGACTTCAGTCGGCTGCCTTATGTACCGCGCGCCGCAAACATTCCGCCGAGCACGGCTCGGCGCTACCACCGCACCCGCATCCCCGGTAGAGCCGACGGTAGAGCCGACTTCAGTCGGCTGGACTGATGATCGATTCCCGGCGGCGCGCCCGCGTACGCGCGAAGTCAGCGCGCGCGGCGATCCAGCGCAGCCTTCAGCTGCGCCGGGGGCAGGTAGCCACCCAGCTGCGAACCATCGGCGGCAAAGATCGCCGGCGTGCCGTTGACGCCCAGTTGCTGACCCAGCGCGTACTGCATCGCCACCGGATTGGTGCAGTTCTTCGCCGTCACCGGCTTGCCCTGTTTGGCGTCGGTCAACGCCTTGCGGCGATCGCTCGCGCACCAGACCGAGATCATGTCGGTGTAATCCTTGCTGCCCAGCCCCATCCGCGGGAAGGCAAGGTATTCCACGGTGATGCCGTTGCGGTTGAGCTCGGCGATATCCTGGTGCAGCTTGCGGCAGTAACCGCATTCGATATCCGTAAAGACGGTGATGGTGTGCTTGGCATTGGGCGCAGCAAACACGATCCGGTCACCGTGGTTGGCCTTCTCCAGCAAGCCACGGCGATAGGCCAGCAAACCTTCACTGTTGACCAACGCCTTGGCCTGGATGTCATACGGCTGCGACTGCATCAGATACTTGCCGTCATCGGACACATACATCACCTGGCCCGACACCACGACTTCGCGGAAGCCGGGGAAGGGTGCGGCGCCGACATAATCGGGCTTGAAGTTGGGGTCCAGCTGGGCCAACGCAGCGCGCACGTTCTGCTCCGCGCCTCCCCGCGCCGGCGCGGCGGTGGATGTCGCAACAGGCTTGCCGGCGGCGGGTGCGGCAGGCTGCGCACAGGCAGACAGGCTGAGCGTGCCGAGCAGGACGGCAGTAAGGACTCGGAACATCGAAAGGCCCGCAGGATAAGTAGGAGCCCGATTCTCGCACAGGCGCCCTGAGCGGGCGTATCAGGGAATCACCACGGTGATAAACGACAGCCTGCTGGCGTTGAGCGATTGATGGAAGCAATCATGCACCCGTAACCGCAACGTCCAGTTGAACGCGCAACGTGGGGGGAGCCCGGCATGCACATCGTTTCCCAGCTCGGCCTGATGTTCCGGGCAAATGTCCTCAACCAGCTCAGTGCGAAAGTACGACTTGTCCGCAAGGAGTATTCAGATGCCCGCCTCACTGCAGCATTGCGCAGTATCAATAATCGCGAGACGCGCTTGGCCGACCGCGTCAGATCGGGTCGCATGACGCTTGACCAGTTCGAGAACAAAGCCCGGAAGCTGGCTCCCTACAAAGTGATGCTCGATGAGGCAACCCATCCCGATCCCGCTGCCCATCGCGGCGCGTCGATCGCATCCCAGCCCGTGGAGACCGTCACGGCCTTCCGCGGCGTACTGATCCGCACCCAGTGCACGCTGCAGGCCGATGCATTCGTCGACCCCGCAGTCAAACAACAGCTGACCGCCATGCTGGATCCGACCAATCTGCGCAGAGAGGCGCGCCAACAGTTGGCGAATGCCTTCTGGGCAGGCCATCTCGATGAGACGGCGCTACGCAGGCAAGTGAACGCACAGGCGCGGAACGAGGCCAGCGAGGTGAATGCCGAACAAGACATACGCGAGCAGAGAGCGCGAGAGGCGACGAAGGACATCCTCGCGCACATTGCCGGCCGCCAGCCCGCGTCGGCCGATGCACAGACCGCTGCGTTGTCCATCATCCTGAGCCGCTTCGTACCCCCGCCCGCGGATGATGCGAGAGCCCCGACACCGACACCGACACCGAGCATCAATGGGTCGATGGGGGAGCGGGAAGGCAGTGACCACATCGTCCCAGCCTCATGGACGTGGATCGCCACCGCGTTCTGGCAGCGAGCATGGCCGAACTTCGCCGAGTTCCGGGCCGCATTCCTCAGCGCGCGGGACGAGGCGATCGATCCAGGTACGGCGGACCCCTCCCCTGCGCAGACCCGCTGCCTGCGCACCTTCGAGCTGGTCGAGTTCATCCGCGCCCACCCCCACAAATCACCCCATTCCGGTTGGCAGGCAACGCCCTCTGTGCTGGACACCTTCGCGGACAGCCTGGAAAGCGAAGCGATAGACAGCGTGCTCGTCGAGCGCGGCGTCGCCCCTGCGGCTCTGGCGGCTGCCGGGTCGCAGGCCCTGCTGCTACGCTCCGAAGATTCCGGATACGGATCGCCGGCCGCCGATCATCTCCATCGGAGCGTCGAGTCCTTGAACCCGGATAACGACGATTCAGAGCAGTGGTCCGATGGCGAAGACGATGGTCTCTCCGCCCGCTTCTAACCGCGTGGATGGTGCTTCGCATGCAGCTTCTGCAGGTGCTCGCGTGCCACCAGCGTGTAGATCTGCGTGGTCGACAGCGAGCTGTGGCCAAGCAGCATCTGCAGCGCGCGCAGGTCAGCGCCATGGTTGAGCAGATGGGTGGCGAAGCTGTGCCGCAGGCCATGCGGGCTGATGCGTGCCGTATCGATACCGGCCACCGCCGCGTACCGCTTAACCAGATGCCAGAAGGCCTGACGGCTCAGCGGCCGCAGGCTGGGCTCGATGAACAACGGGACCTGGCCGCTGTCGTCGGCCGGCACCGCACGCGTGTTGGCCAACTGGGGACGCGCCTCTTTGAGATAACGTTCCAGCCAATGCTGCGACTCTTCGCCCAGTGGCACCAGACGCTCTTTGCTGCCCTTGCCGGTGACACGCAGCACGCCCTGGCGCAGGTTCACCGCCACCGCCGGCAGGCCCACCAGCTCGCTCACGCGCAGGCCGGCGGCATACATCAGTTCCAGCATGGCGCGGTCACGGAGACCGCGCGTGTCCTCCACGTCCGGCGCGGCCAGCAACGCCTCGATCTGGCTTTCCGCCAGCGCCTTGGGCAACAGGCGCGGCAGCTTCGGCGGATCCAGCAGTGCGGTGGGATCGTCACTGCGCAACCCCCGGCGCACCGCATCGGCAAAGAAGGCACGCAGTGCGGAAAGCAGGCGCGCGTTGCTGCGTGGTGACCAGCCATGACGCGTACGCCAAGCCAGATAGTCGAACAGGCCAGCGCGATCAGCGGTCGCCAGGCTGCCTGCACGACCGACCCGCCATCGCGCCAGCCCCTCGAGGTCACGCCGGTAGCTGTCGACGCTGGCGCGCGCCAAGCCGTGTTCGGCCCATGCGGCATCCAGGAAGCGGGTGATCGCCGCGGCATCGGCGGCATCGAGTTCGGGCAGTGCCTGTACCAGTTGGCGGCGTTCTGCGGGCGTGGTGGCGACGGACATGCGGCGAGCATACGCGGCACGCAGCATGCGCCACCAGCATTGCGTATGCTTCGGCGCATGCCTGGACTGCATGATGCACCCGCCGCCGTATCGCCCCGACCCGCCTCGCTGCTGGGTTGGCGCCTGCTGTCGTTGCTGTACGACCTGTTTCCCGCATTGGCGCTGTGGATGCTGGCGGGTTCGGTGTTCGTGATCGCTTACACCGTGATGGGCCACACCGCGCGCGATAACATCGCACCGTTCAGCAGTTGGCAGTGGGCGTTGTGGGCGTGCTGCTGGGTCCTGACCGGCCTGTATGCCAGCGGCAGCTGGCGCAGGGGCGGGCAGACGCTGGGGATGCGTCCGTGGCGGCTCACGGTGCTGATGGCCGACGGCAGTCGCCCCACCCGGCGTGCCGCTTGGCTGCGCTACAGCGTGGGCACGCTGTCTCTGCTGGCCGCCGGTCTGGGCTTCTGGTGGGCGCTGGTCGACCGTGACCGCCTGGCGTGGCACGACCGCGCCAGCGGCACCCGTCTTGCCCGCCTTCCCCGCCCCGATCGCCGCTGACGCCTCCCCGAACGCGCGTGCCTGAACCGATGCCGCACTGTCATCAACGCGTCATCGAACCACGGTAGATCGAGCGCGCCCTGCGCCGGTAGCCTGCGCGGCCAACTTCCTGATGAACCCGACCATGATGCGGCTGCTGCTGGCCTGCGCGTGCCTGTGGCTGGCCGCCTGCTCCCCTTCCTCTTCCACCTCGCTCAGCGAGCGCCTGGTATCGCCGGGCGGCGCCTCGCCGCTGCTTGACCAGGCCCACATCGCCGCCACCATCGCCACCCTGCCCAACCGCAGCGGCAAGGTCACCAGCCGCGCCGGCGTGCCGATCTTCTGGCGCGCCTTCGATGCGGGCGATTACGGGCTGCACTACCGGTATGCACGCCCCCGCCACGAAGGCGGCCAGCCGATGGACATGGACCTGCGCCTTGCGCCCACGGGCCGCTTCCATGCACAGCCGCCGCGCGGCACCGTCGTGCTGCTGCATGGCTGGATGATGAGCGGCGATGCCATGCTGCCGTGGTCGTTGCAGCTGGCGCAGTCCGGCTATCGGGTGGTGACCATCGACCTGCGCAACCACGGTCACTCGGGCAGTGGACCGGCGGGCTACGGGACCGTGGAATCAGACGAAGTGGTCGATGTGATCCACGCCCTGCGCGCCAGCGGCGAGGTGCAGGGCCCGCTGTACCTGTTCGGCGTGTCCTACGGCGCGGCGACCGCGCTGTTTACCGCAGAAAGGCTCGGCTCGCAGGTGCAGGGCGTGGTGGCCATGGAGTCCTTCGCCAATGCCGGGGATGCCATCCGCAGCATGATCCCGCACCTGCTGGCGAGCCAGCCGACGGGGTGGCAGGCACAGGCGGTGGCCGCCTACGCACGCTGGCGCTATGCCGACCAGAACATGGACGAGGTGATCGCTGCCGCCAACCGCCGATTGGGTGTGAACCTGGACCGCGTGGATGTCAGCCGCGCGGTAGCACGCAGCCAAGCGTGTGTATTGCTGCTGCACGGTGACGACGACCAGCACATCCCGGTCAGCCAGGGCCGTCGCTTGGCGCAGGCCAGTCCACGGGCGCATTACATCGAGATGCGCGGCGAAGACCACATCACCCTGCCGATGCGCATCGACCTGCTGGGTGGCGTCGTGAACGACTGGATGGCCCGCGATGCGGGTGGCCCGGCGGGACTGTGCCCCGCCCCGCGTCTGCCGATGGAGGCGAATTTCATGGCGCTGGCGCAGGGCGGAAGTGGGTCGAACGGGTAGAACCCCCTCGCGGCTGGCGCTGACAGCAGGCTGCTTGCTTGGGGTCGGGCGGTGGGGCTGGGCGGGGGACGGCAACGACCGCATCCATGCGGGCCTCGTTTCGCGCCATCCATGGCACGGGTCCACGCCATCGCATTCGCGCTGTCGCTCCCACACTTTGCTTCGCAAATCGTGGGCCCCGTCTCACCAGCACCCACACCCCGCCGCTTCGCGGCCGCCC